>JBCDAZ010000040.1:0-30810 GCA_039184655.1 Pseudomonadota bacterium | reverse complement strand
TTCTCAAAGCGCAAGGCGCTCCCTCAGAAGGGCCGCCGCGCGAACCGTCGAGGGCCTCTGGGACGCGATCGGCCGCCGCGGCGATCTCATCGCCCCGGACGAGAGCGCAAACTTCTTCACCGCAGCAGGATATGAACCAGAATGATCGGGAAACGCTCTGGCCGTTTACCCGCCTGCCCGCCTACCCGCCTGCCCTTGACCTGACGGTGGCGTGGCTATCGACAAAGCCGCGCGTCGCGGCGCTCCTTACAAGCCACGCGAAGCTCCTGCCGCGGCCGTGCCAAGCCGCGCACTGCCGAAGCTTCGGCCCAGTCAGGCCCTGCCCGCACGCGGGCCGGCGGCGCCCCGATCTTGCCGGGTCTGCTAGAACCGCTCTAACAGCCGGCGCAGATAGTCGAGCTCGAGCCGCGGTCGCTCCTGCTCGCCGGACCGGCGCAGGATCTCCTCGCGCAATTCGCGCGAACGCTTATAGGCCTCGGAGCCCGGGATCTCGACGTCGGACCCGTCGATCTGCCCGGTTTCGCCGATCGGTCGTCCCAGCGGGTCGCGCTGCTGTCCGGGGTTGTCGTTGGCCTGGGTCCCGTTTTGCGGTCCGGTCTGCTGTTGGGCCATACGCTGCGCCTCGGCCAGATTGCGCATCCCTTCGCGCAAGTTCTCCAGCGCTTCGGCCTGATCGTCGACCGCCCGTCCCGGATCGCCATCGCCTAGCCGGTCGCGTGCATCGCCCATATTGCGCTCGGCTTCCTCCAGCGCCCGACGGGCATCGCCCATCGGATCGTCCTCCTGCCCCGGCAGGCTGGGCGAGCGCGGCATACCCTGGCGGAACTCGTCGAGAAGCTGGCGAAGCGCCTCCTGCTGTTGGCCCAGCTGATCGGTGCCCGGCTGCTGTCCGGGTTGGCCCGGCTGGGGTTGGCCCTCGCCCAATTGCCTTTGCAGCTCCTCAAACGTCTCGTCGCCCAACTCTTGCTGCTGACGCATGAGGTTCTGCAGACCTTCCATCATCTGCTGACCCTGCCCGTCCTGGGGCTGGCCCGGACGCATGGTCATTTGCAGATTCTCCATCATCTGCTGGAGCTGGCGCAAAAGTTCTTCAGCCTCTTCGCGCCGCCCCTGACGCATCAACTCCTCGATCCGCTCGAGCATCTCCTGGAGATCCTGGGTGGACATGTTGGGCTCGGTCTGCGCCTGGTCCTGGTCCTGCTGCTCCATATCTTCCAGCGCCTGACGCATCAGCTCCTGCATATATTCCTGCATTGCCTGGCGAAGCTCCTGCATCAGCTCGGCCAGCTCCTCCTCGCTCGCATCCTCGCGCAACGCGTCGGCCAACCGCTCCTGAGCCCGGCGCAAACGCTCCAACGCCGAGGCGATATCGCCTTCTTCGATCAGCAGCGCCGCCAGCCAGAGCAGATCAGCGACATCCGCGCGCACCTCTGCGACGCGATCGTCCTGGCGGGCGTAATCGAGGCGACGGATCGCCGTGCGCGTCATCAGATACGCCTTGGGCGAGGCGAAGACCTCCTCCGGCGCATGGGTGATTGCTTTGAGGAGGCGCGAAACGCGCCCGGTGTTGTCCAGGCTCCAGAGGAAATCGCGCCGCTGTTCGACAATCGCGGCGGCGTGCGCTTCGTAGAACCGCCGCCCGGGGAGCGTCACGTCATAGACTGGGCTGGTAACCTCTTGGCCCGCCGCATCGCGCGCATGCAAGACGATGGAGACCGGTAGATCGGCCCAGGGATGGGTCGAGAGGTCGATAATCTCGGTCTCGGTAAAGTCGGTCGCCGCGCCGCTAAGCGGCAAGGGTAGATCGAAGGAGATCGGATCACGCGGCTCGGGCGGAACAACCAGGCCGAAGCGCCGTTCGATGCGAGACAGATCCAGGGTGACCGTGGCCCAGGCGGCAACAATCCCATAGTCGTCCCGACCCTCATAGGAGAATTTGCCGGCGCCCACTACGGTCCGCTCCGGCGGGCCGGACAGGATCACCTCCGGCGCCATGTCGGGAAGAACACTGATCGACCAGGAGGCCAGGGTCTGCGACCCGTCCGAGATCGTCAGACGGCCGGTGCGGTCGGCCCGCAGCTCGGTCTGGTGAAAGCCGCGCTCGCCCTCCCCGAAATCGACCGACCCGGCCGGCGGCGTGAAGATCGACTGCGAAAGGCCCGGCGCGTCCGAGCCGTAGAGCCGCAGGGTCAGCACGGTGCCCTGAGGCATTGCAATAGCGTCTTCTTCGGTAAGATCGGTAAGGTAGAGCGTGGGCTTGCCCGTGTAGGCCGGCGGCGTCGCCCAAGCCTCCAGCACCGGCCCGGTCTCGATGCTTGCCCGCGCCGGCGAGGACAGGCCGGCATCGAGCTGCTCGGTCACCGTGCCGCTGCCGAAGAGCAAAGCCGCGATCAGCAGCGAAACGGCCGCAAAGCGCAGCCCATAGGGATCGCGTGCAGCCAGGTTGAGGTCTGCAGCGGCCGCCTTTGCGCGGGCGGCCTGGGCGGCGACCCGCCGCATATGCGCCGCCCAAACGGCGGCGGCCGCAACGTCCCCGCGCCCGGTGGCCTGCCGGTCCGACAAAGCGGCGATGGGTCGCCCCGGCAATTCCCGATCCAGGCGGGCGACCGCCTCGCTGCGCCGCGGCCAGCGGAAATCCCGAACGGCGCGGCCGATCAGCACAGCTAGCCCAAGCGCGCAGACGCCCAGAAGCGGCAAACCCGACCAATCGGGCAGAAAGCGCAGCGCGTCGAGCCGCAGAGCGGCATAGATCGCGAAACCCAAGGTCCAGACCGGCCAGAAGGCACGCAAGCCCCGCTCGACCCCGATCGCGATACGGGTCCGCTGGATCGTCCGGTCGAGATGCGGCACGCGCGTCTGGTCCCCCGGTTGGTCAGGGGAGGCTAACTGATTGGCATCGGACCCGTCGGTCATACGCGCGGCCTCCTTCCCGCCCGGAGCATGCGCTCCTTTATGGCGCTGATTCGGTCAACCATTCCGGAATGGTATCGCGATCGAGCATTTCCTCAATGGACGGTCTGGCCCGAACGACGTCAAAGTGATCGCCATGGACCAGCACCTCCGGCACCAGGGGGCGCGAGTTGTATTCCGACGCCATCACCGCACCATAGGCGCCCGCGGTGCGGAAGGCGACCAGCGCACCCGCCGCGACCGCCGGCATCGGGCGGCTGCGCGCAAACGTATCGCCGGTCTCGCAAACCGGGCCGACAATGTCGCAGGGCTGCGTTTCGGCGCCTACGGGCGGCTCTCTAACCGGCACGACCTCATGAAAGGCCTCATACATGGCCGGTCGGATCAAGTCGTTCATCGCCGCATCCAGGATCAGGAACCGTCGGCCCTCCCCCTCCTTGACATAGACAACCGAAGCCAAGAGCAGGCCGGCATTGCCCGCAATCAGGCGGCCCGGCTCGATTTCGATCTCGCAGCCCAGATGGCCCACCGTGCGTCGAACAACCGCACCGTACTCCATCGGCAAGGGCGGCGCTGCATTGTCCCTGGCATAGGGAATACCGAGCCCGCCGCCCAGATCGAGCCTTCGGATCGCGTGCCCGTCCGCGCGCAGCGCCGAGACCAGATCGGCGAGTTTGGCATAGGCCGCCTCGAACGGCGCCAGATCGGTGAGTTGCGAGCCGATATGCATATCGACCCCGACGATCTCGACCCCCGGCAGCCGCGCGGCCTGCGCATAGACCGCCCGTGCGCGCGCGATTGGGACGCCGAACTTGTTCTCCGCCTTGCCGGTGGCGATTTTGGCATGGGTTCGGGCATCGACATCGGGGTTGACCCGGATCGTGATCGGCACGCGGCGGCCCAGCGCCGATGCGATTGCGCTGATCCGTTCAAGCTCCGGCTCGCTTTCCACGTTGAACTGCCGGATGTTGGCCTCCACGGCCAGGCGGATTTCGTCCTCGGTCTTTCCCACGCCCGAGAAAACGATGCGCTCGGCCGGTACGCCGGCCCGCAGCGCGCGGGCGATCTCGCCGCCCGACACCGTATCCATGCCCGCGCCCAGCGAGGCGAGCAGCCGCACCACCGCAAGGTTGGAGTTTGCCTTCATCGCATAGCAAACCAGATGCGGCAGCCCCTTAAGCGCTTCGTGAAAAAGCCCCAGATGCCGGGTTAGCGTCGCGGTCGAATAGATGTAGGCCGGGGTGCCGACCGCCGCTGCGATGTCGGGCAGCGGGACGTCCTCGGCATACAGAACGCCGTCGCGGTAGCGGAAGTGATCCATCAGCGCACCGGGCGCGCCCGCAAGAAGAGGTAAAGCGGCAGGCCGAAGCTTACGCCCACGCAAAAGGTCGCCGGGATACAGATCAGCACCCACCAATCGCGCCGCACCAAAACCTCGGCGACGATAAAGACCACCAGCGCGACCGCGGCGATGGTCAGATCATAGACGAGACCGGTGGTAGCATCGTTGACGTTCCACGCCGCGACCATCCCACCCAGATCGAAGCCATGCTCGCGAAACCAGCGCACGAAGTAAAACATCGGTACGATCCCGCCCAAGACGGTCAGGATCAGGAACAGACTGCGCGTCGTGGACATCGGCTCTCCGCCCGCTTTGACAGACGCTTGCACCTAGACTGGAAGGCGCAAGCGTTCAAGGCAAGCCAAGCCGGTGCGTCGATTTCCGCTTTGCCGTGTGCTAAGCCGATGCTGGGACCTATGTGCTGTGTCCCGCGCCAGCCCGTGGCGATCGCATGAGCCGATCGCGATGCCCCGAGGCGGAGCCCCGAGAAGGAACTCCGAGGAGACGGAACCCGCGCAGACGCTACTGGATGCTTATGTGGTAGACCGACCAGATCCAATTGTCGTCGCTCATATCCTTAAGGTCGTCCCGTTCGGCGCGGGGAAAGACCAGATGCAGCGGACCGAAGTCGCCGATGCCCAGCGGGCGCCCGTCGCGCCGCAGCGCCAGAACAGCGCCGTTGCGGACCAGCTCACTCACCTTGACCTCGATCTGATAGCCGTCAAGCGCCTGCAGCGTCAGCGTCTCGCCCGTCGCCCCTGCCGCTTCCAAAACGGCTGCAAGCGTGGGCCCTTCAAAAATGTGGACAGGGCCGTCCTTGGGAAAATCCGCACTGACCTTCACCGCATCGAGCTGCGAGAGCATTTTATAGTCAAAGCTCACCGCATCTTTGAACTCGTTATCGAAGTAGCCGAAGAACTTGTCTGTGTCGGGATCGTAAGGGCCGCGATTGGTCCGGGTCACCTCACCGGTTACGGTCAGAACGGCCGGCCCCACCGCCTCGTCGGCACGCACATGACGCGCATCGCCAAAAACCAGCGCGGTAATCACAATGACAGACAGCGCGGCGGCGGCGAGTGCAGCCTTGAACTCAAGTCGCTCGGGTCTCATCGATGGCCTCCAATGCCGAAATATCCTGATTTTCATCCGTTTCTTCAACGCCGTCCAAGGTTGGAGCCTGGTCGTCGGCCGGTGCAGGCGGCACGGGATCGCTTTTGCGCCCGCACCCCGCGACGCATCCCGCAACGATAGCGAGCAGAATAAGCTCGCGGATCACGCCAGGATGCCCTTCCAACGTTCAATCTGGACCCTCACCTGAGATGGCGCAGTGCCACCGTAACTTGCCTTACTCGCCACAGAGTTGTCCAGCCCTAAGATGTCAAAAACTTCCGGTTGAATCCTTGCCTCGATCCCTCGCAGATCCGCAAGGGACAGCTCGGCCAAATCGACGCCCTTCTCCTCGGCCATGCGCACGACTTGCCCGGTGATATGGTGCGCCTCGCGAAAAGGCAGCCCCAAGCTGCGCACCAGCCAGTCGGCAAGATCGGTCGCCGTCGCGTAGCCCGCGCCGGCCGCATGCCGCAAGGCCGCCGGATTTGGCTGCAGATCGCCCAGCATGCCGGTCAGCGCGGCAAGCGCCAGCATCAGACTGTCGGCGGCATCGAAGACCGGTTCCTTATCCTCTTGCATATCCTTCGAGTAGGAAAGCGGCAGCCCTTTCATGACCGTCAACAGGGCTAGTAGAGAAGCGGCGATGCGGCCGGTCTTTGCGCGCACCAGCTCGGCCGCATCGGGGTTGCGTTTTTGCGGCATAATCGAGGAGCCGGTGGAAAAACGGTCTGACAGGGTTACAAAGCGGAACTGCGCCGAGGACCAGATCACCAGCTCCTCGGCAAAGCGGCTGAGATGGGTCGCGCAAAGCGCGCAGCAGGACAGGAACTCCAACGCGAAATCGCGGTCAGAAACCGCATCGATCGAGTTTGCCATCGGCCGGTCGAAGCCCAGCGCCTGCGCGGTTGAGGCGCGGTCGATGGGAAAGGAGGTGCCGGCAAGGGCAGCCGCGCCAAGCGGCGATTCGTTCATCCGCCGCCTTGCATCGGAAAAGCGTGCGCGATCCCGGGCAAGCATTTCGACATAGGCCAGCATGTGATGCCCCCAGGTGACCGGCTGGGCGGTCTGCAGATGCGTAAACCCCGGCATCACCAGATCGGGTCCCGCGCCCTCGGCACCTTCTGCCTGGACCAGAAAGGCCCGCATCAGCGCGGTCAGCGCATCGCCCATCGCATCGCATTGCTCGCGAACCCAGAGGCGAAAGTCGGTTGCAACCTGATCGTTGCGGCTGCGGGCCGTATGCAGGCGCCCGGCCGCGGGCCCGATCAGCGCGCGCAGCCCATGCTCGACATTCATATGGATATCTTCCAGCGCCTCGGAAAAGGTAAAACCGCCGCTGTCGATCTCTGACAACACCGTGAGCAGACCTTCTCGGATCGCCGTCGCATCGCTATGAGAAATGATGCTTTGCTCGGCGAGCATCTGCGCATGCGCCCGGCTGCCGGCAATGTCCTGGGCGGCAAGCCGCCTGTCAAAACCAATCGAGGCGTTGATCGCCTGCATGATCGCATCGGGTCCGGCGGAAAAGCGTCCGCCCCACATTTGGTTCGACGGATCTTTCTTGTTCGCCTTGCTCTCGCTCATGCCCTTCGTCCAGCCTCAAAAGGAGATGCCGATGCGCCGTTCCAGCAGCTTCCGCCGCTTCCTTGCCGTCGTCTTGTATGGCGCCCTTGCCGCGGGCGCCAGCCCTGCGCTTGCATTGACCGAGACGCAGATCGCCGCGTTGCGCGAGGCGCGTGCGGGCGAGATGCGCAAGCTCATCGTGCACGACGCGGCCAAGGCGCCTTATCAGGCGGCCTTCGATGCGGCCGAAGGGGGCAAGATGACGATGGCCGCCTATGAGGGGCGCATTGTGCTGCTGAATTTTTGGGCCACCTGGTGTGCGCCATGCCGCGAAGAAATGCCCGCGCTCAACGCGCTGGAAAACACGCTGGGCGGCGAGGATTTCGCCGTCGTGACCGTTGCCACCGGCCGCAACTCGCCCAGCGGAATGCAGCGCTTTTTTGAGGAGTACGGCATCGACGCCCTGCCGCTGCACAAGGACCCGCGCGGGATGCTGGGACGGGAAGCGGCTGTCATCGGCCTACCGGTCACGGTCATTCTTGATCGAGACGGGCGCGAAGTGGCGCGGCTGATCGGCGGTGCGGACTGGGCGGCGCCGGAGGCCGAAGCGATCCTGCGTCAGGTCATTGCCGAAAGCGGAAGCTGACGGCGGTTGCCGTTACACAACTGGGTCCATCTGGCGGCCGATCTGCGCCAGCTCGGCATGGCGCGCGCAGCCGACCATATGGTCGTTGACCATGCCCACGGCTTGCATGAAGGCATAGACGATTGTCGGCCCGCAGAACCGAAAGCCACGCTTTTTTAGGTCTTTGGAAATCTTTGTTGAGAGATCGGTTGCGGCGGGTACAGCCGATTTTTCGCGCCATTCGTTCTGGATCGGGCGCCCGTCGACATAGCGCCACAGAAAGGGCGCGAAGCCCTGCTCGGCCTCGATGTCGAGCCACAGGCGGGCGGCGGCAATGGTCGCCTCGATTTTGCCCCTATGCCGCACGATCCCTGGATCCTGGAGCAGCCGGGCAACCTCTGCCTCGCCCCAAGGGGCGATCTGTGCGGGCTGAAACCCCACGAAGGCGGCACGGAAGGCATCGCGCTTGCGCAGGATGGTGATCCAGGCGAGCCCGGCTTGAAACCCGTCGAGGATGAGCTTTTCGAACAGCGCGCGGGGGTCGGTCTCCGGCACGCCCCACTCCGTGTCGTGATAGGCGACGTAAAGCGGGTCGCTCCCGCACCAGCTGCAGCGCTCGGTCATGTATCCCCTCAGCCTGACCGATCCGCAGGGCGGTCGGGCAGCAACAATCCAGCGAAAACTTATCGCGTTCAGTTAGAACATTGTTAGAACTTGCGGTGCAAGTTCGGCGTCGGGCATGCGACAGATATACCCCACACCGCCTTGCCACCGAAGGGAGAACGCCGATGGCTGAAGCGTCGATGGAGACATTCGACCGTGACGTGCTGGATGGGTTCGACCTGTTGCTTTACCGATGGAATCTGCTGACCGATGAGCTGGTTTGGAGCGATACCGGAAACAGCATGATGAAGTCGGTCGGTCTTACCGCAATCGGCGCCGGCGCTCAATTCACCGGGATGCGCGAAGACGGCAGTGCACGCAACGACTGGGCAATGCGCTGCAAACCCGGCGACACCAACCGTTTCGTCTTTTCGATACCGACCGGCCCCGCCACGGTCACCTGGTTCGACGATCATGCAAGACGGCGCGATATCAACGGCGTACCGGTGGTTACCGGCATGATCCAGCGGGTGGTCGATCCGCGCATGCTGCGCGGGTCGAGCGAGGCGCATCTGCAAGAGCGTGAGGGCCGTGCCATGCTGGTCGATCACTTGCGCAATGCGGGGACCGAGCAGGATCGCGCCTATCTTCTCTTCGGCATTGACAATTTGCGCGACCTCAACCGGGCGCTGGGCCCGGATGTTACCGACGAGATCGTGGCGCAAGTCGACTTGCGAATCGCCGCCTCGCCCAGCGAACGCGCGCTCTACGCACGCGTCGGATCGGCAAAATTCGCCCTAGGGGCGGTTGGCTCAGGCAGTCAGGCGCTGGCGGTTCTGGCCCGTAAGGTGATGGATCGGGTCGGCCGTAACGAGATCCGCACAACCGCCGGTCCGGTCACCGTTTCGGTCTCGGCCGGCATCTGCCATTGCCAGCGCGGCACGACCCTTCCCAGCGACCCTTATGCCAATGCGCTTATCGCCTATGACGAGGCACGGGTCGGCCGGATCGAGGGGCTGCGCTTTTCGCGCGACGGAAATGGCAGCGCCAATCTGCGCGAACACTACGTGACCGGGGCAAGGCTTGTGATGGATGCGATTGCCGACGGGCGGCTGACCCTAGCGCTGCAGCCCATCGTGCGGGCAGACAACACCCAAACGGTCGCGTTTCAGGAATGCCTTGCCCGAATTATCGACAGCGACGGCGAGCCGCTTCCGGCGGCCAGTTTCATGCCGGCGATCGAGCATCTGGGTCTGATCCGGCAGGTCGACCGGGAGGTGCTGCGCGGGGCGCTCGACCTCTTGGAGAACAAAGTTCACCAGCGCCTTTCGGTCAATCTGTCGCCGCAATCGATGAACGATAGCGAGTGGCTCTCGATCCTGGAGGGTCGGATGGAGCAGGCGCCGGACATCGGCGACAGGCTGATTTTCGAAATCACCGAATCCTCTGCCATGCTCGATCCCAGCCGCACGCTTGCCTTTATGAACCGGGTGCGCACCTATGGCTGCGCCTTCGCGCTCGACGATTTCGGCGCGGGCTATACGTCTTTTCGCCATTTTCGCGACTTCCGCTTCGACGCGGTCAAGATCGATGGTAGCTTTATCGGCGGTATAGCGCACAACGACGACAACCAGCTTTTGTTACGCACGCTGGTCTCTATCGCTCGGCATTTCAGCATGTTCACCGTCGCAGAATTCGTCGAGGCGCCGGAAGACGCGGCCTATCTGCGCGATCTCGGTATCGACTGTCTGCAAGGCTATCTCTTCGGCCGCCCAGCGCTCGTCGATGCGGGGGTAACACAGGCGACCCGGCTGCGCGCGTGAGGGCGAAAACCGGATTGTGGCCGACAGCCCGCGAAAAAAACCACTATGGCCTGCGGCAAGTGCGTCGCAGATCCGCCCTGTATGGCGTCGGCAAACCGGCGCCCTACGTGACGTTCGAAAGGGCCGTTCCGGCGCCTGGAAGAAAGCAGCGCGCCGGTGGCGGGGACCTCAGCCCTTGTCCGACAGTTGATCGAGCTTCGTCTGCATCGTTTCAAGCTGTCGTTTCATCTCGTCGATCTCGGCGCGGCTGTTGCCCGTGCGCGCATCGGTCTTTTGCGGATCAACCGCCGGCCCCGTCGGTGAACGAAAGGGCGCAAACATCCGCATCGCGTTTTCGAACCGCTCCATGTTTGTCCGCGCCAGCGTCTCAAAATTCGACAGAGCCGGGTTGGCCTCGAAGGCTGCCCGCATCTGGGCGCGCATCTCCTCCTGATGCCGGGCAAAGCTGTTCATCGCCGCTTCTAAATAGCTCGGCACGACGCCCTGAAGCGTGTCCCCGTAAAGCCGGATGAGCTGGCGCAGAAAGCTGATGGGCAGCATGTTCTGCCCGCGCGATTCTTCTTCAAAGATGATCTGGGTCAGCACCGAGCGGGTGATGTCTTCGCCCGTCTTTGCATCGCGCACCACAAAGTCGACACCGTCGCGCACCATCTCGGCCAGATGCTCAAGCGTCACATAGGTGGACTTGGCCGTGTTGTAGAGCCGGCGATTGGCATATTTCTTGATGACGACAATCTGCGCTTTGGCCGGCTCTTCGTTATCGGCCGGCCGCGCATCCGGCGCAGCGGCGCCATTCCGCCTGGTTGTGCCCGCTGCGGGTTGCTTTTCGGTTTGAGACACGACAATCCTCCCACCAAGTGCGACCCGTCAGCCGGCAGGACGCGCAGCCGATGGAACCTTTCATGCAAAACAGTCTTGCAGAGCTGTTGCGGTGCTGCAACGCAAATCTCGGCTCAATGTCCGGGACGGCAGCATCGCTGTGAAGAAAGAGAGGGTCGCAGCCGATGCAACGGCGCGCGCAGGGACAGATCAGACGGCCCATCGGCGTGCGGACGCGGCGGCGTATTTGGATCTCTGGGAAGCCAACATGTCCTGGCTGGCCGGGCGGGCGACGGGACGCGAAAAGCCCGCTGCCGAGCCGCCTGCCGGGGACGCGGCCTGATCGTACGGGCCTCCCCTCGCCGCTGCCGTTTCATCTCGCCGCTGCCGCCAGCATCCTGAAATCGGGCATCTCGGCTGCAGAGCGTGCATCGAGCGGCGTGCCATGGGCGCCCCATCTGCGCACGGCCTTGTGCGGCTTGTCTTCGCCCGATGCGCTGACGTTGACCCAGGAAGCAACCGACCGCCTGCGCCAGATGCTTGCCGGCATCGAAGCCTGGCAGCGGCATCCGCACAAGCGCCGGCTCTCCGCACCACGCGTCGTCTGGCAGGGAGGGGCGAGCCGGCTTCTCGATTTCGGCGGCACAGGCCCCGCAGTGCTCGCCGTGCCTTCGCTCATCAACCGCGCCTATATCCTCGATCTCGGCCGGGGCCACTCGCTGATGCGGTATCTGGCCGGGCGCGGCCTTCGTCCCTTGCTTCTCGATTGGGGCGATGCGGGGCCGGACGAAGCCGCGTTCGATCTGAATGCGTTCGCCCAGCACCGCCTCGTTCCCGCGCTGCATGTCGCCGCCAGCCAGGGTCCGATCGCACTGCTGGGCTACTGCATGGGCGGCACGCTGGCCGTCGCCCTGGCCCAAACCCAGCCCCAGCATGTCGCGCGGCTGGCGCTGATCGGTGCGCCCTGGCGCTTTTCGGAAGCGCTGGGCGTCGCCGCGGCGCTGCGGCAACTGGGGCGGCAGACCGGCACGCTCCAGCTGACGCAAGCGCTTTTGGCCATCGAGCAGGCATTCGGGGTCATCCCCGGCGATCTTATGCAACTGCTCTTTGCCATGCTCGATCCGGGCTTGACCCTGGCCAAATTCCGCCGGTTCGCCGAGATGCCGCGGCATTCGCGGGACGCGCGCCGTTTCGTTGAGCTTGAGGATTGGGTAAACAGCCCCGTCGGTCTGCCGGGACCTGCGGCCCGCGACATTCTTATCGACTGGCAGTTGCGCGATGTCACTGGCCGCGGTCTCTGGCGCCTGTCGGGCACCCGCATCGATCCGGCGCGCCTATCCATGCCCAGCTTGCTTTTTTGCGCGACCGAGGATCGCATTGCCCCGCCAAGTGCGACCGAGCCCCTGGCCCGCGCGATCCCCGGCGCGCGTTTGGCCACGCCCGCCACCGGTCATGTCGGCATGATCGTCGGGCGCGCCAGCCCCGCGACGGTCTGGAAACCGCTGGCGGATTTTCTTGCCCCTGCCTGAACGGGCTGACACAGTATTGCGCAATCAAGCGGCCGGTTGCATTTCCGGATGCGGCCGCTGCGGCACTGCAATATCACCGAGCCAGCGGACCGGAGGGTCTGATGCGGGAAGGGAGAAACGCATGACCAATGTCGTCATCGCCGCTGCAGCACGCACGGCCGTGGGCAGCTTTAACGGCGCTTTTGCAAACACGCCGGCGCATGATCTTGGCTCGGCAGCGATCAAGGCCGCGCTTGACCGCGCGGGCGTGCCGGCCGCCGATGTGTCCGAGACCATCATGGGCCAGATCCTGACCGCCGGTCAGGGGCAAAACCCCGCCCGCCAGGCCCATATCAATGCCGGCCTGCCCCAAGAAAGTGCCGCCTGGGGCATCAATCAGCTTTGCGGCTCCGGCCTGCGTGCGGTGGCGATCGGCGCGCAGCATGTGATGCTGGGCGATGCCGACATCGTCGTCGCGGGCGGGCAGGAGAGCATGTCCATGGCGCCCCATGTCGCGCATCTGCGCGGTGGGGTGAAGATGGGCGATATGGGCATGATCGACAGCATGATCCGCGACGGGCTTTGGGATGCCTTCAACGGCTATCACATGGGCCAAACGGCCGAAAACGTCGCCCAGCGCTGGCAGATCAGCCGCGATTTGCAGGACGAATTCGCCGTCGCCTCGCAAAACAAGGCCGAAGCCGCCCAGAAGGCAGGCCGCTTCGACGATGAGGTCGCCCCCTTCACCATCAAGACCCGCAAGGGCGAGATCGTGGTCGACAAGGATGAGTATATCCGCCACGGCGCGACCATTGAAGCGATGCAAAAGCTGCGCCCGGCCTTTGCCAAGGATGGCTCGGTGACGGCCGCCAATGCCTCGGGCATCAATGACGGCGCCGGGGCGGTGGTGCTGATGACCGATAAGGAGGCCGAAAAGCGCGGCATCGACCCGATGGCCCGCATCGTGAGCTATGCCACGGTGGGTCTCGACCCCGCGATCATGGGGGTGGGGCCGATCTATGCCTCGCGCAAGGCGCTCGATAAGGCGGGCTGGAAGGTCGAGGATGTCGAGCTGGTAGAAGCCAACGAGGCCTTCGCCGCCCAGGCTCTGGCGGTCAACAAGGATATGGGCTGGGATCCGGGGATCGTGAATGTCAATGGCGGGGCGATCGCCATTGGTCATCCGATCGGCGCCTCGGGCGCACGCGTGCTCAACACGCTGCTCTTTGAGATGCAAAAGCGCGACGTCAAGAAGGGCCTGGCCACGCTTTGCATCGGCGGCGGCATGGGCGTTGCGATGTGCGTGGAGCGTCCCTGACCCTATTTGGGCGGTGCCGCAGCCGGCGCGGCCCCACAGGCAAAAACCGATAGAGGAGTAAACGGCATGGCACGGGTGGCGTTGGTCACAGGCGGCAGCCGCGGCATTGGCGCGGCGATCTCAAAGGCGCTTCAAGCCGCAGGCCACAAAGTGGCGGCAAACTACGCCGGCAATGACGAGGCGGCGGCAAAGTTCACCGAAGAGAGCGGCATTGCGACCTATAAATGGTCGGTGGCCGATTATGAGGCCTGCCAGGCGGGCATCGCGCAGGTCGAGGGCGATCTGGGCCCGGTCGAGATCCTGATCAACAATGCCGGCATCACCCGCGACGCGCCCTTTCACCGCATGACGCCCGATCAGTGGAACGCGGTGATCTCGACCAATCTCAATGGCGTCTTCAACATGACCCATCCGCTCTGGCCCGGAATGCGCGAGCGCAAATTCGGCCGGATCGTCACGATCAGCTCGATCAATGGCCAAAAGGGTCAGTTCGCTCAGGCCAACTATGCCGCCTCGAAAGCCGGCGATCTGGGCTTTACCAAATCGTTGGCCCAGGAGGGCGCGCGCGCGGGCATCACCGTGAATGCGGTTTGTCCGGGCTACATCGCCACCGATATGGTGATGGCGGTGCCCGAGAAGGTGCGCGAGAGCATCGTTGCCCAGATCCCGGTGGGGCGTCTGGGCGAGGCCGATGAGATCGCCCGCTGTGTGGTGTTTTTGGTCTCGGACGAGGCGGGATTCATCACCGGCTCGACCCTCTCGGCCAATGGGGGGCAATATTTGGCCTGATCCCGAGGATTTGGCCTGATCCTCGGGTCTGACCCGGTGTTAGCGGGGCTCGGTGTCGCGCCGCCCCCCCATGACCCGCGCCCAGAGATCGCGCAAGGCACCGGCACGCAGCTCGCGGCTGCGGGCCATCGCCGCGTCGATCTCGGCCTGGGTCGGTGCGCGGGGCTCGAGAACGGGATCGATCTTTTCAAAGTCGCGTGCATGGAACATGGCGGCACTCCATCGGTCGGTGGATCATACAGCGCCGGGTGTGTTGGGTTTGGACCTCGACGCTTCTGTTATGCAGAAATTGGGCGATCGGTCGGGAATTCACAAACGAGTGTTGATGTGGTTTCAGACAAGCTACACTTAAGTGACTATGGATCGGTTACCGCCTCTCACAGCGCTGCGCGCCTTCGACGCCGCAGCCAGGCATTTGAGCTTTGCCCAGGCGGCAGCCGAGCTCAATGTCACGCCGGCCGCGCTGAGCTACCAGATCAAAAGCCTTGAAATTCATGCCGGAACGCCGCTTTTTCGGCGCCTCAACCGCGCGGTCGAACTGACCGAGGCGGGGCGGCTGCTCGCCCCCGGGCTTGCCGATGGCTTCTCGCGGCTGCAAGGCGCCTGGGCCCAGCTTCGGCGCTTGGCCAACGAGACCGTTTTGACGGTCACGGCCGGGCCGGCCTTTACCGCAAAATGGCTGGCGCCGCGGCTCTTTCGCTTTGCCGAGGCGCATCCCGGAATCGAGCTGCGCTTTGCGGCTACACTGCGTGTGATGGATTTCGGCCGCGACGAGGTCGACATCGCCGTCCGCTTCGGCCTCGATGTTCCCGACACGCTCTTTGCCGAGGATCTCGCACCGGAATGGGTCACACCGGTGATGACCCCGGCGCTTGGCGCGCGTTTTTCGACGCCGGCAAGCCTTGCTGGGGCGGTATTGATCCACGACGACAGCCTCAGCGCCTTTCCCAAACCGCCCGATTGGGCGGCCTGGTTCCGCCATGCCGGTGTCGCGCCGCTGCCCGAAGGCGGTCCGCGCTTCAGTCAGGCCGATCATGCGCTTGACTATGCGCTTGAGGGCGGTGGGGTGTTGCTGGGCCGGGCGTGGCTGGCCGAACGCGATGTCACGGCCGGGCGGCTTGTCGCCCCATTTAGGACCGCCTTGCGCGCGACGGCACGCTATCGGATCGTTTGCGAGGCGGGCACCCAAACGCGCCCGCATATTGCAAAGTTCCGATCTTGGGTGCGGGCGGAAATGCAAAGCCTCGACGCGTTTGGCGACGACTTTAACATTCAAGACTATTGACGCGCGTCGCCGCTCGGCGCTGCAAGACATCGCGCAAAGCAAACAGGGGGTGCGGACGACATGGCACAGGGAAGGGTTCGGCCGGCGGCCAACGGGGGCGGGGCGCGGTTTTGAAGATCGGTATTCTTGAGACCGGGAAAGTCCCGGACGGGTTGGAGGCGACCCATGGCAGCTATACGGATCTATTCCGTGCCTTTCTCGGTGCGGCGGCGCCGGATGCCAGCTTTCTGACCGTTCCCGTCTGCGAGGGCGCGGCGCCGCAGGATGTTCGCGCCGTCGATGGTTGGATCATCACCGGTTCGCGCCATGGCGTTTACGATCCGCTGGCTTGGATCGCTCCCTTCGAGGCCATGTTGCGTGCCTGTCGCGCGGCCAGAATACCTCTCTTTGGCGTGTGCTTCGGCCACCAGATCATGGCCCAGGCGTTTGGCGGGCGGGCCGAGAAAGCGTCGCAGGGCTGGTCGGTCGGTCGGCACGGGTACGATTTTTTGAAGCGGCCGGGTTGGATGGCTGGGGCAGAGCCGCGCTTTACCCAACTTGCAATGCATCAGGATCAGGTGACCCGGCCGCCGCCAGACACGACCCTGTTGGCCGGTTCGGCACGCTGCCCCTATGCGGCGCTGGCTTATGGCGATCCCGACCGGCCCTGGGGCTTGTCCGTGCAGCCGCATCCGGAGTTCACCGACGCCTTCCTAGCCGACTTGGTGGCGGTAAGGCGCGGCGGGGTCCTTACCACCGAAACGGCCGATGCGGCGCTAGAGACGCTGGGCAGGCCGGCCCGTGGGGCGGATTGGGCACGCTGGTGCGTTGCGCTGTTTGAACATTGGCGGACCTGAACCCGGAGATGCCGCAAAAACGGCGCCGCGGTCGATCGGTCGCTTGGGCTGCTTTGCCGCAAAGCCGGCCTTGGATTTCGCCCCGCCGCATCCATGAGGGCTCACCGAAGTGGCCCCATCCGAGCGCCCGCATAAAAAAGGGCGGTAGAACCGCCCATCGATCAGTGTCGGAGTTTGCTCAGCCGCGCTATTTCGTCCTTGAGCCTCAGTTTCTCGCGCTTCAGCTCGGTCAATCGCAGATGGTTCACCGCCGGCAGGCGCGATTCGCTCTCGATCACGGTTGCAAGATGCTCGTGTTTCTTTTGAAGCTCAGAGATATGCGCTGTCACAGTCATGAAGCACTCCTCCTATGACGACATGCGTTCAATTAGACCACGCCGCGCCCAGAATGTCATCAACGCGTCGCGTAAAACTCGAAAGTCCTGAACGAGCAACGCCGGCGGTTGCAGCAAATTAGACAGCAGCGACGGGCCGCGGCGCGCGTTCTCCAAAAGCCCGACGGGCAGCTGATCGCGCAACGACCGTGCGGTGCGAAGACCGGTTTCCAGCATGGTGCGATGCTCGGCCAGACGGGGCGCTGCCAGACGGGGCGCTGCCAGACGCGGCGCTGCATTTCGCATCCCCGACAAAACGGGTGCCGCAGAAAATGGCGGCACCGCAGGGAGGGCAGGAAGCGCCGGCAGGCTGGGCACGCGCACGCGGCCCATCAGCCAGGCGATGGCGTCGGGGCTGAGGGCCGTGGTAACACCCCCGGCAAGGATCGCTGCCAGGCCAAGCCAGGTGAGGGCGGCCGGCATTTCGCCGAAGACGAAGATCCCGATTGCGACGGCCACGACAAGGTTGAAATACATGAACGGAGCCAGCACAGAGGCCTCGCTTCGACGAAAGGCAAGGATCGTCAGGCTGTGGCAGACGGCCGATATACCGCCCAGCACGACCGCCCCGAAGGCAAGATCCCAATCAAGTGACGGCAGGCCCCGGGCCAGGGCTAGCGGGGCGACCATGAACGCCCCCAGCAGCGATTGAACCGCCATCGCGGCCAGCACGTCCTCGGTATGCGCCGCGCCGCGGGAGGCTGCGAAATAGCCGCCCAGCAGGACCCCGCCGCCAAGCGCGAGCAGCGTCCCGCTCTCCAATCCAAGGCCCGGCCGCATGATGGCAACGGCGCCGCACAACGAGAGCAGCGCGCCGACACTCTTTCGAAGCGACATTTTTTCTCCCAAAAGGAGAACGGAGATTGCCGTCGCGACCATCGGCGCAATTAAGAAACCGCCCACAGCATCGGCCAGCGGCACCATCGACAGCGCCGTTATGAAGGCGGTCATCGCCCCCATCATGAGCGCTGTGCGAACCAGTTGGGCGGCGAGGCCGTCCCGCCTTAGACGGATACTCTCGCGGCATAGCGCGGCCAGCATAAGTGCCATCAGACCTGCCGATAAATATCTGATAAAACTTATGAATATTGGATCATATCGGGTGCTGAGTTCCTTGGCCACCGCATCGAGCGCGGGCGTCAGAGACATAGCAACTACAACAAGCCAAATACCGCTACGCATCCTCTGTATCCTGTCGATTGTCGCCCCGAGAGTTCGGCGCGGATGGTCGCGAAGACCTGATTTACAGCCCAAAAGTTGTTCAGCTATGTTAATTTTCTATTAATGCGCGATCAACCAGAAAGAGAGTATCTGGAAAAAGAGCTAGACGAGCGTCAGCGACGCCCCGTCGCGAAGCACGCGCTGCAGCTGAGGCGTGTAATCCTCGGCGTCGCGCAGATGCTCCGCACCGCTATGCAGGATCAGCGGCGCGAGAAGACGAAACGGGCCTTTGGCGCCTTTTTGGGTCTGCAGGATAAGCCGCTGCGCCGGCCGTCCCGCACGAGCGGAGAGCGGCAAAAGGGTGGTGTTTCCGGCCCGGCCGGCCAGGGCACCGAGCATAGCGGGCAAACGCTCGCTGCGCTGGATCATTGTGAGCATGCCGCCGGATTTGAGCCGCTTCAGCCCGGCATCGATCCAACGTTCGAGCGGGGTGTCGCCGTCGCGATGCGCCGCGTCGCGCCCGGGATCGGCGGCGCTTGTATGCTGCGCTGCGCCGAAGAAAGGCGGATTTGCCAGAACATGGTCGAAAGCGATGTGCCGCAGCGCTGCCGGCGGCGCCTTTAGATCGCCGTCATGTACGGTGAGCGCTATCGCCGCTTCGGCGGCGTTCCGACGGGCCAGCGCCGCGTAGGCGGTCTGCACCTCCAGACCATGCAGGCGCAACCCGGCAACGCGACGCGCCAGGCAAAGCGCCGCAGCCCCGACGCCACAGCCAAGGTCGAGCACCGACTGGCCGTCGCGTGCGGGGACGCAGGCAGCCAGAAGGACGGGATCGGTCGCCGCGCGGTAGCCCTTTGCCGGTTGCCATAGCCACAACCGCCCGCCCAGAAAGGCATCATGGCTTAGATCGGAGACGGTGCGGTCGGAGACGGCGGGGTCGGAGGCGGCGGGATTGGAGGCGGTGGGGTCGGGACCGGAGGTTGGGCCCGACCTCCCCTCACCGCTCATCCCTTGCTCCAAAATCACCCTTACCCCGAACGCCCGCAGCCATAGCGGCCCCGAAAGCCCCGGGCCTCGGCGCGCAATGCGCGACGCTCTTCGGCTTATTGCGGGCTTGCATTGCTTGGATCGATGTCATGGTCGCGCAAAATCGCGCGGGCGCGGAACGCATCCCGCCTTGCCACCATCACGCGGCGCGGCAATATGCCAATGGAGCCCTCAAGGACGCTCATATGGACGTCCAGCACAAAGCACTCTATATCCTCGCTCGCCAGAAGCGCGGTCAGGAAGGCGATCAAGGCCGGATCGTTCGTGCGCAGCAGCTCCACCATTCCCGGGGTCTTAACGCGAGACCGGGGGGCAGTCGAGATTGGGAGAGCGCATATGCTCGGGAACGCGCCGTGCTGACCCCAGATCCGCTTGCCCAACTTGCCGGATTGCTTGAGCCTGAGCTTGTCGCCGTGAATGCGGTGATCCGCGCGCGGATGTCCAGTGCGCATGCACCTCGGATTCCGGAGGTGACGGCGCATTTGATCGAGGCGGGCGGCAAACGCATCCGCCCGGTGCTGACCCTGGCAGCTGCCCGCCTGCTGGGCCATGACGGGCCCAACCCGGTCAAGCTGGCCGCAACGGTCGAGTTCATCCATACCGCCACCCTGCTGCATGACGATGTGGTCGACGAGAGCGATCAGCGGCGAGGCCGGCCGACGGCAAACCTGCTTTGGGACAACACCTCCTCGATCCTTGTGGGCGACTACCTCTTTGCCAGGGCATTCCAGCTGATGGTCGAAACCGGCAATCTACGCGTGTTGGAGATCCTCTCCAACGCCGCGGCGGTGATTGCCGAGGGCGAGGTGCTGCAGCTGACAACGGCGCGCAATCTAGCCACCGATGAGGAGACCTATCTGAAGGTGATCCGCGGCAAGACCGCCGCGCTGTTTTCCGCGGCCTGCGAGGCGGGCGCTGTGGTCTCCGGCGCACCGCCCGCACAGATCGAGGCGCTGCGCGGGTTTGGCGATGCGCTTGGCATCAGCTTTCAGATTGTGGACGATCTGTTGGATTACGGCGGCGCCTCAGCAAGCCTTGGCAAGAACACCGGCGACGATTTGCGCGAGGGCAAGGTGACCTTGCCCGTAATCCTGGCCTACGCGCAGGGTAGCGAGGAGGAGCGCGCCTTCTGGTCGCGGGTCATTGCGGGCCGCGGGATCGGCGGCGGGGATCTGGAGGCGGCCGTCGCGTTGATGCGTCGCCATGGGGTGCTGGAGGCGACCCGGCGTCGCGCGCTCGACTATGCCGATATGGCGAAGGCCGCCCTGAATGGCCTGCCCGAGGGCGAGGTGACGGAACTGTTGCGCGACCTTGCCGGCTATGTGGTCGCTCGGGTCGTTTGATGCGCCGCAGCCGCGTGGTTTCCCACACCGGCCGAGGTGATCCACCAGCGCCGGTTTTCGCGCGACAGCCGGTCGGCGACGCGCCGCGCCGAGTCGCCGCTTTCACAAATTCCAAAGCACGTCGCACCTGAACCGGACATGCGCGCCAAAAGAACCTCTGGCTGGGCGGCAAGCGCGTCGAGCGCAGCCCCGATCTCTGGCGCGACGGTCATCGCGGCATCGGCCAGATCGTTGTCCTGCTGCTCCAGCCAGCGTAGAAAGTTGGGCAGGGCGGAAAACCGCGACGGCAGATCCACCGCGCGCCGCGGGCGCCAGCGCAGCCTTGAAAAGACTGCAAGGGTGGAAACCGCCCTGCCCGGATTGACCAGCACCGTCCAGAACGCCGGCAAGGGGGGGACGGGCGACAGGATGTCGCCGACGCCTTGCATACGCGAGGGCATGCCAACCAGGCAGACGGGCACGTCCGCCCCAAGCGTCAGCGCCAGCCTTGCAAGCTTTTGGGCCGGGAGATCGAGCGCCCAAAGGTCATGAAGGGCGCCAAGCGCGGCCGCGGCATCGGCAGAACCGCCACCTAGCCCGGCTGCGACGGGAAGGCGTTTTTCCAAGGCGATTGTCGCCCCGGCACCCGCTGCATGCCGCTGCAGCGCCTTGGCCGCGCGCCATGCAAGATTGTCCTCCAGCGCTCCGGCCTGATCGGCAAAGCGTCCCGTGACGCGAAGGCTGAGGGTCGTGGCCGGTGCCACGGTCAGGCGATCGCCCATTTCGGGAAAGACGACCAGCGAATCGAGCAGGTGGTACCCGTCCGACCGCCTTCCGGTAACATGCAAAAAGAGGTTGAGCTTGGCGCGCGCAATACCCCCGCGCGCGCCGGCAGGCAGGCTCATTCGGCCTCTTCAGTGGCCGCTTGCGGGCTTGGCTCGGCCGCTTCTTCCTCCAAGACCGTGTCAAGCCCGACGGCCAGCTTGCGCCGGATCCGCGGGATCTCCTCCTCTTGCGGCTCGAAGGACAGCGCACGCTTCCATTGAAACTGCGCCTCGGTCTTGCGCCCGACCATCCACAGAATATCGCCCAGATGATCGTTCAGGATCGGGTCGAACGGCACCAGGGCTACGGCGCGCTCCATCGGCTCGACGGCTTCTTCGAACCGTCCCATCCGATACAGGACCCAGGCGAGACTGTCGACGATGTAGCCGCTTTGCGGTTCACGCTCGACCGCTGTGCGGATCATTTGTTCGGCTTCCTCATAGTTTCGCCCCAGCTCGACCAGCGAATAGCCCAGATAGTTCAGAACGTTCGGCTCGTCTGGGTTGAGTTCGAGCGCGCGGCGAAAATCCGCTTCTGCGGCAGGCCAGCGATCGGAACGCTCATAGGCGATCCCGCGCCGGAAAAACAGCACCCAGCTGTTGCGCTCGATCGTCTCAACAAGATCAATGGCCGCGCTGTAGGCATCGCTGGCCTCAACCCAGCGCTCTTCGCGTCGCAATGCGTCGGCCAAGGCGAGGCTTGCGGTCAGGCTCTCGGGATGCGCGCGCGACAGCGCCGTCAGAACACCGATCGCCTCCTCGGCACGGCCGGCGTTCTGCAGGGCTCCCGCCCGGTTCGTCTCCGCCCGGATGAACTGCGGCGAAGTCGGTGCGATCTCGGACAGGACGTCCATTGCCAGCGCGTATTGTCCCGTTCCGCTCAGAATGCCCGAGAGCAGCAGCCGCGCCTCGTCATGATCCGGCGCCAGATGCAGCGTAAGCCGCGCCAGAAACAGCGGGAACTGGCGGCTCTCCCGCCGCAAGACCAGAAACTGGGCCATGGTATAGAGCGCCTCGGCGGCGCCTTCGGTGGCATTCTCGATGACGGTCAGACCGGGGACGGTGCCCGACCCGATCCGGCTCCGCACATCCTGCAAAATCCCAGGCGGAAAGCCGCGACTCTCCGCCTCATCGAGCAAGGCCAGCGCGGCGCCCTGACGCCCGGTGGCGGCCCAGATCTCGGCTATCGCGATAATCGACCGCGCATCGGTGAAAAGATCGTCCCCCTCGAGCGCTTCGAGCCGGGTCGCGGCCCCCTCCATATCGCCTGACACGGCACGGGCGAGCACGCTGTGAAAGACCGCAACGCGTCTGAGCGCGTCGGGTCCCTGGATGCCTTCGAACGTCGCCGCGGCGGCGTCGATATCGTCGACCGACAGCGCCCAGCCGGCAATCATCCCCGACAGCAGCGGGTCAAGCAGCCCATTTCCAGCCACCAAGCGCTCGGCGGTGCGCGGAAACGCCCCGGCGCGGATCTCCTCGGCGATCACAATCAGCCCGACCGCCTGATCGTCGACGCCTTGGCGTAGCAAGTAGTCGGCATGGGGGCGGGCGGTGTCGACCTCACCTGCCAGAACCAGCTGCCAAAGCGCGCGTCGGCGCAGATCGATATTGTCCGGATCGCCTGTGGCTGCACGGTCATAGAGCCGCGCAGCCGCGGCGATGTCACCGGTCAGCTCGGCCGATACGGCACCCAGATAAGGGCCCGCCACACCGTTAGGCGCCTCGGTCTGCGCCGTCAGGGTCTGCGCCGACACGGGCGCGACCGTTCCGATGCCCCAGATCAGCGCCGTTGCTGCAAGGACCGTGCCCAAAACCGTTCTTCGCACGCAGGTCTCCTGTCGCTTGTTGCAGCACAAGCGTAAGGGGCGCCCGCAGGCGGTGCAAGGGCCGCGCGGCGACGCAGCCCCGCTACATGTTGGGGTAGTTCGGCCCGTCCCCGCCCTGCGGCGTCACCCAGGTGATATTCTGGGCAGGGTCTTTGATGTCGCATGTCTTGCAGTGCACGCAATTCTGCGCGTTGATCTGAAACCGTGGCAGGTTCTCCTCGACCAAAACCTCATAAACCCCGGCCGGGCAGTAACGCTGCGCAGGCTCCCCGAAACGCGGCAGGTTCCAGGCGATCGGCTTGTCCTTGTCGTCCAGCGTAAGATGCGCCGGCTGGTGTTCTTCATGATTGGTGCCTGAAAAGGACACGTTCGTCAGCCGGTCGAAGGACAGCACATTGTCCGGGCGCGGATAGGCGATGGGGGCATATCGGCTGGCGCGCCCGGTGGCCTCCGCATCGGTCTTGCCGTGATGCATGGTGCCAAAGGGGTTCCAGCCGGTCAGGGCCGCCGCCCACATGTCGAGACCGCCCAGAAACACGCTTGCGGTCAGGCCGAATTGAGACCAGATCGGCTTTACGTTGCGCACCGGCTTGAGATCGGCCGCGATCGGGCCGCTGCGCACATCGGCCTCATAAGCATCAAGCTCATCCGAGGCGCGCCCAGCCGCGATGGCCGCGACGGCGGCTTCGGCCGCCGCAATGCCCGAGAGCATGGCGTTGTGATTGCCCTTAATGCGGGGCACATTGACCATGCCCGCCGCACAGCCCAAAAGCGCGCCGCCCGGAAAGACCAGTTTCGGCATCGATTGCCAGCCGCCCTCCGAGATTGCCCGCGCGCCATAGGCCACGCGCTTGCCGCCCTGCAGGACGGCTGCGATCTCAGGATGATGCTTCCACCGCTGAAACTCCATATAGGGGTAGAGATGCGGGTTGGCATAGTTCAGATGGACCACGAACCCGACATAAACCTGATTGTTTTCAGCGTGGTACATGAAGCCACCGCCGCCGGCATTCGAACCCAGAGGCCAACCCGAACTGTGCAGAATACGCCCCTGGCTGTGCTGCTCGGCCGGGATGTCCCAGATCTCTTTCATGCCCAACCCGTATTTCTGCGGGTCGCTGTCCTTGTCCAGCGCATAGCGCGCAATCACCTGCTTGGAGAGCGAGCCGCGCACCCCTTCGGCAAGCAGCACGTATTTGCCGCGCAGCTCCATGCCGGGTTCGTAATTCGGCCCCGGCCTGCCATCCTCGGCCAAGCCCATCTCGCCGGCCACGACCCCAACAACCTCGCCATGCGCGCCCAAGACCAGCTCCGAACAGGACATGCCGGGAAAAACCTCGACCTCCATCTCCTCCGCAATCTCGGCCAACCAACGGCAAACATTGCCCATCGAGACGATGTACTTACCGTGATTGTTCAGCATCGGCGGCATGGGCCAGGTGGGGATCCGGATCTGCCCTGCCTCGCCCAAAACCAAGAAGACATCCTCTTTCACAGCCGTCTGGATCGGCGAGCCGCGCTCGCGCCAATTGGGCAGCAGACGGTCGAGACCGATCGGGTCAAGAACCGCCCCCGACAGGATATGGGCGCCAATCTCCGAGCCTTTTTCCAACAGCACGACTTGAAGATCGGGGTCGATCTGTTTGAGGCGAATGGCCGCTGACAGGCCGGCTGGCCCGCCGCCGACGATCACAACGTCGTACTCCATCGCCTCGCGCTCGATCGTACTCATCAATCCCGCCCTTATCCGCCTGAACGCTACGTTGTAGATAATAAGGGGGTTTCGACGGCTTCAAGGCGAAACACGGCCGCAGGCGGCATCTGCCGCGACGGCACTTGCGCCTTCTCTGGCGCTTCCAGTAGTCTTGCGCATGGGATGCGCGGAGATCACGCAGTTGGGTCAAACCGACCAACCGCCGCGCATCGGGCCCTCATTGCCGGGGGCCGGATGGGACGGAACGATTGCATTGGAAAAGATACCTCTGACCCGTGCAGGCTTTGACAAACTCGACCGCGAGCTCAAGCAGCTCAAAAGCGAGGAGCGGCCCGCAATTATCCGTGCGATCGCCGAGGCGCGCGAGCATGGCGATTTGTCGGAGAATGCCGAGTACCATTCGGCGCGCGAAAAGCAGGGCTTTATCGAGGGCCGGATCAAAGAGCTTGAGGCGGTGATCGGCCGCGCCGAGGTCATCGACATCACGCGCTTTTCGGGGCCGATCAAATTCGGCGCCACCGTCGATCTGGTGGATGAGGACACCGAGGAGGAAAAGACCTTTCAGATCGTCGGCGAGTACGAGGCCGATATCGAGGCCGGCCGGCTCAACATGAAATCGCCGCTTGCGCGGGCGCTGATCGGCAAGGAGGAGGGCGACAGCGTCGAGGTCAGCACTCCAGGCGGCACCCGCAGCTACGAGATCGTCGCTGTTCGCTTCGTTTGAGCCCGAGGGCGCATCGATGTCGCAAACCGCCAGACACGCCACCCGAACGGGCCTTCTGCCGGGCGGGACGATCGGCCGGGTCGCTGCGCTGGCCGGGCTGATCTGGGCTGCGGTTCTGCTCGCCTATGCGCTAGGGTTTTACGGCGTCTTCGGCGGCGCGCCGCGCCCGCTGCTTTTGGCCGAGCTTTTGCTGCTGGCGCTGGCCGTGCTGGCGCCACCGGCGGTCTTTCTCCTGCTGGCCGGGCTGATCGCCTTGTCGCGTCGGCTGGAAGCCGCGCTTGCGCAGCTCGACGCTCAGGCGGCGCCTGGCCTGTCAGACGCTGCGCCGAGCCTTGCCTACGATACCGAGGAGCTGGCCGGGGCGCTGGTACAGGCGGCGCGGAAGGCCACGGCCCAAGATTTGGCCGAGATCCGCACGGCACTCGACGGTGTGGCGGCCATCAGCGCGCGCTCGCAAGCCGATACCGAGGCGCTCAAAGAGACGCTGGAGGCGTCCACCGCGATGCAGGCGACCCTGCGCGACACGGTCGCGCGGTTGGAGGCCGCGCGCCCCGGCGTCGAGATGCTGACCGCCGAGCAAGCCGCAGCGGCAGCCGAGCGCGACGAGATCCGCGCCGCGCTGGAACGGATGGAAGAACGCGCCGCGGCCGCGGTCGAGGCGCGCGAATTGCTCAAGGAGGAACGCGCCTCGACCCAGCGCGAGCGCGAGGAGCTGCGCCACGCGTTGATGCGGATGGAGGACAAGGCCGCCTCTGTGGCAACCGACAATCGGCGCTTGCGGGCCGAGCGGGTCGCTGCAGCGGCCGAGCGCGACGCAATCCAGGGCACGCTGACGCGGCTGGAGGAGCGCACATTGGGCACGGCCGATGAAGAGCGTGTCGCCCTTGCCGAGCTCCTGTTGCGGATCGAACGGCAGCAGCAGACCTCCGAGCGGGCCCTGATTGCGCTTCTGGAGCGGCGCGAGACCGATGACGACCTGGTGCGGTTGCGGCGCTACCAGGCCAGCCGGGCGCGTGCGGCCGATAGCGACCAGCCGGATCTACCGCTCAACGCCGCCCCGCCCGAGCCGCCGCCGCTCGACTGGACGCAGATGCTGCGCGCGCTCGCCTTTCCCCGCGATCCCGACGACCGCGAGGGGTTTCGGGCGCTGCGCAATGCGCGGCGCGACCGGCAGTTGGGCGCGTGCCTACAGGCGGCCGAGGACGTGCTGACGCTTCTGTCGCAAGACGGGATCTATATGGACGATCTGATCCCGGAGGATGTTCCGCCGGAGGCTTGGATTGCCTTTGCCGCGGGCGAGCGGGGCGAAAAGGTTGCCGCGCTCGGCGCCATTCAGGACGAAGCGGCGCTGGCCCTGGCGCGCGGCCGCGTGAAGACCGATCCGGTGTTTCGCGACTCCACCCTGCATTTCATCCGCCGTTTCGAGCCGATCTTGCGTCGAATGGCCGAAGAGGCTCGCGATGTCGAGATCCACGCCCTGTCGGCCACGCGCAGCGGCCGTGCCTTTATGCTACTGGCGCGGGTGCATGGGGTTTTCGACGTCCCCGAACCCCCTGAATGGCCCGCCATGGAGTGATCTGCGTCGCGGGGCCGGGCCATGGCCGGGCGATCCAAAGGCACAGATGGGCAAAGTTGGGCGGCCGGTAGACATTGCCCCTCGGGTCTCTCCTTGCGCGGGGCGGTCAGCGCAGCGCCAGGTCGCCCAGGATGAAATCGGCAATGGTCGGTATGTCGTCGAGCGCCAGCCAGGGCCGCTGGAGGCCGGGCGGCGGTTGGGGGCTTGCTAGGGCGCGCACCGTCTCGTCGGTCATCGCAAGCGGCGCCGCCCCCCCGCGCCAGACCTCGATCTTTGGATGGCTGTCGCGTTTAAACCCCTCCACCAAGACCAGATCGACCGGCGACAGCCGCGCCAAAAGCGCGGCGAGCGGCGGTGCGGCGTCCCCGGCCAACTCATGCATCAACGCCCAGCGCTGACCGCCTAAGACCAGTACCTCATGGGCGCCCGCGGCACGGTGACGAAAACTGTCCTTGCCCGGCCGGTCGATCTCGAACCCGTGATGGGCGTGCTTGACGGTCGATACGCGCAGACCGCGCCCCGCCGTCTCGGCTAAAAGCCGCTCGACGAGCGTGGTCTTGCCGGCGTTTTTCCACCCCACGATGCCATAGAGTTTCATAGTGCCCGCCCCTGCAGCATTGCTGCGGCGCGCACAAGATCCGCATCGGTGTTGATGTTGAAAAACGGATCCAGCCCGGCTTCGGGAAAGGCGATGCGGGCGGCACCTGCGGCATCGAGAAAGGCGCCGACACCGTTTTGCCCCGCAACAAGGGCCCGATGCAACGCATCACGCAACGCGACAGGCCAGAGCGCGCAGACCGGATGGGCGGCGTACCTTTCGGGGTCTTTCTCGGGCGCGTTTTGGGGGTTGCTTTCGGGCGCGTCCGGGGAGGCAGACTGGGCAGCGCGCGCGGCTGCGTAGCGCGTTTCGGCATAGGCTGGGCCCGTGGTTTCGGTGCCGGTTGACTTCGCATAAGCCGCCGCACGTAGGCCGCGGACCAGATCTTGGGGTAAAAAAGGAGTGTCGGCCGGCGCGGTGACGATGGCTCTATGGCCCCGGGCAAGGGCGAAATCGAGGCCCGCCAGGACCCCCGCCAGCGGTCCCTGCCCGGCGAATTCCGGCGGGTCGGGGACAATCGGCGCGTCGGAAGCGGCGAAACCTGGGAGCGTTGCTGGGGCGATGATGGCAAACCCGTCGGTTTGAGGCGCGAGGCGCGCGATCACATGTGCGATGAGAGGACGGCCGGCGAGAAGCCGCGTGGGTTTGTCGCGCCCGCCCATGCGTCGAGCCCGGCCGCCCGCCAGGATAACCCCCAGCGGCAGGCTCATCGAATGCGACCGCGGCTGGCAGAACGAAGATCGGCAGGCGCTGCCGGCTGCTGGAGGCCGGATCTGTGCGGAAGCCGGCGGGGGGCTGCCTGCCCCCCGCACCCCCCGGGAGTATTTTTGCCAAGAAGATGGCGTTGGGCGGCCATGCGGGCCGGTGCCTGGCCGGGCTGTTCGATGGGCAAGCGGCCTTGTGCAGCTATGGGGTGATCGCCCCTATTTGTGCTGCTGTCCGCATCTGTCTGGTCGTGTTGCGAGGGCTGTCGTGCCGGTCGCAGCGCCGGCAAGCGCGCCGTAGTGGCTGTCTGCGGCCGTTGCGTTTTGGACATGTCAGGGGCCGCGCCCAAGGCTGGGTGTCGATGCGGGTTCGTACGTTCTTTGCAGCGGATGGATGCGCGGCCTCTTTTTTTTCGCGCGCCGATGAGGGCCCGCTACAAATCGCCTCCAGGCGAGGCGGCCGGGCAAACTCAGGCGCTCAGAGGGGTTTGACGCGTCAGCCATTCATCCAGCGATGGATCCGGTCGAGGAGATCTTCGCGGCTTACCCCGGCCGGCAACGCGGTATCGGGAATTGGCAGATACCCCTGTGTCCCGAGCCGCAACACCAACCCGGCCGGCGCCTGGCCGATGCTGGCAATCGCCGGCCAGCGAAAGACGCAATCGGCATTGTCGGAGACCCTGTGGATCCCATCCGCGGAGAGGGCGATACGATGCCGCCCCTGGCGAATGCCGCTGGCAATCTCGCGCGACAGGCTCTCACGCTGCATAAAAGTCCAGCGTAGGATCAGCCCGCCAAAGAGCGCCAGCGTCCCAAAACCGGTGCCGATCAGGACAAAAAGGCTAGCCCCCGCCCAACGTGGCCCGGCCAGAACCTCCACGCCGCGGGCGGCGAGAAGACAGGCCACAAAGACCCCCGCCCACATAAAGACCGGCGCGACGCCGAGGCGCGCAAACCCGTGTCGCCACTGGGCCCGCGCAAATTGTGCAAGGGGCAGATCGGCATAGCTGTAGGACAGCGTGACCGCGTCGTTGGCCGGCAACCTTCCTGTGTCGAAATCCTGGATTCGGTCCGGACGCATGTTCCCTCCAAAGGCTGCCAGGTTTCCCCTTAATGCGGACAGGTTAAGAGGTGCTCAATGAGTAAGGCGCAACTGGGGCAGACATGCCGCATTGCTGCCCGAAACCGGCCGTTCCGCGATCAGGCGTCCGGCCAGGGCGGCAGGGTCGCCTGTACCGATTTGGTGAGCCCTTTGCGCACCACGCCATAGGCCACAACAAGACGATGGCGCAGCTCCGCCGCGTCAGTTTCAGGCGGCAGCAAAATCCAGCTTTTGTGGAAGTAAGGCGCTTTTCGGCCGACCCCGGCATCGATCAGCATCTGCACGGTCTCGGTATCGGGCGTTTTGACGCTGATCCCGGGCGTCACCGACCCAATACAGGCAAACATCTTGCCGCCGATTTTCCAAGCTTCATGACCGCCGCCCCAGGGGTCGGACTTCTCCGCGCCCGGTAGCGCTCCGCACACCTTATCAACGGCGTCCCAGACCATAACGCCACCCTGCCCGCAAAGACCGTCCCTGCGCAAGCGACGATGGGGGCCTGGCGCGCGGACGTTGACCCGGGCGCTGTGCGCATGCAGGCTTTCGAAATGGCGTCGTATCGCTGCCTTAGGTGCGAACTGTGAGTAGGCGTGAAGCAATGCAAGGCACGGTTTGGCGTTTGTTAGCCGTCATGGGTAGCGAGCAGATCGTTGCATCCCAGCAATCGTTGGACGTTAGGCGGTTAAGCGCCTGCGGTGGGATCGGCAGGGTTGTTTCGATCCCGAGGGTCCGTATGCGTTGGAGGACGTCACTTGCAAGCGCAGCCTTCCGTCCATCGGAAAGAGAAAGCGGGTGATGCTGCAGACAACTGCTTGCGCGTATGGCGGTTTGAGCTGCTCAGCGTTCCTTGGTCACGATCTGGTGTTGTCCACGCTACTGTCCGGGCCTCCTGGTCGGGTTGCAGGATTGTCAAGCCGGCGCGTTAGACCTTGTCCGGCGGTTGTCCGTTGAGGGCGGCATGAGGCCGCCATCAGTTGTGGAAGTTGAACCATGTCCGAAGGCCTGCGCGGGCTTCTGAGCCGGTAGAGCTGGTCGCAGGATTTCGGATCAGCGGTTAAGGTGGATCGCCTGACAAGAGAGACGATCCGGCGTGAAGAAAAGAAAGACCCACTCGCCCGAGTTCAAAGCCAAGGTCGCGCTTGAGGCGATCCGGGAAGAGATGATGACCTGAGACCCGACTTTCCTCCAGCGTTTGGGAGAATTCGTCCGTTGGTTTTTGGCCTCATGCGGTCTGCATTTCCAGTCTCGATTTCATTGCAAATTCTTGAGGAGTGAGGTTGCCCAGGGATGAGTGGGGTCGTGTT
>JBCDAZ010000039.1:0-32142 GCA_039184655.1 Pseudomonadota bacterium | reverse complement strand
TCGGCGGTGGGAACGCCGCTCTCATGCTGCTTCAGCACCGCAATGATCTGCTCGTCGCTGAACCGTGAACGTTTCATTGTTCGTCTCCTTCGTCGGGACGAACTCTACCTCAAACTGGAGGAGGAAACGGGGATCAGGTCACGGCCATAGTTTTGTCAGTTGGGTCATATCGAAATTTCCAGTTCAAATAGGAGATTGATTAGCGAAATATTTCACCCGTGACGGCATCCAAATACAGGCGGTTGGCGACCCTCGCGCCGCCGCAATACATGAAATAAACGGCGCGCGACCCGAATGAAGTCGATCTCACCCAGCCGCCATTTTCGATGAACTCCGCCTCCGTGCAGGTACCGTTTTCGACAAGCTCGGTCGTCGCTTGCACAAAGGCCTCGCGGTGCCTCTCGAGGTCATCGGAGTGGGCAATCAGATCGTCGGCATCTAGTGCAAAGGCTGATCCCGCTATAAAGATGGCAGATAGGAAAATTGAGGTTTTTACGGTCGTTCGGTTTGTGTCATTCATGGCAGCTCCTTCACTAACGAGAACGGCCACCAGAGTTTCCTCTGACAACCGGGGAGTTAGTAAGCCGCCGCAAGACGACCGCGCTGGCCTTTAGGCCGGAGCCCTGGACATACGCCAGCGCCTTCCCGACCATAAGGTTCGAGGAGGTGCATCACGGTCTGCACCGACCGCTAGCGGAGAGGTTACGACGCCCCGAGACTGGCCATTTCGCCAATCTTGAGAGCAGCCTAGCCCGATTACCAAAAAACCGAAAGAACAAACGTCCGCAGCCAGAGCAGCCGAAGATGTTGATTAGTAAGCTAAATTCTGAGGGGCGCTGTGGAAGAATGGTGCCGCTGATAGGACTCGAACCTACGACCCCATCATTACGAATGACGTGCTCTACCAGCTGAGCTACAGCGGCATCCTTCTCTTCCGCGGCCCTACTTTGGCCCTACTCGATACAACGCGCCTTCTCTAACTCACTGGCTTCAAACGACAATCGCGGATGGACCCGCTACTTACGAAAACGTGCGCTACCAGCCAAGCTACAGCGGCATCCTTCACGACCGACGGCCCTCTTCTGCGCGTTCACGCCGCCGCCTAGGCGACGCGCGCCGTATGGCGCGATAGCTCAGAGCCCGCCACCCCGACCGCCAGCCATCTAAACGACGCTGCTGCGACGCGCAAGGCCTGCCGGGCGCGCGCTTGCGGCAAGTGTTTCGGATCGGCACACGGGTTCTTCGCTTTGGGCTGCTCTTTGAGGCCGGCAATGCGCGCGGTCGGACCGGCGCACGGTGCCGAAGGGATCTCGCCTCGCTTTCGACCTGGCCCGGCACCCGCAGACCCATCGCGGCCGGGAGCGGTGCTCCCACCTTCAAGCCGCCCGGTTCGGCTCTGTGCTCTCGACCTTTGCAAGATCGACGGCGCCATCAACGGCGCCATCGACGGTGGTGGGAGCTTCGTCGGTTCCCGCCACCTCATCGCCGCCGATGATCACCGGAAGGGCCGCATCGCTTTCGGTCTCGCCCGCTGCGGGTTGGCCCGGCTGTTGCCAGGTCAGCGAGTCGAATGCCCCGCAGTTCTCGCAGACCGGCGACCAGCTCGAATGGACGTGCCCGCAGACCTCGCAGACCCATTGCTCTCCGCGCGGCGCGCTGAGTGCCCTGGCCAGAAACCCGCGGACCACACGGTCGGCCGCACCCTCACCGCGCTCGATCGCGGCTGCCAGGGCCAGCACGCGGGCTGTCGGCCGGGTTTCGGCCAGATCGCCCAGCGCGCGGCGGGCGGCTGGAAAATCCTCGGCTGCGAGCGCGAGTTCGGTGGCAAGCATCCGCGTGTAGGGGTTCCCGCTGTGGATGGACAGAAGCGTTTGGAACCGCTTGCGTCGCGCCTCTGGGTCTTCGTTGGGCGTGAGCTCGGCGAAGGCTGCGGCCAGCTCGGGATGCGGCGCCGTCTCCCAAGCCCGGCGCAGGATCCGCTCACCCGCCTTGGGATCACTGCCCTGGGCCTTAAGATGCGCCGCCGTCACGGCCGCTGGAACCAGGCCCGGCGCGAGCGCGATCGCCTCGGCCGCAGCGTTTTGGGCGGTGTCGATTTGCCCTTCGGCCTCGGCCTTTCGGGCCAGCGCAAGCGCCAGAACCGCATCGCGCCTGGCGCCCACATCGCGGGGCAGAAGCCGCGCCTTCACTTTCGCTTTGAGCGTGTCGCGCGCCCCGCGCCAGTCGGCCGCGCCCGTCTGCAGCTCAAAAAGCGTATCGATCACGCCCGCATGGGTGGGTTTGAGCGCAAAAGCCTTCTCCGCAAGCTTTCGCGCCACATCCGGTTTGCCGTCGCTGAGCCGCCGGCGCATCAGGCCCAAAATGCCCACGAAGCGGGTCTTGTCGTCTTCCAGAAGCTGGCGGTAATGGGCCTCCGCCCGGGTCGGGTTTCCGGCAAGCTCGGCTGCCTGGGCGTTGACAAGATGGGTCAGGGCCGGGCGCTCCAAAAGCTTGTCGGCCTTTTCGGCAAACCGAACCGCCGGGCGCCCTTCGCCGGCTGAGATGGCAATCATCGCTTCGCGCAACGCATCGAACCCGCGCCGCTCTTTTTGGCGGTTGTCCCAGCGGGCGATGGCCGTCTCGCCCCCTGCAAAGAAGCGCAGCACGGCAACAAGCAGCCCGGCGAGCTTCAAGAGCAGCCAAAAAAGGATCAGCAACGCGGCGAGCGCCACGATGAAGTCGAGCGGCTGGAGCAGAAACTCTTGGCCCGCAAACGACATCCGGACCTCGCCCGGATCGTCGAGAACAAAGCCCGCGCCCCAGGCGAGGGCCGCCGCGAGGCAGAAAAAGATACCGACTTTCAGAAGCGACCAGATCACCGGGGGCTCTCCCTTAGTTGCTGGTATCGACCGCCGCGCGCAGGGCGGCATAGGCATCGAGCGCGCTGGCCCTTAGGCCAAGCCGTAGCAGCCAGCCGGCCATCGCCGGCTGTGCTTCGGGCGGCAGGGCTTGCGCTTCAACGAGCGCCTCGGACGGTCGGTCGTCGCGCAGCCTTGCCTCAACCCGCGACAGGACGGCATCGGTGCTGTCGCCCGCCTGCTCTTCCAGCGAGCGGGTCGCAACGCGGGCCTCAAGGAAGGCGGTTGCCCGGTCGACGACGCCCTCACCGGGATCCGACCGGATCGAGGCGCGGATCGCCGCATGGGCGGGCGGTGCGAAACTGTCGAGCAGCTCTTTGAGGGTCGGCACACCGTCCTCGGCTGTGACCGCGAGCGCGTCCGGGACCGGATCGTTGAGAAGGGCTGCGACGGCGTCGAGCTCCGCGGTAAAGGGCGTTCCCGCCTCGATCCGCGCGCCGAGATCGGCGACGGACTCACGCAAAGCCGCGATGCGCGCGCGCTCGGCCGCCTCGGCCGCAACCTGCGAAGCACGCTCGGCCGCCTCCTGCTCGCGCCGCCGGCTGGCTGCCTCGACCTCGTCGATCCGCTGCGCCTGCGCGCCGAGTTTGCCCGCAACCTCGGCAAGCTCGCTTCTCAACCCCTCGACAGTGGCTGAAAAAGCCGCAATCCGTGTCGAAGCTTCCTCGGAAAGCTGTCCGTCGTTTTCGGCCACGCCGGCGAGTTCGGATTTCAGCGTCGCAAGCTCGGCCGTCAGGCCCTGCAGCACGGTTTCGGCGGCCGAAAGCCGTGCCTCGATCACCGCGCTGTCCTCGGCGGCGACCTGGTCCGAAAGCAGCCCGATCCGCTCGCGCAAATCCACAACGGCGGCTTCGTCGGCTTCGGAAAACGCGTCGCGCAATGCCTCGTTTAGTGCCGCGATCTGGACCTCGACGTCGGCCGGTGCCGCCGCCTCAGGAAGGGCCTCGATCCGTTCGATCAGCTCGGTGCGTACAGCCTCCAACGCCGCGGCCCTCTCAGCCGCCGATTCGGTGCCCGGCGCCAGCCAGACCGCCACGGGTTCAAGACCCGAGGGCAGATGCGGGGCAATGCGCGGCCCAGCCCAAAGGATAAGCGCCATACCCGCGACCAGAAAGAACAGCCATGTCAGAACGCGCCCGGCGAGCGAGCGGCGATATTCCTCTTCATGCGGCTCTTCGCCATCCGCAGGCTGTGGGTGCGGCTCCGCGGCTGCGGCTGTGGCTGTGACTGTGGCTGTGGCGGGCGCTGCTTCCGATGCCACGTCCAGCGCCGGCTGGGACGCCTCAGTGGCAGGTTCGTCGGCCGGTTCAGCGGCTGGTTCGTCAGCCGGTTCGGCGACAGCGACGGTCTCGTCAACCGTTTCCGGGGTTGTTTGTGCAACCGCTTCTGCGATCGCCGCGTCGGCAACCAATTCCTGCGCTTGGGCGGCCTCGTCCCGGTCAGGGTCTTCCGCCTCGGCGCTTTCCGGCCAGGCTTGGCCGCCATCGGCTTGGCTGCCATCGGCTTCGCTGCTTTGGAGGATCTCCTGGCTACGCGCCCCGGATGGCTCTTCGGTCGGCGCGGCAGCTTCGTCTTGCGCGACCTCTTGAACCGCCGCCGCTTCGTCTCCGGTCGACGGGTCGCCCGGCCCTGGGGCGGCCGCCGCGCTGTCCTCGACCACAACGGCATCCTCGACCGCATCTTCGGATTTCACCGTTTTCGAGATGCCGTCCGCGTCCGGCTCGCGCGCACCCTCCGACGCGACGCCGGATGTCGGGATGTCGCTCTCGGACTTGTCCTTGTCTTGCATGACGTCGTGTACCCTGGTCTCGGCGCTGCCCGTCAATCAATCCCGGCGATCCCGGTGATCCACGCGAACTCTACAATTCCGGCGTTCTCAGCGACCCCGGCGGTCTTGGCGGTTCCCGCGGCTTTTGCGCAACCTAGGGCAGAGGCACCACCGGGGCAACGGTTCATCGGTGCGCGGGCGCCCCTGGATCGCCGACAATTCGCGTCAATGCGCTGCACATCGCGTCGCTATCGGGTCTTGCGGCCACCATCAGGCCGGCGAAGCCCAGATCGGTCAGCGGATCGGCCGCGGCCCGGCTTATCGCAACGGCCACCGCCTCTTGCAACGCCCAAGCCGCACCCGTATCGGCCGCCTGCCCGGCAAAGCCAGCAAAAAGCCGTGCCGTACGCGGCGAGAAGATGGTGACGATCTTGGGCTGCCTGCCGGTCAGGGCGGTCGCGGCCATGTCCGGGACGGTCATGGCGGGCCGCGCCGCATAGACAACCGCCTCGCGCACATGGATGCCCTCTGCGCGCAGTGCCCCGGCCAGATCGCCGGCCATGTCGTGGCCGCGCAGATGCATATAGGCCCCGGCGCCGGGCAGATAGGCGGCCGCAGCGAGACGGGCAAGCGCTCCAACATCGCCCTGGGCCGAGCTCGCCGTCAAGCCGACCGCCCGCGCGGCCGCGGCGCTGACATCGCCCACGCAAAGCGCGGGGAGATCGCGCCTGTCGCTCAGCCGGGCAAAGGCCTGCACCGCGTTCGAAGAGGTAAAGAGCAGCGCCTGTACCCCGTCCAGCGCCAGAGCCACAGGCTCGTCTTCGATCCGGATTAGCGGCCAGATGATCGGGCGAACGCGGCCCGAGCAGGCCGCGACGGCGCGCGCGGCAAAACTCTGCGCCTGGGCCAGGGGGCGGGTCAGCAGCAGGTCAATCAAAAAATCCCGCCCCGGCGCGCGCCTTCAACGCCATGCCCTGCGCGCCTGCTGCGGCCGGCGCATCGTCGGCCGGCCCCTCCCAGATCGTTTCATGCCGCTTCGAGCCGTCCGGGCGCAGGATCTCGCCGCAAAACCGCACGATAATGCGAGCAGGCGCCTCCGCAGAGGGATCCGCGGGCCGTTCCGAGAGTGTCGCGAGACCGGCGATGGGGGTTCGGCAGGATCCGTCGAGAGCGGCCAGAAACGCCCGCTCCGTCTCAACCCGCAGCCGGGTCTGAGGATCGTTGAGCGGAGCCAGAAGCGCCGCTGCGGTCGCGTCTTCTATGCGCCGCTCGATCCCGATTGCACCCTGTGCCACGGCCGGCAGCATGACATCGGGCGGGATTGGCCGGGCGAGATCGGTGCGGCCCAACCGCGAAAGACCGGCGCAAGCCAAAAATGTCGCCTGGGCTATCCCGTCGGCGAGCTTGCGCAGCCTTGTCTGGACATTGCCGCGGAACTCGACCACGCGCAGATCGGGACGTCGCGCCAAGAGCTGCGCGCGCCGTCGAAGGCTGGAGGTGCCCACGACCGCCCCCGCGGGAAGGGCGTCGATGCCGTCATGATGCGCGGATATGAATGCATCGCGCACATCCTCGCGCGGCAGGATGGTGTCGATGACCAACCCGCCCGGCAGCACCGTCGCGACATCCTTCATCGAATGTACGGCGATGTCGATGCGACCTTCGCGCAACGCCTCCTCGATCTCTTTGGTAAAAAGGCCTTTGCCGCCGATCTCGCTCAACGCCCTGTCCTGCACCGCATCGCCCGTCGTGCGGATGATCTTGATGGCAAAGGCCGCTTCGGGCAGGCCGTGCGCCGCCATCAGCCGCGCCCGGGTTTCCTCGGCCTGGGCGAGGGCCAGCGGCGATCCACGGGTGCCGATGCGCAGCGGCCGATCGGGATCCGGGGCAGATGTTTGCATGGCCATAACCCAGGTGTTACCTGCGCTGTTGGCCGGACGCAATGCGCAGGGACGGCGCGCGCCGGCAAAGGGGTGATGGTGCCAGGGATGCGCACATTTCTGGGGATCGAATCGAGCTGCGACGAAACGGCAGCGGCGGTGGTGCGTGGCACGGCGCCGGGGCCGGGCGCGATTCTGTCCTCGGTCATCTGGGACCAGACCCAGCTGCACGCGCCTTTTGGCGGTGTGGTGCCGGAGATCGCGGCCCGCGCCCATGCCGAGCGGCTGGATTACGGCGTTGCCCAGGCGCTCGGCGACGCCGGTCTCACGCTCGACAGCCTCGACGGGATCGCGGTGACCGCCGGTCCGGGGTTGATCGGCGGCCTGCTTTCGGGCGTCATAACCGCGCGCGCGCTGGCTGCGGTGACCGGTCGACCGCTTTACGGGGTCAACCATCTTGCGGCGCATGCGCTGACCTTGCGCCTGACCGAGGGGATCGGGTTTCCCTATCTGATGCTGTTGGCCTCGGGCGGGCACTGCCAGTTTCTCGCCGTCACGGCCGCAGGCAGTTTCGCGCGTCTGGGCGGGACGATCGACGATGCGCCGGGCGAGGCGTTTGACAAATGCGCAAAGCTCTTGGGCCTGGGCTATCCGGGTGGCCCGCTGGTGGAGCGGACGGCTGCGCACGGCGATCCCGGCCGTTTCGCCTTTCCACGCCCGCTTTTGGACCGGCCCGGCTGCGACATGTCGTTCTCGGGCTTAAAAACCGCCCTGCGCCGGGCGCGCGACCTTTGCGTGGCCGAAGCGGGCGGCCTGCGCATGGCCGATCGGTCAGACCTTTGCGCGGGGTTTCAGGAAGCCGTCGCGGGCGTTCTGGCCGAAAAAACCCGCCGCGCGCTGGTTGCCTTTCAAGACCGGTACGGGCCGGGCCGGTTTGCCGTGGCCGGCGGGGTGGCGGCCAATGGCGCTCTTCGTGCCGCCTTGCGGACGGCGGCGGATGCGGCGGGGTTTCCCTTCCACGCGCCGCCCCTGGCGCTTTGCACCGACAATGCCGCGATGGTCGCCTGGGCCGGCATCGAACTGGCCGATGCCGGGGCGCCGGGCGACGCCCCGATCGTAGCGCGACCGCGCTGGCCGCTGGACGCCGTCGCAGCCCCGCTATATGGCGCAGGACGCAAAGGTGCGAAGGCCTGAGGGCGCCGCATCGGGGATAGGCGCTTGGGGAGGCGGCAATGCACTACTGGCTGTTCAAATCCGAGCCCGACAAATGGTCCTGGGACGAGCAATGGGCCAAGCGGCCCGCTGCCGAGGAATGGGACGGCATTCGCAACTACCAGGCACGCAACAATATGCGCGCGATGGCGCTGGGCGACTGGGGTTTCTTTTACCACTCAAATCAGGGCAAGGCGGTGATGGGCATCGTCGAAGTGGCCTCGGGCATTCACCCGGACAGCACGACCGACGATGCGCGATGGGAATGCGTCGATGTGGTCGCGATCGCAGCGATGCCGACGCCTGTCACGCTTGAGGCCTGCAAGGCCGAGCCCCGCCTGGCGGGCATGGTATTGGTCACCAACACCCGGCTGTCGGTTCAGCCTGTCACGGCGGCGGAATGGGCCGTGGTCTGCGAACTCGGCGGCTATGTCGGCTAAAGACAGGTCTGCCAGATCCCGGCATCGAAGTGGAAATGATTGTTGTGGTAAGCGTTGTAGTCCGGTCCAAGCGCCATTGGAAACCAGTGGCATCCCAGCCGGTGCGCGGCGCGCAGAAACTCCGCCTCCGGACCGTCGCCCGCCCAGTCGCCAACGAGCGAGATCAGGCGCCCATCCGCCAGCCGGAAGCCTGCAATATCGATCGCATTGGCCGTCGCATGCTGGCTCATCCGCGTCGAGGTGCCCCGGGGGCTGCGGATCGGCCGGCAGGAATAGGACGAAAAATGGGTGATGCCGGCAACCCGGCTGCCCAGAATGCGCTGCGCCTCGTCCTGCAAGCCCCGCTCCCAAAACCATAGCCGCAAGGCAATGCCGCAGCGGGTTTCGACAGGGGCCAGCGCGGCTTCTGACAACCGGGTCAGGCGCACGCCGTCGCGCAGGTGGCATTGCGCGCTTTCCACCCGGTCGGGCACCGAAAGATTGCCGGCTCGGGCCATCATCGCCTGGCAGACCCCCGGTTCGGACAGCAAGAAGCGCAGCTTCAGACGCGTTGCCGGACCTGCCTCCTCACTCAAGGTCAAGCGCTGAAAAGGGTCCCAGCCGGCTGGCAATCGACCTGAGCCGAACAGGATGCCCAGGATCAGCGCAAAGCTGAACACGGTGCTGGATACCGCGACCGCCATACTGATCCGCCGCGTCGGCGGCGGGGCTTGTTGCGGCCGTGGGCGTCTGTGCCGGTTCATCGCCAGGAGCCTTTCCGGTCGGGGGAGGCGCATTGGCGATATTGTGGCAGATTTGGTAAACAGGGTGCTAGGCCGAAGCGATTTTCGGCCGCAAACGCCGGAGACTTGCCCGATATAGACCTGACGCGGACCCAATACAGGCCGGATGCGGGCCGCTCTTGAACCGGCATAACCCCAGGATGGCCCGAACTTGGGCGGACCCTGGGTGCACCAAGGGGCCGGTTGGGCCGGGTGCGGGGGATATGGCGGAGAGCCCCCGCCCAGAGACCCTCCGCCAACCACCCGGACCGATCCCACCCAAGATCGACCCGCTCCCACTTTGGCGTGATCCACGCGCGCGCGGCACGAAGCGGCAAGCGCCCGGAAAGGATCACATCCGTATCTTTGAATAAGGCCTGCCCTAGCGTCGCAAAGACGGGCAGTGCGGGCGACGCGGGGTCCTGTTTACCAAACGGACCCGCAGTGTCGGCGAACATCCTGATCGCAATGGCACCTAAGCACAGTTCGACCCGCGGCGCAATTGCGTCTCGCACCGCATTTGCATTGTATCTTCGTAGACTTGTCTTCTTTGATGGGTAGTTCGATGCGGCAAACCCCAACCTGCCCGCGGTCGGGCCCAAGCCGCCGGCGAGATCCCCGTCAACCGGCGGAGGCCCGGGAAATCCGCCCGGTCAGTAGCGATAGTGCTCCGGCTTGAAAGGCCCGGCGGTCTCGACCCCGATATAGTCGGCCTGTTCGGCGCTCAATTCGGTCAGCTTGACCCCCAGCTTGGCCAGATGTAGCGAGGCGACCTTCTCGTCGAGATGTTTGGGCAGCACGTAAACCTCGTTCTTGTACGCGTCGCCCTTGGTCCAAAGCTCGATCTGGGCCAGCACCTGGTTGGTAAAGCTCGCCGACATCACAAAGCTGGGATGCCCGGTGGCATTGCCGAGGTTCAAAAGTCGCCCTTCGCTAAGCAGGATCATGCGGTTGCCCGAGGGCATCTCGATCATGTCGACCTGCGGCTTGATGTTGGTCCATTTGTGGTTTTTCAGCGCCGCGACTTGGATCTCATTGTCGAAATGGCCGATATTGCCGACGATCGCCATGTCCTTCATCTCGCGCATATGCTCGATGCGGATGACATCCTTGTTGCCCGTGGTGGTAATGAAGATGTCGGAGGTGGCGAGGGTGTCTTCCAGCGTCACGACCTCGAACCCGTCCATCGCCGCCTGCAGCGCGCAGATCGGGTCGATCTCGGTCACCTTCACCCGCGCGCCCGCACCACGCAGCGACGCCGCCGAGCCCTTGCCGACATCGCCATAGCCGCAGACCACGGCAGTCTTGCCGGCCATCATCGTGTCCGTGGCGCGCCGGATGCCGTCGACCAGGCTCTCCTTACAGCCATACTTGTTGTCGAATTTCGACTTGGTGACGCTGTCATTCACATTGATTGCCGGAAAGGGCAGGTGGCCCTTTTCCATCATCTTGTAGAGCCGGTGCACGCCGGTCGTGGTTTCTTCCGAGACGCCCTTGATCATATGACGTTGCCGCACGAACCAGCCGGGGCTCTCGGAAATGCGCTTGCGGATCTGGGCGAAGAGATACTCTTCCTCCTCCGAGGTCGGCACGGCGATCAGATCGTCCTCGCCTTCTTCCACGCGCGCGCCCATGAGGATGTAGAGCGTTGCATCGCCGCCATCATCGAGGATCAGATTCGCGCCGCCCTCCTCGAAATGGAAGATGCGGTCGGCATAATCCCAATACTCCTCCAGCGTCTCGCCCTTCACCGCAAAGACCGGAATGCCCTTGGCCGCGATCGCCGCCGCCGCGTGATCTTGGGTGGAAAAAATGTTGCAGGACGCCCAGCGGACCTCTGCGCCCAGCGCCACCAGCGTTTCGATCAGCACCGCCGTCTGGATCGTCATATGCAGCGAGCCGGCGATCCGTGCGCCTGCAAGCGGCTTTGAGGCTCCAAACTCATCGCGCAGGGCCATCAGCCCGGGCATCTCGGTCTCGGCAATGTCGAGTTCCTTGCGGCCAAACTCGGCAAGCGCGAGGTCGGCAATCGCAAAATCCGGCTGAGCGGTGTCGGGCATGGGTTGGCTCCTGCATATTCGTCGCATGATGTGCGGTGCGAAAAACGCCTAGCGCCCATAACACCGGCAGCCCGCATGCGCAACGCGCGGGCCGCCCGACCGATGCCGGCGCGTCAACGCTGCACAGCCCGGGCCGCGCCGTCGGAACCGCACAGCCGGGATCGCTCGGGCCGATTTGGCTTTGTTTAGCCCTGGATGCTTTGCGATAGTTGCCGCCCGGCCCAGGCAATTTGGGGTGCAGCCATGCCGATCGACGATCCGCGGTTCAAACAGGTCTATGGGGCCAAATCCGCCCAAGAGGCGCGCGCCGTCTATGCCGACTGGGCTACGCGCTACGATGCGGAGAACCTGGCCAAGGGGTTTTTGCAGCCCGGCATGGCGGCGGCAGCCATCGCCCGCTTCGTACCACCCGATGCAGGCGATATCTTGGAAGCCGGCTGCGGCACCGGGCTGATCGGGCTGCAGCTTGCCACGCTTGGTTATGAGCGGCTGATCGGGCTCGACCTGACACCGCAGATGCTGGCCCTGGCCGAGGCGCGCGGCTGCTACTTCAGGCTGATCCAGCATGATCTGTCCCACCCCATACCGCTGGCCGACGACAGCGTCGCCGCAACCGCTTGTTTCGGCTCGTTCGGGCCGGGCCACGCCCCGCCCGCCTGTCTGGCCGAGTTCGTGCGGGTCACCCGTCCTGGCGGGCTGGTGCTGTTTAACCTGCGCGAGGATGTCCAGGCGACGCTGGGCTTTCCAGAGATCATCAGCCGCCTCAGCGCCGACAAGCTTTGGCAGGAGCTCTTCATCGGCCCGCTCTATCGCGCCTTCCTGCTCGCCGAGCCGGAGATCGTGGGCAAGATCCGCGTCTATCGGGTCTGCTGATCTGCGGTGCGGCTGTGCCGCTGGTGTTTTGACCCTGTTGCATGCGCAACCCGGCGACGATCCCTGCACACTGGTCCCGGCGCACTGGTCCCGGCGCACTGACCTCGGATTGTGGACCCCGGATCGCCGATCCCGACGGACCGCCCCCAAGCAAAAGGCGCAGCGTGCGTTGGATCAAGAACCCGCACCTCATCCGACGCCTCACACCAATGTGCCTGACATCCCAGTCTTTTACAGCTAGGTTAGGTAGAACAATTGAAAGGGAGGACGCTATGATCCGGACTTACTTGCTTGGGATAGCGCTTGCGCTGTCTGTTCCAATTGCCGCGTCTGCCGATCGCTGGGCCGTTGTTCCTGACGCGTCGAGCTTCGGCTTCATCTCGGTGAAGGAGGGCGACATCGCGGAGGTGCACAGCTTCGGTCGGCTGACGGGCGCCATAGATGAAGGCAAGGCAGAGGTGATGATCGACCTGGCCAGTGTCGAGACCCATATCGACATTCGCAACGAGCGCATGCGGGAGATCCTGTTCAACATCGCCGAAACGCCGATGATCACGGTGACGGCGGCGATCGATGTGGACGGGTTCAGCGATCTTTCGATCGGCAGCCGCCGCACCTTAGAGATCGATTTTACCATCGACACCGGCGCGGTCAGCTCGGACTATTTTGCCGAGGTAAACGTAACCCGGGTGGGGCCGGATGCGGTATCGGTGGCCTCGGCCCAGCCGATCCCGGTCGATGCCAGCGAGTTTGGCTATGCTGAGGGGATCGAAAAGCTGCGCGAGATTGCTGGGCTCGATTCGATCTCGATCATCGTGCCGGTGAGCTTCGATCTGATGCTTAACCGCCAGTAATTACCGGTTCTTGCTGGGACCTGGCCGCGATGGCCGGTGTTTGGCAAGGATGGCCAACAATCGGCAATGATCGGCAAGGCCAAGCTTCGCACGCCCGTGATTGTCAGCGATGGTCGCCGATCGGGCTGGCGTCGATCGGGCTGGCGCTGATGACAAGGGCGACGTAAACCAAGCCGCCCTGCTGCATCTTGGACGGGCCCCCGCTCCCGCTGCGCCCAAGATGTCAAACGCGTCTGCTGCTCGGCGATGGTCGCCTCTCAGCTCGGCACTTCTTCAACGAGGCTGACAGCCTCGTGTTCCAGCCAGCTCTGGCCCGAGGCCACGATGCAGGAGGTTCCGTTGGCGTGGGTGACGAGGATCGTCCAGCTTCCCGAGCCTTCGGAGGCCCAGATCTCTACCATGGCTGCCGCGCTTTGCAGCCCGCTGGCCTGGTGCTGTTCTTGATACTTTTGGCTCAGAACCTTCACGATATCCGCGCGCGGGCCGCAATTTCTTTGCTGGGCATCCGCGGGGCTGGCGACGGCGTTTAGGGTGAGAACGCTTGCCAGGATGGTCAGCTGCTTGAACATGATGTCCTCCTACAGCGATGGCGGTAAGGCGGGATTACCTTCATGCCAACCAATTCAATAGTAAAACGATAAGATGGCGGCGGTTTTAAGGCCGCAACTGGGCGCGTATTGTAAGTATTCAACTTAGATTCGGCGTGTTCGCGTCTGTCTCTATTAGTTATGACATCGGCCGGCGGCGGGGTATGACGTACCGCACAGTTTCAGCGGGTGCACGGATCGGTCGCCGCCCGGGGCCGGATCGCGCCATCCCGATTTCCAATCTGGACACGCACCGACATCGCTGGCATGTGCGGTCAGTCTTGCGATCGGATGGGGCGAGCATATGGCTGGATACGGGCGATGCCGCGGCGCCGCGGTCCACGCTTTTTTCCTGTGACGCTCGGTGCCCCCCCGCGCGCCTGGCAGCGCATGCTCTCGGGCCGTAGGCTCGACCTGCTCGACCCCTCGCCGCTGGATATCGAAATCGAGGATATCGCCCATGGTCTTGCTTTTGTGGCGCGCTGGAACGGGCAGACAGAAGGCGACTGGCCGTTCTCGGTCGCGCAGCACAGCGTTTTGGTCGAGGAGATCTTCGCAACGCTCGACCCTCATGCCCAGACCCGCTGGCGGCTGGCCGCTTTGTTGCACGATGCGTCCGAATATGTGGTGGGCGATATGATCTCGCCGGTCAAACATGCGGTGGGCGCGGATTATCGGGCTTTGGAAGATCGGCTGAGTGCGGCGGTGCATCTGCGCTTTGGCTTGCCGGCGGTTCTGCCGAGTTCGGTCAAGACGCGGATCAAGAAGGCCGACAAGATCTCGGCCTGGCTGGAAGCCACCCAGCTGGCCGGCTTTGCGCCCCAGGAGGCCACGCGTTTCTTCGGTGCCTTGCCGGCAGCTTTCGGTGGTCTGGTGCTGGACCCCGCTCCGCCCGCGGCCGGGCGCGCGGCGTATCTGGCGCGGTTCAGCGCGCTGTCTTTGGGATAAGCCGGGCCAGATGCCGCCCATCCAGGATCAAGAGACCCACCGCCAGTAGGGCAAATCCGATCAGCGCGGCGGGTGCGAGGGTCTCGCCGAGGATCGTCGCGCCCAGGAGGATCGCCACCACCGGGATCAGCAGCGTTACCAGCATCAGGTTGCCCGGCCCGGCCAGGGACAGGATGCGGTAGTAGAGCAGGTAGGCGATCGCCGTGCCCGGCCCGGCAATATAGGCGATTGCCGCCCAGCCCTCCGCGCTTAGCGCCAGGTCCGGCCGCCCCTCCAGCCCCCAGGCCAGCGGCAGCATCAGAAGCGTGGCAGCGCCGGTCATGCCGGCCGCGGAGACCGTCGGCGCCAAGCCGGTCAGTGCCAGCCGCGCCCAGATGCCGGCCATGGCGTAAGAAACCGTGCCGCCCAGCACGGCCAGCTGCGCCAGCGAGCGCAGATCGAAGCCGCCCAGTGACTCGTAACCGATGGCGATCACCACGCCGGAAAACCCGATCACCACCCCAGCCAGGCGGCGAAGGCTCAGCCGCTGATCGGCAAAGACCAGCGCCGCCAGAAGGACCGCAAAGAGGGCGGTCGCGGCGTTCAGGATTGCCGTCACGCCGCTTTCGATCTGCGTCTGCCCCCAGGCCATCAGCACAAAGGGCAGAACATTGTTCAAGAGCCCCATCACCAGGAAGGCACCCCAGATGCGCAGATCGCGCGGAAGCGGCAGACCGCGAACCAGCACCACCGCCCACAGGATCAGCGTCGCCCAAAAGACCCGGTGAAGCACGGCCGTGAAGGGGCCCATCTCGCGCAAGGCCAGCGCGACCGCGACAAAGGACGCCCCCCAAAGAAGCCCCAACAGCGCCAGCAGGCCCCAGGCCCGGGTTGAGATGTCGGTTGCGGCGCGCATGAGGCGGTCTCCGGCAAGGATCTGGCCTGCCTGCTAACCGGCTCGCCTCGCCGCCGCCACCCGAAAGATGCGCCGCGCGCGGCCTTAGAACCGCATGGAAAAAGCAAAACCCAAGAAGGGTGTGGGGTCGTATTCAATCTCCCGAACGGTGGTGCCGGCCGCATCTTCGAGCGAAAGCTGGCCAAAGGCCTCAAAGCCCGCCAGGGCGGTGAGCTGGGCATCGGTTGTGAGGCTGTAAGTGGCGGTCAGAAAGATCGGGATCGCGCGATCCTCGCCCACCCCGTCGGGCGCGGGACCGGTGTCATCCAGGCGAAAGCGGATCACTTCATAGCGCGCGCCCAGACCGAGGGACCAATTGCTGCTCACCTGCCAGTCGAGCACCAATCCCGGCCCGCGCGAGGCGCCGAGGCCGGAAGCGGTGCGCAGGCTCAGCCCATCGGTGATCTCCCAGTCCAGAAACAGCACTGGAAAGACCGACACATCCTCCTCGATCCCTGAAAAGACGCCGGCGCCCGGCCCGATGCTCAGCCGGTCGTTCACCCGCCAGGCCGCCCCGAGGATGGCGCCGGCGGTCATCCCGTCGGTCATATCCGCGCCCGTCTCCCAGTCGAACCGCACCGAAGGGATGGCAAAGACCTGCAGCCGGTCGGCCGCGGCCCAGCGCACCGGGAGGCTGATCCGAAAATCGCGGACCCCGCCCCAGGGCTCCAGCCCCCCGACAAAAGCGTCGGGCGAGAAATCATAGGCGGCATGGCCCAGGCCGATCCGCAACCCCAGGCTGCCCGCCGGGCCAAAGCTATAGGTCAGCCCGGGTTCGACATAGCCGCGCGCAACGCTGAACTCGCCGCCATCATCAAGCCCGGCGTCGAACTGATAGAGCGCGCCGCCATCGAGCGAAAACGCGAGCGGGGCGCGGGTTTCGGGCGCGGCCTGGGCGGCAAGGGGCCCGGCTGGCAGCCCGGCAAGCAGCATGGAGACAAGTGCAAAAAAGGCGCGATGCGGGATGCGATCTGGGCGCGGCATCAATGACCTCTCGGGCAGTGTCGGCATTGTCCGGGGAGATGATCCGCGCCGAAGCGGCGTCAACCATCTGCGGCAAGCTGACGGCGTGCGGCGACGCGCCATTTAAGAAGCGCGATCCGGTCCTGCCCAAAAAAGGGCTCACCCTCAAAGACCATTAGCGGCACCCCCCAATGGCCCGCCGCGCGCTGCGCCTCCTGATGCGCAAGGATGAGGGCATCAAGGGCCGCCCGGTCGTCGCGGATTTCGGCATCGAGGGCGGCGAGGTCGAGCCCGGCTGTGCTGGCAGCCTCGGCCAGATGCGGACCCTTGTGCCAGGCGGCAACGGCACCCGACCAGATGCAATGCGACACCGCCCGGGCGAAGGCCACCCCGGCCCCGCGCCGTGCTGCCGCTGCGCCCAGCCGGGTCAGCCGGTGGATATAGGGCTGTTCGGCCGGGATCACCACGGGGTCGAGCTGGATCACGACAGGGTCCGGGTCGGGCCAGCGAAAGGGGATGCCCAGAAACGCGGCCATGCGGTGGCTGTCGCGATAAAGGTAGCGCGGCTGCAGCGGGTTGCCTTTGGTAAAGAACTCCGGGTTGCGGATCGCCAGCGGCAAAACCGGGCGAAGTTGCAAATCGATCCTGTCTTCGGCGGCCCAATCCGCCAACCGTCCGATGGCGAGGTAGGAATAGGGGCTGCGGAAGGAAAAGAAGAGATCGACGCGCGGCGCTGGTTCGGTCAAGGGATCACCCGCTATGCAGAAAGTGCATCACATCGCCATCCTGGACCAGATAGGCCTTGCCTTCCAGCCGCAGCTTGCCGGCTTCGCGTGCGCCGGCCTCGCCCTTATGGGCGAGGTAATCGTCATAGGCGATGGTCTCGGCGCGGATAAAGCCCTTCTCGAAATCGCCATGGATGGTCCCAGCTGCCTGCGGGGCCGCGGTACCCTGCGCCACCGTCCAGGCCCGGGCCTCCTTGGGGCCTGCGGTAAAGAACGTCATCAGCCCCAGAAGATCGTAGCCTGCCCGGATCAGCCGGTCGAGACCGGCCTCGGCCAGCCCCATCTCGCCGAGAAACTCCACGCGCTCTTCATCGTCGAGCTGGGCAATTTCCTCTTCGATGGCCGCAGAGATGACCACAGCCGCGGCACCTTGTGCGGCCGCCATCTCCGCCACCCCATCAGAAAGCGCATTGCCCGACGCCGCGGCGGTTTCCTCGACATTGCACACAAAAAGCACGGGCTTGGCCGTCAGCAGCTGGAGGATCTGCCAGTCCCGCGCCTCCTCCTCAGCGATCTCGACGCTGCGGGCCGGGCGGCCGTCGTTAAGCGCGGCTTTGGCGCGCTCAAGCAGACCCGCCTGGGTTACGGCTTCCTTGTCGCCGCCCTTGATCTTGCGGGCAAGATTGGCAAGCCGCCGCTCGATGCTCTCCAGATCCGCCAGCATCAGCTCGGTCTCGATGGTCTCGGCATCGGCCACCGGATCGACCCGCCCATCGACATGGGTGACATTGTCGTCTTCAAAGCAGCGCAGCACATGGGCGATGGCCTCGACCTCGCGGATATTGGCCAGAAACTGGTTGCCCAGCCCTTCGCCCTTCGAGGCGCCCTTCACCAGCCCGGCAATGTCGACAAAGGTCAGCCGCGCCGGGATCACCTCGCGCGATTTGGCAATCCCGGCCAGCACTTCGAGCCGCGCATCGGGCACGGCGACCTCGCCGATATTGGGCTCGATGGTGCAGAAGGGAAAGTTTGCCGCCTGCGCGGCCGCGGTGCGGGTCAGCGCGTTGAACAGTGTCGATTTGCCGACATTGGGCAATCCAACAATCCCGCATCTAAAACCCATCTGCGCCTCCGCTTGACCGCGCGGCTTCCTAGGCTTGGGGGCGGGGACGGGTCAAGGGGCAAGGCCCCGGACCTCGTTGGAGGCGGTGCGATCAAGGCCGCAAGCGATGTCCGAACCCCGTCACGCCCCGCCCCGCCCCTTTACGCACCGTCACACCCCGTCACACCCCGTCACACCCTGTCAAAGCTTTAATGCACTCTGCCCTCGGCGCAGTGACGCTCGGACGCTTGCGACGCTTTCCGCTGCTGTACCGAGCGGATAGGCTTCACGCCGACAGGGAGGATCGGCGATGAAAGCGGCGTTTGACTTTACCGGGGCGCATGTCTGCGTGTTCGGGGGCACCAGCGGTATCAATCTGGGCATCGCCAAGGGTTTTGCTGCGGCCGGCGCGCGGGTCATGGTCGCAAGCCGCAGCCAGGACAAGGTCGATGCCGCGGTCGCCGCGTTGCAGGCGTTGAGCACCGTTCCCGGGGGGGGCGGGGCCCGGGGCGCGGCCCTTGACGTGCGCGATGTCGCAGCGGTCGAGGCCGCGCTGGCCGAAACCCATGCAGCCTGGGGCCCGATCGATGTGCTGATCTCGGGGGCGGCGGGGAATTTTCCGGCACCCGCGATGGGCATGAGCGTGAACGCCTTCAAAGCGGTCGTCGATATCGATTTGATGGGCACTTATCATGTCATGCGTGCGGGTTTTGCGCGGCTGCGCCAGCCGGGGGCCTGTGTGATCAACATCTCCGCCCCGCAGGCCCAGCTGGCCATGCCGCTTCAGGCCCATGTCTGCGCGGCGAAAGCGGGGGTGGATCTCTTGACCCAGAGCCTTGCGCTCGAATGGGGTCCGGTGGGCATCCGGGTCAACGCGATCGTCCCCGGCCCGGTGCGCGAGACCGAGGGCATGGCGCGGCTGGCGCCGACGCCCGAATTGCAGGCGAAGGTCGACCGCTCGGTCCCGCTGCGCCGCCAGGCTGGTGCCGAGGAAATCGCGGCCGCCGCGCTGTTCCTGGCTTCGGATGCGGCGTCATACGTCTCGGGCGTGCTCCTGCCCGTCGATGGCGGCTGGCTGGCGGGGGGCGTGCCGCTCGATCTCACAGCGCCCTAGCTCCGGCGTTGCCGGCCAGTTGCGCCCCGGGGCCCAACCCCAACCAAGCCGCTGAACGGGTCCTGCCTCTCTGAATTTGTTGCCAAACATCGTTCGGGGCTGGGCGATTGCCGGGGCGGTTCGGCTCTGCGACTGGGTATGGCGGGCCATCGCGCTGCCACGGCCGCGCAACCGGTCTGCCGCGTCGTGCTAGGGTCATCGGTACGACAGGGGTGGTCCCAACCACATCCGCATCTCCCGATTCTGTCGGAAAAACGGTCTTGCCAACCGCGACCGGCCGACAACCGCCCCCCCCGATGGCGTCGCACAGGGTTTTGGGCGCGGATCTTCGTCAGGCTGGTGATGCCGGTGGAGACCCCCGAAGATCTGGACGTCAACAGCACGGCGCTCAGAAACCGTGGCCCGGCCTGTGGTGGAAAAGGGGGGCGAAGGCGTGGGCCGTTGGGCGTTCACGGGGCGGTGCGACCGCGGACCGCCAAGCTCTGACATCCCTGTGCGGATGCATCACCGCTTTTTTACCGAAAGCGGGCGACGTCGCGGCGGTCTCGGCCGTACTCGCGCCGCGCTGCTCGCGTCACGGCGCTCGATCACAAGAAGGTCGCGAACACCCTCCTTGCCCCAAAACGATGCAGCATCGCCGCGCGTGGCGACAAGCGCGCGCAACGTCATTTCAGCCGCGGCCGCGCCCGCTCGCTCTGGGTGCGCCGGATCGTGCCGCGACCCCAGGGCTCGGCGATTGGGGCTGGAAGACCCCATATCGTCGAATTAGGGTGCCCCATGTCTACGACCGGATCGCCGGCCCGCTTTGGGAGTTTTGCCATGACGCTTGCGCACGGCCGCCATTTCCTGTCGATCCCCGGCCCGTCGGTGATGCCCGAGCGGGTGCTGAGCGCGATGCATCGGGGGGCGCCCAACATTTATGAGGGCGAGATCATCGCGCTGACCCAGCGGGTGCTGGCGGGTCTGCGCGATGTTGCACGGACCGAGCATGCGGCGATGATCTACATCGCCAACGGCCACGGCGCCTGGGAGGCTGCGCTGACCAACACGCTCAGCCGCGGCGACCGGGTGCTCTGTCTGGCCACGGGGCGGTTTGCGCGCGGCTGGGCCGATATGGCCGAGCGGCTGGGCGCCACCATCGATGTGTTGGATTTCGGCGCCCGGGCGGCGGTCGACCCCCAGGCGGTCGAGGATGCGCTGCGCGCGCAGCCTCAGACCCGCGCCGTGCTTGTCTGTCATGCCGACACGGCGACATCGGTGCGAAACGATGTCCCGGCAATCCGCGCGGCGATGGATGCGGCGGGTGCCGAGGCGCTGCTGATGAGCGATAATATCGCCTCGCTGGCCTGCGACGCTTTCCATATGGACGCGTGGGGCGTCGATGTGATGGTCGCGGGCAGCCAAAAGGGGCTGATGACCCCACCGGGTCTGGGCTTTGTCTTTGCCGGGCCGCGGGCGCTGGCGGCGCGGGAGAGGGCCGATATGGTCACCCCCTATTGGGACTGGACGCCGCGGATCGCGGCCGATGAGCAATACCGGATTTTTTGCGGCACGGCGCCCACCCATCACCTCTACGGCCTTGCCACGGCGCTCGACATGCTGGCGGAAGAGGGTTTGGCGCAGGTCTGGGCCCGTCACAGCCTTTTGGCGCGGGCGTTGCATGCCGCGGTCGAAACCTGGGGCCAGGGCGGTCCCTGGGCGCTCAACATCCCCGACCCGGCGGCCCGTTCGACCGCGGTGACCACGATCCGTGCCGGGGCGCTGGATGTGGCGGCGCTGCGCCAGTTTGCCGAGGCCCAGCTTGGCGTGACGCTCGGCATCGGGCTCGCGCTGGGCGATCCGCAGGCCGGGTCCCGGGAGGCCGGCGTGTTTCGCATCGGGCATATGGGGCATTTGAACCCGCCGATGCTGCTGGGCACGCTGGGCGCCATCGAAACGGCGATGGCCGCTTTGGGGTTGCCCTATGGGCGCGGCGCGCTCGACGCCGCGGCTGGTGTGATTGCGGCCGGTGCCAACGAGACGCGGTCGGCATCGGCCCAGGCGGCCCAATAGGGCGCGCAGCTCAGCGGCGGCGCGCCGCGGTGGGGGGCGCCGTTTTTTTTAGGGTTTCGGTACGGCTTTCATCGGTTTGACGCTGCGCCGGCATCGGGCGGAGCAGAACCGCACCTCCTCCCAGACCGTGGCCCACTTCCGGCGCCAGGCGAAGGGCCGCCCGCATGCGGCGCAGGTTTTCAGCGGCAGATCGCCCTTTTTGCGCATCCGGGCCATCAATCGCCCAGATCGAGCGCCATCTGGCGCGGCGGTTGCGGGCGCCGGTCGGGGCGCCGCCGGCTGCCATGTTTGCGGGCCAGGGCCTGGCCGGTCTCCCAAAACCCGGCTTGGCGGCGGGCGGCGTAGATCCGGCGCTTGGCCTCTCGCGCCGCTTGCGCGTGATCAACGATGCGCGCGGGATAGGCGAGCTTACCTGCGCCCTCCCAGGCCCAAGGCGTCTGGATCTGCGCATCGGGCACTGCGGCCAGTTCGGGCAGCCAGCGGCGAATGAAAGCGCCCTGGGGATCCTGGTCGTGACCCTGTTTCACGGGGTTGTAGATGCGCACCGTATTGATGCCGGTTGTGCCCGATTGCATCTGGGTTTGCGGCCAATGGATGCCCGGCTCGTAATCGGTAAAGAGCCGAGCGAGCACCAGGCCGGAGGCGCGCCAGGGCAGCCAGAGATGGTAGCTTGCCACCGCCTGCAGCATCGCGCGCATGCGAAAGTTCATCCATCCCGTGGCGCTCAGGCAGCGCAGGCAGGCATCGACGAAGGGCAGCCCCGTCTCGCCCCTGGCAAAGGCGGCCAGCCTTGCGGCATCGGGGGCTTCTGGGCGCAGCCCGTCCATCGCCGGATGGAGGTTGTGAAATTCGAGCTTGGGCGCATCCTCGAGTTTTTGGGTGAAATGGTCGCGCCAATGGAGCCGACCGATAAAGGAGGTGATGGCATCGCGCATGGTCTTGTCGGGCGCGGCGTCTGAGGGTGTGATCGCGGCCCGGGCGGCCATGGCGGCTTGTACCGCTTCGCGGGTTGAAACCGTGCCCCAGGCGAGATGCGGAGAAAGGCGCGAGCAATGCCGCGCCCCGGCCTCCGGCGCCGACATGGCCCGGCGGTAGGGCCGTGCGCGCGCAGCCAGAAAGCTCGTGAGCAGCGCAAGCCCTTCACCCCGCCCGCCCGGCTGACGCTCGGCACATGCATCGGGTGCCAGCCCCAGATCGGCCGCGGTGGGGAGTGCGGTGGGGATCGTTGCGGGGTCGAGATCGAGCGGCGGCAATGCCGGGATGTCCAGCATGTTTTGGGCCATCAGCCGGTCAAAGCGCTGGGCCCAGCCATCGCGCGATCGCAATCGTCGCACCACGCCCGACTGCACCGGCTCATGCCAGGGAATGCCCTGGCCTGCGGCCCATGCCGCAACGGCCCGGTCGCGCGCATAGCTCCAGCCATTGCCGGTTTCCTGATGCGACCAGAGTGCCGCGATGCCATGGGCTGCCCGAAGACGCTCCAGCACCGCAACGGCCGGGCCGGTTTCGAGCAGGAGCGGTGTGCCGGCCCGGCCGAGCGCGCTTTGCAGCGCGGCGAGGCATTCGGCGGCAAAGGCCCAGTGTCGGGCCGCCGCATCCGGCTGGGACCATTGCGCCGGCTCGGCGATGAAAAGCGGCAGGACCCCATAGCCGGTCTCGCGCGCGGCCGCAGCGGCCGCGCTGAGGGCGGGATGATCGGCAAGGCGCAGATCGCGCTTGAACCAGACGATGTGAAACGGGCCGGCCATGCGCGGAAGCTAGGCAGCTCGCCGGGCAAATCCAGAGGGCCGGGCGCCGCAGCGCCCTCCGGCATGGGGATCGACCGTTGGGGCGGCGGGTCCGAGTATTTTTTCCAAGAAGAAGGGGCGGGCGCCGGTCTCTCTGCGGGCCGGTTTGCCTGTGGGGCGGTGTGCCGACGTCGGAGGACGGTGTCGGCGGCGGTTTGGCCGGGTCTCGCGGGGTCGTCTGTGGGGGAATGCCAGGCGCGCACCCGGTTCAAAAGAAGCTTTGCGGATCGATATCGATGGTGATGCGGATGGCAGATGGCGGTTTGATCGCGGCTCGCCAGGCCCGCAGGGCCGGCTGCAGAGCCGCGCCTTTCGGCGCCTTGACGAGCAGCCGGATGCGGGTGCGGCCGCGGATCCGGCTGATCGGGGCGGGGGCGGGGCCGAACAGCGTGGCGCCAATCGCTTCGAGCGCTGACGCGGCGCGGGCCAGGGCGCGGGCGACGTTCATGGTGGCGGCCTCCTCGGGCCCAGAGACGACGATCCCGGCCATGCGCCCGAAAGGCGGCGCCCCCGCCGCCTGGCGGGCGGCCGCTTCGGCGCGCCAAAACGCCTCGTCGGCGCCCGAAAGGATCGCGCGGAGCACCGGGTGATCCGGCTGATGCGTTTGGACCAGCGCCGCGCCGGGCTTGTCGGCCCGGCCTGCCCGGCCGGCCACCTGGCGGATCAGCTGGAAGGTGCGCTCGGCGGCCCGTAGATCGCCGCCCATCAGCCCCAGATCGGCATCGACGACCGCCACCAGGGTGAGATGCGGAAAATTATGGCCCTTGGCCACCATCTGGGTGCCGATAATGATCTCGGCCCCGCCTGCGGCGATCTCGGCGATGCGCGTTTTGATCTCGCGTGCCGAGCCCGCCAGGTCCGAAGACAAAAGCGCCAGCCTGGCATCGGGAAAGCGCGCGGCGACCTCTTCGGCCAACCGCTCCACACCCGGCCCGATCGGTGCCAGCCGGCCTTCGGCGCCGCAGCTGGGGCAGGCCGAGGGCATCGGCATGGTCTCGCCGCATTGATGGCACATTAGAACCTTGCGAAAGCGGTGTTCGACCATCCTGGCGTCGCAATGGCGGCAGCCGATCTGATGTCCGCAGGCTCGGCAAAGCGTGAGCGGCGCATAGCCGCGCCGGTTGAGAAACAGCAGCGACTGTTCGCCCGCAGCCAGCCGCTCGGCAATGGCTTGCGTGACGGCGGATGAGAGCCACGCGCCGGCAGGCAGCGCCTCGCCGCGCAGATCAACGCTGCGCATTTCGGGTAGAACGGCCTGGCCGAAGCGCTCGGGTAGATCCAGCCGGGCGTATTTGCCCGCCTCGGCATTGGCCCAGCTTTCCAGGCTCGGCGTGGCGGAGGCCAGAACAACGGCCGCGCCGCAAAGGCTTGCCCTTAGCACGGCCATGTCGCGGGCGTGATAGAGCGCGCCATCCTCCTGCTTGTAGGCGCTATCATGCTCTTCATCGACGACGATCAGCCCCAGCTCGGCAAACGGCAGAAAGAGGGCAGAGCGCGCGCCGACCACCAACCGCGCCTCGCCCCGCGCGACGCCGCGCCAAACCTGCCGTCGTGCGGCCATGCCGACGCCGGAGTGCCATTCCGCCGGCCGCACGCCGAACCGCGCTTCGATGCGGGCCAGAAAATCCACGGTCAGCGCGATTTCGGGCAGCAACACCAGCGCCTGCCGCCCGGCCGCAAGCGCTTCGGCCACGGCTTCCAGATAGACCTCGGTCTTGCCCGACCCCGTTACGCCTTTCAAAAGCGTTGTGCTGTAGCGGCCTGCGCGGACCGAACCGCGCAATGCGGCCGCGGCCTGGGTCTGCTGCGGTGTCAGGCGCTTGCCGATCCGATGCGGTTGCGGCGGTGCAAGCGGCGGGTCGCGCGGTGCGCTGCCCGCGATCAGCGCACCGCTCGCGATCAGACCGCGGACCACCCCGTCCGACACCCCGGCTTCGGCCGCAAGCTCTGCCCGGGTCAGCCTGTTGTCGCCCCAGGCGGCCAGCGCGTTGAGAACCAGAAGACGGGCGGGCGTTAAACGGCTCGGCGCGGCGGGGCCCTTGCCCAACACCCGTCGGGTGGCCGGCGGCTCGGCAAGACCCGGCGCACGCGTGGCCAGGCGCAACATGGCGTTGAGCGGCGTCAGGGTATAGTCGGCCGCCCGCGACAGGAAGCTGCGCATCGCATGCGGCATCGGCGGCAGGTCGAGCACGGCACCGACCGAGCGCAGCCGCGCAGCGTCGAAGCTGCCCTCGCCCGGACCCCAGACGACACCCAGCACCTGACGCGGGCCCAAGGGTACGAGAACATAGGCGCCGGCGGGTAGGCCGGCATGCGGCGCCAGATAGTCGAGCAGACGGTCCACCGGCTCGACGGTCAGCACCGCGACCCGTTCGCCACAGCCATGCCGTGCTTTAGCCATTGGGCCATGCACCCGGTTCAAGGCCGATCGCAGCCGGGGTAAGCTTGTCGCCGCGTTGCAATGGCATCCCAGGCGAGGACATGCGGATGAAGTTCTTTGTCGATACCGCCGATACGGCCGAAATTGCCGATCTTGCTGCGATCGGCCTTCTGGATGGGGTGACCACCAACCCCTCGCTGATCGCCAAATCGGGCCGCGACATTGTCGAGGTGACCCGGGAGATCTGCGGGCTGATCGATGGGCCGGTCAGCGCCGAGGTGACCGCGACCGATGCGCAGAGCATGCTGGCCGAAGGCCGGGCCCTGGCCGAGATCGCGCCCAACATCGCCGTCAAGCTGCCGCTGACCTGGGAGGGTCTGAAGGCCTGCCGGACGCTGACGGGCGAGGGCAAGATGGTCAATGTCACGCTCTGTTTTTCGGCAGCGCAGGCGCTTTTGGCCGCAAAGGCCGGCGCCAGCTTCATCTCGCCTTTTATCGGCCGCCTCGACGATATCAACCTGGACGGCTTGCAGCTGATCGCGGACATCCGCCAGATCTATGACAATTTCGGACTGTCGACCGAAATCCTCGCCGCCTCGATCCGGTCGGTCAACCATATATCCGAGGTTGCAAAGATCGGGGCGGATGTCGCGACGGTTCCGCCCGCGGTGTTCCGAAGCCTCGTAAAGCATCCCTTAACGGACAAGGGTTTGGAGGCGTTCCTCAGCGACTGGGCGAAGACTGGACAGAAAATCCTTTAGTGATACCCTATCCCACTGGTTGTGTTCGATTCGGGCGTGATTCGAGAGTGAGTGCGATGACGGTGTTACCAGCCATGTCGGATGACCTGAAAAGCTGGATACTTCGGGATCCCGACGCCATCCTGGAAGACCGGGAGATCATGCGGGCGTTGATCGCTGCCGGGGGCGGGGCTATGGGGCGCAACGTCGTCGATCTTCGCGGTGTGCTGGTCGATCGGCTGGAAGATCGGCTCGACCGGCTCGAAGACACCCACCGTTCGGTCATCGCCGCCGCCTATGAGAACCTCGCCGGCACCAATCAGGTGCATCGTGCGGTACTTGCAATCCTGAAACCCGGCGAGTTTCGCGATTTTCTGGAAGCCGTGGCGCATGAGGTCTCCGCGCTGCTCGCGCTCGATCTGGTGCGCATCGCCATCGAGACGCCAGGTCTGCCGGCCGGCACCCCGGTCGGGCCGGAAGGCGAGCTGCGGGGCCTTGTCGTCGCGCTCGCGCCTGGGGGGGTCGATGCGTATCTCGGCGGCGATCCCGGCGTACCGGGCCGCGCGGTGCTTTTACGCCAGAATATGGCGGCCAGCGACACCGTCTACGGGCGCGATGCACATTGGATCCGCTCCGAGGCGGTCATGAAACTCGATCTGGGCGGTGCAAGACGCCCGGCGATGCTCTTGTTTGCAGCAGAGGACCAACACCGCTTCAGCCCCGATCAGGGGACTGATCTTCTCAGCTTTTTCGGCGGCGTGTTTGAGAACGCGTTCCGCCGATGGTTGGCGTGACGGTTGGGTCGGCAGGGGGCGCCGGAACCAACCGCAAAACCGAAGAAGAAGAGGCCGATGCGCTGGCGTTTGTGCGCCAATGGCTTGACAGCCTGTCCAACCTGCGCGGCGCCAGCGTTCACACAATCACCGCCTATCGCCGCGATGTCAGCGGCTATATCGCCTTTCTGATTCAGCATTTCGGTGCGGTGCCGGGCGCCGAAACCCTTGCGGGCATCGAGGCGACGGATCTGCGGGCCTGGATGGCCGAGCGGCGGCGCAGCGGTCTTTCGCCGCGCTCGCTGGCCCGGGCCGTGTCCGCTGTCAGGGCGTTCCACCGCTGGCTGGCCGAAACCCACGGCATCGTCACGCCCTCGGTGCAGGCTGCGCGGGCCCCAAAGGTAAAGCCCCGCCTGCCGCGCCCGGTTGCCGAAGACGGGGTCCGGGCGCTGATTGCCGAGGCCGGCGCCGTGCATCCGGCCGCCTGGATCGCGGCGCGCGACGTGGCTGTGCTGACACTCCTTTACGCCTGCGGGCTACGCATTGCCGAGGCGCTGGCCCTGCCGCGCCGGGCACACCCGATCGGCGAAACGCTGCGGGTTCTGGGCAAAGGCCGACGCGAACGCGTGGTTCCTGTATTGCCCGTCGCGCGCGCGGCCGTGGCGACCTACATTACCGCCTGTCCGCATGATCCGGGTCCGGAAGGGGCGCTTTTTTTAGGCGCGCGGGGCGGTCCGCTGAACGCGCGCCTGGTGCAGAAGGTGGTCGCTGAATGCCGCGGGCGGCTGGGGCTGCCGTCAAGCGCCACGCCGCATGCGCTGCGGCACTCTTTTGCCACGCATCTTTTGTCGGCCGGCGGCGATTTGCGGGCGATCCAGACCCTTTTGGGTCATGCCTCGCTGTCCAGCACGCAGATCTATACCTCGGTCGATGAGGCGCGGCTGATGGAGGTCTATGACAGCGCCCATCCGCATGCGCGGCGGGATCGCGACCGATCGCCATAGCCGTCGCAGCGGATCAAAGCGCGGCGGGTCAAGGCGATACGGGGCAATGCACAGCAAGACCCGGTCGCGCCTTGGCGGCTGATCGGCATGGCAGCGATCAGACGGGCTGGGGACGCTTATCCGAACGGGCGCTGGGTTCGCACATGCTGGGGATTGCCAGTCCCGGGCAACGTGCTACGCTCTCTCGCAAGCAAGCAAATCGGGAGATCACGATGCCAGCGATAACAATGACGGTGAATGGGAGCACCCGCAGCGGCGATGTCGAGGGTCGCACGCTGCTCGTCCAATTCCTGCGCGAAACGCTCAGCCTAACCGGCACCCATGTCGGCTGCGACACGGCCCAATGCGGCGCCTGTGTGGTGCATGTGAACGGAACCGCGGTCAAAGCCTGTTCGATGCTGGCCGCCGAGGCGGATGGGGCCGCGGTGCAGACCATCGAAGGCATGGCCAATGAGGACGGCTCGCTGGGCGCCATCCAGCAGGCCTTTCAGGACAATCACGGGCTGCAATGCGGTTTTTGCACGCCCGGCATGGTCATGTCTGCCGCGGCCCTGCTGGCCGAAAACAACGCCCCCTCGGAAAGCGAGATCCGCGAGTATCTAGAAGGCAATATCTGCCGCTGCACGGGCTATCATAACATCGTCAAATCGATCCAGGCCGCCGCCGCGGCGGGCTGAGCCCGACGACCCACCTAAGATGGGCCGCGTAAGCCGCGCCCATGAATCGGCAGGGAGGAGACAATGCCAAAAGATCAGGGCATCGGTGCGCCCGTAAAGCGCCGCGAGGATGTGCGGTTTCTCACCGGCAAGGGCCGCTATGTCGACGATATGAACCGCCTTGGCCAGGCCTATTGCTGGTTCCGCCGCTCGGATGTCGCGCATGGGCGGATCACCGCGCTCGACACCTCTGCAGCGGCGGCCATGCCTGGTGTGCTGCGCGTTTTCACTGGCGAGGATTTTAAGGACAAGGGCGGGCTGCCCTGCGGCTGGCAGGTCACCGACCGCTTCGGCAATCCGATGCAGGAGCCGCGCCACCCGGTGCTGGCCGAAGGTATCGTGCGCCATGTCGGCGATATGATCGCCGCGGTGGTGGCCGAGACCCCCGAACAGGCGCGCGATGCGGCCGAGGCGATCGAGATCGAGATCGAGGAGCTGCCGGCGGTGCTCGATATGAAGGCCGCTCTGGCCGAGGGCGCGCCCAAGGTGCATGAGAGCCTGACCTCGAATTGCTGCTATGATTGGGGCTTTATCGAGGACAACCGCCAGGCGGTGGACGAGGCGATCGCAGCCGCGCATCATGTGACCACGCTGGAGCTGGTCAACAACAGGCTGGTGCCGAACGCGATGGAGCCGCGGGCGGCGATTGGCGAGTTCGACGAGTCCGCAGAGAATTACACCCTCTATTCGACCACCCAGAACCCGCATGTCATCCGGCTGATGATGGGCGCCTTCGTGCTGGGCATCCCCGAGCATAAGCTGCGCGTCGTGGCGCCGGATGTGGGCGGCGGCTTCGGCTCGAAGATCTACCATTACGGCGAGGAGGCCTTCGTGACCTATGCCGCCGGGGTGGTCAAACGTCCAGTGAAATGGACCGCCACACGCTCGGAGAGTTTTGTTACCGACGCGCAGGGCCGCGACCATGTCACCAAGATGGATCTGGCGCTGGATGCGGATGGCAATTTTCTGGCGATCCGGGTCGACACCCATGCCAATATGGGCGCCTATCTGCGGCTCTTCTCGACCTCGGTGCCGACCTATCTCTACGGCACGCTGATGGCCGGGGTCTATAAGACGCCGCTGATTTACACCAATGTGAAGGCGGTCTTCACCAACACCGTGCCGGTCGATGCCTATCGCGGCGCGGGCCGGCCCGAGGCCACCTATCAGCTGGAGCGGATCATCGATCTGGCGGCCGCCGAGATGGGTATGGACCCGATCGCGCTGCGCCGCCAGAACTTCATCGGCAAGGACCAGTTTCCGTATCAGACGCCGGTCGCGCTGGTCTATGACACCGGCGATTTCGATGCGGTGCTCGACAAGCTCATGGAGATCTCCGATCACGCCAACCTGCCCGCCCGCAAAGCCGAAAGTGCGGCGCGCGGCAAGCTGCGCGGCTTTGGCGTCTCAACCTGGGTGGAGGCTTGCGGGCTGGCGCCCTCGGCGCTTGTGGGTTCGTTGGGCGCGCGGGCCGGGCTTTACGAAAGTGCGACGATCCGAGTGAACCCGACGGGCGGGATCACAGTCTTTACCGGATGTCACAGCCATGGCCAGGGCCATGCGACGGTGTTTCCGCAGATCGTGGCCGAGATGCTGGGCGTGGATGAAAGCACCATTGAGCTCTCGCATGGCGATACGGCGGCCGGCAGCTTCGGGATGGGCAGTTACGGCTCGCGCTCGCTGCCCGTGGGCGGTACGGCCATCGTCAAGGCAACCGAGAAGGTGATCGCCAAGGCCAAGAAGATCGCCGCGCATCTGATGGAGGCGGCCGAGACCGATGTCGACTTCGACAGCGGTACTTTTACCGTTTCGGGCACCGACAAGAGCGTCGCCTGGGGCGATGTGTGTCTCGCAGCTTATGTGCCGCACAACTATCCCATCGAGACGCTGGAGCCGGGTCTGGAGGAGACGGCGTTTTACGATCCGGCAAACTTTACCTTCCCCTCGGGCGCCTATGGCTGCGAGGTTGAGGTCGATCCCGAGACCGGCGTCGTCGAGATCGTGGGTTTTTACGCGGCCGACGATTTCGGCACGGTCATGAACCCGCTGGTGGTCGACGGCCAGGTGCATGGCGGGCTTGCTCAGGGTATCGGCCAGGCGCTGATGGAGCAGACCGTCTATGACGCGGCTGGCCAGCTTCTGACCGGCTCCTATATGGATTACACCATGCCGCGCGCGGATGATTTCCCGATGTTCAAGGTGGATCATTCCTGCGTGACGCCCTGCACGCACAACCCGTTGGGCGCCAAGGGCTGCGGCGAGGCCGGGGCGATCGGCTCGCCGCCCTCGGTGGTCAATGCGGTGGTCGATGCGCTGAAGGAGAGGGGCGTGCGCCATGTCGATATGCCGGTAACCCCGGCGCGGGTCTGGGCGGCGATAAACGGCTGAGGCGTGAGACGGTTGGCAGGGTCCGCCCCGGCGGGCCGGCCCACCCGCCCTCCCCCGTCCCGCCGGGGCGGACAGCGCCATGGCGGGGCTGGGTTTTGCGGGCGGCCGCCGCGGGACGCAGCAAGGCGATGCAGCTACGGGGTGCATGCCTTGGACGCGTGCCTGGAACGGGGCGGAGCGGATCGGGCTAGAACAGGAGAAGACAGAATGTACAATTTCGACTTCGTCAAACCGGAGAGCATCGACGATGCGGTCTCGGCCCTGGCCGAGGAGGACGCGCAGGCGCTGTCGGGCGGGCAAACCTTGATCCCGACACTTCGTCAGCGGCTGGCGCAACCGACGACGCTGGTCAGCCTTGCCGGGATACACGGCATGGTTGGGGTCAGTGCCGCCGACGGCGTTCTGACAGTAGGCGGTGCCACGACCCACGCCCAGGTCGCGCGGGATGCCGCGGCGCCTTTCCCGGGTCTAGCAGGTCTTGCGGGCCGCATCGGCGACCCGGCCGTGCGCAATCGCGGCACGGTCGGCGGCAGCCTTGCGAATAACGACCCCGCCGCCTGCTATCCGGCGGGCGCTTTAGGAACCGGCGCCACGATCGTGACCAACACGCGCGAAATTGCAGCGGACGACTATTTTCGGGGCATGTTCGAGACCGCTCTGGCGGAGGGCGAGATCATCACCGCCGTGCGCTTTCCCATCGCCGACGTGGCAAGCTATGCCAAATTCGTGCAGCCCGCATCGCGCTTTGCGCTGACCGGTGTGTTCGTGGCGAAGTATTCGCGTGGGGTGCGCGTCGCTGTTACGGGCGCCTCGGAAGAGGGCGTCTTCCGTTGGCGCGAGGCCGAAGCTGCCCTGTCGACGGATTTCGCGCCGGCGGCGGTGGCGGGCCTGTCGGTGCCCGCCGAGGGAATGATCGGCGATATTCATGGCACGCCGGAGTACCGCGCGCATCTCGTGAAAGTGATGACAAAGCGTGCGGTGGCCGCCGCCTCGTAAGGCGATGCTTTTTTGCGCGGGCGCCGTCCGGGGTCCGTGGCGCCTTCAGAGCGTTTCCCGATCATTCTGGTTCGTGTCTTGCTGCGGTGAAGAGGTTTGCGCTCTCGTCCGGGGCGATGAGGTCGACGCGGCGGCCGATCGCGTCCCAGAGGCCCTCGACGGTTCGCGCGGCGGCCCTTCTGAGGGAG
>JBCDAZ010000038.1:0-32225 GCA_039184655.1 Pseudomonadota bacterium | reverse complement strand
GTGGCAGATGCGGCTCGATCGCCGCCCAGGCCGCATCCGAAAGCCAAAACAAAGTCGCCATCGCGCGCCTCCATCCCAAAACCTCAAATCAAAGATAGAGAAGCACGCAAATTCCAATATTTGTATAGGTTCTTAACCTAGAGTGGATGGCTCGGCGGGACCGGTGCTTAAGCAAGCGTCTCAAGCTCGGCCGGGTCGCCCATCACCCCGGGCCAGATCCCGTCGCGGCGCAGACCGGGCAGTGCGTCGACCACCTCCGTACCGGGCAGGATGATCGTCTCGAAGGGCAGCGCCATCGCAGCGCCGCTCAGAACGGGATCTCGTCATCCATATCCGAGGGCACGGCGCGGGGCTGTTGATCGTACCCGCCGCCGAAATCGCGTGAGCTGCCGCCCGGGCCGGCGCCGGGTCCGTCGCCGCGCCCGTCGAGCATGGTCAGCTCGCCTTTATAAGGGCGCAGCACCACCTCGGTCGAATAACGGTCCTGGCCGGACTGATCCTGCCATTTGCGGGTTTCAAGCTGGCCCTCCAGATAGACCTTGGAGCCCTTGCGCAGATATTGCTCGGCCACTCGCGCCAGAGGCTCCGAGAAGATCGCCACCGAATGCCATTCGGTTTTCTCACGGTTCTCGCCGCTTTGCTTGTCGCGCCAACGCTCGGAGGTCGCGATGCGCAGATTGACCACCTTGCCGCCATTCTGGAAGCTTCGCACCTCGGGGTCGCGGCCGAGATTGCCGATCAAGATCACTTTGTTGACGCTGCCTGCCATACCGTCCTCCGTGCAAGCTGCCGGCCTGCCCAGGCGCGGCATCACGCGCTGAGCCGACCGTTGCAGCGACTCGTTCCCTGCGTCTGCTTACCCTGCCGGCGCGGTGAACGCCATGGCTTGGAGATCGGGCCCAGGGCCTGGGTCATGCCTGGACCGGGACGACCGAACCGGGACGACCGAACCGGGACGACCGGATTGGGCGCGAAGGGCGTTTTGGGGGAGGGCTGCAAGAGGGTCGGGGGCGCGAAGCCGCGCGATCGCACGGCCCGACAGCGGCTCGGCCGGCGAAACTGCGCGTCTAACGGCTTGGCTGTGCGACGGGTCGATCCCACCCCGACCGGCACCACCTCCGCTAGCGCCGGCGGCGCGAGAAACGCGAACCATCCCACCGCGTTCAGCGCGGGTGCGATCCGCCTCACCCGCTCACCATGCCGCGCCCGCCGGTTTTGCGCCAAACGCATTGCACGCTCCTTTCGCGCGCAGCCTTCTGCCGCAGACGTTGCGAAAGACCCTGCGCAGGCACAGCCGAAACGCCGCATGGCAGGGCTCGGCAGGAGTGTTCGTCTTTCGTTCACTTTTTCGGGTTGGCGAATCTGCGCGGCCGACCTACCCTTTCTCCTCCTGATCGGAGGGGGCCATGGCCGAGCTCAAGACCATCGAAATCCGCGGGGCGCGCGAGCACAATCTGAAATCGGTCGATGTGGACATCCCGCGCGATCGGCTGGTGGTGATCACCGGGCTGTCAGGGTCGGGAAAATCCAGCCTCGCCTTCGACACGATCTATGCCGAGGGCCAGCGGCGCTATGTGGAAAGCCTGTCGGCCTATGCTCGGCAGTTCCTCGACATGATGCAGAAGCCCGATGTCGATCACATCTCGGGGCTTTCTCCGGCGATTTCCATCGAGCAGAAGACAACCTCGAAGAACCCGCGCTCGACGGTCGGTACGGTCACCGAGATCTACGACTACATGCGCTTGCTGTTTGCACGCGTGGGCACGCCCTATTCGCCCGCCACGGGTCTGCCGATCGAGGCGCAACAGGTCAGCGACATGGTCGACCGGGTGATGGCGATGGGCGAAGGCACGCGCGCCTATCTCCTTGCGCCCATCGTGCGCGACCGCAAGGGCGAGTACCGCAAGGAGTTCGTGGAACTGCGAAAGCAGGGCTTCCAGCGCGTCAAGGTCGATGGGACGTTTTACGAGATCGAGGATGTGCCCGCGCTCGACAAGAAGTACCGCCACGACATCGATGTGGTGGTCGACCGGATCGTCGTGCGCGCGGGGCTGGAAACGCGGCTTGCCGACAGTTTTCGCACCGCGCTCGATCTCGCACAGGGCATCGCGATCCTGGAAACCGCAACCGCTCCGGGCGAGGGGAAAGAGGCGGGCGAGCCCGAGCGCATCACCTTTTCGGAGAATTTCGCCTGTCCGGTCAGCGGCTTCACCATCCCCGAGATCGAGCCGCGGCTCTTTTCGTTCAACGCCCCCTATGGTGCCTGTCCGGCCTGCGACGGTTTGGGGGTGGAGCTCTTTTTCGACGAACGGCTGGTCGTGCCCGATGAAAGCCTTTCGGTCGATCGCGGCGCGCTGGCGCCCTGGGCGAAATCGCGCAGCCCCTACATCACCCAGACCATCGACGCCATCGCCAAGCACTACAAGTTCAACAAGACCACGCCCTGGCGCGACCTGCCCGAGACGGCGCGGCAGGTGTTCCTGCGCGGCTCGGGCAGCGAGAAGATCGCGTTTCGCTATGACGAGGGCGGGCGGGTCTATCAGGTCAAGCGGCCCTTCGAGGGGATCATCCCCAATATGGAGCGCCGCTACCGCGAAACCGACAGCAATTGGGTGCGCGAAGAGTTCGAGCAATATCAGAACAACCGCCCCTGCGCGGCTTGCGGGGGCTACCGGCTGAAGCCGGAGGCGCTGGCGGTGAAGATCGCGGGCAGCCATATCGGCCAGGTGGTGGAGCTTTCGATCCGCGAGGCGCTGGCCTGGATCGAGGCGGCGCCGGCGCATCTGACCCCGCAGCGCCAGGAGATCGCCCGGGCGGTTCTCAAGGAAATCCGCGAGCGGCTGGGGTTTCTGGTCAATGTCGGGCTCGATTATCTCACGCTCAGCCGCAACTCCGGCACCCTGTCGGGCGGCGAAAGCCAGCGTATCCGGCTGGCCAGCCAGATCGGCTCGGGCCTCACAGGTGTGCTTTATGTGCTCGACGAGCCTTCCATCGGCCTGCATCAGCGCGACAATGACCGGCTGTTGACCACGCTGAAGAACCTGCGCGATCAGGGCAATACGGTGATTGTGGTCGAGCATGACGAGGAAGCGATCCGCGAGGCCGATCATGTCATCGATATCGGCCCCGGGGCGGGGGTGCATGGCGGGCAGATCATCGCGCATGGCAGCCCTGCCGACATTGCCGCCCATCCCGACAGCGTCACCGGGCAGTATCTGACCGGTCAGCGCAAGATTGCCATTCCGGGCGAGCGTCGGCGCGGCAATGGCAAGACGCTGCGGGTGGTTGGGGCCACCGGCAACAATCTCAAAAACGTCACGGCAGAACTGCCTCTGGGCGTCTTTGCCTGTATCACCGGCGTCTCGGGTGGCGGGAAATCGACCCTGACGATCGAGACGCTCTACAAAACCGCGGCGATGCGGCTCAATGGGGCGCGGACCACGCCGGCGCCCTGTTCCACCATCCAAGGGCTCGAACATCTCGACAAGGTCATCGATATCGACCAGTCGCCCATCGGCCGCACCCCGCGCTCGAACCCGGCCACCTATACCGGTGCCTTCACCCCGATCCGCGACTGGTTCGCGGGGCTGCCCGAGGCCAAGGCGCGCGGCTACAAGCCCGGCCGGTTTTCCTTCAACGTCAAGGGCGGGCGCTGCGAGGCCTGTCAGGGCGACGGGGTCATCAAGATCGAGATGCACTTTCTGCCCGATGTCTATGTCACCTGCGAAAGCTGCAAGGGTGCGCGCTACAACCGCGAAACGCTGGAGATCAAATACAAGGACAAGAGCATCTCCGATGTGCTCGACATGACGGTCGAGGATGGGGTGGAGTTCTTTGCCGCCATCCCCGCGATCCGCGACAAGCTGGTCACGCTTCAGCAGGTCGGGCTGGGCTATATCAAGATCGGCCAGCAGGCCACCACGCTTTCGGGCGGCGAGGCACAGCGGGTGAAACTCTCCAAGGAGCTCAGCAAGCGCGCCACGGGCCGTACGCTCTACATCCTCGACGAGCCGACCACGGGGTTGCATTTCGAGGATATCGCCAAGCTTCTGGAGGTGCTGCACGAATTGGTGGAGCAGGGCAATTCGGTGCTGGTGATCGAGCACAATCTCGACGTCATCAAGACGGCCGACTGGATCATCGATATCGGGCCCGAGGGCGGCGATGGCGGAGGCACCATCGTTGCAGCGGGCACGCCGGAAGATGTCGCCCTGTCCGAGGTCAGCCATACGGGGCGTTACCTGCGCCAGATCCTGACCCGACGGGGTCTTGCGGCGGAATAGCTAGAACCGGATGCGCGAACCCGCGCGGACGGGGCGTGGACAGCTTCGGATTGCGTGAGTTGCGCGCTAAAATAGATACCACGTGACAGAATAGATGCGACGCGAGAAAATAAAAGCGACGCAAAGGCTTATTTCGGGTAGCTATTTTTCTTGCAAGGGCACCTTATCAAGGCTTGGAGGGACGCGAAGCGATCGTTTTTTCACAGGGCGATACTGACCTCTATTGCAGGATTTGTGACCGTGACACGCGGTAGCGACAGCGACGTGTCGTTCACCTCGTCCCCTCAGGCTGTCGAAGTCACCTTTATGACGGGTTCGAGCAGCATCGCCACTGGTAGGATAACGGTCGATCGGCGCAAGACCTTTACCGCAGCCTTCTTCGACGGCACTGGAGCGACGCGCGAGGTGTTTTTGAACACCAGGCTTGCCGATGAAGACGTCGCGGCATCGGCCGGCAACCATCTTGCCGGCGGGCTTGGTCGGGGTTGCGGTCGACGTGGCCAGCGGTGCGACCCTGGCACATGTGCCGAACCCGGTGCATATCAGCTTTGAGGAGGATGACGAGGACATGCCGTTGCTGGAGGCCGAAAACCGCGTAGAAGAACCGCTCCTCCGACCGCCTACGGCAGCCCGGCGGCAAAACCAGTACGCCGGGCCAACACGCTGCGCTCCGTCGCCAGAGCCCGCCCAGCTTGCTTGACCCTGCACATCTCCTGCGTCATCCTGTCGCAAATACCAAGAAAAACAGGAGGTACGCCCATGCTGGTCAAGCAGATCTTGGCGCAAAAATCGCTGCGCGGGATCGAAACGATTGCCCCACATGCGTATTTGTCGGAGGCCGCAACGCGTCTGGCGCATGGTCGCATCGGGGCGTTGATCGTGTCGCGCGACGGCGCCCGCGTCGACGGCATCCTGTCCGAGCGTGATATTGTGCGCGAGCTGGGCAGCCGCGGCGCCGATTGCCTGCGAGAGCGCGTGGACGCGGTGATGACGCGAAAGGTCGCCTGTTGCTCGACAGCCGATGCGGCCGAAACGGTTTTAACGCAGATGACCGACGGCCGGTTTCGCCATATGCCTGTGGTCGAGGGCGGCAGAATGGTGGGCGTCGTTTCCATCGGCGATGTCGTTAAGGCGCGCATGTCCCAGATCGAGACCGAAAAGCATGCGCTTGAGGATATGATCCGCGGATTCTGACCCGGCCCGACGCCGCAAGGCGCCTTGCCCTTCTGTGCGTGCTTCGGGCCGTTCTTAAACCCGTAACGCGGCCCCGCCCTTTGGCCGGCAGCGGGGCCGGCCGTTGCTGCGGGCGTTCGGTCTGCAGGCTTGACGGATGCGACGCAATGTCGTTGCTCTGCAGGCGAGGATGACAGAAGGACCTGAGCGGATGCGCGTTGGCCTCTACCCCGGAACCTTCGACCCGATCACGCTTGGGCATCTCGACGTTGTCAGACGGGCTATGAAGCTCGTTGACCGGCTGGTCATCGGGGTCGCGATCAACCGCGACAAGGGACCCTTGTTTTCGCTCGAGGAGCGTGTAGCGATGGTCGAGCGCGAGTGCGCCGATCTCGCCAAAGCCAGCGGCGTGACCCTGGTAACGCACCCCTTCGAGAACTTGCTGATCGATTGCGCTCGCGATGTGAACGCAACCCTAATCATCCGCGGTCTGCGGGCTGTGTCGGATTTCGAATACGAGTTTCAGATGGTCGGCATGAACCGCGCGATGACCGACGATGTCGAGACCGTTTTTCTGATGGCCGATGCGCATCACCAGGCGATCGCCTCGCGACTGGTCAAAGAGATCGCGCGGCTCAATGGCGATATCACGCCCTTCGTGCCGCCGGCAGTGGCCTCGGCGCTGCAGGAGCGGCTGCGCAGCAACGGCACGTAATCGCGTTTGACCTTCGGCGGTGCGCAAGATAGGTGGCGCAGGCGGGTGGGAACCCTCGCGGGAGAATGATGACATGCACCATCTCATCGGAGCCGCGGCTCTTCTTGCCAGCATTCTGTTCATCCAGCCGGCAACGGCGCAGACGACGGAGGCCAGCCCCGTGTCGGACCCCGAAAACACCCTAATCATTGCGCTCGCATCGGGCGAGGTGGTCATCGAGCTGCTGCCGAACGCGGCGCCGCAGCATGTCGCGCGGGTCAAGACGCTGGCCCGGTCGGGCGCCTATGACAACGTCGTCTTTCATCGTGTGATCGAAGGGTTCATGGCCCAGACCGGCGATGTCGAGTATGGTGATCGCGAGGATGGCTACAACCCGCGCCGGGTGGGCACAGGCGGCTCGGAACTTCCCGATCTTCCGGCGGAATTCACCGAGATCCCTTTCGATCGCGGCGTCGTCGGCATGGCCAGGTCGCAAAACCCCAATTCGGCGAACTCGCAGTTCTTCATCATGTTCGCGGACGGCCACTTCCTGAACGGTCAATACACGGTGCTTGGCCGCGTGGTGTCGGGCATGGAACTCGTCGATGCGATCAAGCTTGGCGATCGCGGCAATAATGGCGCTGTCGACGAGCCAGACGCGATGCTCAGCGTCACGATCAAGGCAGACGGCTGACCCCGCAGCGGCAGGGCCGGCCCGCGCTTGAGCTTCGGCGTTCGGCTATTGCGGCCGCGAGCAGGGCAAAAAGCGCATGGCCCGCAAGCGCCACCCAGGTGAAGCCGGAAAGCTAAAAAAAGGCCGGCAGCCCAGCGACCAGATGCGCCAGCACAAAGCGCGCAAACACCCACCGAACCACGCTGTAGGCCGTCGCCCGAACGATCCAGGATCTAGGGCAGCGGCCGGGCAATGCGCCTGGGGACCCGGCCAGGCAATTAGCAGCCAGCAAAGCGGGTGGGCAACAAGCCCGGCCAGGTCGTGCAGCGTTTGCGCGCCCGGAGCGCAAGGCGCGCAGAGGAGCGCACCGATCGCGCTGTTGGCCAGCGGCACGGGGGGCGCGGCTGGCGCCGCCCAGCATCGGGCCGAAGGCCAGGCCTTATATGTCGAAGGCTAGGGCTGTGCGGCTGCCGGCCAACAGCACGCTTCAAAGCACGCTGCAGTCGATCCGCGGCAAGGCCGCGGACCGGTTTTGGGGCGGGGCCATTGCGCGCGTGGTCGTGATGGGTCCGATCCAGAAGGTTGTCGTTGCGATCGATGCGCGCCAGATCGGCTTTGCGCTGCCGCGGCAAAAGGCCAGTTGCAGCGGGTTGACCGGCAAGTGCGTGGCCGCGAGGCTTGCGTGAGGTGTTGAAGCATTTTGGCCAAGAGGGCGCTGCATGGCCGGAACGATGCGGACGGACGCTTTTGACTTCGAGCTGCCCGAGGCGCTGATCGCCCTGCGCCCGGTTCATCCGCGCCGTAGCGCGCGCTTGCTGGTAGCGCGGCCGGATCGGATCGCCGACGCCCATGTAGCAGCGCTGCCCGATCTTCTGGACCCGGGCGATCTTTTGGTTTTCAACGACACCAAGGTGATCCCCGCCCGTCTGCGCGGCGCGCGCCGGCGCGCCTCACGGGACGGGGCCGGGTTTGCCCAGATCGAGGTTACGCTCCTTGCACGCCTTGACACTGCATCCTGGCGCGCTTTGGCAAAGCCGGCCAAGCGCTTGTCGCCGGGCGACCGGATCCTGTTTGAGGGGTTGCAGGCTGAGGTGGCAGAGCGCGCAGGCGGAGTGGTGGTTCTTCGGTTCGATCTCACCGGTGCCGCGCTCGATGCCCGGATCGCCGAGATCGGCGTGATGCCGCTGCCCCCCTACATCGCCCGTCGCAGGGCGGCCGATGCGCGCGACGAGACCGACTATCAGACCGTTTTTGCACGCGCCCTGGGCTCGGTGGCCGCACCGACCGCCAGCCTGCATTTCGACCGAACGCTTCTGGACGGCCTCGCGGCGGCCGGGATCGCGCGCACCACCGTTACCCTGCATGTGGGTGCCGGTACGTTTCTGCCGGTGACGGCCGAAACGCTGAACGGGCACAAGATGCATGCCGAATGGGGCCAAGTGCCGGATAGCGCCGTCGCCGCGATGCAGGCGGCACGCGCGCGGGGGCGGCGGGTGGTCCCGGTCGGCACAACCGCGCTGCGGTTGATCGAAACGGCGGCGGCGCAGCCCGGCGGCCTCGCTTCCTGGAAAGGTGAGACCGACATTTTCATCACGCCCGGATTTAACTTCCGGGCTGCGGACGGGCTGATGACCAATTTTCATCTGCCGCGTTCGACCCTGATGATGCTGGTGTCCGCCCTGATGGGTGTCGAGCGGATCCGCGCCATTTACGCCCATGCGATCGATCGGCGCTACCGCTTCTACTCCTATGGGGACGCGTCGCTTTTACTGCCCTGAGCCGCTGGCGATAGCCCGGCGTCTGAAGGCGACATCGCGTGACGCGGACAGTCGGTTCTTATGCCGCGCGGCATGGCACGCGCCCAACAGATGAGGTCTGCCAAACATGGGGGCGGCCGATGTTGATCGTTCTTCGAAACACCTGGCCTTTGCTTGGCGGCGTAATGCTGTTGATGATCGGCAATGGGCTGCAAGGCACGCTTCTGGGCATACGCGGCGCGATCGAGGGCTTTGACAGTTTCGCATTGTCGCTGATCATGTCGGCCTATTTTCTGGGCTTCCTGGTCGCTGCCCGGGTGACCCCCGATCTGATCGCCCGGGTCGGCCATGTTCGGGTCTTTGCTGCCTTCGCCTCGATCATTTCGGCCTGCTTTATCCTGTTTCCCGCAATCCCCAACGAGGTCGCGTGGTTCGTGATGCGGATCATGGTTGGGTTTTGCTTCTGCGCGGTCTACATCGTTGCGGAGAGCTGGATCAACGAAGCAGCCGACAACGAGACGCGCGGAAAAGCGCTATCGGCTTACATGATTATGCAGCTTTCGGGCATTATTCTGGCCCAGGCTTTGCTGAACGCGGCCCCGGTTGAGGGCTATATCCTGTTCATCGTGATCTCGGTTCTGGTGTCGCTCTCCTTCGCGCCGATCCTGCTTTCCGTCAGCCCGGCGCCGGTTTTTTCGACCACAAAACGGATGACCCTGCGACAGCTATACGACACCTCGCCCTTGGGTGTGATGGCGGTGTTGGCGCTGGGCATGGTGTTTTCGGCCTGCTTTGGCATGTCTGGGGTCTATGGCGCGGCAATGGAGATGAGCGTCGCGCAGATCTCGATCTTTGTCGGGGCAATCTATGTCGGTGCGCTGGCCACCCAATACCCGATCGGCTGGATCTCGGATCGAATGGACCGGCGGGTGTTGATCATTGCCGTCAGCGCGGTCGGGGCAGGGGCTGGTCTTCTGGGCGTGCTGGCCGGCGACTGGTTCGCGCTTCAAGCCGTGGCGGCGCTGATCTTTGGCGGCATGTCGATGCCGCTCTACTCGCTCGTCCTGTCCTATCTGAACGACTATCTGCAACATGACGAGATGGCCAGCGCCTCCGGCGGCGTGCTTTTTGCAAACGGGATCGGCGCCGTGGTCGGTGCGCCTTTGCTGGGCGCAACGATGGAACTTGTCGGTCCTTGGGTGTTCTTTGCCTTCTGCGGCGTCGTTTTGGGCGCGGTCGCCGTCTACGCGGTCTACCGCTCCACCCAGCGCCCGACACCGAGCCTTGAGGAAACCACACCCTTTGCGCCGGTTTTGCCGCAGGCAACGCCGGTGGCGCTGGAGGCCACGAGCGAGGTGGTGATCGAGTTGAGCGAAGCCGAAAGCGGCAGCGATATCGGGGCCGATCGCGACGGCAAACCGGCAGGCGATGCGCGACCTGCGGCGTAAACGGGCCAGGTGCGCAGACGGGCCAGGTGCGCAGACGGGCCGGGTTGCCACAGCGCGATGCTAGGCGCAAAGCATGTCGGCGCCCATGGTCGGCTATGCATGGATCATTCACGCGACCGCGCGTATGCTATGGTCCAAAGACCCAACGGGCCCGAAGCGGCAGGAGCGAATGGATGAGCGATATCCTGGACGTTGCGGATCGTCAGGCGCCGCGGCGCGCCACGACCAAGCGCGATGCCGCGACCGGCCGCGTCGAAGCTATGTCGGATCGCACTCGCGACCCCGAAAAAACCCGTCATCCCGAAAAAGCCCACCGCCCCGACAATCCGCAACCCAAGAAACCGCCTTGGATCCGCGTTAAGGCGCCGGGATCGAAGGGTTATTTCGACACCCGCAAGATCATGCGTGAGAATAAGCTGGTCACGGTGTGCGAGGAGGCGGGCTGCCCGAATGTTGGCGAATGTTGGTCGCAGGGTCATGCCACCATGATGATCATGGGCGAGATCTGTACGCGGGGATGTACATTTTGCAACGTCGCGACTGGCCGGCCCGAAGCGCTCGACATGTTCGAGCCTGGGCGCGTGGCGCATGCCGTCACCACGCTTGGGCTAAACCATGTGGTGATCACCTCTGTGGATCGCGACGATCTGGCCGATGGCGGCGCTGCGCATATCGCCCAGACCATTCGCGCCGTTCGGCATCGCAGCCCCGGCACGACCATCGAGGTGTTGACGCCCGACTTCTTACGTTGCCCGCAAAGCGCGCTGGAGACCGTGGTCGAGGCGCGGCCCGATGTGTTCAACCACAATCTGGAGACCGTACCGGGCCTTTATCTGCAGGTTCGGCCGGGCGCGCGCTATTTCCACTCGCTGCGCCTTTTGCAGCGGGTCAAAGAGCTCGACCCGGGCATGTTTACCAAATCCGGCATCATGGTGGGGCTCGGCGAAGACCGTCAGGCCGTTTTGCAGGTGATGGACGATATGCGCGCCGCCGAGGTCGATTTCCTGACCATCGGCCAGTATCTGCAGCCTACGCCAAAGCATCATGCCCTGGACCGGTTCGTGACACCCGAAGAGTTCGCGGGCTTTGAAAAGGCGGCCTGGGGTAAGGGGTTTTTGATGGTGTCGGCGACACCGCTTACCCGTTCGAGCTATCATGCGGGGGAGGATTTCGCGCGGCTGCGCGCGGCGCGACACGCAGCCTTAGGGTAACAGGATGTGCGCAAAGCCGGTTGACGGGTCGCGCGACCCGGGCTAGGCCCTCGTCATCGCTGCGGTCGGCGGGCACCACTCTACCCCGACGCCGACGATGCCGGCATAGCTCAGCTGGTAGAGCATCTGATTTGTAATCAGAGGGCCGGGGGTTCGAGTCCCTCTGCCGGCACCGACGATGCCCGAAGTTGCGCACGATATGACTGCATCTCTTGGCGATTGCACCTCTTGACGATTGCACCTCTTGACGAAAGCGCCTCTCGCCGGCCAAGGAAAGCGTCGCGCGACGGAGCCTGGAAGATCCTCTTGTTGGCTCTGCGACGCAAGCATCGGGCCGTCGCGTTCCAATCGTCGTCGGCCGTCTCTCCGGTGTATTTGCGGCGCACGCGCTTCGGCCTTGCGTGCATCGGTGTTGGGGGGGGTTGCGCGTTGTCGGAGCCCACTCTGCGTCGCGCTTCCCAGGCTGTAAGGAAACCCCAAGCAGCACCGCCTGTCGACCCGCGCGTTTTTCGGGGAGGCCCGGCGCGGGATGCAAAGCTGAAACGCTTCGCTCGACCTTGAGCCGATCTTCGAGCTGAGGGTCGTCGGACGCTGTTGCGCCGCGTTGCGCGGAAGGAAACGGGGCGGAACAGTTTCCGGTGTTTTTGGCGCCCGCTTGAACCGGGATATTGACAGGGTGGCGCTGGAGCTTGGACCTTCCGTCGAGCGGATCCCACGCATCACCCGCGCAAAAACCTGCCGCCGTCAACGCGCTTTTCTGCCCCGCGCCGCGCCATGCCGAAGGCTGAGAAAAACCCGCAGATCCAGAACCTCGCGGCGATCGAGCGAGACATAGACAAAGCCCAGATTGGTCCGCTCGGCGATCATCTCGCCCGGAAAGGGCAGGTAGCTGAGTTCGCGCGTGCCGAAACCGGGCGAGGCCGTGCCCACCTGCCAGGCGGTGAGGATCTCCACATCGACCAGCTTCAGGGATGGCCCACCTTCGGGGTCGGGCCGCTCCAGCGGAACACCGGCCAGCCGCAGATAGGCCATCTTGTCGGCGGCCTGGCGAAACCCGTCGATGAATTGCTCGCTCAGAACCTGCAATTCCGCTGCACCATCCTCGGGTTTGCCATAGCTGTGCAGATGATCGGATGCGTGGTTGTGGCCGACATGGCCGCCAAAGATGTCATGGGGCATCGGCATCCTCCTCGGCAAAGACCGCTAGGGCCGTGTTCAGACCGTTGATGGCAGCGGGAAACCCGCCATAGAGCGCCATCTGCCAGATGGTCTCGGCGATCTCCTCCCGGCTTAGCCCGGCCTTGCGCCCACCGGCAATGTTGACGCGAAGCTGCGGTGCCGTCTGCCCACCCAGCGCGGTCAGTGCCGCGATTGTCGCCAGGTAGCGTTCGCGCAGCTGAAGGCCCGGCCGCGCATATTGCCGACCATAGGCAAAATCGACCACACTTTCCGCCATGCCCGGCAGAAGATGGCCATAGCGTGCCTCCAGCGCCGCCTCCATGCCGGGGTTGAGCGCTTCCGAAAGCGTCCTGCCAGTTTCCAGACTGTCGCTCATTCCTTCACCCCGGCCCGGGTTGTCCAGCGCGGCCCGTCCCGCGCCGGGTCATAATCGCCCATGGGCAGGCGCACAGGCTTGTCGATCAGCCCGCGATGCGCCCCCATCTTGCCGGCCGACACCATCGCGCCCAGCACATCGACGATCACCCGCGTGCCCATCAGCGCGGTGATGTCGGAGGTATCGTAAGGGGGCGAGACCTCCACCAGCTCCATCCCGCAAATCCCCTCGGCCGCCACCTTGCTGGCCAGCGCCAGCGCCTCGCGCGGCAGGAACCCGCCCGGCTCGGGCCAGCCCGTGCCCGGCACAAATCCGCAATCGATGCTGTCGATGTCAAAGGACATATAAACCATGTCCGCCCCGTCCCAGGCCATCTCCAGCGCCATCTCGGCGGTCTTGTCGAGCCCCATCTTTTCCATATCGCCCATGGTGATGATGTTGGTCTCGCGCGCGCGCGCCACCTTCACTGCCTCGCGCGGGACCTGCCAGCCGCCAATGCCCACCTGCACCAGGTTCTTGGCCGGCACATTCGGCAGATTGGTGGAATGAAACCAGGGCGTGGTGTGCATCCGCTCATCGAGATCCTTTTCCTGGATGTCGGCATGGCGGTCGAAATGCACGATCCCGATGGTCTTGGAGGTGCATTCGGCGATCCCCCGCACGCAGGGAAAGCCGATCGAATGATCCCCCCCGATGATGATCGGCAAGCTGCCCGAGGAAAAGACATGGCTGACCGCCCGGCTGATCTGGTCGAAGGTCTTTTCGATATTGCCGGGGATGGTGAAGATGTCGCCGGCATCGCACAGGCTCATCTGCTCGCGCAAATCGATCCCCATCTCATAATTATAGGGCGTGTAGAGCGCCGAGATCTTGCGCACCCCCTGCGGGCCGAAGCGTGTGCCGGGCCGGTAGGTCGTGCCGCCATCAAAGGGCGCGCCCAGCACGGTGGCATCGTAATTGCCGACCTCGGTCACATCCTCCGTATAGGGTGCCTTCAGGAAGGTGTTGATGCCCGCATAATGCGGCAGCTCGCCCCGCGCGAAGGTGGGGATGGAGCGGTCCTCGATGCTGTCGGCCGCGGTCAGCCCCATGCGCAGCGCCCAGGCCTTTTCCTTCTCCCATTCCGCATCGGGGATATCGGCCTCGGCCCGGGCAGCCTTCCAGCCGGCCAGCTTGGTGAGGTCCGGATGGTGATGGCGCCGGCCCGTCCGACGCTGATCGGCCGGATGATGCGAGCGGCTATGCGGCGGAGCGAAAAACATCGGGGTCTCCCTTCAGGCGGTTTTGCGGGTGGCGACCGGCGGGGCCAGGACATGGGTCAGCAGGTGCGCCTCCCATTGCTCCGGCGGCTCGAGCTTGCCGATCAGCGCATCGATCACCCGGGCCGGCACGGCGTCGGCGCGGCCGGCATTCTGGCGGGTGAGCTGCGCATAGGGCATCTCGACATAGACGATCTCGATCGTGGCCTCATAGTCCCGGCAGAGCGAGAGGATCTTGCCGCGCATGGCGCGCGAGACATTGGTGGCGTTCCAGATGAAGTCGGTGCGGGCACGGAGAAACTCGCGCGCGCGTTCCAGGGCGATCTGCACCACCCGGCCCTGATTGGCGGCCGGATCGGTGCCGGTTTCCGCCCGGATCGCATCGAGGCTCACCACCGGCCGGCCCGCGCCGTTCTGCGCGATCCAGCGATCCTTGCCGGAACCGGGCAGCCCGGCCATCACCGTGACCTGGCAGCGCGCCGCCTCATGCGCGGCAAAATGCGGATCGCGGTCGGCGCGCTCGAAGAAGGCCACCCGGCTTTCGTCATTGGCAAAGGGGAAGGGGCGGCCGAAGCAGCCCAGCTCCTCCAACATCGCCTGGGCGAGCGCGACATGATCGAGCATCGCGGGTTGATCGGCGCAGATCCGCCCCAGGGCGTCGGCGCGGGCATGCAGGCAGAGCAGATCGGTGCGGCAACGCCAGGAGAGCTTGATGGCCTCGCGCTCCGCCCCGCTGCGGGTGATGAGCCAGAACGGCACCTGATGGGCCGCGATCAGCCCGCAGACCGCCTCGCGCCAGCCAAAAGACGCGCCGGCGCGGTAGAGCATTGCGCGCGCCATCATCGCCCCGCGCCGGGAATGGCCCGGCTGGGTGATCCGGCCGGCCTCGATCACAGTGGTGGCGGGCTTGCCGATGTCATGCAGAACGGCCGCCCAGAAAAGAATGCCGCGCGCCTCCGCCGGCAGACCGCGCCAGTCGGGATCGGCGCTCAGCGCCGCCAGCACCATGCGGGTATGGGTCCCGACATTGCCTTCGCCATGATGGATCGGGTCCTGCGGACAGGCATCGAGGGCCGCGATCTCGAGCCAGAGCGCCTGGATCGCGGGCCAGTCGAGCGTCCATCCGGGAGGCGCGGGGGTCAGGGCGGCCAGCTTATCCATCATAGGCCCCCGGCAGGCCCAGCCTGGGCGCAAAGATATCTACGCCCGCGGCAAGCCGGTTGGGCAGGATCGGCCGGCTGAGCCAATGGCTGTCCGCGGCCGCCACGGCCTGGGCAAAATCGGCGCGCACAAATTTGAACCGCTCGGCGATCGTGCCATCCGCTTCACGCTTGAGGTAAAGCCCTTCGACCAGATCGCTGTCCTCGGTCTGCCTGTCGACCCTATCGGGACGTGTGCCGGCCTCGGTCGCGGCCTGCCTCAGCACCGCCCGCCATCCGGGCGATTTGTAGGGGGTGGGCCCGATCAGGCTGCGCAGCGCCTTGAGATCGCGCAGCGCTCCCTCATGACGCTCCGGCACCGGCATGATCGGCAGCCCGCCAATCAGATCGCGCCGCGCGGGGGTGGAGAGAAAGCACCCAGCCTCGCGGTCCCACACATCGAACTCGCAGAAGTAATGCGGCAGCTGGTCGTAAAAGACCGTGTGCTTGGCATAAAGCCACTCGCCATAGATGATGAATCGTGCCCCGATCCGCGCAAAAAGGCGCGCGGCATGGCTGGTCGCCCAGGTCTTGAAGAGCGCGAAATGCCGCTCGAGCCCGCCCCCGGTCAGGACATGCCCGCGGCTTTGCAGGAAGAGCTGGCCGTCGGGCGCAAAGGAGAGGGCGGCATTGGCGCCGTCGAGCTTTTCGGCCACCACAAGGGCGGCGCCGGCGAGGCTGCGCAGGGGCACGCCATCGTCGAGATCGCCGGGCTGCAGGCGCGATCCCTCGATATGCCGCGTACGCGGAAACTTGATGATATCCATGGGTCGGTCCGATCTGCGCCGCGCAGAGGCGGCAGGCCACAGCATCTCGGTCCCAAAGGCTGGGATCGCGATGGCGGGGGCGCTGGCATGGATCACATCGGACCGGTCTCCTTTGCGGGGTTGCATAGCTCAGCCCGGTGTCTTGAGCAAGCTGGGCGCCTTGGGCGCGAACTGTGCGAGCAGCCGCTGGAAGGGGATGCCGCCATCGCGCGCGTCGAAGTCATAGGTGATGGTGGCGCCATAGGCATCGGGCGCCTGCGTATCGCGGCGGGGTTTGTCGAAGACCACCACCCGGTCGCCCAGCTTGAAGCCTTCGGCAAGGTCATGGGTGACCATGAAGACCGTCATGCCGGTCTCGGCCCGCTGTTGGGCCAGAAACTCATGCATCGACAGCCTTGTGCCGGGGTCGAGCGCGCCGAAAGGCTCGTCGAGGAGCAAGACCCGCGGCTTGGCGGCCAGCGCCTGGGCAATGGCCAGCCGCTGTTGCATCCCGCCGGAGAGGGCGGCCGGATAGGCATAGGTCATCGGGCCGAGCCCGATGCGGTCGAGCGTCTCCTCGGCCCGGGCGCGGGCGGCGCGGCGAGCCGCCCCAAAGAGCCGGCCCAGCGGGCGCGACAGCCCTTCCGCGGCCACCAGATTGTCGCGGACCGTCAGATGCGGAAAGACCGAGTAGCGCTGGAAGACCACGCCGCGATCGCGGCCGGGTTCGCGGGCGGGCGGCGCGCCGGCCACACGGATTTCGCCGCGGGTCGGGGTCTCTTGGGCCAGCAGAAGCCTCAAGAAGGTCGATTTCCCGCAGCCCGAGGCGCCGACGATAGAGATGAACTCGCCTTCGGTTGCCTCCAGCGACACGCGTTCCAGGATCGGCCGGCCCGCATAGCTTTGCGCGATGTTGCGGACCGAGACAAAGCTCATCGTGCCGCCTCGCCGGCCCAAGGAAAGGCGCGGGCCGAAACGACCCGCAACGCATAGTCGATGAGCACGGCCAGCACGGTGATCCAGACGACGTAGACGAGGATGATGTCCATCGCCAGATAGCGCCGCACCAGAAAGATGCGGTAGCCCAGGCCCGATTCCGAGGCCACGGCCTCGGATGCGATCAAGAAAAGCCATGCCGGACCCAGCCCCAGCCGCACCGCCGTAACCAGCCGGGGCAGGATTTGCGGCAGGGCGATGGAGAGCGCAATCGCGCGGGTCGAGGCGCCGAGGGTCTGGGCCTTGACCAGCATCTCGGCGGGGATCTCGCGCACCCGCTGGGCCAGATCCCGGGTCATCACTGGGGCGATTCCGATAACGATCAGCGCCACTTTGGAGGCCTCGCCCACGCCCAGGCTGATGAACAGGATCGGCAGGAGCGCCAGCGGCGGGATCATCGAGATCACCCCCACGAATTGCTCCAGCCCCGACCGGGCCAGCGGGACCAGCCCGATGGCAAGACCCAGGACCAGGGCGCTCAGCGCGGCGATCCCAACCCCGAGACCGAGCCGTTCCAGGCTGGCCCCGGTATCGACCCAAAACAGGATCCGCTCCGAGCGCCGGTCGGGCTCGGTCACCAGCCGTTGCGCGGTCATCGCGATCTGGGCGGGCGCGGGCAGAAGCTTGTCGCGCGGGTTCTCGGCCCGACGAATGTCGGAGGCGACGGTATAGACCAGGAGGACCGCCATAAAGGGCAGCAGCAGCAAAAAGGCCGCCAGCGGCCGTCCCGGCTTTCGGTTGATCAGCCGCATGGGCGGTTGGCGCGTCAGAGCGCGCCGTCTGCGGCCATTTGCATGAAGGTGGTGTCGAAGCGGAAGGTGACATTGTCGGGATCGCCCGTCACTGCGCCGCCCGGATAGGCCACGCCGACGAACTCCGCGCTGGGCGCGCCTTCGCCCAAGATCCCCTTGTCAAAAAGGAACTCCGCCACGGTCACCATGGTCTGGGGCAGGGCGTCGCTTTGGGCAAAGGCCACGGCATCGGCCGGCTCCCAGAACATCTCGGTGGAGGCAAGCTGGGCCTTGTAGCCGGCCAGATCGGTGCCGGAGGCTTCGGCCATGGCGGTCAGCACCGCCGCGTCGCCCGCCTTCATCAGCCCCATCACCTCATACCAGGCGCCGACCAGCGCCTTTCCGAAATCCGGATTGGCGGCGAGCGTCTCGGTGTTGACCACCATCAGATCGATGATCTCGCCGGGGATGTCAGCACTGTCAAAGAGCTTTGCGGCGCCGGGGTCTTCTAGAATGGCAGAGACGAGCGGGTTCCAGGTCACCACCGCCTCGACCTCCTCGGTCGCAAAGGCCGCGATCATGTCGGCATCCGAGGTGTTGATGACGGCGGCGAGGTCGGCCTCCTTCATCCCCACACTGTCGAGCGCGCGGGCCAGCAGATAATGCGAGACCGACAGCTCCACCAGATTGACCGGCTTGCCGGCCAGCGCGGCGATATCGCCCTCGCCCTTCACGATCAGCGCGTCATTGCCGTTGGAAAAATCCCCAACGATCAGCGCGGTGGTGTCCACACCGCCACCCGCCGGGATCGAGAGTGTGTCCATGTTGGTCGCCGTCACCCCGTCGAATTCGCCCGCGGTGTAGAGGTTGATGCTCTCGACATAGTCGTTGATCTGCACGATCTCGACATCGATGCCGTATTTGGCGGCCCATTTGTCCATGATGCCGCTTTCTTCCAGATACCCCCAGGGCATCCAGCCGACATAGATCGACCAGGCGACGCGAAACTCGGTCTTTTCCTGCGCCAGGGCCGGGGCGGCCGCCGAGGTCGCAAGGGCCAGCGCCGCGGCTGCGGCCAGCAAAGGCTTGCGCATGATCGTCTCCCATCCTTTTCGTTCCGCACCATGCGATCCGGATGCCGGCGGCGGAACGATTGAATGGCACGGCGGATCCGGCGCAGTGACCTCCCGGGATTTTGCCCCGCCGTGTACCGAGCCGGATTTTGCCGGGCCGGCGCCCCCTCTTGGACCTGACCTCTTACGCAAGAAAGAGCGGAACCCTAGGCGACCTGCATTGAAAGGTTAGAAGCTGGCCGCGCTTTGGGCCAAGCTGGCGCGACGGGGCGCCGGCGTCCCTGCGCGGCTTTGGTCACCCCTGGGGCAGGAATGGCGCATCTGCTGAAAGATTGGGCGCTACGGAACATGTGCCGTCAGCCGCATCTCCAGATCCGGCCAGGGCGGACCGGCAAGCCAGCCCATGAAGGCGGCCCGAAACGCCGCCGCATCCGGCGCTGGGGAGAGCCCAGAGCGAAACCAGTACCAGACCTGGCATTCGGCCAGACCCGCGATGGAGGGGTTGACATAGGCACAACCCAGATAGGCGCCGGCCCCATCCTCGATAATCCAGGCAAAGGACCGCCGGGCCTGAAACTCACGCTGATGCCAAGCCAGATCGATAAGATCCGCCTCGCGGGTGAGCCCCGTGGGCCAGCCGCCATCGCCAATAGCCGAGAGCGCCGCGGCGCTTTCCATCACCGCGCGGTAATCCTCCTCGAGATCGTCGACGGTCAGCCAGCGCAGCCGGAACGCGCCCAAAGCGACCTCACGCGGGATCTCGCGATCGGCAAAGGCCGGATGCGGCTGCATTTACTCTGCCGCATCGACGGGTGCGGTCATGGCCGCGTCACCGGGTGGATCGATGACTTTAGCACGGCGCGTGAACGGATTTTCCTCGGGGATCTCGAACTCAAAGGTCAAAAGCCCCTTCTCGCGCAGATCCGCGATATAGCGAAAGGCGCTCGCGGTCATCCGCATCAGATGCTCGCCCGCCTTGATCGGTGGGTATTTTGCCACCGTCTCGGGGGTGGAGAACTTCTCCAAGGGCGCGATCACCGCGTGATAGTCGAGCCCGAAAAAGAGCGGCATGGAGTAGCGCTCGCGTCCGATATTGACCACCCGGTGCTGGGTGGATTTGAAGCGCCCGCCCGACCAGGTCTCAAAGATGTCGCCGATATTGACGATGAAGCAGCCCGGGATCGGCGGGGCCTCGATCCAGTAATCCTCGGCATTCATCACCTGCAGGCCCGGCCCGCCCTGGGCGAGAATCGTGAAACACTCAAAATCGGAATGCGGGTCGATCCCGGCGATGTCCTTGGTCGCCGGCATCTCATTGGGCACATAGCGCAAGAGCCTAAGCTGCGAGGTCGGGCAGGTGATGTGGCGGCGCAACTCGGCCACATCGACATCGAGCGCCATGGCCAAGGCACCCAGCAGCCGCTGACCCAGGGCGAAGATCGCGTCGTAATAGGCCGAAATCGTCTCGCGCCAGCCAGGCAGGTCGGGCCAGACATTGGGTCCGGTCATCCGCCATTGGGCCAGATAGTCCGGATGGTTGGCGGGCGCCTCGTAGCTGAGATCGAAAGCTTCGTTGAAATTGATCCGCTTGGGAAAACTCGCGCCATTCTCCTCGAACGGCACATAGCCGCGATGGTTGGTCGAAAACCCGCACCAGGAGCGCATCTTGAAGCGGCGCGGCATCTCATGGAATTGGCGCGAGGCGGCAAAGGCCGCATCGACCAGCTCCTGCGATACGCCGTGATTGGTGATATAAAAAAACCCGCTTTCGCGTGCGGCGATGTCGAGTGCCGCAGCCACGGCCCGGTGGCCCGCCGCATCCGTGCTCAGCAGAGGTCCCAGATCGATCACCGGCAGGGCCGCATCGTCGACGGTCAGCGCGTGCTGGTCGACGGTCCCATCTTGCGTTGCGGGTTTGGGCGGTCCGGCCTCTAAAAGCGCCCGTTGCGATGCGGCCGAAGCGCCGGCCGCGCCGTCGATCGCGGATGTGCCGCTTGCGGATCTCTCTGCCATGGCGACCCCCGAATCAACCTGACTGCTTCGGCATTGAGCGGTCTTTGCAAAGCCCGGTCAAGTTGACCGCAGATCCGGCAACGGCCTTCCCCGTCTGCCTAAATTCGCGCCAAACCTCCGAGCCGAGCGGGATGGGCCGGGCTTGGGCTTTCTGGCCCTTCTGCGGGTCGCCATTCTCGCGCTCGATCCGACATCAAGGGGATGGGACAATGACAAACACGCGCACCGGCAGCCAGGCCGGTCAGCACGCCGCAAAGGCATCGGTTTCACGGCGCAGCCTCCTTAAATCGGGTGCGGCCTTGACCGGGCTTGCCGCCTCCGCCTCGGTGCTCGGCGCACCGGCGCTGGCGCAAAGCCGCAGTCTCAAGATCGGCTCCTATGGCGGCTATTTCGAGAACAGCTTCAAGGAGCATGTCTATCCGGAGTTCACCAAGGCCACCGGCATCGAGGTGGAAAGCATCACCCAGCCCAACTCGACCGACTGGCTGGTGACGATGCAGCAGGCCGCCAAAGCCGGCAGCGTTCCGGCGGATCTGTCGCTTTACGGGCGCACGACAATGATCAAGGCAAGCCGGATCGGGGGGTTGATCACCCCGCTCGACATCGCGGCGATGACGCCCGCAACGGGACTTGACCCCTACTTCCTTTTCGAGGACGGCACCGGATTGATCGGCGTGGGCGCCATGGCCTGGTTCTCGTCCATGGTGATCAACCCCAATGAGGTCAAACCGCCTGCGAGCTGGGCGGAGTTCTGGGATAGCGAGACGTTCGAGGCAAGCCTCGGCCTGTCCAAGCTCTTTACCTCGAACTTCCTCGACATCGTCGCGGCGACCTTCTTTGAGGGTACCTCGACGCTCGACACCGAGGAAGGGATCCTCGCCTGCATTGATAAGACCCGCGAGATCAAACCCAATGTCGCGATCTGGTGGTCGGCGGAAAGCCAGATGGAACAGGCAATGAAGAACGAAGACGTCATCGGCGGGATGTATTATCACGACGTGGCCACGCTGATGGCGGCGGAAGGCTTCCCGATCCAGTCGGTCTTTCCGAAAGAGGGCAATCCGCGCGACTATGGCTCTTGGTGTCTTGCGGTAGGCTCGGAAAAAACTGCCGAGGCTCAGGAGTTCATCGCTTATTCGTCCGACCCGGCCACCCAGGCGCTGATGAGCCGTAAGATCGGCACGGCGCCTCTGCGCGACGATACGGATTTGAGTGCGGAGGAATTTGCAGGCGTCTCTGGTACGCCGGCGATCACGCTCAACTACGAGGCCTATCTCGACCGCGAAACCTTCATCAAGGACAGTTGGGACCAGATGCTGGCCACGAGCTAAGCCTTGGCCGGGATCCGACTTCGCGGCGTGTCCAAGCGGTTCGCAGGCAGCGTTACGGCGGTGCATGCGACGGATCTCGACTTCCCCGGAGGCGCGCTAACCGCGCTTCTGGGGCCGTCGGGTTGCGGCAAGACCACCTTGCTTCGGATGCTCGCCGGCCTGGAAACCCCCAGCCATGGCAGTATTCTTCTGGGCGAGACCGACATTACGGATCGGCCGGCGCATCTGCGCCGCTTCGGTATGGTGTTTCAGTCCTTCGCGCTGTTTCCGCATCTGAGCGTGGCAGAAAACATCGCCTATGCGCTGGCCGTTGCCGGCACCGGCAAGGCCGAACGGCGCCAAAGGGCCGATGCGCTTCTCGATCTGGTGCAGCTTTCGGGCTATGGCGACCGGCGTATCGGTGCGCTGTCGGGCGGTCAGCGGCAACGGGTGGCCATCGCCCGCGCGCTTGCGCAATCGCCGGAGGTGTTTTTGCTCGACGAACCGATGTCGGCGCTCGATGCTAAACTGCGCGAGGAAATGCAGGTCGAGCTGCGGCTGCTGCAGCAGCGCCTGGGGATCACCACCATCGTTGTCACGCATGATCAGCGCGAAGCGATGACGATGGCCGATCGGATCGTGGTCATGTCGCAGGGGCGGGTTGAACAGTCCGGCCCGCCCGACGAGATCTATCACAAGCCGGCCAATGCCTTCGTGGCCGATTTCATCGGGCGCGCGAATTTCTTCGACGGCCTTGTGGGCGAGGGCGGCGTGCATGTTCCGGGCAAGGACGGCGAAAGCGTTGCGCTGTCGGTCGAGCCCGCCCCAGCTTTCATGTCTGGCGCTCCGGTGACGCTGGCGATCCGGCCCGAGCGCGCCTGCCTTGACGAACCGCAGGGATCGGCCAGCCGCCTTGCGGCGCGGGTTACGTTTCTGCGCGATGTCGGCTCGACGCGCGACATCCATCTCGACACCGCAATTGGGCCGATCATCGTGGAATATGCCGCGGGCGAGGCGTTGCGGCCCTACACCGTCGGCGAGCAGGTTGCGCTGTTCCTGCCGGCAAGCGCCATCCATGTCTTTGCCCAAGGCGTACGGAAAGACGCCGCATGACCGAAGACGCCGCATGACCATTGCCGAGAACGCGACAGGCGGCAGCACCGCCCGGGGCGCGTCCCTGCCAGACGCCAGAACCGGCGGCCTGTTGGCGCTCGGCCTTCTCATTGCGTTGGTCTGCGTTGTGCCGTTCGGGCTGGTTCTGGTTATCAGCCTTGGCAATAAAATCGAGGGGGCAGGCTGGGAGTGGGGGCTGTCGCTGTCCAATTACAGCCGATTCTTCTTCGGAATCGGCTGGCCCGAAACGGTCTCGACCCTCTATGCGCAAAAACTCTTCTACTCACTTTACTTCGCGGTCATCGCCTCGCTTCTGGCTGTGCTAGTGGCCTTTCCCTTCACCTATCTGCTTACAAGGCTCTCGCGGCGAAGCCAGGCGGCATGGCTGATCCTCTTGCTCTCTTCGGTTTCGCTGTCGGAAGTCTTCGTGGTGATGGGCTGGGACGTTCTGCTTTCCAACCGTTCCGGCCTGCCGATGGTGTTTCGCGAAACCGGGATCACCGCCTGGCTGAAGGGCAATGGCGGGCTGGAGGTGTTGCGCGAGTGGGGGTTGGCGAGCCCACGCAACATCCGCTTCAAAACCTCAGCCTTCGCCACGATCCTGACCATGGTCTATCTGGTGTTTCCCTACGCCGTGATCCTGCTTTACCCGGCGCTGTCGCGCATCGACCCGGCGATGATGGAGGCCGCCCGAACCATGGGTGCGCGGCCGCTGACTGTGATCCGGACGGTGGTGCTGCCGGCGGTGCGGATCCCGGTCACCGGCGCGGTGCTTTTGCTGTTCGTCTTTCTGCTCGGCTCCTATGTCGCGATCACCGTGTTTGCAGCGCCAGCACAGCAGACGCTGACCATCTCGATTTATGAAAGCATCCGCGGCCAGACGATCAACGCGCCCTTCGGTGCGGCGCAGGCTGTGGTGCTCTTGGTGACCGCAGCGCTCTTTCTGGGCGCCTCCTCGCTGATTGCAAAGCGGAGCGGGCTATGAGCCGTTTGGGCAAAGCCTATTTCGGCTTTTGTATCGTAATCCTGCTCTTGCCGATCATCGTGGTCTGCGGCGCGGCGCTGAATGGCGGGCGCTCGATGCTGTTTCCGCCGCAAGACCCCACCCTGGCCCGCTTTGTGGAGTTCTTTGTGACCGAGGAGGTCTGGGTGACCAGCCTGCGCAATTCCCTGATCATTGCCTTTGGCAGCGCGGGGCTTGCGACACTGATCGCATGGCCCCTGGCCTTCGATCTTTGGCGACGAAACACGCGGCTGTCGCGCCTTCTGGCGGGGGCGGGGGCGATGCCCTTCGTGCTGCCGCCGATCGTCTTTGGGGTGGGCCTTGGGTTTCTTTGGAGCTTTTCCGGCGCGCTGGGCAGTATCTTCGTGGGTGTCCTTAGCCACGCTGCGCTGTTTCTCGCGCTGCCGGTGGTTACGATCTCGATCGGGCTGCAATCGATCGACCGCGCGCATCTCGACGCCGCCGCGACGATGGGCGCGACAGAACGGGTGACGTTTCGCACGGTCATCCTGCCGCAGACGCTGCCCTACACGCTATCGGGCTTTTTCTTTGCGCTGGTGCTGAGTTTCAACGAGTTCATTGTGATCTTCTTTGTCTCCGCCTCTTCCTATGCGACGGTGACGCTGCAGATCTTCAACAGCCTGCGCAACGGCTTTACCCCGACCATGGCCGTGGGCGCCATCACCTTCATTCTCGCTTCCATCATCGTCTTCGCCGCGATCAGCCGGTTTGGCGATCTGCCGCGCCTGATGGGGGCCGATCAAAGCCGCAACGACTAACAGGAGGCCCGAGATGCCCGAACAGCCCATGATCGTCGGCCAGCCCGTGGTGCTGGTCATTGACATTCAGAAAAGCGCGTTCATGGACCAGGTTGAAAAGGGCATTCCCACGATGCCCGGCTACCGCGATAACATGTACCGCGCGCGCAAGGTGATCGACGCTGCCCGGGCCTCGGACACGCCGGTGGTGTTTATCCAGGAGATCCACCGCCCCAACATGGTCGACTATGGGCGTGAGCTCGACGGGTCCGAGACCGTGCACTGCATGGAAGGCAAACCAGGCACCCCGATCGCTGCCGAGGAAATGGACTTCCGCCCCGACGACTACTACGTGCCAAAGCGGCGCTATTCGGCCTTTTTCGGCACCGAGCTAGAGATTCTGCTCAAAGGTTTGAAAGGCCAGACCCTGATCCTGGTCGGCGGGATGACGGATGTTTGCGTCCACTACACCTTCGTGGATGGGCATCAGCACGACTACTACTGCCGGGTGGCGCAGGACAGCGTCGGGGGCACCTCGGTTGCGGCCCATGAAGCCTCGCTAACGGCCATGGAGTATCTGCAAACCGGCGCTTTGCGCTCGACCGACGCGATTGTGGCGGGGCTCATGGCGCTGAAGGCGGCAGCCTGAGGCAACAGACCACGACACACCGCTATTGAGCGAGGTCATGCCAGATCCGATACTCCTCTGCCATACCCGCCTCGATGCGCGCACGCAGGGTGGGTGCAATATGGGGCCGCGCGGCGACCGATCCGTTGACCATTGGAAAAAACAGGCGCTTTCCGACCCGCCGGGACAAAAATGCCTCCAGGGCGTCGAACCGTTCATAGCGAAAAAGGTGGTCGACGGCCATCCGGCCGGTTTTGTCGGATAGAAACCGAGACGGTCGCCCGACCTGGGCAAAAACCGGCTGATCGGGTGCCAGATACCCTTCGACAAAGCGCTCAAAACTGATGCCGACAGTGCTTTTTGTGGGGTCGGCGACCTCTGCGCGCTGCCGGTAGCGATACCAGCTTATCAGCCAGTCGGCCGGCTCGCGGATCAGACAGACGGTCTCGACATCGCCAAAGCCGCTTGCGGTCAAGAGCGGACGCACAAAGCGCTCGAATCGGCGCAGGGTCATATGCTTCAGGCCCGGATCGCCGCCGACCGCGATCTCGCATTCCCGCTTCAAAACCGTCTCGATCGCGGTCGTGCCGGTCTTGGGCATCGCCAGGATCGCAAGGCTGTGGCGTGTCGAAACCAGCATGCGATCGAGATCCTCGATCTGCGTTTACACCGCCTTAACCCTGCGCCGACGAAGCTGACAACGGATCGATAAGGAATCTTCTTGTTCGCCTAATGTTCGCAAGCTAAGCTTGGGCAAGGCGAACGAGCAGCATTTGCCGAAAACGGCAAAACATGAAAAACAGGAAAGGGCCCGTCATGGCCAACCCACTCCTCGATTTGAGCGAGAAACGCGGCATGGACAAGCAAAAAGCGCTCGATTCGGCGCTGGCGCAGATCGAACGGAGCTTCGGCAAAGGCTCGATCATGAAGCTCGGCCAGCGCGACGCGGCCATGGACATTCAGGCAATCCCGACGGGCTCAATCGGTCTGGATATCGCACTTGGGATCGGCGGTCTGCCCAAGGGGCGGATCATCGAGATTTTCGGGCCCGAAAGCTCGGGCAAGACCACGCTGGCGCTGCATGTTGTGGCCGAGGAGCAGAAGCGTGGCGGGGTTTGCGCCTTTGTCGATGCCGAGCATGCACTCGATCCGGTCTATGCGCGCAAGCTGGGCGTCGATATCGACGAGCTTTTGATCTCGCAGCCCGATGCGGGCGAGCAGGCGCTGGAGATCACCGACACGCTGGTGCGGTCGGGCGCCGTGTCGGTTGTGGTGGTGGATTCGGTTGCCGCCCTCACCCCGCGGGCGGAACTTGAAGGCGATATGGGCGACACCCAGGTCGGTCTGCAGGCCCGGCTGATGAGCCAGGCCATGCGCAAGCTTACCGGCTCGATCAGCCGCTCCAACTGCATGGTCATCTTCATCAATCAGATCCGGATGAAGATCGGGGTGATGTTCGGCAGCCCCGAGACGACGACGGGTGGCAACGCACTGAAATTCTACGCTTCGGTCCGGCTCGATATCCGCCGGGTCGGTTCGGTCAAGGATCGCGAGGAAACGACCGGCAATGTAACCCGCGTCAAGGTGGTCAAGAACAAGGTCGCCCCGCCGTTCCGGCAGGTCGAGTTCGACATCATGTACGGAGAAGGCGTCTCGAAGATGGGCGAGTTGCTCGACCTTGGTGTGAAGGCCGGGGTGGTGGAGAAATCCGGTTCGTGGTTTTCCTATGGCGATCAGCGCATTGGGCAGGGGCGCGAGAACGCCAAGACCTTCCTGCGCGAAAACAGCGACATCGCGCTGGAGATCGAGGACAAGATCCGCGCCGCACATGGCCTGGATTTCGATCTGATCCAGAGCGAAACGGAGGATGCTGACGGCTAGGCCGCACAATCTTCTTGAAATCTGGCTCCCATTTCGATATTTATAGAATCATCGAAATGGGAGAAAAGCGATGACCCTGCCTTCCTGGTTCACAGCGCTGCGCGATGCCTGGCGCCGATACACTCTGAGAGCCGCAGCCTTGCGTGAGTTTCGCGGCTTCAGCGACGCAATGCTGAACGACATCGGCATCACCCGCGACATGATCGAAGACTATGTGTATGGCAAACTGCCTCGACCGGTCGCACCGTCGTCACGTCTTGCGCAGGGACCGCATCTCGTGGTCAACAACAAGCGCGTCGGTCGCGTTGGCACGGCCACTGGCGCAACGCCGGCCTGCTGCGCCGAGGCGGCCTGAGCGAGGATGCCTGAGCGGGGCTATCTGGGCGAGACGGCTATCTGAGCGGGGCTGTCGCGCCCCGCCCGATCCGGTCGCGGGATCACAGAGAGGCGTAGACGGCCTGCTCGTAAGCATCATAGGTCTTCATGAAGCGGGGCTCCACGAAGGGCAGCGACTGCGTCATGATCACGGCCGCGATCCCGCGGGACGGATCCAGCCAGTAATGGGTGTTGCAGACGCCGGCCCAGCTTTGCGACCCCGCTGAGCGACGGCCTGGCACATCGGCCTCGTTGCGCATGAAAGCAAAACTGTGGGTTTTCCGGATGCCTTGAAAGGGGTCGAAGGAGTCGGTGACACCCGGTGCGCAGGTGATCATCGGCAAAAATTCGCGGCCCTCCATCTGGTCGGCAAGCATTGCGTCGACTGCGTCCTCCGAGAGGATCCGCGCGCCGCCGAGCGCGCCACGGTTCAGCACCATGCGCAGGAATGTCAGATAGTCCTTTGGCGTGGAATAGAGCGCGTGGCCCATCCCGTAGACTTCTGGCTGGGAGGGCGGCGCGAGGTCGAAGGGTGCAAAGGCGCCATCCTCGCCGCGCGCCTTCAGACCCGCGAGCCGGGCCGACATGTCGGCGGTCAGTTCAAACCCGGTCGACCCCATGCCGAGTGGCTCGAAGATCTCCTCACGGCAGAACTGATCGATGCGGCGCCCATCTACCGCTTCCACGCACTGGCCCAGCCAGTCGATGCCCGGCCCATAGCCCCAGCGGGTGCCGGGGTCGGTCATCAGAGGATAGTTGAGCGCAGTCTTCAGACCCGAGAGGATCGTCGGGTGGCCTGTCGCCTCCATATAGCGCGGCATGTCGGCATTCCAGAACTCATACTCCAGCCCGCTGCAATGCGTTGCGAGATGGCGGATGGTGGCGCGGGTCTTGGCCGGGCGCATGCGCGGCGTGTCGCCGTCAAACCCGTCGCAGACCTGAAGGTCGTCGAAGGCCGGCAGGATGTCGCCCACCGGTGTGTCCATCGAGAATTTCCCGCGATCGATCATCACCATCGCGGCGACCGACCCGACAGCCTTGGTCATCGAGAAGATCCGGTACACCGTATCGGCATCGGCCGGACGACCGCTTTCAGCCTCGCCCGCGGCGCCCTGATAGGAAATTCCGTCGGCCGTTCCGACCAGGCCGACTGCAAACGGTACATCGCCCTGCGCCACGGCATTGTCGAGCACGGCTGTGATCTTTTCGGACATCGAGTCCTCCCTGTGTTTGGTATTCATTTCTCCCGTATCTGGTTCTCCCACGCGCGCGTGGTCATAGCAACGCATGGCAAGCCGATGGACAGGGTTTCGCGCAGCCGGTAAAGCGGCGGAGAATGCAAGCGAGTTAGAGCGACGCGACGATGGCCAGCCTCAACGAGATCCGCAGGAGCTTTCTGAGCTTCTTTGAACGGAACGGTCACCGGATCGTGCCGTCCTCGCCCTTGGTGCCGCGCAACGATCCCACCCTTCTCTTTACCAACTCCGGTATGGTCCAGTTCAAGAATGTGTTTACGGGTCTTGAGAAGCGCGACTATGTCCGCGCGGTGACGTCCCAGAAATGCGTGCGCGCCGGGGGCAAGCATAACGATCTCGACAATGTCGGATACACAGCGCGGCATCTGACCTTCTTTGAGATGCTCGGGAATTTCTCGTTCGGCGATTACTTCAAGGAGGCCGCGATCCCCTTTGCGTGGGAGCTGCTGACCAAGGATTTCGCGCTCGACGCCGAGAAGCTCTATGTCACGGTCTATCACACCGATGACGAGGCCGCCGAGATCTGGAAGAAGATCGGGGTGCCCGAGGCGCGGATCATCCGCATCGCCACCTCCGACAATTTTTGGCAGATGGGCCCCACCGGCCCTTGCGGCCCCTGCACCGAGATCTTCTACGATCACGGGCCGGAGGTCTGGGGCGGCCCGCCGGGCTCGCCCGAGGAAGACGGCGATCGCTTCATCGAGATCTGGAACCTCGTCTTCATGCAGAACGAGCAGTTCGAGGACGGCTCGATGCGGGCGCTCTCCATGCAGTCGATCGACACCGGCATGGGGCTGGAGCGCTTTGCGGCCCTGATGCAGGGCACGCACAACCTCTTCGAGACCGATCTGATCCGCGGGCTTGTCGAAACCTCCGCCCAGGTCAGCGCGACGGATACCGATGACAGGCACATCACGCATCACCGGGTGATCGCGGATCATCTGCGCTCCAGCGCCTTCCTGATTGCAGATGGGGTGATGCCGACCAATGACGGGCGCGGCTATGTACTGCGCCGGATCATGCGGCGCGCCATGCGGCATGCGCATCTTCTGGGGGTCGATGCGCCGCTGATGCACCGGCTGGTTCCGGCGCTGGTCACGCGGATGGGCCAGGCCTTCCCCGAGCTGGTGCAGGCCGAGGCGCTGATCACCGAGACCCTGCGGATGGAAGAGACGCGGTTTCGCAGCACGCTCGACCGCGGGCTGCGGCTCTTGCGCGATGAGGTGGACAAGCTCTCCGACGGCGCCACATTGCCCGGCGATGCGGCGTTCCGGCTCTACGATACCTACGGCTTCCCGCTCGATCTGACCCAGGATGCGCTGCGCGAGATGGGCCGGTCGGTCGATCTCGACGGGTTCGAGGCGGCGATGGCCGCGCAAAAGGCCAAGGCGCGCGCGGCCTGGTCGGGCACCGGCCAGGCCGGGTCCGAGGCGATCTGGTTCGATCTGGCCGACAAGCTGGGGCCGACCGAATTCCTGGGCTATGAGATGGAGCGGGCCGAGGGGCAGATCACGGCGCTGGTCCAGGACGGCCAGGAAGTGGCCTCTGCCGAGGCGGGCAGCGCGGTCGCCATCATCCTCAACCAGACCCCGTTTTATGCCGAGGCCGGCGGTCAGGTCGGCGATCATGGAGAGATCCGGGCCGAGACCGGCCGTGCCGAGATCACCGATGTGCGGCGCCAGCAGGGCGTGTCCGTGCATGTCGGCAAGGTGGTCGAGGGGCGCTTTGCGTCCGGAATGCCGGCCGAGCTGATCGTCGATGGGCTGCGGCGTCAAGCAATCCGGGCCAATCACTCGGCCACGCATCTCTTGCACGAGGCGCTGCGGGGCGCCCTGGGCGATCATGTCGCCCAGCGGGGCTCGCTGGTCGCGCCGGATCGGCTGCGCTTCGACTTTGCCCATAACGCCGCGGTGAGCCGGGAAGAGATCGACGGGGTCGAGCGGGCGGTGAACGACTATATCCGCCAGAACGATGCTGTCACCACCCGGGTCATGACGCCGGAGGAGGCGCAGCGTCATGGCGCGCGGGCGCTCTTTGGCGAGAAATATGGCGACGAGGTCAGGGTCGTGTCGATGGGCGTGCGGCCCGAGGGCGAGACCGGCCCGGCAGGCGCTGTCTACTCCATGGAGCTTTGCGGCGGCACGCATGTGAGGCGGACCGGGGATATCGGTCTGTTCGTGGTCACCGGCGAGGGTGCTTCATCGGCCGGCATCCGTCGGATCGAAGCCCTTTCTGGAGAGGCGGCCTACCGCCATCTGACGACACAGGATGCCCGCATGGCCGAAATCGCGGCTATCCTGAAGGCCCGTCCGGATGAGGCGGCCGAGCGTCTGCGGGGCCTGATGGAGGAACGCCGGCGGATGGAGGGCGAGCTTGCGGATCTGCGGCGCCAACTGGCCATGGCAGGCGGGGCTGGCGATGCGCCGAAGGCCCGAGAGGTCGGCGGTGTGTCGTTCCTTGCCCGCAAGCTCAGCGGTGTGACCGGCAAGGATCTGCGCGGGCTCATCGATGCGGAAAAGGACCGGCTCGGCTCCGGCGTCGTGCTTCTCATTGCCGATACCGGGGGAAAGCCGGCGCTTGCCGCAGGCGTGACGACCGATCTGACCGACCGGATCAAGGCGGTGGATCTGGTGCGCAGTGCCGCCGAAGAAATGGGCGGAAAGGGCGGCGGCGGCCGGCCGGATATGGCCCAAGCCGGCGGCGAGGATTTTGCCAGAGCCGATGCAGCGATTGCGGCGGCCGAAGCGGTTTTGACCCGGTCAATGGCTGCCGGCTGACCGAAAATCCCCTTCGTTACAGCGTGTTAAGCCTATCTGGATCGGGTGGTCGAGAAATCCGGCTGAAAACGCAAAAAGCGCCTTGCATGGCCCAACGAATCTCCATATACACCGCGCTCACCGGCGGCGGATCGATAAAACGGTTCGCCGCCGATTGCTTCCGAAAGGGAGCCGCTCTTTGACATTTTTGTTTTATGGAAGGGATATGCGGGCGGTTTTGTGTCGTTTTACGACGCGATGGACCGGATCGGATATCCTTGCTCTAGGGTTCTGCCGGCGTTGTCTGGTTGGATCCGGTGATGAGCATGACGCC
>JBCDAZ010000037.1:0-34127 GCA_039184655.1 Pseudomonadota bacterium | reverse complement strand
TTGTCGGCAGCAAAGGCTGGATCACCGACCACTCAAAATCCGTAAGATCGAAACGCGCCATGCCTGCCTCCTGCTCTTTGGCAGAAGTGAATCACACCACACGTCCAATGGGTAGCCGGTTTATGGGTATGTGACCTAAACCACACCGATGCTGTTGAGCGCCAGCGCCAGCGCATCGGGCAGGCGCTGGGACGGATCGACGCCCAAATCGAAGGCGCCCTCGACAAGATCGGGCGGGGCTTCCGTGGCCGGCAGGTAACGCCAGCCCTGAAAGGCGCGCCGGGGTCGCGGGCTGACCGGGATCAGCGCTGGCTCAAAGAGAATGGCGCAACGCGCAATCCCGTCCTCGCCCCGTACGGCCTCGAACCCCGCGATCGGTTGGCGGATCAAAATTACCCCGCGAAACACCCAAAAAAGCGAGCCGCGCCCGGCGATCTCGGCGGCGCGGCGCGGCCACATCCGGGTGACATGCCGGGGCTGGGAGGTGAGCCCGGCGGCGCGCCACTCGGCGATGCGGCTTGTTTGCCAGGCGGCCAACGCCTCGGGCCCGTCCGAGCCGACGCAGAGCTTGATGAGGTGAAGTGCGGGCGATTCGTCCGAGGTCATACCAGATAAGGTAGCCATGCGCGCGCCAATCCACAATCAGAAGGATTTGATGGCGCAGGTGGCCGAGCCATGGGCATAGACTTTGCCCTCGGCGTCAAAGAGCGATCCTTCCGCGAAACCAATCGTGCGGGTGCGGCGCAAAAGCCGGGCCTCGGCCCAAAGCGGGGTTTTTTGAGGCACGGCGCGGAGCATTTTCACCTCCAGATGCACGGTGCCATAGGTCTCGCCGGGCGCAAGCGCGCTGTGCACCGCACAGCCCGTGGCGCTATCGAGCGCGGTGGCCGCGAAACCCCCATGCACCCCGCCCATCGGGTTGAGATGCCGCGCATCGGCCTGGGCTTCGAAACGCGCGTAACCTTCTTTGACGTCAACCAGGCGCAACCCCATGGTCGGGCCGATACTGGGCGCGGGCAGGCGGCCTGCCATGCCGGCGTGAAGCTGCGCAAGCCCGGTCATCGCGCGCAGATCGGGCGGCGGGGTGGGATCTTGGGCCATCCTATCCTCTCAAAGGCCATGGGGTGGAGCACCGTTATGCGTCGGCTTGTTCCATAAATCACGCAGCATCTTGACGCTGACGTTGCGAGACCCCCCAGAAGTAGCGGTTGGTCCCTGGTTTTCATTGACCCTTGGGGGTCTTGCCCATACTCTCTCCCGCTCCCGATAGAGGCAAGATGGACCCTGCGCATGACCGCCTTTGCGATGCCGATCGCCGAGCAGATTTGGGACATGAAGTATCGCTTCAAGACGGCCGCGGGGGCGCCGGTCGACGACACGGTCGAGGCGAGCTGGCGGCGGGTGGCTCGGGCGTTGGCCGCGGTCGAGACCGAGCCCGCGCGCTGGGAGCCGGTTTTTTACGACGCGCTGCGCGATTTTCGCTACCTGCCGGCGGGGCGCATCCTGGCCGGGGCAGGGACCGAACGTGCGGTCACCCTTTTCAACTGCTTTGTGATGGGCACGATCCCCGACAGCATGGGCGGGATTTTCGAGGCGCTGAAGGAAGCCGCGCTGACCATGCAGCAGGGCGGCGGGATCGGCTATGACTTTTCTACCATCCGCCCCAAAGGCGCGCCGGTGCGCGGGGTCGGCGCCGATGCCTCGGGGCCGCTGAGCTTTATGGATGTGTGGGATGCAATGTGCCGCACGATCATGTCGGCCGGCAGCCGGCGCGGGGCGATGATGGCCACCATGCGCTGCGATCACCCCGATATCGAGGATTTCATCACCGCCAAGCAGGACGCCGCACGGCTGCGGATGTTCAACCTTTCGGTGCTGGTCACCGATGCCTTCATCGAGGCGGTCAAGGCCGACGGGCCCTGGGAGCTTGCCTTCAACGGCCAGGTGCTGCGGACCGTGAGAGCCCGCGATCTGTGGAACCGGATCATGCGCGCCACCTATGAGTATGCCGAGCCCGGGGTGATTTTCATCGACCGCATAAACCAGATGAACAATCTGGCATATGTCGAGGATATTGCAGCGACAAATCCTTGCGGTGAACAGCCCTTGCCGCCCTATGGCGCCTGTCTTCTGGGCTCGATCAACCTCGCCCGGCTGGTCGAGGCGCCGTTTAGGGAGGCTGCGCGGCTTGACGAGGACGCGCTGGATACCCTGGTCGCCACGGCCGTGCGAATGATGGACAATGTGGTCGACGCCTCGCGGTTTCCCTTGCCCCAGCAGGCTGCGGAGGCGCAGGCAAAGCGGCGTATCGGGCTAGGGGTGACCGGGCTCGCCGACGCGCTGGCGATGGTCCGGCTCAGCTATGGCTCAGAGGAGGCCGCGCGTCAGTGTTCCGCCTGGTTGCGCCGGATCGCGCGCGCGGCGTATCGGGCCTCGGCGCATTTGGCAGCCGAGAAGGGGGCGTTTCCGCTCTATGATCGCGATGCGTTTCTGGCCTCCAAAAGCGTGGCAGTGCTCGACGAAGAAACCCGGGCGCTGATCGCGCAGCATGGCATCCGCAACGCGCTGCTCACCTCCATCGCGCCCACCGGCACGATCAGCCTTTATGCGGGCAATGTCTCCTCGGGCATCGAGCCGATTTTTGCCTTTGCCTACACGCGCAAAGTGCTGCAGCCCGATGGCAGCCGGACCGAGGAGGAGGTGGTCGACTATGCCGTGCAGCTTTACCGCGATCTGCACGGGGCCGAGGCGGGCTTGCCGGCGTATTTCGTGAATGCCCAAACGCTGGCGCCGATGGATCATGTGCGGATGCAGGCCGCGGCCCAGCCCTGGGTGGATTCGAGCATTTCCAAGACCATCAATGTGCCGGCCGAGATCGATTTCGAGGCATTCAAGGAGGTCTATCTCGCCGCCTATGAGCAAGGCTGCAAAGGCTGCACGACCTATCGGCCCAATGCGGTCACCGGCAGTGTGCTGAGCGTAGAGACATCGGCGACCAAGGATGACGAGGCGGCCGCGCCGGTCGCCGCGGCCATGGGCGAGGTTGTGCGCATCGCCGAGCCGCTGGATCGTCCCGAGGTTCTGGAGGGGCAGACCTACAAGATTAAATGGCCCGAAAGTGCGCATGCGATTTACATCACCATGAACGACATCGTCACCGGCGGGCGGCGGCGGCCCTTCGAGATCTTCATCAACTCCAAGAATATGGAGCATTATGCCTGGACGCTGGCGCTGACACGGATGATCTCGGCGGTGTTTCGGCGCGGCGGCGATGTGAGCTTCGTCGTCGAGGAGCTCAAGGCCGTCTTCGACCCGCGCGGCGGCGCCTGGATGGAAGGGCGCTATATCCCGTCGATCCTTGCCGCGATCGGCGGGGTGATCGAGCGGCATTTGATCGAGATCGGCTTTATCGAAGGTGCGGGGCTGGGGCTGAAATCCGATCCGGCCTCCGATCCAGCCTCTGGGCCGCGGCTGGAGGCGGTGGCGGTGGGTGAGAGGCCGGGCCTTGCTTGCCCCAATTGCGGCCAGTATGCGCTGCAGATGCGCGAGGGTTGCATGACCTGCGCGGCCTGTGGCTTCTCCAAATGCTCCTGAACGGGGCGGCGCGCAGGCACCCCACCCCGACAGGCCGATGACGACAATGTGATCATCGGGAATGTGATCCTCGGGCGGGTTACTTCACGAATTCGAGCTCCAGCTGCTCGATTCCGGCGGAGATCCCGAGGCCAGAGGTGGTGGTCACGCTCATCGGCTGGAGGGTGATCGATTCGTCGAACCCACCGACCAACAGCCGCGCCCCCACGCCGGCTCCGACGGTCGCATCGGCGGCCACGCCATAATAGTCTCCGGCCAGCACACCGGCATCAAAGGACAGCGTCGGCGCGAGCACCGCCCAGCGGATCCGCTCCTCGCTGTTGTCGGAAAGATCGAGGCCCAGCTGCGAGACCTTGGCGGTGTAGGTTTCAACCGGTGCGCCGTCCTCAACCGGATCAAACGTACAGCGGAAGGTGCTGCCGGAAACGATAATGAGGTTGGTGCTGTCGGTTAGACGGCAGTCCAAGAGGCCGATCTCGAGCTTGCCATCATCTTCGGCGGCGGCCGGTAGGGCTGTGAGAGCGAGGGCGAGAACCGCAGCGGCGTGGGTTAGGGTCTTCAATGTCATGATCTTCCTCCTGCCGCAGTTTGGCGGCGCGCTTGATCCGTCGGAACGAAGGGGTCCAAGGGGCGGCATTCGGCCGCTATTTCTCATGTCGGGCCGTCGTCGGCATGGTTCAAGATGCCGGACCATCACCGTTGCGCCAATCGTCAGCCGATGCGCCGTCCTTGGCGCCAAAGCCCGCGAAGGGTGGGAAAGCTGTGGCTGAGATCGACCAGTGCGAGATCCGCCCGCAATCCCGGCCGCAGCGCGCCCCGATCGGCAAGCCCGGCGGCCTTGGCTGGCGCGGCGGTCACCGTGGCAATGCCCTTGGCCAGATTGCCGCTCTCCGCGCCCAGTTTGACAGCGCCCATCAACAGGCTTGACGGGGCATAATCCGAGGAGAGGATTTCCAGAAGCCCCGCCTCGGCCAGGTCTAGGGCTGCGACATTGCCGGAATGCGAGCCGCCGCGCAGCAGGTTGGGTGCGCCCATCATCACCGCGATGCCAGCTTGGGCTGAGGCGCGTGCAGCCTCCAGCGTTGTGGGAAACTCTGCGATCGTCGCACCATGGCGCAGCGATGTCGCAACATGCGCCACGGTGGTGTCGTCATGGCTCGCCAGAGCCGCCCCCAGTTTTTGCGCATGCGCAACGGCCGCGTCCTCATGCCGCTTTCCGACCCGCGCACCCAGCGCTTTGCGGCGCTCCAAATGCGCCTGCATCTCGGCATGCGAGAGGTTATGCTTGCCCTTGAAGTAGATCTCCAATGCCGCGGTGTCGCGGAACTGACGCTGGCCGGGCGTGTGGTCCATCAGGCTCAGAATGCCGATGCGGTCTTCGGGTCCGAACTCGTCAAGCTCTTCGAGCAGGGTTTCCGAACAGATCTCGGCCCTCAGATGGATGAAATGGCCGATACGCAGCGCCCTGGCGTCGCGCAGACCGATCAGCACGCTGGTCAGCTCGCGGGCGTATTTGCCGTAGCGGTTGCGGTCGTCGGAGATGATCGAACCGACGCGCAGGGCGTCGAAGACGGTGGTGATCCCGACCGATGCAAGCTCGGCATCATGCGCAATGACCGCCGCGGGCTTGGGCCAGAAGACCCCAGGGCGCGGCTGCAAATGGCGCTCCAGATTGTCGGTATGCAACTCCACTAGGCCCGGAATGAGGTGCAGCCCGCCGCAATCGAACGCGCCTGTGGGCCGGCCGACGCCATGGTCGATCTGGGCGATCTTTCCGTTGCGCAAAAGCAGGCTGCCGCCGACCACCTCGTCTTTTAAAACCAACTTGGCGTTGGCCAGCACGGTGTCGACCGGTCGCGTCGTCCCGGTGCTATACGATCCGGCAGAAAGCGCGGGTCCCGGCACGGCCGTTGAAGGATCGACAGGCGCAGCGGTCTTGGGCGGCAAAGGCGTCACGGCGTGGGCTACCTTCCTGACGGGTCCTGAGTTTTGCGTCCTGCGGGGCAGCAGGCGGGGTTAAGGCCTCTGGCGGCAACCGTCGCGAGACGGTAACAGGGTTGCGCCGCGAGACTGCCAGGACACCGCGATTGCCGGGACACTTTGCAGATAACAGGTCGGTGGCGGAAAAGCGAGGCACCCCCGATGCGCCGTTACACCCGATTTGCCGTCTATTGGGCGCCACCGGCCGGCAGCGCGCTGGCCCAGGAAGGGGCGGCCTGGCTGGGTTGGGACGCTGCAACCGGGCAGAAACCTGCGCTGGATCCGGCGCGGCAGTCGGCGCGGCAGTCGCCGCGGCAGTCGGCGCGGCAATCGGCGCAGCGCCCGGCCTTGCCTGACCCCGCGGGCCTCGATTTGGCCGCGCTGACCGAGCGGCCCCGCAGATACGGCTTTCACGCAACGCTCAAAGCGCCGTTCCGGCTTGCCGAGGACAGCGATGCGGAGGCGTTGGAGACGGCCTTTGAACAGCAAGCCGCGGCAATGGCTCCCTTCGAAATGCCGGCCCTGACGGCGCGCTGGTTGGGCCCGTTTCTCGCGCTGGTGCCCGCGCGCGATGCCCCGGCCCTGTCGGGGTTCGCCGGGCGCTGGGTCGAGGCGCTGGAGGCGCATCGCGCGCCGCTTTCGCCTGCGGAGATGGCACGGCGGCGTGCCGCAGGCCTCTCCGCGCGCCAGGACGGCTATCTGCAGCGCTGGGGGTATCCTTATGTGTTCGACGAGTTTCGCTTTCACCTTACGCTGACCGGACCGGTTGCTGACGACACCGGCCCCCCTTCCGTCAAGGATGCGATCATGGGCGAAGCGCGGGCGCGCTTCGGCCCGCTTATGGGCAGGCCCGTGCAGGTCACCGAGGTCTGCCTTTTTGCGCAAACGGAAGCCGGCTACTTCGTCGTTCTCTCCCGCGCGCCGCTGGGTGGGGCAAAGATCTGACAACGGCAATCCGCAGCCATTTCTTGAAAGCTTTTAATGAATGCGGCTCCGAATACGGAGGGTTCATGAAATTGCCGCATTTCTTTGCACTATCTGGTTTTGCACTCGTCGGTTTCCCGTTCGGTCTTTGGGAGGTGCGCGTTTTGAGCTTCGATGAAAACTACCTCTTGCTGGCTCTTTTCGTCCTGGCGATCCTGGTCGTTCTGCTGCGCAGCACCCGCGTGCGCCGCGGTCGCGATGCGCGCCCCGATCGGGGCTGGCTTGGCGACAGCGGCGATAGCGGCGATGGCGGCGGCGATTGACGCGGCCTGCGCCTAGGGTCGCGCACAACAGGATAGGCGTCGTGGGCCCTGTCTGAGCCCTGCGGTCAGCACCGTCCGGCTGCGCAGGATCTGCGCTACGGGTGCTTTGCATTGTGGTGCTTGGCTGCCTAGACTTGGCGCCAAGAGGCGATCGCAGGCGGCAGCGAATGAACGATGCGTCGAAGCGCAAGCGGGCGGGCAGGGCGCCGGAAGGCCCCCCGGACGGGGCGCATGATCCGGCGGCAGAGCCTGCCAAAAGCGCTTTGCCGACCAACTTGGCCGTCGCGCCGCCAGCCGCGACATCGGCAACGCATCCGTTGGGAAAGAAGGGCGTTGCGCGTGTTGCGGGTGCCTTGGACGTCGCGGGCCGAGAAACACGGCCCGGCGCGCTCTGGGCACAGATCCATGCGGCGCTCCTGGCCGATCTGGCAAAGGGACGCTACGGCCCCGGTGACCGTTTGCCCTCCGAAAGTCGCCTTGCCTGCCGTTTCGGGGTAAACCGGCATACGGTGCGCCGTGCGTTGGCGGCTCTCGTCGCAGACGGGGCGATCCATATCCGCCGCGGCGCAGGGGCGACGGTCACCGGCGCGCCGATCGCCTATCGCATCGGATCGCGCACCCGCTTTGGCGACAATTTGCGTGACAATGGCCGCGCACCGGCCCACCGCGCTTTGCGCGCCGAGACGCTGCGCGCCGATGCCGATACGGCACGGCTGTTGGGGCTTGCAGCCGGCGCCCGCGTACATGTCACCGAAACCGTCGGCCTGGCCGATGCGGTGCCGGTTAGCCATTCGACCCGCCTGTTTCCCGCCCGGCGCTTTCCCCGTCTGCTCCAAGACATTGCCCGGACCGGCTCGGTCAGCGCGGCGCTCGCAGCCGGCGGGCTTTCCGACTACACCCGCGCCTGGACCCGAATGGCGGCCGAGGCCGCCGATCCGGCGATTGCGACCCACCTTTGGTTGGCGCCCGGTGCACCGCTGCTCGCGGCCCGCGCGCTAAGCGTCGACGCAGACGGGATGCCGGTCGAATATGGCGAGACCCGCTTTGCCGGTGGCCGTGTCGAGGTGACCGTTGGCGACGACAGCGCGCCTTTGCAAAGGGCAACCCAGCGACCCGAAACGCCATAAAGCCGGCATCGGGCGAAAAAACGGGTCGGCTGAAGCGCTTGGCGGCGAAGCGGGCTTGAAACGCGCCCCTTTCGCAAGGCAGGGTTGCGCGAGCGGCAGGGGAGCGCAGTCGGCGTGGCATTCTATGAGCTGGCGGATCAGAGCGGCGAGACACGACCGCCCTATCGCCCCGTTCTGGATTGGATCGAGACGACCGGCCCCGATTTGCTGCGCAAGCGACGCGACGAGGCCGAGGCGATTTTTCGGCGCATCGGCATCACCTTTGCCGTTTATGGCGAAGGCGGCGATCCGGAGCGCTTGATCCCCTTCGATCTGATCCCGCGTGTGTTCGATGCCGCGGAATGGGCCCGGCTGGACCGGGGCATCCGCCAACGAGCGCAGGCGCTCAACGCCTTTCTTTACGATGCCTATCATCGCGGCGAGATCATGCGCGCCGGGATCATCCCCGAGGCGCTGGTCTACCGCAACACCGCCTTCCTGCCGCAAATGGTCGGCTTCGATCCGCCGGGCCGGGTCTATTCGCATATCGTGGGCATCGATATCGTGCGCACCGGCGGCGACAGCTTTCAAGTGCTTGAAGATAACTGCCGAACCCCATCGGGCGTCAGCTACATGCTGGAAAATCGCGAAATCATGATGCGGATGTTTCCTGACCTTTTTGCCGGTGGCGGGGTCGAGCCGGTCGACAGCTATCCCGGCGCGCTCTTCAGCACGCTGGCCGAGCTGGCCCCGCCGGCCTGCAAGGGCGAGCCGACCATCGTGCTGCTTACGCCTGGCTCGCTCAACTCGGCCTATTACGAGCATTCCTTCCTGGCCGATCTGATGGGCATCGAACTGGTCGAGCCCCAGGATCTGCTGGTCGATGACGGCTCTGTGTGGATGCGCACCACCCGCGGGCGGCAACGCGTCGATGTCATCTACAAGCGCATCGACGATGATTTCATCGATCCGCTGAGCTTTCGCGCCGACAGTCTGCTGGGCATCCCGGGCATTTTTGACGCCTATCGCGCCGGTCGGGTGACGCTGGCCTCGGCGCCGGGCTCAGGTATTGCCGACGATAAGGCGATCTACACCTATGTGCCGGAGATGATACGGTTTTATCTGGGCGAGTCGCCGATCTTGGACAATGTTCCAACCTGGCAATGCGCGCGCCCCGACGAATGCACCTATGTGCTTGCGCATCTTGCTGAGCTTGTGGTCAAGGAGGTGCATGGCTCGGGCGGCTACGGGATGCTAATCGGACCGAAATCGACCCAAGAGGAGCGGGAGGCTTATGCCGCGCGCATAAAAAACGCACCGGGCGAGTTCATTGCGCAGCCGACCCTGGCGCTCTCTACAGCGCCGACCCTCGCAGAGGGCGGGTTGACCGGCCGACATGTCGATTTTCGTCCCTTCTGTCTGGTTGGCCGACAGATCCGGCTGGTGCCCGGCGGGTTGACCCGGGTCGCCTTGCGCGAAGGCTCGCTGGTGGTCAATTCCAGCCAGGGCGGCGGGGTCAAGGACAGCTGGGTCTTGCGGGGCTAGGAGAGATGCTCAGCCGAACCGCCGAGAATCTATACTGGATCGCGCGTTACCTGGAACGGGCCGAAAGCACGGCGCGGCTTGTCGAGATGGGCCAGCGGATGACGATGCTGCCCGGCGGCGGCGATAGGGCGGAGTGGCGCTCTGTCATCAAGACCACCGGGGCGACGGCCTTTTTCGAGAAAGCAGGCCCCGTAAACGAAGCCGCGATCGTGCGCGGACTGGTTCTCGATCCCGAAAATCCGTCCTCGGTGCATGCCTGCCTGGCCCTGGCGCGCGCCAATGGCAAGGCGATCCGTACCGCGCTGACGCAAGAGATGTGGGAGGCGCTCAACGATGGCTGGCGCCGCCTGGAGATGATGGATGAGCAGACCGCGCGCCGCGACCTGCCGGCGATCCTCGACTGGGTCAAGGCGCGCGCCGCGACCTTTCGCGGGGCCACCGAAACCGGTATGCTGCGCAACAGCGGCTACGATTTTCTGCGGCTTGGCGGCTTTGTCGAGCGCGCTGATACCACCTTGCGCCTGCTTAATGTCAAACATTTCGTTCTGTTGCCCGAGACCGATGTGGTCGGCGGCGGGCGCGATTATCATCAATGGACCTCGGTGCTGCATGCCCTGTCGGCAACCCGGGGCTACCACCATATCTATAAGGGCGACTATGCGCCCTGGAAGATCGCCGATTTTTTGCTGTTGAATTCGGACTTCCCGCGCTCGGTGGCTTTCTGCTACGAGCAGATCTGCCTGTGCCTAGCCGAGCTCGACCGTCGCCATGACACCCAACATGCCTGCCACAAGACCGCCCGCGAAGCGCTGGAAAGGCTGCAAGGCTATAAGATCGGCGATATCTTCGATGCGGGGCTGCATGAATGCGTAAACGCCTATATCGGCGTGACGGCGCGCGTGTCGGCCGAGATTTCGACCTGCTATCATTTTTGAGGCAAGCATGCGTCTGAGCGTTCGTCATGTCACCGAATACGCCTATGAGCCGGGCGCCGAGCGGGTAGCGCTGCGGCTTCGGCTCTGGCCGGGACGATTTGCCGGCCAGATGCCGGGCGATTGGACCGTGCAGGTGAACGGGGCGGAGGTTGTTGCGCTCTGCCGCGATACATGGGGCAATCCGGTCGGGCTTTGGCGCAGCGGCGCGGCGCTGGGGCGTATCGAGATCTGTGCTTCCGGGCAGGTTGCGACCGAAGACAAGGTGGGCATCGTGGACGGGTTGCGCAGCCACCCGCCGGTCGGCGTCTTTTTGCGCGAAACCGCGTTGACCGAGGCGACGCCGCCGCTGCTTGCATTCGCGCATGGCGTTGCGGGCGAGGAGCGGCTGCCCTGGCTGCATGCGCTCTGCGATGCGGTTTCGGAGGCGGTGCTCTACCGCCCCTCGGCCACCACGCCGGCAACCGGCGCGGCGGCGGCCCTGGAACTGGGGGCGGGCGTCTGTCAGGATCAGGCGCATCTTTTCGTGGCATCGGCGCGGGCCTGCGGGGTACCGGCGCGCTATGTGGTGGGCTATCTGGCGGCCGAAGACCGGGTCGAAGGCGCGGAGGCCGAGATCGAGACCCATGCCTGGGCCGAGGCGTTTGTGCCCGATATCGGCTGGATCGGCTTTGATCCCACGCATCGCCGTTGCCCGACGGAGCGCTATGTGCGGCTAACGGCGGGTCTCGATGCCACCGACGCCGCGCCTGTAAACGGCGTTTTTAGCGGCCGGGCCGAGGTTGCGATGTCTGCCCGGGTTGCGATCGCGCCCGACGCCGCGCCCGGCGCCTCCCGGGCACCGTCGCCCGATCAGGGGCAGGATGGGCAGGCGCAGGCCCAACAGCAGGGCCCGGCGCAATAGCCGTGACCTATTGCGTGGGCATCTGTCTTAACGAGGGGCTGGTGCTGCTCTCAGACACCCGCACCAATGCCGGCTTGGACAATATCTCACGTTACCGCAAAATGTTCACCTGGTCGGTTCCGGGCGAGCGGACCGTTGCAATGATGACTGCCGGCAATCTCTCGGTGACCCAGGGTATCGTGACCCGGATCGAAAAGGCGATCGACCGTGCCGCGGCGGGCGAAAGCGTCGAGACCATCCTGAACGCCGAAAGCACCTTTCGCGCCGCGCAGCTGGTGGGCGTGCTGATGCGCGATATGCAACACCTTCATCGCGATCCGTTGATGGCCCAGGGCGTATCCTCGGATGCGTCCGTCATCATCGGCGGGCAGCGGCGCGGCGGCCGGCCGCGGCTGTTCCTTGTCTACGCGGCGGGGAATTTCATCGAGGCGACCGAGGATTCCACCTTCCTGCAGATCGGCGAGCACAAATACGGCAAGCCGATCCTCGATCGGGTCATTCGGCGCGAAACGACCATTGCCGATGCGCTGAAGGCTGCCTGCGTGTCGATGGATTCCACCATCCGCTCGAACCTCTCGGTGGGCATGCCGCTCGATCTCGTCGTGCTGCGCAAGGACAGCTTTACGTTTGATATCGACCGCCGCATCGAGGTGGACGATCCTGAATATATGCGGATCTCGAAAGGCTGGGCGGATGCGTTGCGCGGAGCGTTCGACACCCTGCCGCCGCTTTGGCAGACCGCTTGAAGCGGGTCGGCGATGCCGTGGCGCCGGCGCCCGCTGCGGCGCCGCAGGATGCGTGGCCCATCTGCCCGCTTTGCGAGCGCCCGATCCTGCCAGAGGTACCGCAAAACCGGCATCATCTCTTACCCAAGCTCAAGGGTGGCGCTGGCGGCCCGACCGTCCTGATGCACCGGATGTGCCATGACGAGATTCACGCCGTGCTCAGCGAGGCCGAGCTTGCACGCGCCTACACAACCGTCGCGGCGTTGCGGGCGCACCCGCATCTGGCCCGCTTCGCGCGCTGGCTTCGGGGCCGGCCGCTGCGTTTTCACGCGCGTACGCAAAAAAGTCGCCGTCGCGGCTGATCGCGCCGGTGCGCGCGGCAACCGCCACCAACCGCGGATGTTGCCGTTTGTCTTGCGCGCGCCGCCTGCCGCGCCCTGAAGGGTGCGCCGTCCGCAACGCCCCCTCTTAACGCTTCATTAATCCTTTGCTGGCTGCGGCAGAGGTTTTGTTGTACTTTCTCGACCTAAGCGCGTGGCGTCGGGCGTGGGGGCGCCTTCGAGGCAACCGGGTGGGTACGTGGATGAAGGTCCAGATTTTCGACGGTGATCAACCGTCGCATTCCGGATGCGTCTTCGTTGGCAACCCCACTGCGGCTTTCTTGGAAGGCGCCGCGCCAACGGCCCGACGCGGCGCGCTTGCGCAGACCGCCACCGACGCGTCGCAGCACGAAAGGGCGCAATCGGGCGGCACATTGCGCACGGGCGGCCTTGATGGCTTGGGCGGTCCCGATAGTTCTGGGGGTCCCGATAGTTTGGGCGGCCCTAATGCGGTCACCGGCATCACCCGCACCGCGCTTGCGCTGGCCGCGGATGCGCTGCTCTCGGGCTATTCCTGGCGGGGCGGATCGGTCGATTTCGCTTTTCCCGATGCCGCTGGCGATTACCGCATCGGCTACCCTGCCAGCGCCCCTCTACGCGATTTCGCCCCCTTCAACGCCGCCCAGCAAACCGCAGCGCGCGCGCTTTTCGACAGCGTTGCCGACGTCACTGACCTGGCGCTGAGCGAGCGCAGCGAGAAGGCCGATACAACGGCGCAGATCCGGCTAGCACAAAGCGATGCCGCCCGAACGGCCTATGCCTACTACCCGGGGCCGATGCCGGAATCGGGCGATATCTGGGTGCATAACGGCATCCCCGATTGGGCAGGCGGCCCGATCTTTGCCGATCCCCAGCCAGGCAACTATGCCTGGCACAGCCTGATCCACGAGATCGGCCATGCCCTGGGGCTTAAGCACGGGCATCAGCCCGGCGGGACCAGCAGGGCGGTGCTGCCCGGGGCCTATGACAGCATGGAATTTTCGGTCATGACCTACCGATCCTATGTCGGGGCGCCGTCCGAGACTTACCGCAACGGCTATTGGGATTTCGCGCAAAGCCTGATGGTGCTTGATATCGCTGCCCTGCAGGCGCTTTACGGGGCCGACTTTCGCACCCGCTCGGGCGATACGGTTTATGCGATCGACCCCGAGAGCGGCAGTCTTCTGGTCGATGGGGCGGTCGAAAGTACCCCGGGCGCGAATGTCGTGTTTCGCACGATCTGGGATGGCGGCGGGCGCGATACCTACGATTTTTCGATCTATGACAGCGATTTAAGGATCGATCTTGTACCTGGCCGCTATGTGGATCTCGACCGGGGCGGAGCGGCCCAGCGCGCCGATCTCGGCGATGGCGTCGCCGCGCGCGGGCATCTTTTCAATGCGCTTGCCCCAGGCGGCGACCGCCGCGCACTGATCGAGAACGCGCTGGGCGGCTCTGGCGATGACGAGATCTTCGGCAACAAGGCGGCGAATCGTCTGGAGGGCGGTGCAGGCGACGACAGGATCTGGGGCGGCGTGGGCGCGGACACGCTGCTGGGCGGCGAGGCGGACGACAAGCTTTTTGGCCAGTCTGGCAGCGATGTTCTCTTCGGCGGCGCCGGGCGCAATGTCTTGGTGGGCGGCGCGGGTGCGGATGTTTTTGTTTTTGAACTGGAATCAGGTCGTCAGGTGCTGCGCGACGCCGGTTTCGAAGACGCCATCGACCTGCCAGACGGGATCGGCCTTGCCGATCTTGTGGCTGTTGAGCGGGGCGATGTGCGACTCCTTCACCCGCTCGGCTCGATGCGGCTGGTCGATGTGACGTTGGGCGAATTGGACGCGTTCAGCTTCATCTAGGACCGAGGCCCGCTTGCGCCGCGCCTGTTGATTCGGCAAGCTTTCCTAAGAAAACATGAACCGCCGGGACAGGGTTGGGGGAAATTATGAAGCTTATGCCACGGATGCTTCGAAAGGCGATCCGAAAAGGCGCGCTCACGCTCGTGACGCCGTCGGGAGAGACGCACCTATTCAAAGGGGAAGAGGACGGCCCTCAGGTTACGATGCGCATCACGGACAGGTCGCTCGACTGGAAGATCTGCCTCAACCCCGAGCTTAAGGCGGCCGAAGCCTACATGGATGGCGGGCTCGTTATTGAGAACGGCTCGGCCTACGACCTTTTGGCATTGCTGTTCATGAACAAACGCCATTTCGACATGTCGCCCGGGCAGGTTTTTTGGAACAGCCTGGCGCGCGGATTACGCCGCTGGATGCAATACAACCCCGTGACCCGGTCGCGCCGGAATGCCGGCCATCACTACGACACCGGCAACGCGTTTTACCGGATGTGGCTTGACGCCGACATGCAGTACTCCTGCGCCTACTTTCCTACCGGACGCGAGACGCTGGAGGAGGCGCAGACCCTCAAAAAGCGCCATATCGCGGCAAAAATGGGCCTCGCACCGGGCCAAAAAGTTCTCGATATCGGCTGCGGCTGGGGTGGCATGGCGCTTTACCTGGCCTCGGTCGCCGATGTCGAGGTGGTGGGCGTGACCCTCTCGGCCGAGCAGCTTTCGGTGGCGCAGGCCCGGGCCGAGGCTGCCGGGCTCTCCGACAGGGTCCGCTTTGAGCTGCGCGACTACCGCGAGATTGACGAGACGTTTGACCGAGTCGTCTCGGTGGGCATGTTGGAACATGTGGGCATCACGCATCTCACCCGGTATTTCATGACCGTGCGCAATGTGCTCAAACCCGACGGGGTCGCGCTGATCCACTCGATCTCCGGCAAGTCGCCGCCCGGCGTGACCGGCGCGTTTTTGCGCAAATACATTTTTCCGGGCGGCTATGCGCCCTCGGTCTCCGAAGCCATGCTGTCGGTCGAACGTTCCGGCCTTTGGTTGCTCGACAACGAGATCCTGCGGGTTCATTACGCGTATACCCTGCGCGAATGGCGCAAGCGGTTCATGGCCCGGCGGGCGGAGGCGGTTGCGATGTATGACGAGCGGTTCGCGCGAATGTGGGAGTTTTATCTTGCGGCCTGCGAATGTGCCTTCAGCTTCGGCTCGAGCCATGTTTTGCAATTCCAGCTTGCGCGTGAGCGCGATGCGATGCCGCTGACGCGAGACTACATCACCGAGGAGGAGACCTTGCTGGCCGCTCGAGAAGCGCGTTGGCTTGGCAAGATCGAATCGGCGACGGAGGAGGTCTTCGAGGCGGCCTGAGCGTCGCCGCCTTTGCAGCGGGATTCCGCGCGTGCCGCCGAACACCGCCGGCAGCGGATTGGCCGGGCACGCGCCTGAACGGAGGCCGCTTCCGACCGTTCCAAAAGGACCGTTCCAAAAAAAAGGAGATCGCCAAGATGGCTTTGCCGGTCACGGCGTTTTTTGCCGGTATTAACGCGCTGATCCTGTGCTGGCTTGCATTTAAGGTAATTCGTATCCGCCAGACCGGGATCGGTCTTGGCGATGGCGGAAACCTGACCCTGCAGCGTCTGATCCGCGGGCATGGGAATGCGGCCGAATACATGCCCATCGGCCTAATCATGCTGGCGCTGGCCGAGGGTTTGGGCGCGCCCTTCTGGGCGGCGACCCTTCTGGGCCTGCTGCTGACCGCCGGTCGTCTGGTGCATGCTTTGCATTTTTCGGACATCCTGCCTGCGATCGTCTGGCGGATGATTGGCATGATGGCGACGTTTGGCGCCCTGTTTTTAAGCGCGTTCGGTTTGATCGGCTATTCGGTTTTCCTAGCGCTTTGAGCATGCGCTGCGCGTAAGCGGATCTTGACCGGGTCACCAATCCGGTCCATCTGCCCGGCATGACCGAAACGCTCCAAGATCTGACCCAAGCCATGCTCGACAAGGCGCGTGCAGCGGGGGCCGAAACGGCCGATGCGATCGCGATTGCCAGCGAAAGCCTCTCCGTCGATGTGCATAACATGGCGCTCGACCATGCCGAACGCTCCGAAAGCACCGATATCGGCCTGCGCGTGCTAATCGGGCGGCGCCAGGCTTGTGTTTCAAGCTCCGACACAAGCGCCGCGACCCTGTCGGCGCTGGCCGAGCGGGCGGTCGCAATGGCGCGCGAGGCGCCAGAGGATCCGCATGCGGGGTTGGCCGACGCCGCGCAGCTGGCCCGCAACTGGGATGCAGACGCGCTGGATCTAGTCGATCCCCGAGCACCCCAACCCGCCGCGCTGGAGGACCAGGCCAGCGCTTTGGCCGCGGCCGCTCTGGCCATTCCCGGGGTCAACCAGGTGCCGGGGGCGGGCGCAAGCTGGGGTCAAAGCCGCGTGCATTTGGCCGCAACCAACGGGTTTTCGGGCGGCTATGCGCGCAGCGGGCATACGCTGCATTGCGCGGCGATTTCCGGCGAAGGTCTGGGGATGGAGCGGGAGTTTGCCTATGAAAGCCGGATCCATGCCACCGACATGCCGGCGGCCGACGGGATCGGGCGGCTGGCGGGGGAGCGCGCGGTCGCCATGCAGGGCGCCTCGAAGCCGCCTACCGGCCAGGTGCCGGTGCTGTTTGATGAGCGGGTGGCCTCAAGCCTGATCGGCCATCTGCTGGCAGCCATCAACGGCACAGCGATCGCGCGGGGTGCGAGCTGGTTGAAGGACGCCTTGGGCGAGGCAGTTCTGCCGCCGGGCATGGATTTGGTTGAAGAGCCGTTGCGCCCGCGCGCCGGCGGTTCGCGCCCGTTTGACGGGGAGGGGCTGGCCGCGGCCGAACGGCGGATCGTCGCGGACGGTCTGCTCACCGGCTGGGTGCTCGATCTTGTCACCGCGCGCCAGTTGGGTCTTAAAAGCACCGGCAATGCCGCGCGGGGCACCGGCGGCCCGCCTTCGCCCTCTGTCGGCAATCTGCGCATCACACCCGGCACACAAAGCCGCGAGGCGCTGATACGCGATATGGGCCGGGGTCTGCTGGTCACCTCGCTGATTGGAAGTTCGGTAAACCCGACCACCGGGGCCTACTCGCGGGGCGCTTCGGGGTTCTGGGTCGAGGGCGGCGCGATCGTGCGCCCGGTCAACGAGTGCACTGTGGCGGGCGATCTGCGTGCCATGCTGCGCGGGCTAACGGCAGCCGATGACGGCAAGCCCGAGCGATCGCGCATTGTGCCGAGCCTGCTGGTCGAGGGGATGACGGTTGCAGGGGGCTGAGCGGACGCCGCCACAGGCGCCGCCACAGGAGCCGCTGCCGGCCGATCCGGGCCTCGATGCCGATCTGGCCTTGATGCGGGAGGTCGCGCATGCGGCCGGCGCGCTTGCAATGCAGTTTTTCCGCCAGCCGCTGCGGTCGGAAGAAAAACCGGGCGGGCAGGGCCCCGTTAGCGAGGCGGATCTGGCCGTCGAGACACTCCTGAAAATGCGGCTGATGACGGCGCGCCCATCCTATGGTTGGCTGAGCGAGGAGGCGCCGGACAATGCGACAAGGCTGGGTTGCGAACGGGTTTTCATCCTCGACCCGATTGACGGCACCCGGGCCTTTATTGCCGGGCAGACCGGCTTCGGTATCGCCATCGCTCTCGCCGTCCAAGGCCGCATCTGTGCTGGGGTGATGCATCTGCCGGCACGCGGCGAGACCTATGCCGCGCGGTTGGGCGGCGGGGCCGCGCTCAACGGTCGCGCCTTGGCCTGCGGCCGTCGCGAAACGCTCGATGGTGCCGATGTTCTGGTCAGCCGCGCGGCCTTGCAGCCTGCACATTGGGTCGGGGCGCCCCCGATCATCAAACGGCATTTTCGACCGGCGCTTGCGCATCGCATTTGCCTGGTTGCAGCGGCGCGCTTCGATGCCTTTCTGACCTTGCGTTCGACTTGGGAATGGGATGCGGCGGCCGCTGACATTATCGCGCGCGAGGCGGGCCTGGCGATCTCCGACCGGCAGGGCGCGCCGCTGAGCTACAACAGCGCCGCGCGGCGGCTTGACGGGGTGATCGTGGCCAACCCAAGCCTGCATGCCGCCATTTGCGCGAGGTTGCACGGCATCCCTGGTCCTTTGCTGGACCCAACCGATTGATCTTGTCCCGACGCCCGCTATGGTGCCCGCCGCAGCGCCGGTATGCCACGCGGCTGCACGGCAAGCGGCTGCGTTTTACGGGGCTGTGCGTCACGGGGCTCTGCGTCACGGGGCTGTGCGTCACGGGGCTGTGCGTCACGGGGCGATAACCGGCGCTCGGCCGATCCCCTTTGTGGCGGGCGCGGGCTGGTTTGTGCGCATGGGCGGGGCAACGAGGCGGGACGAGAGCATGACGCTGAGGTTTGTTCGCCGCTTTGGGCATGTAGCGTCGCTGGACGCGGCGGTGTCTTGGCTGATTGCGCGCTACTTGCGCTTCGTGCGGCGCAGCGGTCGTTGGGAGATCGTCGGGGCCGAGCCGCGGGCGCTGGCGCAGTCCGGGCGCGGCCGGCTGATCCTGGCCTGCTGGCATGGCAGGCTTGCGATGTTTCCCACCGAACGCGCCGGCCCCATCGCGATCCGGGCGATGATCTCGCGCAACCGCGATGGCGAGATGGTGGCCCGGATTATGGACTGTTTCGGTATCGAGACCATCCGGGGGTCGAGCGAGGATGCCGGCAAGCCATGGCGCAAGCGTGGGGGGCGCGAGGCTTTTGTCGCGGCACTGGCGGCGCTGCGCCGCTCGGCCGATTTGCGGGTCGCAATCACGCCCGACGGGCCGCGCGGGCCGCGCATGCGCTGCCATCCGGGGGTGGCGATGCTGTCGGCGCGCACGGGTGTGCCGGTGGTGCCGTTCACCTTTTCGGTCCGCCGGGGGTGGGAGCTGGGCAGCTGGGACCGGTTCCTGTTGCCAGCGCCGTTCTCGCGCGGTGTGATTTGCTGGGGCGAGCCGCTCGAGCCCCCGCGCGCAGCTGACGGAGATGCGGTCGCCGCCTATTGCAAGCGGATCGAAACCGCGCTCAACGCTTTGATGCGTGCCGCCGACGTGCGGACCGGGCGACGTTCGCCAGAGCCTGGATGAGGGAGCGCGACGCCATGCGCATGACCTGGTTCAGCCCAAAGACCGCACTGCGCCGAAGCGGTATCGAGGGCCAGGGTCTTTTCGCCCGACGGCCCATCGCCGCGCAGGAATGTGTGGTGGTCAAGGGCGGCCATGTCTTCGACCGGGCGATGCGCGACCGGTTGGCGCCGCTTTTGGGTCCGGCGGAGATCCAGATCGGCGACGACCTTTTCATCGGGCCTGTCACGCCGGCAGAGCGCGACGCGAGCATGATGTATCTCAACCACGCTTGCGAACCCAATCTGGGCATTCGCGGCCAGATTGCGTTTCACGCCATGCGCCCGATTGCGGTGGGCGAGGAGCTTAGCTTTGACTACGCAACCGGCGATGACGATCTGTGGGAGATGCAGTGCCGCTGCGCAAAACCGCTTTGTCGCGGCCGCGTGACCGGACAGGACTGGCGACGGCCCGAACTGCAAGCGCGCTATGCGGGCTGGTTTTCGGATTATTTGGCCCGGCGTATTGCCGCGGGCCGCGGGTAGCCAGGCGTATGCGCTCACTCGGCCTCGGCGTCTACCTGCTTCTGTCGCGCTGGGCGGCGCCCTTGGCACGGCTTGCCCTGCGGCGGCGCGTGCGGCGCGGCAAGGAGGATCCCGCCCGGATCGACGAGCGGTTGGGCCATCCAAAGGCGCCGCGCCCCCAGGGTCTCTTGGTTTGGCTGCATGCCGCCAGCGTGGGCGAGGCGCTTTCGGTGCTGGAGCTGTTGCGGCGGGTGCACGCCGCGCGTCCCGATCTGGCGTTGCTGGTCACGACCGGGACGCGGACCTCGGCCGAGCTTGTTGCACGGCGTCTGCCAGCCGGTGCGCTGCACCAATATGCGCCCGTCGATCTGATCGCGGGGGTCGAACGGTTCCTGGCGCATTGGCAACCCAGCCTGGGTGTCTGGATCGAAAGCGAGATATGGCCCGCCATGATCACCGCAACGCGCCGGGCCGGGGTGCCGCTGGTGCTGCTGAACGCGCGCATGTCCGAACGCAGCGCCGCGCGGTGGCGGTGGTTGCCGGGCATGATCCGACGCCTGCTGACCGCCTATACCCGGATCTTTGCTCAGGACGAGGCCAGCGCTGCGCGGCTGCGGCGGCTTGGGGCATGCGATGTCACGGTCATGGGGACGCTGAAAGAGGGGTCGGCGCCGCTTACGCATGACGAGGCCGAGCGCCAGCGCTTTGCAGCGCTGATCGAGGGGCGCGCGGTCTGGCTTGCCGCTTCGACGCATGAGGGCGAGGAAGCGGAGATTGCCACGGCCCACCGCGCGCTCCGTCGGATGTCCTCGGATGCGCTCTTGATCCTGGTGCCGCGGCATCCGGAACGCGGCCATGCCATGGCGGCGGATCTGCGGGCACAGGGATGGACCCTGGCGCTGCGCAGCGCCGGCGAGGCGTTGACCCCGGCTACCGAGATCTATCTTGCCGATACGCTGGGCGAGCTGGGGCTTTGGTACCGGCTGAGCAGCGTGGCCTTCATCGGCGGCTCGCTGGTGCCTGTGGGAGGTCACAACCCTTTCGAGCCCGCAGCGTTGGGGGCCGCGATCCTGCACGGGCCGCAGATCGCCAATTTTGCCGATGGCTATGGCCGGCTTGCGGCCGTCGATGCAACGATCTGCGTAGAGGATGCCGATGACTTGGCCGAGGCTGTGCGCCACGCCCAAGCTCCCGAGGTTGCGGCGCGCATGGCCATGGCCGCCTGGGAAGCGTTCAGCGCCGGCAGCGAGGTTACCGACCGCGTGACCGAAGCGCTCCTCCCCTTGCTGCCCGAATCGCGTTGATACAGGCTCCGGCTTTCTGGCAAGCGCCCGCGGGCATATCTGCCCGGCTGCTTTCCCCCTTCGGCGCGATCTACGCCGCAGCGACCGGCCGCAGGCTGCGGCGCGCGGGGCTGCGGCTCGACATCCCGGTGATCTGCGTGGGCAACCTCACCGTGGGTGGCAGCGGCAAAACGCCGACCGTAATCGCGCTGGCCGAACGGCTGTGCCGCCGGGAAATTGCCGTTCACATCCTACTGCGGGGGTATGGCGGCCGCCTTGCCGGGCCGCTGCAGGTCGACCCGCAACGCCATGATGCCGCCGCGGTCGGCGATGAGGCGCTGTTGATGAGCGCCTACGCGCCGGTCTGGGTCGCGCGGGATCGAGCGGCAGGGGGCCTTGCTGCCGCGCGTGCCGGTGCCCAGGCGATCTTGCTCGATGACGGGTTTCAAAACCCCGCTTTGCAAAAAGATCTCTCCTTGCTTGTCGTCGACGCCGAGGCCGGGTTCGGCAATGGTTTTTGCATTCCGGCCGGCCCGATGCGCGAACCCGTCGCTGCGGGCTTGGCTCGGGCCGATCTGGTGCTGATCCTCGGCCCGGCCGCCGCCCGGGCGCAGCTGCTCGAAACCTGGCCTGTGCTGCGCGAAAAACCCGTGCTGACGGGCGGCATCCGTCCCCGCGACACGGGCATGTCCTGGGCGGGCCAGCCCGTTGTCGCCTTTGCCGGGATCGGTCGACCCGAGAAGTTCTTTGCGACTATGCGCGATCTTGGCGCGCAGCTTGTCGGTCAGCATGGGTTGGGCGATCACCAGCCCTTTACGCCGCGCCTTCTAACCCGGCTTCAGCGCGAAGCCCAGGCCAAGGGGGCCATGTTGGTGACAACCGATAAGGATGCGGTGCGACTGCCGCGGCCTTTTCACGGTCTGGCCGTTCCGGTTCCGGTTGCGCTTGAAACTGCGGATTGGCCTGCGATCGATAATCATTTGAATCCGATTTTTGCCACTAAATTGCCGGGTTAGTATCCATCTCTTGCCACACCGGTTTAACACTTTGAGGATGGGTGCAGGACGGGGATGCCGGCGCGTGCCGGCAGGGGTAGAGGGGCCCCGCGTTTCTCCTTCCCGCCTTGATGCCCGGTTCCGGGGGGTCGGACGGTCGGATCGCCGCTTACTCGGGTGGCGGCGATCCGACAGCCTGTCGGGCCAAAACACCCGGTCTGCGCCAATGCCGATTTCCGCGACCGGAGGTCTGTCTTGCGGGCGATCTGCACTCTGAAAGGTCTGCGCTGCGGGCTGATTGCGCGCCTCAGGCCGCTTTGGCGCCGGCATCTGCGGCCAATGCCGCGATGTCGGACATGATGCGATTGAGCGCGAAGTCTTTAGGCGTGTAGACCCGTGCCACACCCATCGCCCGCAACGCATCGGCATCCTCTTGCGGAATAATGCCGCCGACCACGACCGGCACATCGGCAAGCCCCGCCCGCTGCATGCGCTGCATCACGTCCTGTACAAGCGAAAGATGCGAGCCCGAAAGGATCGACAGACCCACAACATGCGCGCCTTCCTCCAGCGCGGTGTTGACGATTTCGGCCGGGGTCAGCCGGATGCCTTCGTAGACCACTTCCATGCCGCAGTCCCGAGCGCGCACCGCGATCTGTTCAGCGCCGTTCGAGTGGCCGTCGAGACCGGGCTTTCCGACCACCAATTTCACGCGTCGCCCCAGCTGGGCAGAAACGGCCTCGACCTCGGCGCGGATCTCGTCCAGCCCGTCGGCCGGGGCCACCGCCGCCTTGGCCACGCCGGTCGGTGCGCGATACTCGCCAAAGGCACGCCGCATCACCGCACCCCATTCGCCGGTGGTCACGCCTGCCTTTGCGGCGGCGATCGAGGGCGGCATGATGTTGCTGCCATTGCGCGCCGCCGCCTCAAGTGCCGTCAGCGCCGCGGTCACGGCCGCATCGTCGCGCGCGCGGCGCCAGGCATCGAGCCGGTCGATCTGGTCTGTCTCGACGGAGGGATCGACCGTCATGATGCCGCCCTGACCGGCCGTCAACGGCGAGGCTTCGCCGTCCCGATAGCGGTTGACGCCGACAACGACTGTTTCGCCCTCCTCGATCCGGCCGAGCCGGGCGGTGTTGGCTTCGACCAGCGACGCTTTCATATAGTCAATCGCGGCCACGGCACCGCCCATCTCGTCGATCCGGGCCAACTCGGCGCGGGCGCCGTCCTTAAGCGCTGCAACCTTGCGCTCCACCGCCGGGTTGCCGTCGAAGAGATCTTCATACTCCAGAAGATCGGTCTCGTAGGCCAGGATCTGCTGCGCGCGCAGCGACCATTGCTGGTCCCAGGGGCGGGGCAGTCCCAGCGCCTCATTCCAGGCCGGCAGCTGGACCGCCCGGGCACGGGCCTTCTTTGAGAGCGTCACCGCCATCATCTCGATGAGAATGCGGTAGACATTGTTTTCAGGCTGTTGCTCGGTCAGACCCAGCGAGTTGACCTGCACGCCGTAGCGAAAGCGGCGCAGCTTTGGGTCGGCGACTTTGTAGCGGGTTCGACAGATCTCGTCCCAGAGATCGACGAAGGCGCGCATCTTGCACAGTTCGGTTACAAAGCGAATGCCGGCATTCACAAAGAACGAGATGCGCCCGACAAGCTGTGGAAACTCCGCTTCGCTGACTTTTGCGCGCACCTCGTCAAGGACCGCACAGGCGGTTGCGAGCGCAAAGGCCAGCTCTTGCTCCGGCGTCGCCCCGGCCTCCTGCAAATGGTAGGAGCAGACGTTCATCGGGTTCCACTTCGGCACGGCGCCGAAGCAATACTGCGCAACATCGCCGATAAGCCGCAAAGACGGGGCGGGGGGGAAAACGTAGGTCCCGCGGCTGAGATACTCCTTGATGATGTCGTTCTGAACGGTGCCCTGCAACGCTGTCGTATCGACGCCCTGCTCCTCGGCAATGGCGATGTAGAGCGCCAGGAGCCAGGCCGCCGTGGCGTTGATTGTCATCGAAGTGTTCATCCGATCCAGGGGAATGTCCTGGAACAGGGCGCGCATATCCCCCAGATGCGCGATGGGCACGCCGACCTTGCCCACCTCGCCGCGGGCCAGCACATGGTCGCTGTCATAGCCGGTCTGGGTAGGCAGATCGAAGGCGACCGAAAGCCCGGTCTGGCCGCGCGCGAGATTGGCACGGTAGAGGCTGTTCGAGGCAGCGGCGGTCGAATGACCGGCATAGGTTCGAAACAGCCAGGGGCGGTCTTTTCGGTCGGTCATGATGGGCGTCCCTTCCGCCAGGCTACGCTGCACTGCAATAGTGTTATGTCAGAATCTGTCCTTAGTAAATCTCTATGCGTAAGTTTATTGCGTACCAGTCGATCCTGGTGGTGGGCGACCATAAAAAAAGGCCGCACAAAGCGCGCGGCCTTTCGGGCGGGCGGTAAAGGCTTTCAGGCCGAGCGGCGACGACGGGCCACAAAACCCAACCCGGCAAGGGCGGTGATCAAGAAAACGGCGCCGGCCGGAAGTGGGGTTTGGACAATTTCGGACGAGGTGAAAGTCAAATTATCGGCATAGACATCTTGGACACCATGCTTGCCGCCGAACTTGATCTTCTTGATGTCTTCATCGGTATCCAGCGCCAGGGTCACCATGCCAACCAGACCGCCGCTGCCGACCTTGAAGGTCGCCTTACCGATGCGGGTGTTGTCCATGCCAAGCGCTTTCAGCACCAGCTTGGTCCCGGTGAACTCGGTGCCCAGATCGATCGAGACGCTGCGGATGCCCGTGCTCAGAAACCGCGCCTGGAAGGGGCGATCGCGCAGCGACGGCGCCTTGGCGATCACATTGCTTGGGTTTGCAAGCGCGGGGCTGGTCGGGGGCGCAACGACCGCTATGTCGGCGTCCCAGGACTTCAGTTTCACGCCGCCGAGATCGGTATTGTTAAGGATCGTGCCGCCCGAAAACTGGTCGAAATCGATCGTCTTGGTGGCAGCAAGGGCAGACGATACGGAAAGACCGGCGACCATGCCGGCCACAAGCAAACTGCGAAACATTTTTAACTCCAGAGAAGCGGGTTACCGAACACGTTGACGCGGAGTGTAGCATTTTCAGTCGCCGACTTCAATTCGATATGAAATCGACGGATCCGATTGGGATTTTTGGTTAACGGACCGGCCGCACGACGCAGTCGCACAGCCGCTCTTTGCCAGCTTAGGTGGATTTGCGGCGCCGCGTTGCCAGCCCAAGTCCCGCTAGAGCGGTCATCAGCAAAAGGCCGCCGGCAGGCAAGGGGACCGCCGCCATGTCCGTATAATCATAGGTCAGGTTGTCGGCATAGACCGAGTTGGGGAATTGGTCGCTTTTCTGCGTGCCAAACTTTATCTTGTAGATATCCACATCGGCGCTGACCGAAAGTGTGACCATACCGTCCAGGTTCGCCGGAATTTTCAAGCGCTGCTTGGCAATCAGCACACCATCCGCGTCGTAGGCTTTCAGGAAGCTGTTGTCTTCGTCGCCACCGAAATCGCCGACATCGACCGATATGTTCCGCACACCCGAGACTTTGAACTTGGCCATATAGCGGTTGGGTCCGGCAAAGGGCGCTTTCTCAATCGCATTTCCGGTGCCGCCAGGATTGTCGGTTGTAACCGCAATGTCCGCGCCGACAGTGTTGAGCTTCAGATCGCCGAGGTTCAACCCGTTAAGCACCGTGCCCGGAGCGAACTCTTCGAAATCGATCGTGTTGGTTGCAGCCGAGACCATGCTGCCCGAAGCGAAAAGAAGCAGCAGTGCACTCAGTTGAGCCTTAAGCATTAGGACGCTCCCATAAGCAAATCAAAGCGGCGTCACCGCACGACAAGGTTGCATACCAGTCGCCAGCGTCGCGAACAATATCATTTTCGATAAATCGGGCGAGATCGCGGCCAGGGTCAGAGAAATCGTGATTCTTTGCACATGGAAGCGGCGTGAAACGGCACGAAACTGTGCAAACCGTTCATTCCGCCCTCGGGTTCGCGGCTTGTGCGATCGTCCCGCCAGGCGCTATCGCAATGCAGCAAAACGGGCTTGCTTCGAGGGCCGTGAAATGTCATTCCTCCGCGGCGCCTGCTGGCGAACGAATGTTGCGCCGAAACGGCGGCATCAGGTGCCGTTCTTCACAAGGAGTTTCCGATGACCTCAACCAGCGCTGTTGCCATGTCCCCAGCTCAAGACCCGACAACGGCCGCATCCGTGGTGGCCGGCAAGGATCTCTATGCGGTCGGCGAAATTCCGCCCTTAGGGCAGGTTCCCAAGCAGATGTACGCCTGGGCGATTCGGCGCGAGCGGCATGGTGAGCCGGACACAGCCATGCAAATGGAGATCGTGGACACCCCGCAGCCCGACGCGCAGGAGGTGCTGGTGCTCGTGATGGCCGCAGGGGTCAACTATAACGGGGTCTGGGCCTCGCTCGGTGTGCCGATCTCGCCCTTTGACGGGCATAAGGCGCCGTATCACATCGCCGGATCCGACGCTTCGGGCATTGTCTGGAAAGTGGGCGAGAAGGTGACCCGCTGGAAGGTCGGCGATGAGGTCGTCATCCACTGCAACCAGGATGATGGGGATGATGAGGATTGCAATGGCGGCGATCCGATGTATTCGCCCAGCCAGCGCATTTGGGGCTATGAGACGCCCGACGGCTCGTTCGCACAATTCACCGCCGTGCAGTCGCGTCAGTTGATGCCGCGTCCGCGCCATCTGACCTGGGAGGAGAGCGCGTGCTACACCCTCACCCTCGCCACCGCCTATCGGATGCTGTTCGGCCACCACCCGCATGAGCTCAAGCCGGGCCAGAACGTGCTGGTCTGGGGCGCCTCGGGGGGGTTGGGCTCTTATGCCGTGCAGCTTGCGGCCACCGTCGGGGCCAATGCGATCGGGGTGATCTCGGATGAGGACAAGCGCGAGTTTGTCATGAATTTGGGCGCCAAGGGCGTGCTGAACCGGCGCGACTATAAATGCTGGGGCCCGCTTCCCGCGGTGGGCACCGACGCCTATGCGTCCTGGTTTGCCGAAGCCCGAAAGTTCGGCAAGGCGATCTGGGATATCACCGGCAAGGGCGTGAATGTCGATATGGTCTTCGAGCATCCCGGCGAGTCGACCTTTCCGATCTCGACCTTTGTGGTCAAGCGCGGTGGGATGGTGGTGATCTGCGCCGGCACCACGGGCTACAACCTGACCATGGATGCGCGCTATGTCTGGATGCACCAAAAGCGCGTGCAGGGCAGCCATTTTGCGCATCTCAAACAGGCCGCGGCGGCCAATAAGCTGATGATCGAGCGGCGGCTCGACCCCTGCATGTCGGATGTCTTTCCCTGGGCGCAAATCCCGGAGGCGCATATGATGATGAAGCGCAACGAGCATAAACCGGGCAATATGGCCGTGCTGGTCTCGGCGCCCGAGGCGGGTCTGCGCACTTTCGAAGACACGCGCGAACGCGCGCTCGGTTAATCTCCGTTTAACCCTCGCGGCGCGGTCGACGCCGGTGATGCCGCATGTCGGCGCCACCGTTGCAGCGACGCTGGGACCTGTAAAACAAGGCGATTTGCGGGTTCGTTTGAGCCCGCTTCCTCGCAGTTTTGGGGGATGCCGCATGCGTGACTATGCCGATGCCCCTTGCTCGTGCTAGGGTTGAGTTAATCATCGGTTAACTCTTTCTATCGAAAGTCGCGCATGACACAGGAATGGATAATCGACGTACTCGCGGATCTTCGTCAGTGCGCCCAGAACAACAAGTATCCCGGCTTGATCGAAGTTCTGGACGACGCAATCATCATTGCTGCTGCCGAAATGCGTGAGCGGGGGGAAATCGGCGGTCTGTCCCATGCAAACATCACCACGCCTCGAGACGCTTATCGAGGGGCTGAATAGCACCGATTCCCGTGACGGGCTTCAGCACCTTATCGAAGACATGCGCGGCATCTACGATGTCGACCATGTCGTGTACCACGCCGTCAATCTCGCGGGCTCGCCCTATGCGGCGCTGACATACTCGCATGAATGGGTGGATCACTATCAGGATAACGGGTTGGCGCGGGTCGACCCGGTGGTGCAGTCGGCCCTGCGCCGGTTCCACCCCATTGACTGGAACCGGCTCGACTGGTCGATGCCCGCGGCGCGCAGATTGCGTCGCGAGGCCACCGATTGCGGGCTGGGAAGCCAGGGCTACTCGCTGCCGATCCGTGGTCCGGACGGGCAGTTTGCCCTGTTTACGGTCAACCAGAACAGCAAAACCGAGCAGTGGCATAAATTCACCCGCGCCTATGCGCGCGATCTTCTGCTCATCTCGCACTACTTCCACCAAAAAGTGCTCGAGGTGGAGAATGTCGGCGAGAAAGCGCCTGGCCGCGATTTATCCCCGCGCGAGCGCGATGCGCTCACTTTTCTGGCTCGGGGTTTCGGGCGCGGGCAGATCGCCGAGCGTCTGCGGATTTCCGAGCACACGTTGCGGGTTTATGTCGACAGTGCGCGCTTTAAGCTGGGTGCGCTAAACACCACCCATGCCGTCGCGATTGCGCTGTCCTCGGGGCAGATTCTCTTCTAGCCGATCTCACGATCAGAAGGTGTTGCGCTTCAAGTAGTTACAGCGCACGGATTCAAATTTTTAACCAATAGCGCCATAAACCCTCTGCACGTCAAATGCAGAGGACCCAAAAATGATCCGTTTTATTTATGCCGATGAGCTGAGCTCTAATACTTTTCTTGAAAAGACCATGTTTCAAGATCGTGCCAACCAGTTTCGTGACCGTCTGGACTGGGATGTACATGTCGATGAGCGCGGATACGAAACCGATGCTTATGACGCCGAGAATCCGATCTATGTCGTGTGGCAGCAGCCAGATGGCAGCCATGGCGGCTCGATGCGGATCCTGCCCAGCACCGGCCGGACGATGATCAACGACCATTTCCGGCATCTGATGGGCGATGTGCGGATCGAAAGCCCCCTGGTCTGGGAATGCACCCGGTTTTGCCTGTCGCCGCGCCTTGAGGGCGGGTTTCGGGCGATCAAGCCGATTTCGGCGGCCTTGATGCTGGCGGGATGCGAACTTGGCATCCGCTTTGGGCTCAGCCATGCGGTCGGCGTTTTCGATGCCCGGATGATCCGGATTTATCGCGCTATCGGCTGGACGCCGGACATCCTTGGCACGCAAGGCAGCGGTGCGGCGGCCATCTCGGCCGGTCTTTGGCCCATCGACGAGACCGCGCGCGATGCGATCGCCGCCCGCGCCGGGCTCTCGCCTGACCTGGCTGCGGCCTGGTTCGAGCAGTCTTTTCCCGAAATGCCCGCCTCTGACGGGCTGATCTGTGCCGCTGAATGAGGGCTGGAGACTGGTCCTCGCCGGCCTGAGCGGCTAGAACCCTGGCCGGAGTACCCCTCTCCGGTCAGGGTTCGCATGGCATTTTCCGACGATCAGGCAGCGGCCTATGACAGGATTGCAGGGCAGTTGGCCCAGGCCGGGATCGACCTTGCCGAGGCGGCGGTCGACAGCGCGGTGGTCGCCCAGCCGGCCGTAACCGCTGTGCTGGGCCGGGCAGGATCGGGCAAGACAAGGCTTCTGGCCGCGTTGGTCAAGGCGCTGAGCGCTGCCGGGGTCGAGGCGGTTTCGGCCGATTGGGAGGGGCGCAAGAAGCGCGACCGGCGCACATTTGCCGTCCTGGCCCCCACCAACAAGGCCGCATCGGTGTTGCGCGGCCATGGCGTGCCGGCGACCACAATCCACCGCATCCTCTACACGCCCGTCTACGATCCCGAATACGAAAAAGTGGCGGCCTGGCTTGCCGGCGAGGGCGGGCGCCCCGAGATCGAGGGGTTGACGGAGGCCGCGCTCGACCGTGCGCATAGTTTTTTTGCCGCTCAGCCTTCGATCCCCGGGGCGTTGGCGGCCGCGGGTCTGCGCGGCTCGGACTTCATCACCGGCTGGAAAAGGCGCGATGCGCCGCTCGATCTGGGGCTGGTGGACGAGGCCTCGATGCTCGAAGAACGCCAAATGCAGGATCTGCGCGAGATTTTTCCGACCCTGGTCATGTTCGGCGATCCCGCGCAGCTTGCCCCGGTTGGGCAGTCCGAGCGCATGGTCTTTGACGAGCTGCCGGCGGAGCGGCAGCTGCGGCTGTCGCGGATCCATCGCCAAGCGGAAGGCAATCCGATCTTGGATCTGGCGCATGCGCTGTCGGATGACGATCTGGGTTTTGAGGCGTTCGAGCGTTTGGTCGAACGTGCGGCTGCAAGCGATCCGCGGGTCGTTTTGGCCCGGCGCGTCGATGCCGATCTGATGGCGCGCTCGCCGGTGCTGGTCTGGCGCAATGCGACGCGCATCCGGCTTATCCGGGCGTTTCGCGCCGCGCATGATGCGCCGGAGGACGGGCTTTTGCCGGGAGAGCCGCTAATCTGCGACGGGCTGGAACTGCCGCTCAAGCATCGCAAGCGCCGGCTGGATCTGGAAGCCAAGGGGCTAATCAAGGGTGCCCCGGCGATCTATCTGGGCCCGGGACGTCGGCAGGGCTTCAGCCGCATCCATTTGCAAGGGTCGGAAGACCCGCGGCTCAACGTTGCCTCGATCGTGGCCATCGAGCGGCCGGGAGAGGAAGAACCCTTTATCCCGTTTGCCGCATCGATGGGTGCGCGGTTTCTTCATGGTGCCGCGGTCACAATCCACAAGGCGCAGGGCTCGCAATGGCCCGCCGTGCAGGTTTTTGCGCCCGATCTTTATGCCGCGGCGCGCTCAGGCCGGTCAGAAGCGGGCATTCCGCTGTGGAAACGTCTGGCCTATGTCGCGATCACCCGTGCCGAGGAGCAGCTGGTCTGGGTGACGCGCTATGCGCTGGCGCGGCCATCGGCGCCTTTGGGGATCGAGGATCTGCCCGATCCCGCCGCGACGCTGACGCTTTCGGGCTCGGCATGAGCGCGGGCGCGACGGCCGATGCCGTCATTGCCGGGCTTCCGGCGGCGCGGTATGCGCCACCCAGCGATCGCGTGAGAGCCGACAGAGCAGATGGCGTTGCAGCTGGTGGCCGGGCGCAATACCGGGGTGGTCGAAATCGTCGTCCGGATCCCGTGTCATCCCGATGCGCAGCATCAGCGCCGCCGAGCGGGCATTTGTAAGCGCCGTAAAGGACAGGATCTCGGTCAGGCCCTTCGTCTCGAACCCACATGCGAGCCAGGCGCGCGCCGCCTCGCTGGCATAGCCCTGTCCCCAGGCATGGCGGGCCAAGCGCCATCCCGTTTCAATGGCCGGGGTGAACGGAGCAGGAAACCGCACTTGCGCGAGCCCGGCCAGACCCAGAAACCGCCCGTCGGATTTCCGCTCGATGGCCTGAAAGCACATGCCATCCGCGGCCCAGCGCTCATGTTGGCGGGCGATCAAGGCATTGCTTTCCGCCCGGCTCAGCGGCGCCGGGAAATGCGCCATAACCGCGGCGTCCGCGTTCAGCGCGGCAAAGGGCGCATAGTCGGCGTCAACCCAGCCGCGCAGGCGCAGACGTTCGGTCTCCAGCTCAATCATGCGTGCCGTCTGGCACGGTGCGGACCGGGTTCGCAAGCCCGTTGATTGCCAAGAGCGCTGCGTTATTTAATGGATATCACAGTCTAAAGGTGGGTGATGCGGTATTTCCCATTGTTCTTCGATTTGTCGGGCCGCACGGTCCTGCTGGCCGGTGGCGGCGAGCAGATGGCGCAGAAAGCCCGTCTTGTCCTGCGCACCGACGCGCAGGTCACCGTCATGGCGCCGTCGCTTATAGAGGAGCTGGCTGCGCATGTCGCGGCCGGTCGGATGACGCATTTGCCTGCGGTTTGGGATGAGGAGGCCGTCGCATCGGCCGATCTCGTTTTCGCGGCCACAGGTTGCGTCGGCATCGACGCGATGATCGCGGCCCGCGCGACGGCGCCGGTCAATGTCGTCGACCGCCCGGCCTTGTGCGATGTGATAACGCCGGCGATTGTCGATCGCGACCCTTTGGTCATTGCCATTGGCACTGAAGGGGCTGCACCCGTCATGGGGCGGCAGCTGCGCAGCCGGCTGGAGACGATGCTGGAGCCCGAACTCGGAGGATTTGTCGCGCTGACCGGTCGGTTGCGCGGTCATGTGGCCGACAATGTGCCGGTGCGTGCTCGTAGGCGGTTCTGGGAAGGGGTGTTTTCAGGCCCCGCCCGGCGGCTCTGGCAGGACGGCAAGCATGCGGAAGCCGAAGAGGTGATCCGCAAGGCAGCCCTGCAGACCGTTGCAAATCCGGGCCGCGTGACCGTCATCGCATTGCCCGAAGCCGTCGATCTCTTGCCGATCCGCGCCTTGCAGCGACTGCAGGCGGCGGATCTGGTGCTGGGCGGGCCGGCCGCCCAGGAAGCGGTCGATCTGGCGCGCCGCGATGCCGAGCGGGCGGCGCTGCCGGACCGACCTGAGGGGCTTGTGGCGGCGTTGCAGGCGGCTGCGGCGGCGGGCTTGGCGACGGTCGTCTTGCTCGATGCCGAAGACGCCGGACGCTTTGCGCCGGCGTTGGTCTCCCTTGCCGGGGAAACGATCGGCCGGCTTGCAGAGCCGCCGTCGCAGGCAAACGATCCGGCTGGTCTCTCGATCGCAGAAGTTGCCTCATTGAGCATTCCCGCGCGGGGCCAGCCGTCCCTGCCTGTGGTGCCGGCCGCGTTTGCACCCTCTTGCAGCGCGCCGCGCTCTCAGTCAGCCGCGTCGGCTGTGGCCTAGGCTTCCGGTCGCGTCGTGCTGGGCCGCTGAGCGCGCCCGTTGCGCCCGTTGCGCCCGGCGCGATGCCGCCGCGCTTGCTTACCGGGTGTCAGGTGGCCGGATAGATAAATATGTCCACACGCCGGTTTTGTGCGCGTCCGGCGGGGGTTCTGTTCGTGGCAATGGGCTGTGTCTCGCCGGCGCCGGCGAAGGCCAGGCGGGCTGGGGCCACATTGCGCCGGATCAGCGCACCTTCAACGGCAAGGGCCCGACGCTCGGAAAGCCGCAGATTATACTGGGCCGAGCCGGTGTTGTCGGTATGGCCGATCACGTCGATATAGGAGCGTGGATCCTCGTTTAGCACGCGCGCGATCACGCCGATGGAGCGCCGGGCCGACGGTTTGAGCGCCGCGCTGTCGGTGTCGAAGGTGATGCCCTCGGGCATGCTGATCTGCAGCCGGTCGTCATAGCGCGTGATGATAACCCCGGTGCCGCGCAGGTCGCGGCGCAACTGCCGCTCGCGATCGTCGAGATAGGTGCCGATCGCAGCGCCCACCAGAAGCCCGATGCCGGCGCCGACAAGCGCGTTGCGCCGGTCATTGCCGCCGACAAGCAGACCGCTAAGCGCCCCGACGGTCGAACCGATCAGCGCGCCGGAGACAACGCGCTGGGAGGGCTGGCCAGTATTGGGGTCGCAGGCCGCGGTAAGCATCAGGGTCGCGATGCAGGTTCCCGCGAGAAGGGTTTTCATACGCCTGTTCCTTTCTTGTGTATGCCTGTCTTGGGCATCGTGGTTTTGGGCATCGTGGTTTTGCGTATCTGGTGACGTACGCAGAATAGCCGTTTGTTCCGTCGCTCGATAGCTATGCGGTCCGTTCTGCATGTATCATTTCCTGTAAAATACCCCCTTGAATGCGCGTCCCCGCCCACCCCGGGCGGTCAGCTGCGCCGCCGCCCTCCCACGCGCATCAAGGGGGTAGCGCGCCCGGTTTTCGTTTTGCCCCCTAGCCCAAAGATAGCCTGTGGGAGGCCGGCTCAGTGTGCGGCCGGGCTGGGTGGGGACAGGTTTTTTTGAGATAGGTTTTTTAGAGCGTTTCCCGGCCGACGTGAATCGCGGAGGGCTTTCCATCGGGCGCCAGGCTTGGTTCGGTTCCCCATCGCGGATTTTGGAGCAGGAGACGGGCAAACCGCGTTCAATGGATCTCAGGGCGCAGGCCTTGGCGGCCGTCGATGCGGGCCTGAGCCGACGCGCAGCGGGGCAGCGGGGCAGCGGCGCAGCGGTTTGG
>JBCDAZ010000036.1:0-34642 GCA_039184655.1 Pseudomonadota bacterium | reverse complement strand
ACAAAGCGCGCCGCAATCTCCTCGCCTGCATCGAGGGCTTCTACACGCCTCGCCGTCTGCATGCCGCGATAGACTGCCGAACACCGGCCGACATGAAGCGCATCGCGGCCTGACCCCGTCCACCGTCTCGCCGCAAGGGTCACCTGAGCTCGGTGTGGGCGCCGGCGGCGAGAAGCGTGTAGCGCTTGACAGACGTCGAGCAGAAAGGCCTTCGTTAAGCCGGCAAAACCTACGCCTACACCGCATCCTCAAAAACCGGTGAGGAACCCTCCATGTTTTGGGCCAATTTAAAGCTGGACGCAGAATCGTGCAGCGCTTTGATTTGCGCGTTCAAGTCTATGGTGTGTCGCGCAGACTCCTCGGCAAGCATAGCATTTTGTTGCGTTATGTCGTCTATCCCCAAAACGGCCACGCTAATTTCCTCTATCCTTTTGGCCTGCTCGCCACCATTGTCCGACACGTTTTCGATTGCAGCAAGCACCGGTTGCGTAGAGGCCTCGATATCCTCGAGCGCCTTTGAGGTCTCGCGCACGCTGTTGACGCCGGTTTCGATGCTCTTTGTGCTCTGACGAACGAGCGCGTCGATTTCGTTTGCCGCTTTGGCCGATCGCTGTGCAAGGTCTCGGACTTCTGCTGCCACGACAGCAAACCCTTTGCCCGCCTCGCCGGCGCGGGCGGCCTCGACCGCCGCGTTCAGCGCAAGCAGATTGGTTTGCAGCGAAATCGAGTCGATCACCGTGTTGATCTGGGTGATCTTTTCGGAATGCTCTGCAATCTCTTGGACGCTTTCGACCGCGCGGGTCGCGGATGCAGATCCGGTACGCGTTTTTTCGGCAACCAGCCTGGAGAGGCGCGCAGCTTCGGCCAAGGCGCCGGCGCTCGACTGCACGATGTCGGTCATGTCCTTCATCGTGGCCGAGGTCTCTTCGACCGTCGCGGCTTGGCTCTCCGCTTGCCGCGCAAGCGCATGCGCGCCCTGGGCGACCTGCTGGCTGCGCGACGTTGAGACATCCGCAGCCGCTCGTATCTCGCTGATCATTCGGGACAAACGCCCCGAGGCGACGTTGGCCTGCTCTCGCAAATCTGCAAAGATCCCTTCAAAGCGGTCGTCCATTCGGTACCGTAAATCGGCGTTTGCAAGGGCGGTCAGCGAGTTTTTGGCTTCCTGCACGCCATCTTCCACAGAGATGACGAGCCGGTTGACGCCATCTGCAAGCGTTGCCAGCTGCGGGTCGTCGAACGCATGCGCGACCCGTCCCGAAAAATCGCCGCGCGAGCCTCGATCGACGACGCTTCCGATCTCCCGCGACAGCAATTCGATCATCGCCTGCTGTCGCTGTTGCGCTTCTTCCTGACGGCGCGCGTTGTCATCGCGCAGCTCTTCCATTGCGATTGCATTGCTTCGAAAGACCTCGAGCGCCGAGGCCATGCGTCCGATCTCACCAGCACGTTCGGTCAGCCGTCCGATCGGCGCCGTATCGCCCTCAGAGAGACTTTCGGTCTTTTGGCTCAACGCGGCCAATGGGCGGGACACAACGCGCGAGACAAAGAGCCTTGTGGCGACAAACGCAACGATCCCAATCCCTGACAGGACAGTCATCGCGCTCAGCGCAAGATCGGCTTCCTCCGAAAGCACGCGGCCAGAGCTTGCAATCCGCTCCAAGGCCGCTTCGCTGGCTTCGGCCGCGTCTTGCGAAATCTGGGCGACCGTTGCGGAGGCGTCGGCCGCAAGCTGAACGGCGGTCTTGCCGGCGGAAAGGACTTCGCCTCGAAGGGCCAGCACACCTCGGTCGGGGTCTGCAAAGGCCAAAAGGGCCTTCACCTGCTGTGAAATTCCTGGCTGATCGGTAAGCAACGCCTCTTCCAACACAGCCGCTGCCGCCGTGGCCCGCTCCTGCAAAACGATGATCGACGGTTGATCCGGCGCGAAAGCACCCTGGAGCGCCAGGGCCACAAAGGCGCGTACCGCGCTTTCAAGCGCCGCGATCTCGACGATCTTGCCCACCTGGTTGTCCAGAAGTGTCTGAATCGTCTCCGCATTGGCGTCTTTTGCCGTCTCCGCCTCAATAGTTACGTTGAATTCCAGATCGTCCAGCAACTCGGAAAGCACGCCGTCAACTGCCTGGCGGGTAGAGAGCGCCCGCGCAACGTCGCGTCCCGTCGGTTGCCCGGCCCGGAATGCGGCCTCGAAGAAATCCGCAGCCTCTTGCAACGCGTCGATGGATGCCTGGTCGATCGAGAAGGCCTGGAGCGCCGAGAGGTCGGAGAGTAGCCGCCGCGTTGCGCCATCGGCAAGATCGCGCAGGATGCTCAGTGTTGCGGGATCGCGGTTCTGCGTGGTTGCGATCAACAAACCCGAAAGCAGGTTGGTCTCCGCTCGGATCTGCTGTGCGATCCGCAATGTCTGGATATCGCGGTCGAGGAGGTTCGTGAGCACTGCGCTGACTGAGCCGATCGCATCCTCACCGCTGATGACTAGGTCGAAATAGGAGTCGTCCAAAACGGCTTCGAGCGCCGTCGTGATCGAGGTTTTTAGCGCCGTCATCTCTTCCAGGCTCTGCCGGATCCGCACCTGATTGCGAAAATCGTTGGCGCGCGCCTCGATCAGCAGCTTGAGCGCTTGATCGGCGCGTTCGACACGAACGCGCAAATCGGCTGCGGTGTCGGGATCCAGCCGATCCAGGATCGCCCGAGCTTGCGCCGTTCCCTGCTGGACCTGCGCAATCAACCTGGTGACCTCGGTGTCGGTCCGAGCGCTGTTGATGCCGTTGAGCGTCTTGTTGAGGCCCGATGTGGTGATAATGAGATGCGTTGCCGCCTCGATCCTTGGAACACGTTCCGAATTGACCGCCCGTACCTGTTCGCTGACCGCCTGAAAAACGACGGTACCGATTGCCAGGGCAATGGCCGTCACCACCCCGATCGAGACAATGGCCAGTGTGATCCGCGACGAAACGCTCTGGAACCACTTCATTTCGTACACCTTTATCGGAATTGCGCAGCCCGGATCGGCTCCGGGCTGCTCGACGGCCTTTAGGAGTTGCCCGCCCCTGCAACAGGCTTGAACGTGCCGTCGGCCTCAATTCGGGTCAGAAAGACGGCGTCGAGGCCCTGATTGTCGCCCCCGCCGAACTGCATCGCGACACCACCCAGATCGAGGGTACGCAGGCCGGCAAGCGCTGCCATGTACCCTTCGCGCGAAAGCTCCGGTCCGGCTGCCTGCAAGGCCGCGATGGCGAGGCGGCCCACCAGATAGCCCTCAAGCGTCACGAAACCGGGTTCGAGACCTGCATCCAAGGCCGCCAGCGCGGCCTGATACTCCGCAACGACCGGCAGCGAGTCATCCCACGGAAACGGCACGACCTGGCTGACGATCACGCCTTCGCCCTGGTCGCCAAGCTCGTCTGCAAGTGCCCGGGACCCCACGAAGGAGATGTTGACGAAGGTTGGATCGAACTTGAGCTTTCGCGAAAGTTTCACAAACTCCGCAATGGGCTTGTAGGCGCCAACCATTACCACCGCGTCGGGCTTGGCTTTCCGGATCTCAAGCAGCGCCTTTTTCACGGCAACTGTGTTTCGGGTGTAGGTGCCTTCGGCGACCAAGCGCATCCCACGGCGGTCCAGCGCCTCGGTCACGCCCGTCAGACCGACGCGGCCGAACCCGTCGTCCTGATACAGGATCGCGATATTCTGCATACCCTGTTCGTCGACCAGATATTTGATCCAGGCCTCGGTCTCGGCCGCATAGGTCGCACGCACGTTGAAGATGTTGCCATGCGCGGCATCACGCAAAAACCCGGCACCTGTGAACGGGCCGATCATGGGAAAACGCGCTTCGCTCGTCAGCGGTTGCGTGGCCTTCGTGGTCGGTGTGCCAACCGGCCCGATAAGCCCAAGATGCGCATCGCCATTGATCACCGCCCGCACATGCTCGATCGACCGATCCGGCTCATACCCGTCATCGAAGCTTTCAAGCGCCAGCAGCCTGCCATGCACGCCGCCTTTTCTGTTGGCTTCCTCGAATGCGGCCATGATGCCTTGTCGCATCCCGGTCCCCAACGCAGCGGCCGGCCCCTCCAGAGCAGCGATCTGGGCGAAGGTCACCGCGCGATCGGTGACGCCCTGATCGGCGGCTATCGAGGCGTGGGGTAGGGTGAAAAGCGCAAGTGCGAGCAGTGAACGTCTGACTGTCATAGGTGTCCTCCAACCTGGTGGACCATCAGCACTGCGCTCAAAACCTTGCGAAAGTGTTGGTCACATTTGCGTGTGTGCGTCGTAACCGCACACAATTTGAGAAAACCGAGGCAGGGGAAGCGGCGCGCATCAAGCCGTTTCTGGAGGCTTGGTTGGGTTGTGCTCGGCCACAAAATGCCTCGAGTGATGCGCGCCGCAAAACCGGGCCACCAGCGGGTCTTGGTGAGCTTCTGCGTATTTCTGGCGGCTTCTGGGCGGTGACGCTGAGGGCGCATTCTCGATCGTCGCATAGAAGGCGAATAATCAGTATTATGTAAAAAGTCTAATTGGGGAAATCGGTTTTTGGAAAACGTCGCAGGAAATGCGCACGTTCGCTGCGCGACCAGTACATATCAAGATCAACGCCGTCAGGCCCGTCCTGTCGACACGCCACCAACCCGCGGTCATGCGCCCAGGCCAAGGCTGCGCCCTGATCGAATCCAAGCCGAACCGACTCGCGCCATCGCGCCCCGGCCGCAGCTTCGCTCATCAACGCCTGCAGCCGGTCCAAACCCGCGCCGGTCGACGCCGATCCCCACACGACCCGACGCTCATTGGCATAGGCCGGCTCCACCGGTTCCGCCAAGAGATCGCTCTTGTTGCGAAACTCGACCATCCCGTCGCGCAGCCCAGCCGGAAGATCCAGCGCGTCAAGCACGGCAGCGACGCTGGCTGCCTGGGCATCGGTTTCCGGATGGCTGATGTCACGCACATGGATTAGGAGATCGGCATCCCGAACCTCCTCAAGCGTAGCACGAAAGGCCGAGATAAGTTGCGTGGGCAGATCGGAAATGAAGCCCACCGTGTCGGACAGGATAACCGGCACGCTGCCGGGAAGCGCGATCCGTCGTTGTGTGGGGTCGAGCGTGGCAAAAAGCATGTCGCGCGCCATCACGGTTTCGCCCGTTATACGATTGAAGAGAGTGGATTTTCCCGCATTGGTGTAGCCGATCAGCGAGACGGTGAAACAGCCGGCCCGCATGCGGCCCGCCCGGTGCAGCGCACGGGTTCGCACGACATTGCGCAGCTGGTTTTTGAGCCGGACGATCTGACTGTCGAGCGCGCGGCGATCCGCCTCGATCTGGGTCTCGCCCGGCCCGCCGACAAAGCCGAGCCCACCGCGCTGCCGTTCCAAATGGGTCCAGCTTCGAACCAGCCGGCTGCGCTGATAGGTCAGATGGGCCAGGTCGACCTGCAGCACCCCCTCACGCGTGCGGGCACGGTCGCCAAAAATCTCCAGGATCAGACCAGTGCGGTCCAAGACTTTGACATTCCAGATCTTTTCCAGGTTACGCTGCTGAACCGGGCTCAGCGTACCATTCACGATGACAAGCCCTACGGCCAGCTCTTGTAAGCGCCCGGCAATCTCGTCGAGCTTGCCACGACCAAAGAACTTGCCCGGATCTGGCCGTTGCAATGCTACGCTTTCCGCCCCGCAAAGCTTAAGCGCAGGAAGCGCGCGCACCAAGGCGCGGGCTTCCGAAAACGCATCCTGACTGTGCCCGGAAGGTTTCAGCCTTGGGTGAACCAAATAGGCGTTCTGTTGCAGTGCCGCGGCGGCGTCAGGCAGCGTCGTCCCCCTCGTAGAGCTGGATCGGCTGCGAGGGCATCACCGTTGAAATCGCATGCTTATAGACCAACTGCGATTGTCCGTCGCGACGCAGCAAAACGCAAAAGTTATCAAACCAAGTCACCACACCCTGCAACTTCACCCCGTTAACAAGAAAGATTGTCACAGCGATCTTGTTCTTGCGAATGTGGTTCAGGAACGTGTCCTGCAGGCTCTGTTTATCGGCAGCCATTCTGATCAGCCTTCAGTTGTATAGGGCGCCTCTATCGCGCCTGTTTATTTTGCAGTGCAATAGTGAGCACGAACCGCACCGATTTCCATAGCCTTTGTTAAAAAAATGGTCGCAGGGTGCCAATGTCTAGCGGCGCCAGTTTTCGGGGTTGAGCAGGGCCAGAACCGCCAGCGCCTCCAGCCGGCCGAGGATCATCGCACAGACCGCCACCGCCTGCGCGGCGCGCCCGACATCGCCAAGAAGCGGCCCGTCGGGTGCTGCCATCAGATAGGCCGGCCCGGTATTGCTGAGCGTCGCGATCGAAAGCGCCAGCGCCGCGTCGAAGTCGAGACCGGCCAAGGCGAAGCCGGCAAAAACCAGGGCAAGGGCCAACAGAAACAGCATCAGGAACACCCAGGCGATATAGGCGCCGGCCTGGCGCAGCCGGCGCGCGGCCTCGCCATCTCCGCCCAGCGAGTTGGGATGCGAAAGACGACCCATCTCGCGCAGGCCCTGGCGCATCAACGCATAGCTGCGCAGGAGTTTGATCCCGCCCGCGGTCGACGCGATACCGCCGCCCAGCGTCGCCAGGACCATCAGCAAAAGCCCGGGATGTGAGGCGGCCGCGGACCCGCCAAGAGGCCAGTCCGTACTCACAAAACCCGTTGTTGTCAGGAAAGACAACGCGGTGAAAAGCGCGCCCCAGGCGGCGCTTAGAACATCGCGCAGTTGCAAATCGGATTGAAAGGCGAGGTGGCGTAGAAGGATCAGCCCAGAGGCTGCACACACGACCAAGACCAGGATGCGCAGCTCCGGATCCTGGCGCAGCCAGTCGAGATCCGCCCGCGACAGGCGCAGTTGCGGCCCCCGGTTGGTCGCGGCAACGATCAGGAAAGGAAGGGCGACCAGCTCGGCCATCCGCCCTGCCCCGCCGCCCAGCCCGCTATCCTGTCCCGAAATGCCGCTGGTCGACAAGACCGACATGGCGTGGATCAGCGCGTGGATCGGTGCATCGCCGGTGGCAACAAGGAGCAGCGCCAATATACCGGTTAGGCCGACATAGACCGGGGCGAGGCTGCGCGCGGTCCGCATCAAGCGCTGAGAGGCCTCCGCCACCCCTAGCGACGCCCAGCCTTCGCCCGGCCGCGCTCCGTAGATGACCGATTGCATCTCGAAACCGCCCAGATTAAGCGGCGCCATGATGGCGAGCGCCGAGAGCAGGATCAGAAAGCCGCCAAGCCATCCGACCGTCGCCCGCCAAAGATGCAGCGGCGGTGCCAGCAGCTCGGCTTCGACAACCAGCGCGCCGGTGGTCGTCAGACAGGACACCATCTCGACATAGGCCCGCTCGAACCCCAGCCAGGGCACGGCGAGCGAGAGCGGGACCGCGGCAACGGCCGGCAGGCCGACATATCCCAAGAAGAGCGTTGCAAGCTGGGCCCGCGCGGTGATGCGCGGGTTGCGGTTCATCAGCGCTAGGCTCAGGATCACGGCCATAAAGGCAGTGGCAAGCGCAGTGCCGAGAAAGATGCCGGCCAGACGTAGATCGCCGGCGCTCCACGCAAAACCTGCCGGGATCAGCATGCCCGCCGCCGCGCCGACCAGCAGATAGGCGCTCAGCGGAGGGCGCTGCCACCACATCGAACGCTAAAAGTAATCGACCGCGACACGGAACATCTTTTCCACCCTATGTACATCGGTGGCCATTGCAAAGACGACCAGGGTATCGCCTTCGTCCAAGAGCGTGTTGCCCGTGGGGATAACCAGCTTGTCCTGTTTGAGGACCGCGCCCAAAAGCGCGGCTTCGGGAAACCCTGCATCGCGCACCCGCATTCCGGCAATCGGCGACGTGCCGAGAACCTGCGCCTCGATCACCTCCGCCTCGGCATCGCCGATCGAATAGACCGCGCGCACCCGTCCGTGGCGGACATGGCGCAGGATGGAAGACACCGTTGTCGAACGGGGGTTGATGAAGGCGTCGATGTTCAGCGGGCGCATCAGCGGCATCAGGCTGGGATCGTTGACCAGCGCCACGACCAGCGGGCAGTCTTCGGCCTTGGCCCGTGTGCATGTTAGAAGATTCGTCTTGTCGTCCTCGGTCAGGGCGACCACGGCATTGGCCGTGTTCAACCCGGCCTCCAACAAAAGATCCATGTCGAGCCCATCGCCGTTGAGCACAATCGTGCGCTCCAACGCGTCGGCAGCCGTCTCGGCGCGGGCACGGTCGCGCTCCACCAGCTTGACGCGCATCGACCGGTCCCCCTGATCGATCCGCCGCGCTACGGTCAGCCCGACATTGCCGGCGCCGATCACAATCACACGCTCGGCCGTGGCGCTCGACTTACCGAAGATGTCGAGCGCTCGCTGCCGGTCCTGATCCGCCACCATAAGATAGATCTGATCGGCGGCAAAAAGCTGGTCGCCCGCCTCGGCCTTGCGCAGCGTCCCGTCGCGGCGGATGCCGACCACCATGGCGCGCAAGGTGCTGAAAAGCTCTGTCAATTGGCGCAAGGGCGTGTTCAGCACGGGGCAGTCTTCGTCAAGCGCCAAGCCCATCAAGAGCAGCCGCCCATCGACAAAGCTTTCGGTCTCGAACGCTGCTGGCGAGCGCAGCCGGCGCAGAGCACTGTCGGCGACCTCCCGCTCGGGCGAGATGATCACATCGATGGGCATATGGTCGCGTCGAAAGAGGTCCGACCACTGCGGGAAGAGGTAGGACTGCGCCCGCACCCGGGCAATTTTGCGCGGCACCGAGAACACCGAATGCGCGACCTGGCAGGCGACCATATTGACTTCGTCCGCATAGGTCGCGGCGATGATCATATCGGCGTCGCGGGCGCCGGCCCGCTCCAGCACATCTGGATGCGACGCGAAGCCGAGCACGCCGCCGACATCGAGCGAGTCGGTCGCGCGGCGCACCAGCGCTGCATTGTGGTCGACCATCGTGACGTCGTTCTTTTCGCTGGAAAGATGCCGGGCGATCTGCCAGCCGACCTGGCCGGCCCCGCAAACGATGACTTTCATGGCCTTCGGCCTCCGCCCATCCGCCGAAAACTATGGCCAGGCGAGCGAGCGGGTCAAGCGGACTCCTCATTTTCAAGCGCCGCCACCCGCGCCCCGCCGCGCGACATCGTCACGACGTTGAGCGATTTGAGCTTGCGGTGCAACGCCGAGCGTTCCATGCCCACGAAATTGGCGGTGCGCGAGATGTTTCCCGAAAACCGGTTGATCTGAGCGACGAGATATTCGCGCTCAAAGACCTCGCGCGCCTCGCGCAAAGGCAGTGAGACCAGATCGAGCAAGAGCTTGTCATGGCCGCGATCGGCCCCGTTGGCGCCGTTGTCGCGCGGCATCTCAGCGATGGTGATCGGTCCGCGGTCGGGGCCCAAGATCAGAACCCGCTCAATCAGATTGCGCAGTTGCCGCACATTGCCCGGCCAAGGCAAAGCCTGCAGGGCGGCTTCGGATTCCTCGGTCAAGCTGCGCCTGGGCAGACCCTGTTCGCGGTTGAGCTTGTCGATAAAGTGCTGGGCAAGCAGCGGAATATCCTCGCGCCGGCGATCGAGGGGCGGAACGTCGACCGGCACGACGCCAAGGCGATGAAACAGCTCCTCGCGAAACTGGCCATCGGCAATTTCCTGCTGCAGATTTCGGTTTGTGGCCGAGATCACCCGGACATCGACACGCACCGTGTCGGAGCCGCTGACACGGGTAAAGCTTTGCTCGACAAGGACCCGAAGGATCTTGGACTGGGTGCCGAGCGGCATGTCGGCGACCTCATCGATAAAGAGCACGCCGCGATGGGCCTGTTCGAAAAGCCCCGGATCATGCGCGCGCCCCTGATGCTCGCGCCCAAACAGCACCTCTTCCATCCGCTCCGGCTCGATGGTCGCAGCATTGACCGAGACGAAGGGGTGGTTGGAGCGGTGCGACAGCCGGTGGATGAGGCGGGCCGCAACTTCTTTACCGCATCCCGGCGGGCCTGAGAGCAGCACGCGGCTGTTGGTGCGGGCAACCCGCTCTAGCTTGCTGCGCAGGCCGCGCATCGCAGGCCCGTCGCCGACCATCTCGCTCTCCGCCAGCTCGCGCCGGCGCAGCTGTGCATTGGTTCGCCGCAGGGTCGATGCTTCCAGCGCCCTATCAACAACGACCAGTAACTGATCAATGTTGAAAGGCTTTTCTATGAAATCATAGGCGCCTTGGCGCACCGCCGTCACGGCAAGCTCGATATTGCCATGCCCCGAAATGATCACCACCGGCAGATCCGGATTGTCCCGCCGCGCGGTCTTGAGGATCTCGATCCCATCGAGGCGGCTGTCCTGAAGCCAGATATCCAGAATGACAAGGTCGGGTGCCCGCTCGTTGATCGCGGACAGAGCGGTGTCGGCATCCCAGGCCTCGCGCGTGTCATGCCCTTCATCCTGTAGGATCTCCACAAGAAGCTTGCGGATATCCGGCTCGTCATCGACCACCAGAATGTCACTCATCCATACCTGCCCTCTTTTTAGCCGGTCATGCCGGCTGACGCCGCCTGTGCGGCTTCGTTTTGTCGCTCTTGCTTGGGAACCGGAAGCACGATGCGCACCATGGCGCCGCGCGCCGGGCTGCCTTCGGCCCCCGGACCGTCGAGAAGCTCGATCCGCCCAAAATGATCCTCGACCACCTTTCGAACGATCGGAAGACCCAGACCGGTGCCTTTCTCACGTGTGGTGACATAGGGCTCAAAAAGCCGCGTGCGCTCATGCTTTGGCCAGCCGATGCCGGTATCGCGGATCGAGAGAACCGCCTCGCCGCCGCGGCTTTCCAGGCGGATATCGACGCAATCAGCGAATGTCGGCGCTCCCGCAACCCCGTCGCGCGCTTCAACCGCAACCGTATCCGTGACCGCAGCCGTCATTGCCGCATGGCGAGCATCGATGGCCTCGGTGGCGTTCTTGAGCAAGTTCGTGAGGACCTGCGACATCATTGTGGGGTCGAGCTCGACCGTTAGCGCACCGTCCGGCAGGGCCAGGTCGAAGACGATGTCGCTTCGTGCCGCTTGCTGGAGCAGAACCGCATCGCGCACGATCACCACCAGATCGGCCATCCGGGTTTCGGGCGCCGGCATGCGGGCGAATTGCGAGAACTCGTCGACGATGCGCCGCAGATCGTTGGTCTGGCGGATGATGACATCGGCATATTGCTCCAGCCCGTCGGCATCCTCGCCCAGCTTCGGCGCGTATTTCCGCCGCAGCCGCTCGGCCGACAGCTGGATCGGCGTCAGCGGGTTCTTGATCTCATGCGCGATCCGCCGGGCGACATCGCCCCAGGCGGCCATGCGCTGCGCCGTAACCAGATCGGTCACGTCGTCGAAGGTTACCACATAGCCCTCGGTTATACCGCGAAGCGACCGGCTGGCGATGCGCGCAAGCAAGTGCAGCGGCGCGCCGTTATGCATCAGATGCACCTGGTCCTGCATCACCGGATGGCCTTCGCGCTGCATCCGGCTGAAGAGCGCGGCCAGCGCCGGCGCGACCCGGTTGAGCGGACCGGTGGTCGTTTCATGGTCGACGCCGAGCATGCGCCCGGCGGCGCCGTTCATCACCTCGACCTTGCCATCGGCATCAAGCCCGATCACCCCGGCGGTCACACCCGAAAGCACCGCGGCGAAGAGGCGCCGGCGTCGCTCGGTTTCGGCATTGGCCGCGACAAGCGCGTCGCGCTGGCCTTTGACCTGTTCGGTCATGCGGTTGAACATGCGCGCCAGCATTGCGATTTCATCGTCGCCCGGCTCTTCTTCGACCCGCACATCGAGATCGCCCGAACCGACGCGTCTTGCAGCGCCGGCCAGCCGGCCCACCGGGCTTGCAAGCCGGTCGGCAAACCACAGCCCCAGCCAGATCGCCGCCACGATCACCAGCAGCGCAAAACCGATATAGATCAGCGCGAATTCAAAAAGCAGCCGCCCGCGCTCGCGCTCAAGCTGCTGGTAAAAGCTCACCGTGTCCTTGGTCTCGTCAAGGAGGGTCAGGATGTTGCCGTCGACCCGTCTGGTGACATAAAGATAGCGATCGACAAAGGACGAGAGGTAGACCAGCGCCCTTAGCTCATTGTTGGGCCAGTCCGCGATCATCTGGATCTCGCCGCGATCCGCCGCGTCCAGCGCAGGCAGGCCGGGTGCCTCATAGTCAAACAGGTAGCTTTCATCACCGCGCACCACGATTTCGCCCATACCGTCGATGACGAAGGCCTCGGTTATCTCGCGCTGCATCTGCGTCTGGCCGCGGGCGAGCGCTTCGCGAAGCTCGCCCGACGAGATCAGCGGGCGGCGGTCCTTCGATGCGTTGAGGAAATCGGCCAGCAGACGGGCATCGGCTTCCAGATTGGCGCGATGCTCGGCCTCATAGGCCTGTGCGGTTGCAAGCGAGGTCCCCAGGACCGTGCGAACGCGGTCCGAAAACCAAGTCTCGATCCCGAAATTGATCGTAATCGTCGCAAAGATCGCGACCAACACGGTCGGCGCGAGAGCGACCACCGAAAAGACCAGCATCAGCCTTTGATGTAGGCGCGATCCGGCCGACCGTCGCCGCCGTTCGGTGATCATTCGGGCGATGCGCACCGATACGAGGCCGGTCACGACGATGACATAGACGAGATCGACAAGGATAATCGCGCGCAAGCTGAGGCGCGCGCCGCCGGGCGCATCGACATCGCTCAACGCCGTCACGGTCAGAGCGGCAAGCACCGGGCCGAGCATGACCAGAACGACTGTGACCGCCGTCTGGATACGCCCGTTGCGAGCCAGCTGGAGAAGCCCTTCGAAAGCCGAAGCGGTCAGGCTTCGTGTCAGTGTCGCCACGACACCTCTCGTTGTGACCGTTGCTTGATTACATCAGCTTCTTGCCACGTGTGACCGATATGTCAAGCTCGTTAATCTTTTTGCGCAGCGTATTGCGATTGATGCCAAGGATCTCGGCCGCGCGCAGCTGGTTTCCGCGCGTTGCGCTTAGGGTGAGGGCGATCAGCGGCAGTTCCACTTCGCGAATAACACGGTCGTAAAGCCCCGGCGGTGGCAAGCCGTCGCCATGCAGCGAAAAATACCGTTTGAGATGCAACTCGACCGAGGCGCCGAGCTTGTCGGCAGCGCGGCCGGAGCCGTCATCGCCCGAGCTGGGTCGGGTTGCCAGCTCTTGCTCGACAACCTGGGCCGAGATCATGTCCTCGGGGCAAAGCGCGGCAAGCCGGCGCATCAGATTTTCCAGCTCGCGCACATTGCCGGGCCAGCTTTGCTGTTTAAGCGTGCCGAGCGCCTCGGTGGTGATCGTCTTGCGCGGCAAGCCTTCTTCGACCGCGCGGCGCAGGAAAGCCCGGGCGAGATCCGGCACATCCTCCAACCGCTCACGCAGGGGCGGCAGGCGGATCGGCACCACATTCAGCCGGTAGAAGAGATCCTCGCGGAACTTGCCCTCGGTGATCAGTTCGCGCAGATCCTGGTGGGTTGCGGCGATAATGCGGACATCTGCCTGGATCGCCTCGCGCCCGCCGACCCGGCTGAACTCCCCCTCCTGCAAAACGCGCAGGAGCCGGGTTTGCGCCTCGGGCGGCATATCGCCGATCTCGTCGAGAAAAAGCGTGCCGCCGCGCGCCAGCTCGAAGCGGCCTTGCAGCCGTTCGGCCGCGCCGGTGAACGCGCCGCGCTCATGCCCAAACAACTCGCTTTCGATCAGATCCCGCGGGATAGCCGCCATGTTGACAGCAACGAAAGCCCCCTCCTTGCGCCGTCCGAAATTGTGCAATGCGCGGGCGACCAGCTCTTTGCCCGTGCCCGATTCGCCGTGGATCATGACGGTGAGATCCGTAGTCATGAGTCGCGCCATGATCCGGTAGACCTCCTGCATCGCCGGCGAGCGGCCGATCAGCGGCAGGTTCATATCCTCGCGCGCCGGGTCGCCGCCCGGCTCGGGCTGCTGGCGTTTAACGCGCAGGCTCAAAGCCTTCGAGACATGGCCTAGAACCTCTTTAAGATCAAAGGGTTTTGGGAGATACTCATAGGCGCCGACCTCGGTCGCCCGGATGGCCGTCAGCACCGTATTGCGGGCCGACATCACAATCACCGGAAGGTCCGGACGGCGCTTTCGGATCGCCGGCAGCAGGTCCAGCGCATCGCCGTCGGGCATCATGACATCGGTCACGACAACATCGCCCGCCCCCTCTTCGATCCAGCGCCACAGGGTCGAGGCCGAACCGGTCGAGCGCACGCGGCAGCCGGCACGGGTCAGCGCCTGGCTGAGCACCGTGCGGATTGCGCGGTCGTCATCGGCGACCAGGATATTGCCGTCCATTAGCGTCCCCCTTGCGCCAGCTTGGGTGCGTTGTCATCGGCGCTTGCGACCCCGGCCACCGCGGCGCCCCAAACCGGCAGGCGTAGGCGGAAGGTCGTCCAGCCCGGATCGCTTTCGCATTCCACCACCCCGCCATGATCGGCGACGATTTTGGAGACCAACGCCAGGCCTAACCCCGAGCCGCCCGATTTCGAGGACACGAAAGGTTCGAATATGTCGCGCTTGATCTCCTCGGGCACGCCCCGCCCGTTATCCGACACCGAAACCTGCAGCGGCAGGCTTTCGCGCCGCCCGCCCGGCAGGGCCAGTTTGACCCCGGGGCGGTAGGCCGTGCGCAGCGTGACCAGCCCGCCGACTTCGGGCGTCGCCTCGGCGGCGTTCTTGATCAGGTTCAACAGCACCTGCATCAGCTGGTCGGCATCGCCGGCGGTGGGCGGCAGCGACGGGTCGTACTCCTCCACAAACCGCACATGACGCGCAAAGCCCGCACTGGCCGAAAGCTTCGCGCGCTGCAGAATGTCGTGCACATTGACCGGCGTGCGGTGGAGCGGGCGGATATCGCCGAACTGCTCGACCCTTTCGACCAGCGTGCGGATCCTGTCGGCTTCCTCGCGGATCAGGTCGGTCAGCTCCTGCTCTTGATCGGGCAGGCTCATTGCCAAAAGCTGCGCCGCACCGGAGATACCGGCGAGCGGGTTCTTGATCTCATGGCCCAGCATCTGTGCCATGCCGGCGACCGAGCGCGCGGCCGAGCGGAAGGTTAGGCTGCGGTCCATCTGCTCGGCCATTGCGCGGGGCTGGATGCTCAGCACCACCTCCCCGGCCCCCTCCGGCACCGGCGCTGCGTGCAGATCGACCAGGCGTGGGGGGTGTTCGGGCCAGTAAAGCTCGACATTGTATTGGGCGAGCGAGACATGGCCCTGGCGCGACTGCGACAACAGCTCCATGACCGCGCTGGAGGCGCCGGCATGCCGCTCGATCAGCGTGCCCTGCATGGTCGACAGGCTCATCGACAGAAAGGTCTGGGCGGCGGCATTGGCATCGAGAATGCGGTTTAGAGGGCAAAGCAGAAGGGCCGGTTGCGGCAGGCTGTTCCAGAGCTGCTCATAGGAGGATGCGGTCATGCGGCCTCCGGCAGATCCGCAAGGCCGCTTTTAAGCACCGCGATGACGGCCCGAGGTGTGTCGAGCTGCATCAACGCTCGGCGGAGGGAAACCGCGCCTAGCGGTTCCAGATACCAACCCAGATGTTTGCGCGCCACGCGTAGACCCAGCGCGGTGCCGTAAAACCCCAGCATCGCCTCGTAATGCTCGATCATCAGCGCGGCCAGCGCTGCGCCGCGCGGCCGCACCGGCCCGGCCCGGCCGATCCGCGCCGCGTGGATTTGCGCCGGCAGCCAGGGCTGGCCTCTTGCGGCGCGCCCGATCATCACCCCGTCAGCGCCCGAGCGCGCCGTTGCATCGGCAGCGCTGCGCGTGTCGACGATATCGCCGTTTGCGATCACCGGAACCCTAACGGCGGCCTTGACCGCGGCAATCGCCGCCCAATCGGCCTTGCCGGAATAAAACTGGCACCGGGTGCGGCCATGAACGGTCAACATCGCAACGCCAGCCCCCTCGCAGCGCCGGGCGATCTCTGCCGCGTTCAGGCTTTCGGCATCCCAGCCAAGGCGCATCTTTACGCTCACCGGTATGCTGACGACCGCAAGCACGGCCTCGACAAGCCGAAGCGCGTGATCAGGGGTGCGCATCAGTGCCGAACCCGACAGGCCGCCGGTCACCTTCTTGGCCGGACAGCCCATATTGATGTCGATGAGCGCCGCGCCCTGATCCGCGCACATCCGCGCGGCCAGGGCCATCGAGGCCGCTTCGCGTCCGGCGATCTGCACGGCTGGCGGTCCACAGGCGGGGTCGATTTCCGCCCGCGCCCGGGCCGCTGCCCGGGCGCTCAAGAATTCGCCGGATGCCACCATTTCGGACACAACCAGCCCTGCGCCGAACCGCGAGACGAGCCTGCGGAAGGGAAGGTCGGTGATGCCTGCCATCGGGGCGAGCAACACCGGATTGCTCAAGCTTAAATTTCCGACAGAAAGCACGACCTGCTCACTCCTTCATCATATCGACATGGTTACAGGAGGCGCTTGTTGCGTGCAATAGAGCGATATAGGCTGCGACGAGTGTTGCACAGGGAATGGGCATGCAGTTCTCGGCGCTCCTCGTCGCAGCGGGCCGCGGATTGCGCGCCGGTGGCGGTACGCCAAAGCAATATCGGATGCTTGCGGGCGTTTCGGTGCTGCGCAGGGCCGTCGCATGCTTTTTGGGCCACCCCGGCCTTTGCCGGCTTGCGGTGGTAATCAACCCCGACGACCGAGCATTTTACGACACAGCCATCGCGGGTCTGAGCGAAGCGCGCCTGGCACCGCCCGTCACCGGCGGTGCGACAAGGGCGGCGTCGGTGCATCGCGGCCTGGAGGCCTTGGCCCGATTGGAACCTGCCGAGCGTCCGGTGCTGATCCACGATTCGGCGCGGCCGTTCTTGCGCCGCCCGGTCATCGATGGCGTTTTGCATGCGCTGGGCTCGGCGGAGGGGGCATTTCCAGCACTACCGGTGGTCGATGCGCTTTGGGCGACGCGAGACGGGCATGCCGATGAGCCGCGCCGACGCGACGGGCTCTTTCGCGCCCAGACCCCGCAGGGGTTCCGCCTGGATGCGATCCTGGAGGCGCATCGCCGCCACGGGCTGGCGGCTGATGACGACGTGGCGATTGCGCGCGCCGCAGGCCTGTCAGTTGCCATCGCGCCCGGATGCGAGCAGAACTTCAAGATCACCACGGCGGCGGATTTCGCGCGGGCCGAGGCGGCGCTGGAGGCTTCGATGGAGACCCGGACCGGAACCGGATTCGATGTCCACAAATTCGGTCCAGGAAACCATGTGATGCTGGGCGGCCTGGCCATCCCCCATGATCGTGGCTTTGTGGCGCATTCCGACGGCGATGTGCTGCTGCATGCGCTGACGGATGCGGTTTTTGGGGCGCTGGCCGAGGGCGATATCGGCCAGTGGTTTCCACCCTCCGATCCGCAATGGAAGGATGCGACCTCCGACATATTTCTGGATCATGCGGTGACGCGAATGGCCGCGCGGGGTGGCCGGCTGGTGCATGCCGACTGCACGGTGATTTGCGAGCGGCCCAAGATCGGGCCTTATGCCGACACTATGCGCAGTCGGATCGCACAGATCATGCGCACCCAGACCGGCCGGGTCAGCGTCAAGGCGACCACCTCCGAAAAGCTCGGCTTCACAGGCCGGGGCGAAGGCATAGCCGCCATGGCCACAGTTACGCTGAGCATGCCGGCAGAGGCGGCCTAAGATGGCTGGGTCGCGGGGCGCGGCTAGGCGGCAAGGCAGGGCGCGCGAGCGTATCGGGCGGGTTTTGTGAGGGCGGCCCGCAGCCTTGCCACGGTCTTCGGTGCGGGATTTTTGCCGAAGGCCCCCGGCACCTGGGGATCGCTGGTCGCGCTTCCGGCGGCCTGGCTCTTGCACGGGATTGGCGGGCCGCTTCTGCTTGCGCTCGCCACGCTGGCCGTTTTTCTGCTGGGTCTTTGGGCGGTCGAACAAGCTACGGAGCAAGTTGATGAGAAGGACCTGCCGGAAATCGTCATCGATGAGGTTGTCGGGCAATGGATCGCCCTGCTGCCGCTCTCGATCGGGCTGAGCTGGATGGGCGCGGCGCCTTGGCTGTTTCCCTGGCCGGGCTGGCTGGGCGCCTTTGTTCTGTTCCGCTTTTTCGACATCGTGAAACCGCCTCCCGTGGGCTGGGCCGATCGAATGAACACAGCCTTCGGCGTGATGTTCGACGATGTGCTGGCCGGGCTAATGGCGGCGGCGGTTTTGACCCTGGCTGCAGCCGTCTCGCATGGATGGCTGGTATGAGGCGCGAGCGCGATCTAGCTGCGGCGGTGCTGGCAGCCTGCCGGGCCCGCGGTATCATGCTTGCCAGCGCGGAAAGCTGTACAGGCGGGCTGATTGCAGCCGCGCTTACCGCCTTACCCGGCGCGTCAGATGTGTTCGACCGCGGGTTTTCGACCTATTCTTACGCGTCCAAGACCGAACTTCTAGGGGTGCCGCCCGCAATGCTCAACGTATACGGCGCGGTGTCGGAGCCGGTGGCGCGGGCGATGGCCGAAGGCGCTGTTGCCGCCTCGAAGGCCGGCGTGGCGGTTGCCGTCACGGGCGTGGCCGGCCCGGGCGGCACCGAGGCAAAGCCCGAGGGTTTGGTGCATTTTGCCTGTGCCATGCGCGGCGGCGGCACCGAGCATGAGCGCCACGCGCTGGGGGCGCTGGGGCGCGACACGGTGCGGGCCCGCAGCGTCGGCATCGCACTTGGGCTGGTCCTGCGTTGCCTCGGCGCCGAGACCTGCCCGATTTCTTCATAGCGTCGGCAGGGCGAGGCGGCGAACGCGCAGAGCTTGACGGCCCAAGAAGCGGGTGGGCGTCCTAGACTGCATCGTCTGGGTCGAAAAGCGGATCCTGCGCCGGCCGATCGGGGTCCTCGTCGTCCTCCAGCGACAACGGCATGCCCGGGGCGCTGCGATTGTCCAAAAGCCCTGCCTCGCGCAATTCCTGAACACCGGGCAGGTCGCGCGCGCTTTCAAGCCCGAAATGGTCGAGAAACCCCGTCGTTGTCACGAATGTGACCGGGCGCCCCGGTGTCATGCGGCGACGACCGAGGCGGATCCAGTCGAGTTCCATCAGCAAATCGAGCGTCCCGCGCGACACCGATACGCCGCGGATCTCCTCAATCTCGGCCCGGGTCACCGGCTGATGATAGGCCACAATGGCCAGGGTCTCGATCGCAGCGCGTGAGAGGCGGCGTAGATCCACCGCCTCGCGGCTCATCAGATGGCCCAGATCGGGGGCGGTGCGGAAAGCCCAGGCCTCGCCGATCTGAACCAGATGCACGCCGCGGCCCTGATAGCGGCGTTCCAACAAAGCAAGCGCATGGCCAACATCGGTGCCTTCGGGCAAGCGGGCGCAAAGATCGCGCAGCGTCTGCGGCTCGGCCGTGGCAAAGAGGATCGCTTCGACCATCCGCTCCTGCTCGGCAAGCGGCAGATCTTCAAAAAGCTGGCCCATCTCCTGCTCGACCGCGCGCCCGAACGCTTGCGGAGGGTCCGTGCGATCAGCCATCCGCGCTCTGATATGCCGCATTGCCACCGGCGGTTCGGTCGCCGGATCCTGCTCGGCAGGCCCGCAGCATCAGCGGCGCAAAGATGGCCTCTTGGTCGATCTCGGCCTCGCCCGCCCGAACCAGCTCCAGCATCGCCGCGAAAGTTGCAGCGACCGCCGACCGCCGGCGCTTGGGATCGATCCGCCAACCCTCAGGCAAGAAGGCCTCAAGCAGGGTCCAGTCCACCGACCCGCCGATCAGGCTGCGCAGCCGGGTCAGCGCGGCCTCCATCGTCAGCACCGGATCGCGGCGCACATCGAGCGGGCGGTACTCCTCATGCGTTCGAACCCGGGCATAAGCGCGTAGGAGGTCGAGCAGCGAGGCATTGTAGCGCACCGTTCGGCGCAAAACCAGCGCTTCGGGCATTCCGCGGGCAAAGACATCGCGCCCAAGCCGGTTGCGGCCCATCAACTGCGCCCCGGCGGTGCGCATCGCCTCGAGCCGCTCGAGCTGAAACGCCAAATGTGCGGCAAGCTCCTTGCCGGTCGGCCCGTCAGCCTCCGGATCGGGCGGCAGCAAAAGCCGCGACTTCAGCCAGGCGAGCCAGGCTGCCATCACCAAGTAATCTGCGGCGAGTTCGATACGCAGATCCTGTGCGGCCGAGACAAAGGCAAGGTACTGCTCGGCGAGATCCAGGATCGAGATCCGTCGCAGATCGAGCTTCTGGTGCCGTGCCAAGGTCAGGAGCAGATCGAGCGGCCCTTCGAACCCCGCCACATCGACGACAAGCGCCTCGGCTATCTGCCGATCCGCCACCCGGCGCGCCTCCCAGCCATCGGCAAAATCCTCAGGCATGCGCAGCCTTGGGCGCGCGGGGACGGTCGGTTCGGTCCGGCTGGACGGGTCGCGTGGGACGGGCGGCGAGCGCCAGCGCCGCGCGATCGAGCGCCGGCCCGCTCAGCCGTGGTACCGTGCCGGCCACCTTCTCCATTTCGTCCATCGCGCCATTGCAGTGCAGGATCAGATCGCAGCCCGCCAAAATGGCCCGGATGCAACGCTGATCGATGCTGCCGGCAAGAGCGCCCATCGAGATATCGTCGGTCATCAGGCAGCCCGAAAACCCGATTACCTGGCGGATCTCGGTGATCACATCGGCTGAAAAGGTTGCCGGCGCCAAAGGATCGATATCGCGATAAACGATATGGGCGGTCATACCCAGGCGCATATCGGCAAGATCGCGAAATGGCTGGAAGTCGCTGCCGCGCAGCGCATCGCGCGTCGTCTCGACAACCGCAAGCGCGTGATGCGTGTCGAGAGCGGTCCGGCCATGGCCCGGAATATGCTTGATCACCGGCAGCACCCCGCCGGCAAGGCAACCGGCCACCACCGCCTTTGCCCGACGCGCCACCGTCAGCGGATCGCTGCCCAAGGTCCGGTTTCCGATCACCCAATGGATGCCCGGCTGGGGCACATCGAGAAGCGGCACGCAGTTGACATCGATGCCGACGTCGCGCAGCTCTTCCCCGATGATGCGGTAGCGTAATGCCAGGCTTTCCAACAGTGCTTGCTCATCCTCGGCCGCATCGCAGACTTCGCGCACCGGCGGCCAGGCGCGCCAATGCGGCGGCCCCATCCGGGCGACCCGCCCGCCTTCCTGATCGATCAGAATCGGCGCATCGCGACCCACCGCGTTGCGCAGCGCGTCGGTCAGCTGAGCGAGTTGCCCGGGTGTCTCGACATTGCGTGCAAACAGAATAAAGCCCCAGGGATCGGCCTGGGCAAAGAACCGACACTCACGCGCGGTCAGCTTCGGTCCGGACGGCGCCAGGATGCAGGCGCGCGGCGTGGTCATTCCTGGACCCGCGTGATGCAGGGCAGGCCGCGCGCGTTGAGGGCCGAGCATGTGTTGCGCGCTTCGGCAAGGGTCGCAAACCCCTCCGCGCGCAAACGAAAGAACACGCGGCCCGACAGCACCGTGCGTTGCACGAGCGGACCCTTGGTCCCTAAGAGATCGGCATGTGCCTGGACCAGCCGTTGCCACTCCGCCTGGGCGATGTCGGGCGAGTCAAAGGCGCCGAGCTGGATAAGTTGGGTTCCCGTTGGCGGGAAAGCCGCTTTCGCGGCATCGACGGCGCGGCTGGTTCGTGCAGGGCTTGCCGCGGCAAGGTCTGGGCTGACCGGCGTATTTTCGGGCGCCGCGGCGGCGGGCACTGCATCCGGTGTCGCCGTGGTCAGGATGGTCGGGTCGGGGGCGGCACGCTCGGACTCAAGCTCGGACTCAAGCCCGGACTCAAGCTCGGACTCAAGCTCGGCGGGACGCAGCTTCGGGCGCACCTTCGGGCGTGGGGCAATCTGTGGAGCATCCGAGGTTGCCCGTAGCGCATCCGCCGCGGGGTCGGCCTCCGCCGCTTGGCTATCGGACTCTGCTGGGCGCGCGTCAACGACCGGTTGCGTCGCATCCGCGCGATCGCTGATGTCTGTCGACGCCGTTCGGCGCTCGGGGTTTTGGCGCTCGGGCCGCAATGCGGGCAGCGCCTCGGCATCCGGCAACACCACCGGACCGGGCTCGGCCGCTTCTCTATCCGGCGCAAGCTGTGCTGGGGTATCTGGCGCGCTCTGCGGAGCGTTGTCTTGCGCAGCGTCCGGGGCAATGGCGCTATCGGCGCGATCCTGCATCTGCGGAGCGGTTAGGGTTTGGCGCAGCGCGGGCGGCAGTTGGGCCATGCTCACCGTTTCACCCGGATCGGGCCGGGCCCGCTCGGCTGCCTCAGGCATGGGCGTGGCGTCAGGGCCGGGCGCGCCCGTACGCGTTGGGTCCTGTGCTGCCGCAACGTCGGGTTCGGCAACACCGGGATTGAGCGGGTCGGGATCGACCGGGTTGGGCTTGGCCAAACGCGTATCGGCCGAAGCTGTATCAGGCCGCGCCGTGGGGATCGGAAGTGCGGCGCGTGGAAGATCCTCGGCCGCCAATTCCGCAGGGGGCGGCGCGGTCTCAACCTGGCCGGGTCGCGGTACGGGCGGCGTGCCCTCGACAATCGCCGTGACGGTCAGGCCCTGATGCTCGACCCGCAGCCCCTTTGGATCTTCGGGCTGCAGCTTGGCCGGCCCCTCCAACGCCATGATCACGGGCACGTCCTGGGCGTCCTGCTGACCGATCCGATAGGTCCAGGCTCCGACCGCGGCGACGAGCAGCACCGACAACAGCGCCCCAGCAAGCCGGGCAAAACGGCCGGATCGGGCCTTTGAGTGAGTCCGGGCCTCGTCAAACGGATCGCGCGCCATGTCGGTCATCGGGTTCTCGCCTGTTCATGCCACAATACCTACGCGGCCCACCTGCTCCAACCCCTAAATATGCCCGGCTGCGGGTTTTCCCGTCTTGCCGTAGATCTGCATGCCGTCCTTAGGCCATCACATTTCTTCGACAGGGGTCACGCCAAGGATACCAAGACCCGCCGAAATAACAACTGCACTTGCATTCACGAGCGCAAGTCGTGCGGAAGTTGCACCGGGGTCGTCTTCTTGAACGAAACGCAGCTCGGGCCGGTCATTGCCCAGCGTCCAGAGCGCATGCAGCGCCCCGGCCAGATCGTAAAGGTAAAAGGCGACCCGATGCGGCTCATGCGCCTGCGCAGCCGCCTCGACGAGACGCGGCCATTCCGCAATACGGGCGGCCAGCGCAATCTCCGCGGGATCCGTGAGAGGCGAGAGATCGGCCTCAGCAAGGGCGGCGATGTCGGCAATGGCTGCGCCCCGCCGCAACAGCGACTTTGCCCGCGCATGCGCGTATTGCACATACCAAACCGGATTGTCCTTCGATTGCTCGGTCGCCTTGGCGAAATCGAAATCCAAAGCTGCGTCGTTCTTGCGGGTGAGCATGGTAAAGCGGGTCACATCGGGTCCCACCTCGTCGAGGACATCGCGCAAGGTCACAAAAGTGCCCGCCCGCTTGGACATTTTGAAGGGCGCCCCGTCCTTATAGAGCTTCACGAGCTGGCATAGTTTGATGTCGAGCGGGACCGCCGCATTGCCCGAAAGCGCCGCTACGGCCGCTTTCATCCGCTTTACATAACCGCCGTGATCGGCTCCGAAGACATCGATGAGCTGCTCAAAACCGCGCTGCAACTTGTCATGATGATAGGCGATATCGGGCGCAAAGTAGGTCCAGCTACCATCCGATTTCTTTACCGGTCTATCGACATCGTCGCCGAAGGGGGTTGCGCGAAAGAGCGTCTGTTCGCGCGGCTCCCAATCCTCGGGTGTCTTGCCTTTGGGCGGTTCGAGCACACCGCGATATAGCAGCCCGCGGCCTTCCAGATCGGCCAGCGCCGCCTCGATCCGCCCAGTACCGTAGAGCGACTTCTCGGAAAAATAGACGTCCATCGTCACGCCGAGCGCGGCGAGATCCGCGCGCACCGTCTCCATCATCGCGTCGATTGCAAAACGCCGGACCGTGTCGAGCCAGTCGTTCTCGGGCAGGTTGAGCAACGTATCGCCAAAACGCGCTTTCAGTGCCGCGCCGACAGGAACGAGATAGTCGCCGGGATAGAGCCCGTCCGCGATCTGCGGCTCAAGCCCATGCGCCTCGCGATAGCGCTCATAGGCTGAGCGGGCGAGCACATCGACCTGAGCGCCGCCATCGTTGATGTAGTACTCGCGCGTGACATCGTAGCCGGCAAAGGCCAACAGGCTGGCCAGCGCGTCGCCGAACACCGCACCGCGCGTATGGCCGACATGCAGGGGGCCGGTCGGGTTTGCCGACACGAACTCCACATTGACCTTGCGGCCCCCACCCATCTTCGACTGCCCGAATGACGGCCCGGCCCTAATCGCGGCGGGAATGACCGAGAGCCAGACGTCCGGCGCGAAACGCATGTTCAAGAATCCGGGCCCGGCGACCTGAACCGCGGCGATGCGCGGATCCGCGGCAAGCATGGGTGCAAGCGCCTCGGCGATTTCGCGCGGTTTTCGACCGGCGGGTTTGGCCAGAACCATGGCGGCGTTCGAGGCCATGTCGCCATGGGCCCGATCGCGCGGCGGTTCGACCGAAACCGCGCCGAAATCGAGCGATGCGGGCAGCGCCCCCTGCGATTGCTGCGTTGCAAGGCAGCCGAGGATTAGGCTGCGAATATCGGCGAATAGGTTCATCGGGGCGTCCGTTTGCGTTGGTTGCGCGCATCGCACCTAGCACGGGCGGCAGAGCGCTTCTACCCGGCTTCCGCCCAGCGTTCGGCCAGTATGCGGCCAGTACGCGGGCGGTGTGCGGGCGGCGTTCGGCCAATATGCGGCCCATGCGCGGCCGGCTTCTGGCTCGCTTGCAGGCTTGTCGCACTATGCGCCCATCGGTTAGCCGAGCCTTAACTTAGCCCGCCATGGCGCGTGGGACGTTGACCTCCGGCATGCGAGGGCTCAGGGGGCGCCGTTCAGGCGCGCGCTTGCGGATCGACGATCTTGCGATGCTCGTTGAGCGCGAACCTGTCGGTCATGCCGGCGATATAATCGGCGACGATGCGCGCATGCCCCACACCTTGGCCGGCTTGCGCGGCAGCACGGCGCCACCCCTCGGGCAACAGGCCAATATCGTCGGTAAATACCTCGAAGAGATCGCGTACCACGACGCCTGCCTTCCGCCGCATCCGTCGAACCTGCCAGTGGCGGTACATATGTTCAAAGAAAAACCGACGGATGATCTTGAGATCCTCCCAGAGCGGCTTTGAGAAGCGGATCACCGGGTAGCCTGCGGCGCGGACATCGTCGACAGATCGCGGTGCGGTTCGGGCAAGGATGGCGTGGCTTTCGCGCAAAACATCTTCGACCATGGCCCCAAAAACCCTGCGCATCGCCTCATGCTGGCGCCGCGAAGGTGCGATGTCGGGATAGCGCGCCTGCGCTTCGGCAAAGGCCGGGCCGATGATCGGCAATGCGCGCAGCTGATCTTCCGAAAAAAGCCCGGCGCGCAGCCCATCCATCAGATCGTGATTGTTATAGGCGATATCGTCGGCCAGGGCCGCGACCTGGGCTTCGGCGCCGGCATGGGTATGCAGTTCCAGGTCGTGTTCGGCGACGTACTCGGCCAGCGCATAGGGCACCGCGCCCCGCACGGGGCCGTTGTGCTTTGCAAGGCCTTCGAGCGTCTCCCAGCTTAGATTGAGACCGTCAAAACGCGCATAATGGCACTCCAGCCGCGTAACGATCCGCACTGCTTGCGCGTTGTGGTCGAACCCGCCCCAGGGTGCCATGCATTCGGCCAGCGCATCTTCGCCGGTATGCCCGAACGGGGTGTGGCCCAGATCATGCGCCAGCGCCACCGCCTCGGTCAGATCCTCGTCAAGGCCCAGGGTCCGCGCAATGGTGCGGGCGACTTGGGCGACCTCAAGGCTGTGGGTGAGCCGGGTGCGGTAATAGTCGCCCTCATGCTCGACAAAGACCTGTGTTTTGTGCTTAAGCCGACGAAACGCGGCGGAGTGAATGATCCGATCCCGATCCCGCTGATAGGGTGAGCGGTTGGCCGAGGCGTCCTCCGGCGTCAGCCGACCGCGGGTCGCGGCCGGGTCGCAGGCGTAGACGGCCGGTGCAGGGCGGGTGGCCATGGAGCCTCTCTTCTTCGCTGCGCGCGGCTTGCGGCGCGCCCCGCTTGAGCCTATCTTGCAACAGCACAGCGCGAAAGGATCAAGCGATGCAGATGCCGGGTGCGATCACCCTGCCGCCGGTTGTCACGGACCGCGCCTTTGCGCGGCTGGCTGAAATCGGTGCGCCTGTGCTTCGGGTTGCTGTTGATGGCGGCGGCTGTTCGGGCTTTCAATACGATTTTAGGATCGAGGAGCAGCCGGCGGGCGACGATCTTGTTCTGGCGCGCGACGGGGTGTCGGTTGTGATCGATCCGGTGTCGCTGCCTTTTCTTGCCGGTGCGACGGTCGATTTCACCGAAGAGTTGATCGGCAGCCGATTCGTTATCGACAACCCCAACGCAACGGCATCCTGCGGATGCGGAACCAGCTTTTCCATTTGAACAGGCTTTTCCTTTTGACGCGACGCCGTCATCCGTCGTTTTTCTGAAAAACATTGTGACCAGCGGTCTGTCGCCGTAAAGCAGAGTATTCAAGGGACAGAAGGATTCCGCATGACCGACAAACCCATGACAAAAAATCAGCTCGCAGCAGCCCTTTCGGAAGCGGCCGATATCGACAAAGCTGCCGCTGCGCGGGCGCTCGACGCGCTGGCGTCGATCGTGGCCGATGAGGTCGAGAAAGGCGGTGCCATTACCTTGCCCGGGATCGGCAAGGTTTTCTGCCGCGAGCGTCCGGCCCGGACGGTGCGCAACCCCGCGACGGGCGAAGCGATCGCCAAGCCGGCCGACAAGGCCGTCAAGGTCACCATTGCAAAGAAGCTCAAGGATATTGTGAACGGATAATCCCTGCGCCATGCGGGTTGCGAGTTTCAATATTAACGGCATCAAGGCCCGTATTGCAGGTTTGACGACTTGGCTTGCCGAAGAAAAGCCCGATATCGTTTGCCTGCAGGAGCTCAAATCGATCGACGCCAGCATACCGCGCGAAGCGTTCGAAGAGCTGGGATACAATGTCGAAACCCATGGCCAAAAAAGCTTCAACGGGGTCGCGATCCTGTCTCGATACCCGTTGGAGGATGTCAGCCGCGGTCTGCCCGGCGATGAGAACGATATGCAGGCCCGATGGATCGAGGCGGTTGTGAGCACGCAACGCGGTGCGCTGCGTGTGTGCTGCCTCTACCTTCCGAACGGCAATCCGGTTCCGGACCCGAAATATACCTACAAGCTGGCCTGGATGGCGCGCCTGCAGACACGCGCAGCCAACATCCTTGCCGAGGAAATCCCCGCCGTTCTGGCGGGCGACTACAACGTCATTCCGCAAGATGAAGATGCCGAACGCCCCGATGCCTGGCGGGACGACGCTCTCGCCCTGCCCCAGACCCGCATGGCCTATCGGCGGATCGCAAATCTCGGTTTCACCGACGCGATCCGCAGCCTGAACCCCGAGCCCATGGTCTATACCTTTTGGGATTACCAGCGCGGGGCGTGGGAAAAGAATGACGGCATACGCATAGATCACCTCCTGCTTACGCCGCAGGCCGCCGACCGTTTGACCGCAAGTGGGATCGACCGGCATCTGCGGGGCCGCGACAAGCCGTCGGACCACGTCCCGGTCTGGTGCGACCTCGACGTCTAGCCCGCGCCAAACCGCAGACAAAGAGGAGCCGCCCGCGTCATGATCGTTCTTCCCGACCAAAGGTTGGTCTTTTTGCATATCCACAAAAATGCCGGTTCCTCGGTCCGTTCATTTCTTAAGAGATTAGGCGAAGAAACACTCTCAAAAACTTGGAAAAACGAAAATTTTCGGGGTCACGTGAACTATCGCGATATGGTGAAGGCAGCACCGGAACTGGCCCAGTTCCAAGCCTTTGCAATCAGCCGCAACCCGTGGAGCCGGCTGGTTTCTGCCTATGAGTGGTGGAAATCGAAACCCGACACACGCCAAGGGATAACGCAGGCGCGTGTTGCTTTTCTGGGAAGTTTCAGTGAATTTGTCGATCTTCTTTTTGCAACACTTGAAAAATCGCGGTCCGATCCCGCGCTCGCCACAAAACTCCACGGGGTCGAAGCGCATTCGAAACTGAGGTTGCAGCCGGACTGTGCCCTTTATGCTTCGCAGCATAGCTATCTGATCGATCAAGCCGGTCATGTCGTGGTTGATGTCGTTCCGATCGAGCAGCTGTCCGAGGCGCTTCCTGCCTATCTTTCCGAAAAACTGGGGCGTCCGGTGCGCTGGCGCCCTTTTGAGCGGAACCGAAACGCCAAGGGCGATTGGCGCCGCTATTACACCGACGATACGGCCGAGAAGGTCGGCGCGCTTTTTGCCGCCGACGCGGCACTTCTGGGCTACAGCTTCGATCAGGCGACCGTCGCATTGTGACTGAACACCGGGCCTGGGCTTGCGTCATGACTGGTCTGGACCGCCAGCGCCCTGACGGCCAAGGCCAATCTATGATCGGGTCCCAAGATGCTGCAAAGGGACGGGAAAACAGGCCGCTGCCCGATGGCCGTGTCTCTTGAGCGTCATCGGATGTCGACGAAACCGGGGGTGGCCTGGTGCCAGCTTGATCGCGCCTATTGACCTGGGTGGAAGGCAGCGCTCCGGTAAGGCGCGGATATCTTATGTCGTCCAACATCCGGCGTTGCGCGCTCTTAGCGCGATCCAACGTAGCGCGACCTAAGCATAAGGGGATGCTGGAGCGCTGCCAAGGGCGCGGACGGCGCGCTTGAAGCCCTCGTTCATCTGGCTCCGGCGGCAGGATTCGAACCTGCGACCAGCGGATTAACAGTCCGATGCTCTACCACTGAGCTACGCCGGAAGCAGGCGCGCTATAACAAAGCGCTATGGGTCCGTCTAGCGCGTTTTTGCTCGCTCGGCGGCTGCCCGCCGAAGTCGCGCATGACCTCATCCGCCACCTCGATCAGCGTGCGTTCGAGCAGCTCGATGCGTTGTACGGTGATCCGTGCGGTGGGCCCGGAGATAGAAATCGCCGCCACTCCGCGACCGCTTTCATTGAAGATCGGCGTCGCGATACAGCGCAAACCTTCAGTGAACTCTTCCACATCATGCGCGAACCGGGTCTGACGGACAGTGGCGATCTCGCGAAGCAGCCCCTCGGGTTGCAGCATCGTGCGCGCCGTTGCCCGCGCCATACCGTGCTCGGACAAAATTTGCATGACATGCGCATCCGTCATGCAAGAAAGCAGCGCCTTGCCCGCGGCCGACCAGTGCATCTTTACCCGGCCGCCCACCTGGGTGATCGCACGCATCGTATGGCGGCTTTCAACCTGGGCCATGCAAACCGCCTCACCGGAGCTTTCGACATAGATGTTTGCTGTCTCGCCGGTGACTTCCATCAGCCGTCGCAAGAAGGGACGCGCCAAGGTGACGACCTCGCGATTGCGCGTAAAGGCCGCGCCCACCGTGAAGGCCGCGACGCCGACCTGCCACAAGCCGACACTGGTCTCAAAACGCACAAACCGCTCGCTTTCCAGCGTCGTCAGGATGCGATGCGCCGTTGATGGGGCCAATTTGGAAATCTCGGCTGCTTCCGACAGCGTGAGACCTTCAATTGAGGCTGCCAGGGCTCGAAGGAGCGACAAGGCCCGTGTGATGGAGCGCACCTGCCCAGAGCGCACCTCCTCCACTTCGCGGACGACTTTCATGGATAAACTCCCCGATTTCGTTGCGAGATAGGGCCATATGTCACTCGGGCGAGACATTTTTTCGCCTTATGGAAAACACTCCACCAAACAGCGCCAAATCGGCTTCCTTGACCTTCGCCGGGCCGGCGCGCAATCCTCTGGCTTGCGACCGCAGCGGGTGCGGCACGAAAGACCCGGGCAAAACAAGTCCGAGGCGGTTGGAGGACCGGCGATGCAGATGGCCATGCTGAACGGGATAAGGGTGCACTATGCTCTCAGCGGCCCGGAGGACGGGCCGGCTCTGGTGCTGGCAAATTCGCTTGGCACGGATTATCGGGTCTGGGACGCGCTTCTGGCGCATCTGCCGGCCGGCATCCGTCTGCTGCGCTACGACAAAAGGGGGCATGGCCTCAGCGAGTGTCCGGCCGCGCCCTACCAGATGGAAACGCTGGTGGCCGATGCCGAAGCGCTGATCGAGCATCTGGGGCTTTGCGATATCCTCTTTGTCGGGCTGTCGATCGGTGGGTTGATCGGCCAAGGTCTTGCCGCGGCGCGTCCCGATCTTTTGCGCGGTCTGGTGTTGATGGACACCGCTGCGCGGATCGGGACCGAGGCGATGTGGGACGAACGCATCGAAGCCATCAACCGGGGCGGTATTGCCGCGATCGAGGAGCAGATCCTGTCGCGCTGGTTCTCGGAGGCCTTTCGCACCCAACAGCGCGCGGCGCTGGCGGGTTGGCGGCATATGCTGTGTCGAACGCCCGAGGACGGCTATCTGGGCTGTGCTTATGCGATCCGCAACGCCGATTACACCGTGGCAACCGCGGCGCTTGACCTGCCGGTCCTGGCGATGGCCGGCGATGAGGACGGCTCGACGCCGCCGGCGCTGGTTCAAGCCACGGCCGAGCTGGTTGCGCGGGCCCGCTTTGAACTGATCCGCGGCGCAGGCCACCTGCCTTGCGTCGAGCGGCCCGAGGAGACCGGGGCGTTAATCTCCGCTTTTGCCCGCGAGATCGGCCATGTCTAGCGGCGGACGCTATGCCCGGGGCATGATCACCCGGCGTCGGGTTCTGGGCGATGCGCATGTCGACCGCGCCGAGGCCGCCAAGACCGAGTTCGACCAACCTTTTCAGGAATTCATCGCCGAAGGGGCTTGGGGCACCGTCTGGGCGCGCCCCGGACTTTCCTTGCGCGATCGCTCGCTGATCACCCTGGCGCTGCTGGCCGGGCTAGGCAATGACGCAGAGGTCGCCATGCATGTGCGCGCCACGGCGAATACCGGCGCCACCCGCGACGAGATTATCGAGGCGATGCTGCATGTGGCGGTCTATGCCGGTGTGCCGCGGGCCAATCACGCGATCAAAATCGTCAAGGAGACCCTTGCCGAGATGGACGATGCGCGATGACCAAACCCTGCATTATCTGTGTGGCGATCACCGGCTCGCTGCCCACCAAGGAAAACAACCCCGCCGTGCCCATCACGGTGGCAGAGCAGATCGAGAGCACACAAGCGGCCTTCGAGGCCGGCGCCGCGATTGCGCATTGCCATGTGCGCAATGCCGATCAGACCCCCACATCCGATCCGGAGAAATTCGCCGCGCTGAAGGAAGGCCTGGAAAAGCACTGCCCCGGCATGATCGTGCAGCTGTCGACCGGCGGTCGCTCCGGGGCCGGACAGGCGCGCGGCGGCATGCTGCCGCTCTCCCCCGACATGGCGTCGCTCTCGGTGGGCTCGAACAACTTCCCGACCCGGGTCTATGAAAACCCGCCCGATCTGGTCGACTGGCTGGCCGGCGAGATGCGGACCCATGGTGTCAAGCCCGAGATCGAGGCCTTCGATCTGTCCCACATCTTTCAGGCCGTGGCCATGAACCGCGATGGCCGCATCCCGGGCCGCCTCTACATCCAGTTCGTGATGGGGGTGAAGAACGCCATGCCGGTCGATCGCACCGTCTTCGAGTTCTATATCGAGACCGTCAAGCGGCTGGCACCCGAGGCTGAATGGTGCGCGGCCGGGATCGGCGCCGGACAGCTCACAGTCAATGAATGGTGCATTGCCGCCGGGGGGCACACCCGAACCGGGCTTGAAGACAATGTGCGGCTGGATCGCGCGCGGCTGGCCCCCTCGAATGCGGCGCTGGTCCGACGCGCGGTGGAGCTCTGCGAGAAACACCGGCGCCCGGTGGCGAGCTGGCAGGAGGCGCGCGCAATTCTGGATTTGCCGCTTCGGGCTGCCTGATGGCGGTGTCGCCCTTCGACAGCACGCTTTATGGCGGGCTTTACGGCGATCCCGAGATCGCACCGCTGTTCACGGACGCTTCGGCACTGCGGGCGATGATGCGGGTGGAGGCGGCCCTCGCCCGGGCACAGGCGGGGCTGGGCATGATCCCGCAGGCCGCAGCCGAGGCGATCGGGACAGCCGCGGAAACGGCCCGGCTCGACCCGGCGGCACTTGCTACGGGCACCGCCCAGGATGGCGTTCCGGTGCCCGCCCTCGTGACGGCGTTTCGCGCGGCCTTGCCGGAGGAGGCTGCGGCCTGGCTGCATTTCGGCGCGACCAGCCAGGACATTCTGGACACCGCCCTCATCCTACAGCTGCGCGCGATGCTGGAGGTGCTGGAAGCCCGGCTTGAGCGGCTGATCGCGGCTTTGGCCGATCAGGCCGAAGCGCATCGCGGCACGGTCATGGCCGCCCGCACCCGCGCCCAGATCGCCACACCGACGCTGTTGGGCGCGCGCATCGCGGTGTGGGGCGCGCCGATCCTGCGCCAGCGCGACCGGCTGGCCGAGCTGCGCCCGCGGCTCTTGCAGGCGAGCCTTGCGGGGGCCTCCGGCACGCTGGCCTCCATGGGACCGCAAGGGCCGGCCGTGGCCCGGGCCATGGCCGCCGCCCTGCATCTGGGCGCCGAGCCGATCCCCTGGAACGCGGCGCGCGACAGCCTCGCGGAGCTGGGCGGCTGGCTGTCCCTTCTGACCGGAGCGCTGGGCAAGATCGGGGCGGATCTGATCCTGTTGGGCCAGACCGAGCTGCGTGAAGCCCAGGCCGGGGCGGCGGGCGGCTCTTCGACCATGCCCCACAAGACCAACCCGGTGGGGCCGGAGACGCTGGTCGCGCTGGCACGCGCCGCACCCGGGCATTTGGCAACCCTGCACCAGGCGCTCATCCATACCGGCGACCGCGACGGCGCTGCCTGGGCGGCCGAATGGCAGGCGCTGCCGCCGCTTTGCCTGTCCGCCGGGGCCGCCACGCGTCATGGGCTGGCGCTGATCGAGACGCTTCGGGCCGATCCGGCGCGGATGGCGCGCAGCATGGACGATACGCAGGGGCTGATGATGGCCGAGGCGGCGAGCTTTGCGCTGGCCGCGTATATGCCGCGGCCCGAGGCGCAGGCGCTTGTCAAATCCGCCTGTCAGGACGCCGCAGCCGGCAGCACCCCGCTCGACAAAATCCTCGCTGCCAAAACCGACGCGCCGCTCGATTGGGATGCCGTTTTCGACCCCGCCCGCTACACCGGCATGGCCGCGGAGATCGTCGAGGCGTTCCTTGCCAAATGCCGGAAAGGCTGATCGCCTCGCGCTGTCGAACCGAACCCAAACGCCGACACTGCGGCCGACCGCTGCCCTTGCCGGAGGATCCTGCCCCCGCCCGCCAGGCCGATCATGCCTGACGTGACCCTCTGAACTTCCTTCGCGGAATGGTAGCGTTCGGTGTAAGGAAGAGACAAGCGATGAAGCGGTTACGATTTAGCGACGAACAGAATGTTGCAATCCTGCGCGATCAGGGTGAGCCATGTCGCGCTCTGGGTCCGAGCGACACTGGCGAACGGGACGCCCACATCGGAAGTCTGCCGGCGTCATGGAGTGAGCTCGGCCACGGTTTACGAGTGGAAGGTCAAGTTTGCCGGGATGGGTGTGCCTGAGGCCAAGCGACCGAAGGCGCTCGAAGAGAAGAACAGCAGGCTCAAGCGGCGTCTCGCCGACGCTATGCTGGACAACGTGGCGCTGAAAGACCTCTTGGGAAAAAGGGGTAACGCCCGCCGCTCGACATGAGGCCGAGGCGAATCTGGACGGTCTTCGAGATGAGTAAGCGGGGGGCGTGCCGTGTGCTCGGGTCCGGCCGGACCTCGATCCGGTATGCGCCCAAGCCTGCTGACGATAGTGAACTGCGCGACCGTCTGAAGGCGTTCGCCCAGGCGCGTCGGCGGTTCGGGCATCGCCGACTTCACGGGCCGCTGCGCCACGAAGGCCATGTGATCAACCGCAAACGGGTCCAGCGGATCTATCGCGAAGAGAAGCTTATGGTGCGCAAGCGCGGCAGGCGGAAGCGAGCGCTCGGAACGCGGCGGCCCATCGAGACGCCGACGCGACCGAACGAACGGTGGCGCCTCGACGGCGTCTCCAACCAGCTCGCCGGTGGTCGTTGGTTCGGGATGCTTGCGGCGGTCAATGACTGCACATGGGAAAGCCTGTGCTTGATCGCCGACACCGCGCTGTCAGGCTAGCGCGTCGCCCGCAAAACGGACGCGCTCATCGCGGAGCGGGGCAAGACGAGAACGATTGTCGGCGACAATGGGGTCGCGTTCACATCGAGCGCTGGCCTGTCATGGGCCGACCGATCCGGTGTTGACCCTGCCGCGAGAAGGTGGACGGGGTCAGGCCGCGATGCGCTTCATGTCGGCCGGTGTTCGGCAGTCTATCGCGGCCCTCCGGCCCGTCAAATGCAGCGGACAGACATGATTGTTCTGGCTCATATCAAGGAACAGTCTCGTCTCAGCCTGGGCAGCTACGGCCGTCCACGAATGACCGAAGAACTGAAGGAACTTGGTCTGAACATCGGCCACCGCCGCGTTGGCAGGCTGATGCGAGACAACGACCTACGGGTCGAGAGATCAAAGAAATACAAGGTGACGACCGACAGCAACCACGCATT
>JBCDAZ010000035.1:0-36692 GCA_039184655.1 Pseudomonadota bacterium | reverse complement strand
GTCATCGAAAGATTGTTCGGAAAGCTTAAGAACTGGAGGCGGATCGCTACTCGATACGATCGCTTTGCCAGAAACTACCTCGCCGCCTTGGCCCTCGTCTCAATCGTCATCGCTTGGACATGAATGAGACCCCAACCTAGCGCGCAGGCATGTTGTCGGCGCCCCAACGCCGCAAACGAGATGCGCGTTCTGGCGACACGGATCAAACCCGATGCGCGTTCCAAAGCGGCAATCGACGCCCTGCGCCCATACCCGCCCTTTTTACGGCCAGCGTCCATCACGGCAGATCGCGTAAAAAAATCCCGTCATCCCTTCCACGAGCTGGGGCCTAGCGGTCAGCGTCCGGATTGCCCTCCTCGACCGCGCAGCGCACCTGGTAGCCCCGCAAAGCGCGGCCATTGAGATCGCGCAAGCAATGGCGGTCCTCGACCGTGCGGGTATTGCGTCGGATGGCGCTGACCAGCCGCTCGGCCGGCGAAGCGTTGCGACGGGCGGGAGCAACATAGCGGTCCGCCGTCTCGACCCGCAGCCGTTCTTGCTGCTCGGCATCGATGTACCCGGTGACCGCATAGCCATGCGCCTCTTGCCAAGCGGCAAGCGCAGCCCGCGTGGCCGGTCCGAACAGCCCATCGACCCCTTTGGGATCGTAGCCGGCGATCTTCAGCCTTTGCTGGATCTCGCGCCGGTCGCGGCGGACCAACGCTAAGAGCGCCTCCTGCAGTTCCGGATCGATGCTCGCCAGATCCGGCAGATGGTGCCAAGGCATCGGCGTGCCATCTTCCCTGGGCGGCACGGTCAGGACGGCGTGCGTGTACCAGGGACCGTCCCGCGTCGCCGCCCAGCCATAGCCGACCTCGCCCGCGTCAAGCGGGACGAGCCGGACCCAACCGGCATTCACGCATCCCCGATCGGGAAAAAGCCGCTCGCGATAGACCATGCCATCCTGCGCGATGGCGGCCGGTTCAAGAACGCCGCGACAGCCATGCTGGGGATAGGAAAACAGCACCCGCACCCCCTCGCGCCGAATGAGCACCGCATATGCCGGCGCACGGGGCTGGACGACATTGCCCATGAGCCCATCGCCAAGCATCTGCGCGAGCGTTGCGGTGTTCAACCGCGCGGCAAGGCTGGGCGCCGCCTGTTGCGCGGCCGGCGCGCGCAGAACCGGCGTCCAGGGATCGGGCAAAATCAGGCGGGACTTGAGCCCCGGTTTCTTCGGGCCGCGCTCGATCGCGCGGGGTTTCGGTGCTGCAGCCGGCGGGATCGGCGCAGCCGCCAGCACCGGCGTGATCGGAAAGGCGAGTGCCCGCGGCGCAGGGTCGAACCCCGCCGCACGCAGGCGTTCAGCGGCTGCGCTTTGAGGGTGCAGCGTCATGATCTCGGCCAGCTGCGCACGGATCGCATCAGGTAGTACCGGCCCAAGACCGTCCTCGAGCGCTTCCCGTTCGGCCAACCGCAGGATGGCATCGGCAAGGAGATCCTGGGTCGGATCGGGCGCGGCGGGCGCCGACCTGTCCCTTTCGCTGAGGTGCGCCTGGGGCGGCGTTTCGGGCTTCGCCAAAGTGGGGTCGGGCGCAGGCGTGGCGCTGCGCTCCGCCAAATCTGGATCCGCTGCGATCCGGTTGGCCCTAGGGCTGTCGAAGGCTGCCTCGTCCGGCGCAACCGCATCGGGCCTTGTTTTTTGCGCAGCCAGATCGCGTTCTGATCCCGGTCCAGGCGCTGTTCGGATCGTCTTCCGGACCGCGTCGGGACCCGTCTTGGGCGCCAGTTCGCGCGCCGGTTCAAGCGCCGGTTCGCGCGTCGGTTCAAGCGCCAGTTCGCGCGTCGGTTCAAGCGCCGTCCCAAGGGACGGTTCACGCAGGATTTCGGGCCGCGTTATCGAGGAAGGCACCGCCTCGGTCGCCGGCTCCTCTTTGCGTATTGGCGCCGGCCAGAGACCGCCTGGCTGCGGAACGCCAGAAAGGGAAACAACCTCGAAATACCGTCGGGGGGGTGCAGCTTCGGCCGTATCGAGCAGGGGTCCGGGCGCTTGAACCCGCTTGTAGCCCGGGCCAGGCGACGCTTCTTGCGGGGGCGCGGTTTGCAGCGTCGGCAACCGGCTCGGGCCCGGCTTCAAAGATGCCGCAAGCGCCGGCGTTTGCGTCGCAGGCTGTTGCGCGGGTGCTTGAGCGACCGGGGTCTGCGACCAGCCGACGGCGATATAGGCCGCGCCCCAACCCAATGCGATCACGGCCACCGACGCGGCAAGCAAACGCCAGGCCACGCCGCTGCTCCGCGGTGCGGCCGCGCGCAGGGGCGCTTCCGTGACGGTTGCCGGCGTATCGGGATGGCGTGCGCGGTTTTGAAACGGCAAAACCACAGTTGGCGGGGTCTCGCGCCGGTCTGCCGGCTCTGGTTCCGTTGCCGGCGCTCTTACCGCGGAAGGGGGTGGCTGTTCGGGCTCTCCAACACCCATCGGGGGCAGTTGGATGGGCGGCGGATCCACCCTTTGGGCGGCGTTTTGCCTGCCGCTATCCGCCGTCCGGTCGTGCATCGCCGCGACGGGCTTTGCGGGCGCGCGCGGTTGCCCCGTTTCCGGCACCGGCGCGGCGCTCTTGCTTGGCGGGTCTGCGGCGGCTGCGGCTTCTTGGCCAGTCGAAGCGGGCTTCACGGGCTCGGGTCGGGCCGCGGCTGTCGGCCCACCCATCCGCCCGCTCAGAAAGCTCTTTTCAACGAGCGCCTTGAGCCGCCGCGGATTGCCAGACGTCTGGGCATAGAGCGCGCGAAGCTGCACGTCGCCTAGCTGGGCCGGGCCAATGCCGCGGCTGGCCACACGGTCGCGCACAAAGGCATCGGCCTCTTCGCGGCTGAACGGGCCAAGCTCGATTGTCGCATCCGGCCCGACCTCCGGCGCGATCTGGCGCAGGCGATGCGCCACATCGCCGGCGCCGATCACAAGGCCTTGCATCGCAGGCGACGCTCCGGGGTCCTGCCGGCGCAGGTAAGCGGCAAACCGCCCCAGCGTGTCGGTGTCCAGGCTGTCGGCGGCATCGCAAATCAACAGGATCGAGCGCGGTGCGGCTTGGTGCGGGGCCGGTGCCGCGCTGCGCGCTGCGAGCACGCCTTCGAAATGCGCAACGGCGTCGGTGCCGCGCCACCAAAAACCCTGATGCAGCACGTCGACACCCGGTGGCGGTGTATCGACCAGCGCCGTCGCGATGGCGGACTTGCCCACCCCGGATGCGCCCGTCAGGCAAATCAGATGATGCCCGGCAACGAGTGCTGTCTGGATACGGGCAAGCGCAGCGCTTTGGCTTTGCGACAGCCCGCGCCCGTGCCGGTGCGATCCGCCAGCTTGCGTCGGCGCCCCAGGGACGCGCGTTTCATGTACCATCGGACACCCCGTGCGGCACATCCCCAGTGTGCCCGGCCCCAACCCAACCTGCTGGCGGCCCTTCAAAGCGACGCCTTAGCGCCAACAATGCCGCGCCAAGCACGCAAGCGCGATCCGATCATAAACTATGACACAACAGGTAAAAATCTACCCCAAACTTAGATCGGCGTGAAGCGCCGGCAGCTGCTGAAACCGGCGATTATGTGACGCAGCACACACGCGCCGCGTGCAGCAGGCCGCCGCTCCATGCGTGCAAGCGGGTGCGTGGGAATTCGAGCGATCATAAGGTAGCTATGCGGGCCGTATCAGCACGCATCCGCCCTTGGCGGGGCAGACTTCGCTCACCCGATCGCGGTTTCCCCGCTCTCGCCGAGCGCTCGATGCCGCCCCAGAACGTCGAGACCCAGCTGCGCCCAGAAATGCAAAAGGTCGATGAAGATCCAGTTCTCGGCCAGCTTGTCGCCCGCCCTGCGATACATATCGACCACCCGCATATCGCCTGGCCGCCCCGTGGCCGGCATGCCCATAAAACCGCCCGAAGGGGTGAGTGTGAGGTTTGGCCAGCCGAAAAAGCCGCCGAAATGCCCCTCGGCAAAGCGGGCGAGATGGCCGTTGAAGCGGCGCTCTGCAAAGCCGCGGCGGAACGGTCCGGCATGCTGGGCGGCATAGCCGGGGATGGTATAGGCCGCACCGATCCCGGCCGGTCCCCACCAGAGCATATCCTCGCTCCAGGAGCGGCGCAGCTCGTCCTCAAGCGCCGGGCCGTCCACCGCCTGCCAGACCTGCAGATCGGCGATCATGCGGGTGATGGCGCCGAGCGTCGCCGCGCCTTCTGCGGGGTCTTGCGCATCAAAGAGCAGCCCGTCCTGCGTCATCGGCCCGGGCTGGACGAGATGCGCGGCCGTTTGCGGCGGAAACGGGTTCTGCTCGGCCTGGATCATCAGATGCGGGATGTCGAAAAACAGCGCCTCCTCGGCGATGCGTCCCTCCTCGACCCGGTGAAAGGCTGCGTAACGCAGCATGGCGAGCTTGCCCGAAGGCCGGATCCCCAGCCAGGGTGCGCGGAAAAAGCCCAGAAGATGGCCCATGGAGGCGACCCACACCCCTTCGGCGCCCTCCAGCGTGTTCTGGCCAGCAAAGAAAAGATCGAGCCGCCGCTGGATGGGCTGAAGCGCGGCCGCAAGCGGCAGCCAGAACCGGTCAGCCACCGCCTCCGGCCCGGTGATCTCGTGAAAAGGATGCAGCCCGCGCCAAAGCAGATCGGGCGCGCAGTACCGCACCATGGCCGCAACCGGATCCTCCGCAAGCGCGCCGTAATAGCCCCGGATGAGGTCCTTGGCCGGTTGCAGATCGCTCATCGCGGGTGGTCGCGCAGGCGCCCCAGCACATCGAGCCCCTGCATGTTCAAGAAATGCAGCATGTCGATGAAGATCCAGTTCTCGGCCAGTTTGTCGCCCGCGCGGCGATACATGTCGACGATGCGCATATCGGCGGTGCCGCCGGCAGGCAGGCCCATATAGCCGCCCGTCGACCGCATCTCCATGCTGGGCCAGCCGAAGAAACCGCCGAAATTGCCCTCGCCGATACGGGCGATATGGCCGTAATGGCGCATGAACTCCAACCCCTCCTCGAAGGGGATGGTGTGGCCGCGGTGATAGCCCTTGAAAAACGCGCTGGCGCCGATGCCCGCGGGGCCGAACCAGCACATGTCGGGCGTCCACCATTTGGCGAGATGCTCAAGCGAGGAGGCCACACCCTCGGCGATTAGATCCTCGATCATCGCGGTGATGAGATCGAGTGTTGTGCGCCCCTCGGCCGGATCCTGGGGCCCCAAGAGCACCCCGTCATGGGTGCGCGGCCCGGGGGTCAGGATCGCAGCCCCGGTTTGCGGCGGCAGCGGCTGCAGCCCCGCCTGCTGGATCAGCGCAAGCAGATCGCAAAAGCTGGCAATGTCGACGATGCGGCCATCCGCGACGCGGTGAAACTCCACATAGCGCAGAAAGGCGATCTTGCGGCTGGGCGGGATGCCCAGAAAGGGCTGGTCCCAAAGCCCCATCAGATGGCCCATCTCCACAACCCAGGTGGTTTTCTGCCCATCAATATAGTTGAGCCCGGCCAGAAACATGTCCGGCCGGCGTTGCATGGGGCCCATGGCGCGCTTGAGCGGATCCCAAAAGGTCTCAGCAATCGCCTCCGGCCCGGTCTGCTCATGGACGGGATGCATGCCACGCCAGAAGACATCGCTTGCGCAGGCTTGCGCGAGCGCCGCCGCACTTTTCCCCGGCGCCGCGGCGTCGAGCGCGGCATAATGGTCGCGCACAAGCTGCTTTTGGGCCTGAACGTCAGCCATTGCGGGCGCGCGCCGCGGCAATCTGCATCATCAGATCGAATTCGTTGAAGAGCTGCCACTCCTGCAAGATTGCACCTGCCTTGACCCGCCATTGGGTGATGCCCCAGATCTGGCACTTCGCGCCGGTCGGCTCTCGGTAAAGCCCTGGGCCGGCATGGGTGCCCTGCGCGCTCCAACGGGTGGAAATCAGGAAGCCTTCGGAGGCGTTGCCCATCCAGTAGACCTCATCGACCTGCAAGGCGAGATCGGGAAAGGCCGTGCGCAGCGCGACGAGATAATCGCGATAAGCCGCCCGCCCGGCGAATTTGCGTCCCGTTGTGCCTTCGAAGGGCGCCGATGCGGCATAGATATCGAGCGCTGCGGCATCGTCGTTCCAAAGGCTGTCATGCACCGCGCGCGCAAACGCGTCCGGATCGAAGCCCGCAACCGGTTCGGCCGAGCTTAACGGCACGCGCGGCCCGGCGGAACGGCGCAGCGCCTCCCAGACCTCGCGGGTGCGCGGCCAGCCCGGCGGAGGATCCGCAGCAAGGCGCCCGGCCTCCGCCCAGAGGTCGACCCCCAATTGCTGAAGCATCGCGGAGGTGTTGTAGAGGACATGCTCCAGAAAGATATCGTTCTCGCGTGCCACGCAGTTGGCTATGACCGGAACGTCGATCTTGGATCCCGTCGCCGAGCCGTAACGGCTGGGCCCGGTATTGGTGCCGCGGATGCGCGTGAGGTGGGAGGTGTGAAAGCCGACCGCCCCATCGCCCGCCCAGATCACCTCTTCGGCATCAAGGATGATGTCGGGAAAGGCGCCGGTGGTATGGTGTGTGTCGGCCACGATCTTGGCGCTGCCCAGCTGCAGACCGTAATCGTCAAAAACCAGGCTGTCGGGCGCATAGCATTGGGTGATATACTCGACCTCGCGCGCCCCGGTTTCCCAGATCCGCGCCGTAATCCGCACGATGTAGTCGACAATATTGCGGTAATCGGGGTCAAACCCCGGCAGCTCTTGAACGACGCCGCGATCGTCTGGAAACCGGGTGGTTCGCCCACCGGTGTAATGTGCAAGCGAGATATCGAACCCGCCCGGCATATGCGCGCGGGTCAGCGGTGCTGCGGGGTGGAAGGAGCGGCGGGTCCGGCCGGGCTCGGGCGTGCTCATTCCGCGTTCTCAGGCGAGCGGCCAGCAAAAGGATCGCGGCCATGCTGGGCCAGCACATGGGGCATGTCGATATAAATCCAGTTCTCGGCGAGTTTCTCGCCGTCGCGGCGATAGAGATCGGTGACCCGCATCAGGAAGGGCTCCTCTGCCGGCGGTAGGCCCAGAAACCCGCCCAAGCTGCGCATTTTCAGGCAGGGCCGCCAAAGATGCGCGCTATAGGCGCCTTCGGCAATCACCACCATCTCGTCAAAAACCTCCAGAAACGCAAGCCGCGCCTCGAAGGGGCCGGTATGCCCGCGCTGATAGCTGGCATAACCCATGCAGGCGCCGATCCCCGCTGGCCCGTGCCAGTTCATGTCCCGATGCCACCAGCGGGCCAGATGATCGCTGGGCGAGCGCATATCGGTCGAGAGATCCGCAAGCATGGCGGTCGAAAGTGCTAGCGTGGTCGCCGCTTCGGCCGGATCGCCCGGGTCGCGCTGGATCCCGTCATGGGTGCGCGGCGCCGGCGGGCTGATGCGCGCTGCGGTCTGGCGCGCGACCAGATCGGTGCGCCCCGCCTGATCGAGCAGGGCGAGGAGGTCGAGATGCTCGATGCTCTCCGCGATGACCCCCCTGTCGACGCGAAAATAGCTCGCAAAGGGCAGATCGATGAGCCGCCCGGTCGGTGGGATCCCCAAGAAGGGTGCCTCGAAGCTTCCGAAGAGATGGCCGGATGCCAAGACCCAGACCGGTCGCGCCGGATCAAGCCGGTCGTGGCTGGCCAGGAAGAGATCGATGCGGCGTTGCATCGGCCCGAAGGCGGCGCGCATCGGACTGTGCAGGGCGGTGTCGAGCGCGTCTGCCCCCAGGATGTCCTCGAACGGGTGCATCCCGCGATAGAGGTGATCGGGCGCCAGAGGCCCCTGCCCTGCAAACCCCATCCCCTCGCCGGTCAGCCATGCCCAGACCACCGCCTTGGCCTGCTCAACCGCGCTCATCCCTTCACAGCGCCGGCGGTGAGCCCGCTGACTAGCTGCCGCTGGAAGAAAAGCACCAGGAAAAACAGCGGAACAAGGGCGCTGACCACGGCAGCGACGGCGAACATCACATTGCCCTGCTCGCGCACCGTGCCCAGGAAGCTTGCGATGCGCGGCACCATGGTCTGGTTTTCCTGGCTCAGCAACATCGAAGTGACGGCAAAGTCGTTATAGGCGAGCAGGAAGGAGAACAGGCCGGTCGTCACCACGCCCGGCCACATCACCGGGATGATCACATGCCGGAACGCCTGGAACCGGGTGCAGCCATCGACCATGGCGCTTTCGTCTATATCCTTGGGGATGTTGAGAAAGAAGGAGTGCAGCATCCACAGCGTGAAAGGCTGGTTGATCGCCACCAGCACGATGATCGAGGTGGTCAGATGTCCCCAGAGGTTCCATTCGAAGAACGGCAGAAGGTACCCCGAGACCAGGGTGATGTGCGGCATGGCCCGAAAGACGAGCGCGGCCATCAACAGCCAGAAGGCATAGCGAAAGCCCGAACGCGCCAGCGCATAGCCGCCCAGCGTGCCGAAGGTCAGCGAGATGATCACGGTAAAGAAAACCACGATGAAGGTGTTCATCGCGTTGCGCCAGAACTCCTCCTGCAGCCAGGCCCCTTCATAGCCGCCCGGGGTAAAGGCGCTGCCCGTCTCCTCGAGCGTCTTCACCCCATAAAGCGCAAAGGTCCAATCGGCCTTGGAAAAGAAATCCCCCTGCACCTTGAACGATCCCCAGACCGTCCACAGGAACGGGCCCGCCGCGATCACCAGCCAAAGCAGGATGAAGCCGGTGGAAAACAGCACCAGCCCGCGCGAGCGCCGTGTCGCTGCATTTGCCATCGCCGCGCCCCTCCTCAAACCCGTTTGCGGTTGAAATCGCGCCAGGTGCGGATCAAGACCGGCGTCAGCAGCACCGCCACCCCGACAATGGTGAGCATCGATGTCGCCGCGGCCGATCCGAAGAGCTTGGCGTCGCCGAAGAGGTCGTTGAGGATAATCCAGCTCAGCGAGGTTGCCTTGGCCGAGGCCGAGAACCCGATAATCGGTTCGAGCACCCGAAAATTGTCCATCAGCTGCATCAGCGTGATGAAGACAACAAGCGGGGCCATGTAAGGAACGATAACGTAGCGCACACGCTGCCAGCGGCTGGCCCCGTCGATCTGCGCGGCCTCCAGCGTATCCTGCGGAACGGTCTGCAAGCCGGCATAAAAGACGATGAAGGCAAAGGGTGTCGAACTCCAGATGCCGTAGACGATCAGCATGATCCAGGTCAGCGTGGTTGAGGCTTTCAGCGACAGGTCCGGATTGTCGAAGATGATTTGCAGCGTGGCTCCGAGGATGCCGTCGGCGTCGACCATCCAAAAAAGGATCAGCGAGCCGATCAGCGGGGTGGTGATCATCGGCAGCAGCGAGAAGAAAATCGTGGGCCCTTTCACCAGCCGCGGCAGCGCGTTGACCCCGAGTGCAACCGCCAGCCCCAAGACGATGACAAAGGGCGTCACCACGCCCGTATAGGTCAGGGTAAAGGCCAGCGCCCAGTAGAAGGGCAGGTTCAGCAGCTTGTCGAAAAACGCACCCAGGCTGGTGCTTTCCGACCAGGCCGTGCCGATCTCCGCAAAGGCGAGATGGTTGCGGTTGGTATAGGTGTCAAACCCGTTGAACTTGCCCAAAGGGGCGGTCTCGCGCAGCGCCGCGGTTGCTTCCTGATCGACCGCCAATACGGTCTCGCAGGCAAAGGGCGTACAGTTTTCCACCTCGACCATGATCTGGTCGTGCTCAACAAAGAAGGATTGCAGAGCCACCGAGCCGATGGGCAGCGCGATGAAAATGATCATCGCGGCCAGTGAAGGCAGGATAAACCAAAAAAAGGTGCGGTGCTTCATCGTCCCACCCAAAGCGAAGGGTCAGGCGGGGCGCCCGGCCCCGCCCCAAGGGTCACTGCAGGAAGCCCGCTTCCTTGGCCGCGGCGATGTAATTCGCCTCGATATCGGCCAGCGTCTGCTCGGGCGCCTCATTGCCCTGCAGGAAATCGGGAAGCTCGTTGAAAAAAGCCTGATGCAAAAGGCCCATATAGGGCAGCATCGGATAGGGCTGCGCCCCGGCCGCGGCCGTGGCGGTGATGCCTTCGGCGGCCTTGCCGGGCTCATAGCCTTTGATCAGCCAGACCGCCCGGTCGTTGTGCTCTGCAACCATATCCGGCGAGATCCCGTGCACCATGGCCCGGAACGTCGCCTCGGCATCCGCGTCGGAGATGTTGGCCGCAATGGTAAAACCGTCCCACCACAAGGTCGAGGCCGGGATGCCGAGCCCTGCCACCGTCATCGCGCCCAGCGGGGTGGTGGCCGCAACGATCTCCGGCGTGGAGCCTTCATCGTCATAAAGCGTGCCGCCCGACGAGCCCCAAAGCTGGGCCATGGCCAACTCGCCCGCCTCCCAGATCGGCACCACCGTCGAGGTGTTGTAGGTCAAAAAATCCGGGTTGGAGTATTCCAGCAGCGCCTTCATCATCTCCAGCGTGGCCACGCCAGTGGGGTTGTTGACGGCCGGTTCAGCCGTGCCGGGCTTAAAGAACGTGCCGCCATGGCCGAGATAAAGGTTCACGAACTCCTCACCCAAGTTCCAGTCGGATTTGGTCAGCATGGCGAAGGGGTATTGCATAATGCCCGCCGCACGGATCGCTTCGGCGGTCTCGATCACCTCTTCATAGGTCGTGGGCATCGGCTTGCCGATCTCGACCAGAATGTCCTCGCGCACATAAAGATGCTGGGCGTTGGCCATGAAGGCGATCGCCATGACCTTGCCATCGATGGTGATGAGCTGGTTCTTGTTCAGCCCCTGGCCGAATTTTTCGACCAGATCGTCGAGCGGGCGGATCAGGCCTTCATTCAGCAGCGGCACGATCGAGGAGTTCGCCACGATCACGGCGGTGTATTCGGCCGGGTTGGGGGTGAGGGCTGCAACGGAAATCTCGTTATGCTGGGCGGTGTGGTTTTTGGAGAAGGTCACCCCGTCGCCGGCGCATTCCTCGGCCGTCGAGACCACCGCATGGAGTGCTGGAAAGTCATTGGCGAGCACATTTATCGTGCCGCCGGGAATGCCGCATCCGGCCTGCACCGTGCCGGCCAAAAGCGTGGCAACCGCACCCAGGGCGGCGGCTTTCATCATGCTCATCGTCGAGCCTCCTGTCGAGAACGGGCGCCGGTTTTGCCGGGCCCTTGTGGCGGATCGAACGCGGATCGGTCGGCAAACCCCCGCTCAGCGCCCGTTTTGCTGCGATTCCTTGCATACGAATTCAAAACGTATCGGAAGTCCAAAGAGCCTGACAACTTGTTTTCGCCACGTTGGATCGGCTTATTGCGGAGTGATCGTAAAATGCCTTCGCATCTGCCAAGAGAGCGCTTGCCAAACACCGATTCTTGCGTCACGCTTTTTTGCAAACGTTTGCAAGCCTGGGAAGCGCGATGGCCGAAATCCAACTTCGCAACGTCTCCAAGCGCTGGGGCAGCTTCGTGGCGGTGGAGAATTTCGACCTGACAATCGCGGATCGCGAGTTTCTGGTGCTGCTCGGCCCATCCGGCTGCGGCAAGACCACCACGATGCGGATGATTGCGGGGCTGGAGGATGCAACCGCCGGCGAGATTGCCATCGACGGCAAGGTGATCAACGATCTCGATCCCAAGGACCGCGATGTGGCGATGGTGTTTCAAAGCTACGCGCTCTATCCCAACATGAATGTCTATGAAAACATCCGCTTCCCGCTGAAAGTGCGCGGGATCGACCCCGCCAGCCATGACGCCAAAGTCCGGCGGGCCAGCGCGATGGTCGAGCTTGATCCGTTTTTGCACCGAAAGCCGTCGGAATTGTCAGGAGGCCAGCGCCAGCGCGTGGCCCTGGCCCGGGCCATCGTGCGCGAACCCAATGTGTTCTTGATGGATGAGCCGCTGTCCAACCTCGATGCCAAGCTGCGCGTCTCGACCCGCGCCCAGATCAAAAATCTCAGCCATGAGCTGGCGGTCACCACCGTCTATGTCACCCATGATCAGATCGAGGCGATGACGCTGGCCGACCGGGTTGTGGTCATGAATAAGGGCGTCGTCCAGCAGGTCGGCAGCCCCACCGAGATCTACGACAACCCCGCCAACACCTTCGTTGCCGGGTTTATCGGCTCGCCCGCGATGAACCTGATCGAAGGCCGCATCGCAAGCGGCGTCTTTGCGGCCGAGAACACCCGTATCGAGGCGGCAGGACTGCCCGACGGGCCGGTGACGCTAGGTTTTCGGGCCGAGGATGCCGCGCTGGCCACGCAAGCGGGCGAGATCGCCGCCCCGATCTATTCGTTGGAGCTTTTGGGCGATGCCACGATGATCACAGTGCGCATCGGCGGGGCGCTGGTGGCGGTCAAAACCGACAAGAGTTTTCGCGCGGAGATCGACGAGACGGTCGCTCTCTCCGTGCCGCGGCGCATCTGCCATTTCTTTGACGCCGAGACCGGCGCAGCGATCCAGGGGTAAGATGAGCGACGCCGAAGAGCATATGCGCCGCAGTGCCGCGACGCTGGCCACCGTGCAGGCCATGGAAGACGCGCTGGGGCGCAGCGACAACGACATGGAGCGGTATTTTCACGCGGATTTCGTCTGGCGCGGCAATGTCGGCTGCGGAACGAAAGCAAGCCTTGAGGCGTTCCGGCGCAACTGGCAACTGCCCTTCCGCGCCGCCTTCACCGATCGCACCTATGTGACCGAGAAATTCCTTGCCGATGGCGATTGGGCGGCCTGTTTTGGGCATATCGATGCCACGCATAGCGGGCCCTTCATGGGCATTCCGGCCACCGGCAAGCGGGTACGCATCCCTTATATGGATTTCTGGCGGGTTGAGGATGGGCGGATCGCCGACAACCCGGTCTCGGTCGACTTCGCTTCCGTCCTGGCCCAGCTTGGCCGCGATGTCTTCGGTGGCGAGGGTTGGGAGGCCTATGATCGCGGCGAAAAGGCCCCGGCCATGCCGGAGGGGTAATGTCGCACCGCTTCGAGGACATGAAGGCGCTGATCGCCGGGCTGCGAACGTCGATGCAGGATTTTTCCCCGGCGGGCGTCAGATCGGCGCTGCAGGCGGCCCTTGCCCCCGACGCGACGATCCATATGTGCCATCCCTTCGGCGAGTTGATCGGGCCCGAGGCGCTTTATGAGAGCGTCTACGCGCCGCTCTTTTCGGCCTGGCCGGATTTGGAGCGGCGCGACTGGATCGTGATGGCAGGCGAGACCGCGCATGGCGGCGCCTGGGTCGGCTGCGGTGGGTTCTATTGCGGCAGCTTCCTCGGCCCCTGGCTGGAGATCCCGCCGACGGGGCATCTCGCCCATATGCGCTTTCACGAGTTTTTTCGCATCGAAGCGGATCGGGTCGTGGAAATCCAGGCGCTGTGGGACATCCCAGAGGTGATGCTGCAGGCCGGCGCCTGGCCGCTCGCCCCGAGCCTGGGCCGCGAATGGTGCGTGCCGGGGCCAGCCACGCAGGACGGGCTGGTCGCAGGCCCCCGCGATACCGCCCGCTCCGAAGCCTCCTGCGCCCTGATCGTCGACATGCTGGAGCATATGAAGCGTCACCCGAGCCAGGGCGGGCCCGAGGTGATGGAGATGGACCGCTTCTGGCACCCGCGGATGAACTGGTACGGGCCGGCGGGTATCGGCACCGGACGTGGCGTGGACGGGTTTCGCAACTGGCACCAGATCCCGTTTCTGGCCGCCATGCCCGATCGCGGCCAATATCTCGACGAGATCACCTATCATTTCTTCGGTGATGGCGATTATGCCGCCGTCACCGGCTGGCCCAATATGATCCAAACCCTCAGCGCCGACGGCTGGCTGGGCATTGCACCTGCGGGCAAGCGGATCGAGATGCGCTCGCTCGACTTCTGGCGGGTGGCGACGGAACCCGACGGCCGGCGGCGGATCCGGGAAAACTGGGTGCTGGTCGATCTCTTGCATATGTATGCGCAGATCGGGGTCGACGTCTTCGCCCGGCTGCGCGAATTCAACAAGGCCCGGGTGCCGGGCCGCATTGCGATGGGTTGCTGAGATGGGCCGGCGCGAACCGACCGGGCCGGCATCGCGAGTGACGGCCGCCGATGTCGCCCGGCGCGCCGGGGTCTCGGCCTCGGCGGTCAGCCGGGTCTTCACACCGGGCGCGTCGGTCTCCAAGGGCACCTCGGACAAGGTGCGCAAGGCCGCCGAGGCGCTGGGGTATCGGCCCAACATCCTCGCGCGCGCCATGATCACCGGCAAAAGCCGGATCATCGGGCTGGTCGTGGCGCATCTCGACAACCAGTTCTACCCCGAAGCGCTGGAGCGGCTTTCAACCGCGCTGCAGGCGCATGGCTATCACATCCTGGTCTTTATGACCGCCCAGGCCGAAGCCCCGGTCGACGAGGTGCTGCGCGGGATCATGGACTATCAGATCGACGGGCTGGTGCTGGCCTCGGTCTCGATCTCCTCCGATCTGGCCGAACGTTGCCGCGCATTGGGCCTGCCGGTGGTGCTCTTCAATCGCAGCCAGGACGATGCGCGGGTCTCGGCGGTGACATCCGACAATGTCAGCGGCGGGCGCCGGGTGGCGGAGTTCCTGATCGCTGGCGGGCATCGGCGCATCGCCTATATTGCCGGCTGGGAGGGCGCCTCGACCCAGCGCGACCGCGAACTCGGCCTGACCGTCGGATTGATGGCCCACAACCGCGAAATCCATGCACGCGCCGTCGGTGGGTTCACAACCGAGGGTGCGGCGGCTGCCACGCATGCGCTGTTTGGCGCCGACAATCCGCCCGATGCGGTTTTCGTGGCCAACGACATCATGGCCTTTGCGGTGATCGACACACTGCGCTTTGCGCTGGGCCTTTCGGTGCCAGACGATGTCTCGGTGGTGGGCTATGACGATGTGCCGGCCGCCGCCTGGCCCGCTTATGCGCTGACAACCGTGCGCCAATCGGCCGAAGCGATGGTGGCCGAGACCGTGACCACGCTGATCGAAGAGATCGAGGCGACCCGTTCTGCGCCGCGCCGGGTGGCCATTGACGGGCCGCTGATCCTGCGCGGCTCGGCGCGCATTCCCGAAGGATGGCCGCAATGACCCAACTGCCGGGCTTTTCCAATCGCTGGACGGATTTTCCCGACTATATTCTGGGCATCACCAAAGAGATCTGGGAGGAGCGCGGCGTCGCCTCGCTGCACCAGCATTATGCCAGCGACATCGCCGTGCGCTCGCCTATGGGCGTTCAGATGGGCAACAAGGCGGTCATCGCCTCGACCATGGCCACGATCCACGAATTTCCCGATCGCGCGCTTTTGGGCGAGGATGTGATCTGGTCGGACGATCCCGAACACGGCCTTCTGTCCTCGCACCGGCTTCTGACCAAGGCCACGCATCTGCGCGACGGGCAGTTCGGGGCCGCGACCGACAAGCCCTGGGTGGTGCGGGTGATCGCCGATTGCGCGGCGCGGGCGGGCGTCATCTATGACGAATGGCTGGTGCGCGACTATGGCGGCATCGTGCGCCAGCTTGGCATGACGCCGCGGGAGGTCGCCGCCCAAACCGTCGCGCGGGGTGCCCGGCCTTTCCGGCCGGAGGCGGACACACCCGCGCGCTATCAGGGCCGGGGCAACGCCAATGAATGGGGCCAGCGCTATGCCGACACGCTGACCCGGCTGATGGATGCCGATTTCAACCACATCTTCAGCGCCTATGACCGGGCGGCAATCGGCGAATATGCCGGGGCTCAGAGCGCCATCGGGCGGGACGCGATCTGCGCCTTCTGGCTGGGTCTGCGGTCCGCCTTTCCCGATGCGAGCTTTGCCATCCATCATCAGATCGGGCGGGAGGACCCGCTCATGCCACCCCGTGCCGCGCTGCGTTGGTCGCTTGACGGCACGCATTCGGGGTGGGGTGCGTTTGGCGCACCGACCGGCGCTCCGGTGCATGTCTTTGGGATGAGCCATGCCGAATACGGGCCCTGGGGGCTGCGGCGCGAATACGGGCTCTATGACGAGATCGCGATCTGGGCGCAGATCCTCGCCCATGACCCGTCGGCAGGAGACGGCACATGACAAGCCCGGACATCGTCCGTTACGGCGCGCTGATCCCGTGCCGCACGGCCTTTATCGACGCGCATACGCCCGGTTCGGATCAGAAGGAAAACTTCACCATCATCGGCGGCGGGGTTTCGGAGAGCCCCGACCAGCATGTGCATATCGCCCGGCCGCATGGCTTTAACATCGGCGCGGCCGGCCAGCCGCCCAAATGCCGCAACTCGCTGCATTCGCACCGCACGGCGGAGGTCTTCTTCGTCCTCTCGGGCCGTTGGCGGTTTTTTTGGGGGCGTTGGGGAACGGCCGGCGCGGTGGTGCTGGAAGAGGGCGACATCTTCAACATCCCCACCGGCATCTTCCGGGGCTTTGAGAATATCGGCACCGATTACGGGATGATCATGGCGATCCTGGGCGGGGACGATGCGGGCGGCGGCGTGATCTGGGCGCCGCAGGTGATCGAGGAGGCCGGCGCCCATGGGCTGGTGCTCTCCGAAGAAGGCCGGCTTTATGACAGCAAGCGCGGCGAGGCGCTGCCCGACGGCGTCGCGCCCATGCCGCTTCTGGACGACGACGCGCTGGCCGGATTTCCCGAACCGCGGGCGGCTGAGGTCGTGCCCCGCCATGTCGCGCGCTACTGGGATCTGGCCGCTTTGGCCGGGGACGGGCCGGTCAAGGTGATCGGCGAGACCGGCGTTCTGCGCGACCGCCCCGGCTTTGAGGTCGATTTCCTGACCCGCGCTTGCGCCGGCGAGGCCCCGCGCGCCTTTGACCATCGCGCCGTGCTGATGCCGGTGCGAGGTCATTGGAAGGTGACCTGGGAGGGCGGGCAGGAGATCCTCGCCCCGGGCGATACCATGTCGGTGCCCGCGGCCCTGCCCCACAGCGCCACACCCTCCATGACCGGGGAGGCCGCACTCTACCGCGTCATCGGCACCGGTGAGCCCGCCGGCCCGACCTGGAACGACAAGGGGTGAACATCCGCGCGTCACGACGGGTTGAGGCGCCCCCTTTGGACGCCGCATCCGACGGAAACCCTGCGGATCGCGCCGCTGCGAAGGAGGCCGTCCTGGGAGAGATTCTACTGACACGCGGCACCCCGGGCGAAGACCGAAATCCGTTTCGCGAAACCGTTCTGGTTCGCGATCCGGCTACAATGGCTGCCGCGCATGCGGTTTTCGACGACCCGGCCTACGCCCTGGTCCGCACTGCACTCAAAGCCTGCGAGGCTGCCATTCCGGGAACGCCCAGGTTCATTCTCAAGACGATCGGCTTTTGTGTGGACGGGCTGGGTCATGGCATCGCGCTTTACGACGCGGTGACCGATCCGGCCGCCACCCCCGACGCGCAGCTCCTTGCGGTTGTCGAAGCCGGGGCGCATCTGGCAAAGGATGTCGGCCATTTTGGCGCAGCCGCCGGCTATGATGGTCTCGCTGGCGGAGCCAAGACGGTCTCGCTTCCGATCAAGGCGCGCGCAACCGAGATGCGCGGGAAACCGGCGTCCGATGCGTTTGTCGCAGCGCGGCTGAGCAACGAGGCGCCGCTCTACGGCGTCGCCAACGCCGCCATGAACGCGACCATCAGGGCGCTCTCGGAGAAGCCGGAAGACCGGGACGTCGTTCTGAGAAAACTGCGCTAGGAGGGTTTGCGGCGATGCTCTCAACCCATGTCGGTTCCCTGCCCCGTTCGCAAGAGGTCGTGGATTTCATCTTCGCACGCGAGCGGGGCGAGGCCTATGACCAGGCGGCCTTCGATGCGGCGATGACAGACGCGGTGGCCCAGACGGTGGCCCGCCAAAAAGCCGCCGGGGTGGATATCGTCAGCGATGGCGAGACCTCCAAGATCTCCTATGCCACCTATGTCAAGGACCGCTATACCGGGTTTTCCGGCGACAGCCCGCGCAATGCGCCAGCGGATCTGAAGCTTTACCCCAGTTTCCTCAAACGGATCGCGGCCTCGGGCGGCACACCGCAATATGCAAGGCCGATGTGCACCGGTGCCGTGCGCGCAAAACCCAGCGGAGAGCTTGAAAAGGACATCGCCAATTTGCGCGGCGCAATGGAGACCCATGGCGTGGCGCGCGGCTTCATGAATGCCGCTTCGCCGGGCGTGATCTCGCTCTTTCTGAAAAACGCGCATTACGCCAGCCGCGAGGCCTATCTCGCGGCCCTCGCCGATGCGATGAAGGCCGAATACGAAGCCATTGTTACCGCAGGGCTCGATCTACAACTGGACTGCCCGGACCTTGCGCTCTCGCGCCACATGCTTTTTGCCGATCTCTCCGATGCCGCGTTTCTCAGGATTGCCGAGAGCCATGTCGAGGCGCTGAACCACGCACTTTCGGATGTGCCGCAGGATCGGATCCGCATCCATATCTGCTGGGGCAACTATGAGGGCCCCCATGTCTGCGACATCGACATGGATACGGTCTTTCCGGTGCTGATGAAGGCCAAGGCGCGGTACCTGTTGTTTGAGACGGCCAATCCGCGCCACGGCCATGAATGGGCGGTGTTCCGGGATCGCAAGGCCGAGATCCCCGAAGATCGCGTGCTGGTGCCGGGTGTCGTGGACACGACCGCCAATTTCGTCGAGCATCCCACGCTTGTCGCCCAGCGTCTGGCCCGGTTCGTGGACATCGTGGGGGCCGAGCGGGTGATCGCGGGCTCGGATTGCGGGTTCGGCACCTTTGCCGGCTTCGGCGCGGTCGATCCGGAGATCGCCTATGCCAAGCTCGCAGCCCTTGCCGAGGGCGCCGCGCGGATCTGAGACGCCGCTCTAGACGCGCCAGCGCAGAATGCGCCGTTCCAGCAGGCCGATTGCCCCGCTGACCAGCACGCCCAGCACCGACAGGATCACCACCCCGGCAAAGAGCCGTTCCAGATCGTAAAGCGAGCCGGCCTCCAGGATATAGGCGCCGATCCCGTATTCGGCCCCCAGCATCTCTGCCGCAACCAACAGGATAATGGCGATCGCCAGGCTGATGCGCAGCCCCGAGAGGATCCCCGGCATGGCGCCGGGCAACACGATCTTGGCGACGATCGCGGCCCAGGACAGACCGAAGCTTTGCCCCATCCGGATCAGCGTGCGGTCGACATTATCCACCGCGCCGAAGGTCGCCACGACTGTCGGCGTGAAGGTGCCAAAGGCAATCAGCGCGTATTTCGAGCCTTCATCGATGCCGAACCAGATCACAAAGAGCGGCAGAAGCGCGATCTTGGGAATGGGAAAGATCGCGGCGACCAGCGGAACAAGGGCCGAGCGGGCAAGCGAGAAGAGACCGATCAGCACGCCAACCACAATGCCGGCCGACGCCCCCATCGCCGCCCCGACCACCAGCCGGCTGAGCGACGGTCCCAGATGCGCAAAGAGCATGCCCGAGGCATAGAGCTCCCCAAAGGTGTCCAGCACATCCGAGGGCCGCGGCAGGGTAAGCGCCGAGATCCAGCCCGCCCAGGTGCCCCACTCGATCAGTGCAATGAAGGCGACGAAGACCACCAGCCCGATCCAGCGGATCGAGACGGGTCGAAAGCCGGCGCCCCGAAACGGGACCGGGCGCGGCGACGCGCCATCGGAATCGGTGCGCCCCTCGCGGCGCGCAAGAGGTGGTGCCACCCCGTCAGACATTGAGGAGTTCGCTGTCGGCGGCCTCGGCCTCGGCCCGCATCGCCTGCCACAACCGCCGCTGTACCGCCTCCAGCACCGGATCGCCCAGTGCGCGGTCGGCCAGCGGCATGTCGATCTCGATCAGCTCGCGGATCTGCCCGGGGCGCCGCGAGAGCACCGCGATCTGGTGGCCCAGCCGCACCGCCTCGGCCAGGTTATGCGTGACATAGATGGCCGTGAAGGGCGATCGCGTCCAAAGCGCGATCAGATCCTCCATCAAAAGCTCGCGGGTCTGCGCATCGAGCGCCGAAAGCGGCTCGTCCATCAGCAGCACCGCCGGGTTGACCGCCAGCGCCCGCGCAATCGCCACCCGTTGTTTCATGCCGCCCGAAAGCTGTTTGGGCAAGGCATCGGCAAAGGCGCTCAGCCGGGTCCGGGCGAGGACATCCGCAATCACCGCCTCGCGGGTCTTTGTCGTGAGGCCACGGCCTTCGAGCACCAGCGCGACATTGCCGCGCACGCTGCGCCAAGGCAGCAGCGCGAAATCCTGGAAGATGAAGGTGAGCGGGTTGAGACAGCCTTCGGGCGGCGCACCGATCTGAAGGATCTCGCCGCGATCGGGCCGCTCCAACCCGCCGATCATCCGCAGAAGGGTCGACTTGCCGCAGCCCGACGGGCCGACAACGCAGAGGATCCGGCCCGAAGGAATGTCGAGGCCGACATCCCGCAGCACCGCGACCGAACCGTAGGCGTGGCTGACCGCGCGCAGGCTGATCTCCATCCCCGGCCCCCGCGCGGCGACGCCGCGTCAGCTGCCGATGGTCTCGACATAGCTGGCATCGACCAGCGTTTCGAGGGTGATGTCGGCATCGACCAGCCCTTCGGCCTGAAACCAGGCAAGCTGGTCGGCAACCGACGTCACATTCAGCGCAGCGCCTTCATTGAGCCGCATCGTGCCGTTGATGATCGAGGGCGCAGCCTTCTCGCGCGGGCGGTCGGTGTAGACGTATTTGTAGATCAGATCGACCATGGCATCGACGCCGGCATCGCCTTCGGCCCGATCGATCATGGTGCTGTTGTAGTCACCCACGCCCGACGAAAACCCGGTCAGGAATGCCTCGGTCATGTCGCGCTGATCGCGCGCATTGGCCGCCGAGGTGAATACGGTCGTCACCTGATAGCCGGGCAAGTAATCCGCCACATCGCCGATGATATGCACCGCGCCCGAGCCGGCCAGGGGCTTTGCGATATGGGGCACGATCGACCAGGCATCGATCTGGCTCGACTTCAGAGCCCCGATGATCGCACCCACCTTCTGCAGCGGCTTAAAGCGCAGATCGGCGCCTTCGGCGGCCGCAATCTTGGCGCCCATATAGTGGAAGGACGAACCCGCCGTCGTGACGCCGAAGGTCTTGCCATCCAACCCCGCCGGCGAGGTCAGACCCGCCTGGAACGCGGCATCCGAGGCCAGGATCTTCTGGCCGTCGATCCCGGCTTCCTCGGAGAGCGCGCCGCCGATCACCTTGATCGCCCCCTTGTCGGCCAGCGAGATCAGCCCGCCCGAGATCGCGGTGACGGCATAATCGACATCGCCCGAGGCGATGGCCACGGCCATGGGCTGGGCTGCCTGGAAGAATTTCAGCTCCACATCGAGCCCGGCTTGTGCGAAATAGCCCCGCTCCAGCGCAATGAAGCTGCCCGAATGGCTGGTGAAGCGTAAAGCGCCAACGGTGATTTTACGATTGCTGGCCAGTGCGGGCGCCGCCAACCCTGCCGCCGCCGCACCCATCACCCCGAGCGCACCGCGCCGTGTGAATTTTGACATGACATCCTCCCCAAGGCCCGAAGCTGGCCTTCTTGTCCTGCCCAAAGCTGTGACGGAAGGGGCCTTTAGCGTCAAGGCAAGGGTCGCGGCGCGCATCAAATGCCAAGCAGGGCGCGGGCGTTTTCCTTCAGGATCAGGGGGCGGACCTCCTCGCGTATCGCGATCTTCTCGAAATCCGAGAGCCAACGGTCGGGCGTGATCGCCGGCCAGTCCGAGCCGAACAGCATCTTCCGTTTCAGGATCGTGTTGCAGTACTGAACCAAGATCGGCGGGAAGTACTTTGGCGACCAGCCGGAAAGATCGATCCAGACATTGGGCTTGTGCGTGGCGACGGCGAGCGCCTCTTCCTGCCAGGGGAAGGAGGGATGAGCGAGGATGATCCGCATATCGGGAAAGTCCACCGCGACATCGTCGACGGCCATGGGGTTGGAGTACTTCAGCCGCATGCCCATCCCGCCCCTCATCCCGGCGCCGACGCCGGTCTGACCGGTGTGAAAAAGCGCGATGGACCCCGCCTCGGCAATCGCCTCATAGATCGGATAGGCCATTCGGTCGCCCGGCCAGAAGCCCTGCATGGTGGGATGAAACTTGAAGCCCCTGACCCCAAAGTCGCGGATCAGACGCCGCGCCTCGCGGGCACCGGCCTTGCCCTTGGCCGGGTCGATTGACGCAAAGGGCAGCATGACATCGGCATTCTCAGCAGCGATCTCGGCGACCTCCTCGTTCGAGTATCGCCGAAAGCCGGTTTCGCGTTCGGCATCGACGGGAAAGATCACGCAGCCGATCTTGCGCGCGCGGTAGTATTCTGCGGTTTGCGGAACCGTGGGCAGCATGCCCTCCACCCCGGCCGGGTTGCGGAAATACGTCGCCATGCCGGCCTGAAACGCGTTGTAGCCATCGTTGCGATGGGTGTCGCAGGGCTCTTCGGCATGGGTGTGGATATCGATGGCAATGAGCGCGTCTGGGTTCATGAAGCGGTTTCCTTCTCCCGCATCGGCAGCGGTCTGGCCGTCTCGAGACGCGTCAGCTTTGCGAGCAGGGTCTTGAGGGTTCGGGTTTCGGCCGCGCTGAGATTGGGGAGCGGCTGCGCGTCTCCCGCCAGAAAGCGCGTCTTGTGCGCTTTCAGCAGAGCGGCACCGGCATCTGTCAGCCGCAACTGGACACCGCGTCTGTCGTCTTGCGGAACATGGCGGGTGACGAGGTTTCGGGCAACCAGGGCCTGCACGAGCTTGGTCATCTGCGCGCGCTTGATCGTCAGCCGTTCGGCCAGCGCGCCCTGCCGCGCGCCCGGATTGCGCGCAACCAGATAGAGGACCGAAAAGGCACCCGGCCGAAGCCCGTCGGGCTGCAGCCCGGCCAGCAGATCCTCATAAACCTGCAATTGTGCCAGGCGGAGCAGGAAGCCGGGTTCCGCGCTCAAGCGCCCGAGGTCGATGGCCTCCGCCGCGGTCATGATGGCGGATCCTTCGGCGCGACCTTGCCCGCCTTGCCGGCAAAGAAGGCTCTCAGCCGGTGCTTGGCCTCGTCGGTGCCGGTCGATAAGGCCGCCACGAAGGACTCCGTCATCAAGCCGTCTTCGCGCGACATGTCCTGGATCCGCGGCAGGGCATGGATAACGGCATAGTTCGAGAACGGCGCGTTCTTGGCGGCCTGCCGGGCGATCCGGTCCGCCTCGGCCAGGCACGCCTCTGCCCCGGCCTCGGTGACGTATTGAACGAGGCCCCAGCGTTCGGCCTCTTCGGCCTTGGCGACGCGGCCCGACAGCATCAGATCGGCCATCCGCGACGCGCCGATCAGCCGCGCGACGCGCACCGAGGCGCCCCCACCCACAAAAATCCCCCGCTGGCCTTCGGGCAGGGCGAAAAAAGCCCCGGCTTCAGCGACGCGGATATGGGTTGCCGCCGCAATCTCCAACCCGCCGCCGACAACGGCGCCATGCAAGGCGCAAACCCAGGGGATCGGCCCGAACTCCATCTGCGCAAACACCGCATGCCAGCGGCGCGAATTGCGCAAATCGTCGAGTGCGTCGCGCTCGACATGTTCGGCCAGATCGAGCCCAGCGCAAAAATGTGTGCCGATGCCGCAAAGCACCGCCGCTTTCGCCTCGCCATGCGCCCGGGCGATGCCCTTTGAGAGCGCCTCGATCATACGATCGTTGATCGCGTTGCGTTTTTCGGGGCGAGAGAGGGCCAGCCGCGCAATCTCTCCATCGCTCTCATAGCCGAGCACATCGTCCATCATGTCCATGGCGCGCCACCCCGATGCCTCCAAGATTGTTTCCATGTAGACAAAATCGCGCTGCAGCGTCAATCTGAAGCGAAAGACTGGAGGAACCGCCATGAAGGGTGCCGACGGGCAGGATCTGGCGATCTGGGAGCCCAAGCTCGCGATGTCCGAAGATGCGGATGGCGTCATCCGGGTCTGGCGGGAGGACCCGCTGGGCGCCTATCCCCGCTGTGTCACGCTGCCGCTTTTCGACTGGGCGGCCCGCGATCCGGACCGCATCTGGATTGCCGAGCGGGACGGCCCCGATGGCTGGCGGCGCGTCAGCTACGGTCAGGCCGCCGCGCTGATCCCCCGCATCGGTCAGGCATTGCTCGATCGCGGGCTGTCGGTCGAACGACCGCTGCTGATCCTTTCGGGCAACTCGGTCGATCACGCACTGCTTGCCCTGGGTGCGCAGCATGTCGGCATCCCCTCGGCAGCCGTCGCACCAGCCTATGCGCTGCTCAGCGACGATCATGCAAAACTGCGCCATGTCGCGGCGCAACTGACCCCCGGCATGGTGTTTGCCGCGGACGGAGCGGCGTTTCAGACCGCCATCGAGGCGGTGTTTGCGCCCGATCTGCCCGTCCTTTCTGCGCGCAACCTCCTGCCCGGCCGTGGGGTGGCGACATCCGTCCTGCTGGCCGAAGAGGCCGGCGCTGTGGCAGCACAGGCGCATGCGGCCGTCGGATCCGAGACCGTGGCCAAGTTTCTCTTTACCTCCGGCACTACCGGATCGCCCAAGGCGGTGATCCAGACGCATGGCAACATCTGCGCCAATCAGGCCATGGTCATCGACTGCTATGCCTTCCTGCGCACGCGCCCGCCGATCATCTGCGACTGGGCGCCCTGGAACCATGTCGCGGCCGGCACGAAGTCGTTCTACATGGTCTTCTTCAATGGCGGCACCCAGCATATCGACAATGGCAAGCCGACTACGGCCGGGATCGAGGCCACGATCCGCAACATCAAGGACGTGGCGCCGAGCTGGTATTTCAACGTCCCCGCCGGGTACGAGCTGCTGGTCAAGGCGATGGAAGCCGACGCCGATCTGCGCGACCGGTTTTTCGCGCGGCTCGACTATCTGATGTATGCCGGGGCGGGCATGGCCCAGCATTGCTGGGACGCGCTGGGACGCCTTTCGGAGGCAAGCGTCGGCAGGCGGGTTCTGCGCTCCTCGGGCTACGGCGCGACCGAAACCGGCCCCTTCGCGCTGTCAGGCATGCGCGACGAAGCCCGCCCCGGCAATTGCGGCATTCCCGGCCAGGGCGTCGAGATGAAGCTTGTGCCCGAAGCCGGCAAGCTGGAGCTGCGTCTGCGCGGCCCGGCCATCACGCCGGGCTACTGGCGCGATGCGGCGCTCACCGCAGCGGCCTTCGACGATGAGGGCTATTACCGCATCGGCGATGCGATGCGCTTTGCGGTTCCGGGCAATCCCGCGGCGGGATTTCTTTTCGACGGGCGGCTGGCCGAGAACTTCAAGCTCGGGACCGGTACCTGGGTCGCGGTCGGCCCCCTGCGCGGCAAGCTTGTCGACGCTCTGGGCGGGCTTGCACGCGATGCCGTGATCGCCGGCGAAAACCGCACCGATCTGGCCGCGATGATCCTGCCCTTCCTGCCGGCGATGCGGGCGCTGGTGGCGGATGAAGCCGCGCTCGACGATACCGAGATCATCGCCCATCCAGCCGTGCGCGATGCGCTGGCGCAGCGGCTCGCAACCCATGCCGCGGCGGCCACCGGTTCGGCCAGCCGGGTGATGCGGCTGCTGGTGCTTGCCGAAGCGCCATCCTTTGACAAGGGCGAGATCACCGACAAGGGTTCGCTCAACCAGCGTGCGATCCTGCGCAACCGTGCCGATCTGGTCGAGGCGCTTTATGCAGGCGATCCGCGCGTGGTGACGCCGACCGGCAGTGCCGCGGCATGATCGAGGCACCGTCGCTCCGCCCGCTCGCCGAGCTCACCGTCAAGCTCGGCCCGCCCATGGCCCTGGGCGACAGCCCGCGCGGGACAAGGCGGATCATTCCGATTGTCGGCGGAACCGTTTCGGGACGGATCCGCGGCGAGATCCTCAATCTGGGGGCCGACTGGCAGACAATCCTGGCCGATGGCACGGCCGAGCTCGACACGCGCTATGCCATCCGCACCCATGACGGGGCGTTGATCGACATCCGCAACTATGGGTTGCGGCATGGCCCACCCGAGGCGATCGCCGCCCTGGCCCGCGGCGAGACGGTCGATCCGGGCACCTATTACATGCGCAGCTGGCCGCGGTTTGAGACCGGCGATGCGCGCTATGCCTGGCTCAACCGGCTGTTGGCCCTGGGCAGCGGCGCGCGCGATGCCGATCAGGTCAGGCTCGCCATCTTCGAGATCGCCTAGGCTGCGCGACTGTCAGGCCCAACACATCAAAGGCCTATTGCACCTAAGGCCCGTCATAGGTCCAGCGATAGCCCGGCGGGGTGGGCCCCTTATTGCGCCCGCCCTGCTCGGTCTGCTCCCAGGCATGGGCGAGGATCCCCACCGAGCGCGAAAGGCAGAAAAGCCCGCGCGCCAGCGGCGGGGCAAAACCGAGCTCGGCATAGATGACCGCCGTCGCACCATCGATATTCATTGGCAGCGGCCGGCCCTTTCGCGCGGCCAGTTCGGTTTCGACCGCGCGGGCCAACGCCGCATAGCGCCCGTCGCAGACCCCTTGTGTCACTGCCCGATCGACCAGCGCCAGAAGCCGTGGCGCGCGCGGATCGGTTGGCGTGTGGAAACGATGGCCAAAGCCGGGAATAATGCGCCCGCGCGCGGCAATCCACGCATCGAGCGCCGGGGCCAGCGGGCCCGCACCATCGAGCTGCATCAGAAGCTCGACGCATTGCTCGCCCGCCCCGCCATGCACATCGCCCAGCATGTTCACCGCGCTCGCCATGGCATTGTTGAGCGGCAGACCGCAGGTGACCGCCATGCGCGCCGCGGCAATCGAAGGCGCTTGCGGCCCGTGATCGACCGCCGCGACCAGGGCTGCCTCAAAAAGCGCCGCGGCTTCGGTGCTCGGCAGATCGCCCCGCAGCATCAGCCAGATCATCTGGGCAAAGCTGAGCGTGCCGATCAGCTCCTGGATCGGGCGGCCCCGGATCGCGATGCGCCCCGGCTCCATATCGATGATCGCTGTGCGCCACCAATCGGCGACGTCGCTCACAACGCGCCCTCCCGCGAGAGCCGATCGATCTCCGCCGGCTCATAGCCCAGATCGCCAAGAACCGCGACGGTGTCGGCGCCAAGCGCAGGTGGCGGGTCGGGCACGGATGGGGTCTGCCCGTCGATCCGGGCCCCGATGCGTAGCACATCGATCGGCCGCGCCACCCCCGGCACGCCGTCAAACCGTGCCACCAGCCCGCGCCCGGCCAGCTGTGGGCAGGCCAGCACCTCGGGCACGCTCAGCACGGCGCCGGCCGGCACCCCGAGCGCATTGAGTTCGTCCGCCCAATCCCCGGCCGGGCGGGTGGTCAGCACCGTCTCCAACTCCGCCTTCAGCCGGTACCGGTTGGCCTTTCTATCCTCGCGGGTCGCGTAGTCGGGCCGCTCCAGCAGATCGGCCCGTCCCAGATGCCGGGCCAGCGCGTGCCATTGCTCATCCTTGTTGGCGGCGATGTTGACCAACCCGTCAGCGGCCTGAAAGGCGCCCGAAGGGGCCGAGGTGACGTTTTCATTGCCCTGGGGGTCGGGTTCGACCCCGGCGATCAGATGGTTTGACACGACCCATCCCATGGTTGCCAGCACCGCCTCCAGCATCGCGACATCGATGAAGGCGCCGCGTTCGGGCGCGTTCAGCGCCGCACAGATCGCCATCGCGGCGGTCAGCCCGCCCACCGTGTCGGCCAGCGGGTAGCCCACCCGCAGCGGCGCGGATGTCGCATCGCCGGTGATGGACATGACCCCCGAAGCACCCTGGATAATCTGGTCATAGGCGGGGCGGTCGCGCCACGGCCCCTCCTGCCCAAAGCCGGAGATCGCGCAGTAGATCAGCGCGGGCTTGTCGGCCCGCAGGGTCTCTGCGCCCAGCCCCAGCCGGTCCATCACCCCGGGACGGAAATTCTCCACCAGCACATCGGCGGTCTGCACCAGCCGCCGCAGCAGCGCCTTGCCCTCGGCATGCTTGAGATTGAGGGTGATCGAGCGTTTTCCAGCATTCTGGGCCAGAAAGGACACGCCCATCAGGGCTGCATTCAGAGCGGCATCGGCGCCGAGATTGCGGGCCAGATCGCCCCGTCCGGGCGCTTCGATCTTGATGATCTCCGCGCCCAGATGCGCCAGCTGATGGCAACAGAACGGCCCCGCCAACACATTGGTCAGATCCAGTACCCGAATGCCGGACAGCGGCGCACGGGGATCAGTCCCCATCGGCGACGCCAGCGGCGCGCAGCCGTGCGCGGCGGGCGCGATAGCTGGGCAGAACCACAAGGGCCACGGCGATAACCAGCAGACCGAGGGTCATCGGCCGCTCCCAGATAAAGCCGACCCCGTCGTAAAGCTGCATCGCACGGGCGAAATTATCCTCCAGCATCGCGCCCAGAATGAAACCGATCAAAAGCGGCGCCAGCGGATAATCGGCCAGCCGCATGATCGTCGCGATCACCCCGAAGCCGACCAGGATCAACAATTCGGTGGCATTGTTCTGACCGATATAGGCGCCCATCAGCGTAAAGAAGAGGATGAAGGGGATGAGGTAGTTGCGCGGCACCGCCAACACTTTGGCAATATAGGGAATAAGCGGCAGGTTCAGGATCAGCAGGATCAAATTGCCCAGATACATCGAGATGATGACAGCCCAGAAAATATCCGGCTCGTCGAGCATCAGCCGCGGCCCGGGCGAGACATTGAGCGCCACCAGCGCGCCCAGCAAAATCGCCGTGGTGCCCGATCCGGGAATGCCCAGTGTCAGAAGCGGCACGAAAGAGCCGGTGCAGGCGGCGTTGTTGGCGCTTTCCGGCGCAGCGAGGCCTTTGATGGAGCCCTTGCCGAACTCATCCTGCTCCTTCTTGGGAGCGATGTTGCGCTCGACCGCATAGCCCAGAAAGCTCGCAATGGTCGCTCCGGCGCCGGGCAGAACGCCGATCAAAAAGCCCTGCACCGATTGCCGGCCGATCACCGGCGCAATGCTGCGCGCCTCGGATCGGGTGATGCGCAGATCCTTGATCGCGCCCGCCTCGCCGGTTTTGGAGCGTTTGGGATCCAGCACCAGATAGATCGCCTCGGGCAGCGCAAACATCGCCATGGCCAGAGTGATGAAACCAAAGCCCGACTGCAGATCCATGACACCCATAGTAAAGCGCGGCATGTTGAAAAGCGCGCCTTCGCCCACCGTGGCCATGATCAGCCCCAGGATCGTCATCAGGATCGCCTTGGCCACCTGCCCCGTTCCGGCAAAGGCCGCGATGGCCGAAAGCCCCACGACCATCAGCGCGAAATACTCCGCCGAATGAAACAGCAAGGCGACCGAAGCCAGAACCGGCGCGAAGATCATCAACAGCACCGCACCGACGCTGCCGCCGGCAAAGCTGGCAATGGCCGCGACCGTCAGCGCTTTGCCGGCCTTGCCAGAGCGGGCCAAGGGGTAGCCATCAAAGCTGGAGGCCACAGTCGAGGCCACGCCCGGCGCGTTGATCAAGATCGAGGAGGTCGAGCCGCCGAAGATCGCACCGTAATAGACCCCGGCCAGCAGGATCAGCGCGGCCGAGGGATCGCCGATCGACACCGCAACCGGGATCATGATGGCAATAATGCTCATCGGTCCCAGCCCCGGCAGCATGCCGATAAAGGTGCCGACCAGACAACCGCCAACCACCATCAGAATATTGGTCAACGAGAAGGCGGTGGAGAGGCCCACCAAAATGCCGTCGATCATGCGACTGTCTCCTTGGTTTTTTTGGCGGCGAGCCGCTTGGCGATGCGCTGAGCGATCAGGGGCGCGAGGATTACACCGGGATGAGCGATGGCCAGAAACAGCCCTGGCAGGCCGGGATCGGCCGGAGGGTAAGGCCGTTCTACAATTCGGGCGGCGATCTTGGTCAGAGGACCGGCGCCGGGAAAATACCGCGCGATAGCATCGGCCGCGGCCGCGGCATGGCCGGCTTCGTCCAGAGCCGGGTCGGCCGCGCGCGACAGGCGCAGCGACAGATCCGAGGTCTGGCGGATCTCGATATCCGGACCGTTCAGGATCGTGTTCAGCAACCGGCGCGGCTGGGCAAGGCGCGCTCTGACCATGACCGCCGGCGAGATGGGCAAGGTCGGTCGTGATCCCGGTCCGGGCAGGTCCGGTAGGTTGGGCCCCGTCGCCAACACCACCGTATCGGCAAGGATCGGCCCTGCATCGGTTGCCACTCCGACGGTCCGCCCCGCGCGGTCGAGCACGGCCCTGACCCGAACACCGAACCGGGTCTCGACCCCGTCAAGAAGCGCCGCGCAAGCCATAGCCGTATCGACGGCCAGATCGTCATGGGCCAGCATCGCCAAGGGTGGGGCCGCTAGCGCCGGCGCCAGCGCGGCAATCTCGGGCGGATCGCACAGGCGCACCGCATCCCCGGCCGCCCGCCGCGCCGCGCACAGGGCCCGGGTCTCGGCCGGCCTGTCCGCCCAGACCAACGCCCCGCTGCGCTGCGTGCTGGGATGGCTCCAGGCACGCCACAACGCGAGCGCGGCCCGGCGATCGGTGTGATCGCGGCTGCCAGGTCTGGAATTGATGCTGTTGATCCAGCCGAAACTGTGGGCCGTAACCCCGCTGCACGGCGCCCTCTTTGCCTCCAGCACCGTCACCGCATGGCCGTCCTGCGCCAAACGCCGCGCCGTCCAAGCCCCCATGATCCCCGCGCCGACAACGATGGTTCGGCGCATTGGCATCAGAGCCAGACCGGCAGCGGTCGCAAAAAGATGTCGAGCATCTCCTGGACCAGATACCAAACGACGCCGGCGGCAATGCAGGCAGTCGGGATCAGAACAAGAAACCGCCGCTCGCCCAACAGCATCGCGCTGCCGACCAGAAACAGCACCGTCGCAGCAATAAAGCCCAAGCTGCGCAGCAACAGCGCATAGGCGACCATCATCGCGAGCAGCCCAAGCGCCTGACCCAGCTTGTAATCGCCCAGCCGGCGATAATCGATCTCCGGCGCCTTGCCTTTTTCGGGCGCCTTTTCGAAACCCAGCAGAATGATCAGTGCAACCGCAGCCCCTGCTACGGCGAGGATTTTTGGAAAGGTCGAGGGCCAGATCGGATTGCGCCGCATGAAGGGCGGCAGGCTGCCGTCCATCAGAAAAAAGGCGCCATACCCGTAGGCAAGACAGACGAGAAGGATGAAAAGTGCGATCCAGCGATCAAGGGCCATGAGCGCCACCTTTCGCCGGGGTTCGCGCGGCTTGGCGGTTCCGGCGTCGGGAAGAGGGATGTGCAGACGGGCCCGAACAGGGCCCGCCCGATACAACGATTAGAGGAAGCCGAGCTTCTTCATCAGATCGCCGATGATCATCTCCTGCTCTTCCAGGAAAGCGCGGAACTCGTCGCCATTGTTGTGAATGTTCACCCAGCCGTTGCGCGCACGAACTTCTTCCCAGGCCTCGGTTGCGTACATCTTGGCAATTGCGTCCTGGTAGGCGGCAAGTTTATCGGCCGGCAGGCCGGGGGCGGCAAAAAAGCCACGCCAGTTGACGAATGTGGTGTCGAGCCCCTGCTCCATCATCGTCGGCGCATCCGGATAGGCATCGACCCGCGCATCGGCGGTCACTCCGATAATCTTGACCTCGCCGGCCTTGGCAAGATCCACAGCCTCCGAAAAGCCGGTGGACAGAGCCGCAATTTCGCCTGACAGAAGGGCCGCCATCGCCTTGCCGCCCGCATCATAGGGAATGTATTTAAAGGCCGTCGGGTCCTCGCCCGCCGCTTCCATCACCATGGCGGCGACGAGATGGTCCATGCCACCGGGCACCGAGCCGCCACCGATGGCCAGCGAAGGATCGGCACGATACGCGGCCAGGAGATCCCCCATCGAATCGATTGGGCTGTCGGTCGGCACAACCAGCGCTGCATAATCGCCAATTGTCCCGGCAACCAGGGTCAGATCCCGAAAATTCTGCGGGAACACGCCGGTGAGCGAGCGGATCACGATGGGGGTGGAGTTCACCATCAGCGTGTCTTCAAGGCTGGCCGCATTTTCGATGAGATAGGCAATGGCCTTGCCACCGCCGCCGCCGGACATGTTTTCATAGCTCGCCGTGCCGATCAAACCGGAATTGACCAGCGCCTCGCCAGTGCCGCGCGCGGTGCCGTCCCAGCCGCCGCCGGGCCCGCCGGGGATCAGAAAGTGGATCGAATCAACCACCTGGTCGTCGGCCAGCGTCGGACCTGCAAAGGCAAAGCTGGCGGCAAATGCGGCCAAGATCGTTCGGCGGGTCGTTCTCACTGATGTCATGCTATCCTCCCTGTTCGCGTCGACTGCGCGTCCTTGAATTTTGCGTGGCTCGCCAAAGACGTTGCCCGCACGACGCTACCCTGCAAGGGATGGCATGAAGCGCCGGTCAAAACAAGGCTTTGACTTCAGGCTTCAACCGGCAGATGCGATGGCGCGGTTCGACCGCGGGCTCTTCGGTTGGGTTTTGCTGCTGGGTCTTTTACTTTGGGCTTTGGGTCTGGCTGGATTTCTGAGTTGTCGATTTTCCAGGGCCACCCAGAATTGCAGGCCGATGCCCGCTCGCACCCGCACGCCAACAGCCGCCCGCTCATCTGGTCAATCGGCGTAGCCGTTCAGGCGGTCAATCGGCGTAGCCGTTTAGGCGCAGTGCGTGGATCAGCGGTGCCAGAAGCCCGTCGGACGATCGTAGCTTCAAACCCTCCGGCCCCGGCATTAGCGGCCCGATCAACCGCGCACCGTCAATAAGCGTCGCTGCCTCCGCGGATGTGGTCTGGGTGATCGATACACTTCCCGCCAGCTTGGCAACGCCCTTCTGCTCGGCCCGATCGGTGAAGCCGGCATAGGGCGTGATCAGCACCGTTCGGGGGCGAGCCCGGGCGATGATCCTGTCCTCCAGCGCCCGCATCGCGTCGCGATCGCGGATCGGTAAGAAAAAGTAGATCACGTCATAGCCGTCAAACCCGTCGAATTCGAGCGCATCGCCCTCGATGGTGCGGCAGTTGGTGGTAAAACGCTGACCCAGCATCCGGCGAGAGGCCTCGGCATAGCCGGGGTCGAGCTCAAGCCCGTCGGCCTGGGCAAAAACCCGCGACGCCAGGACGACCTTGCTGCCCGCACCGCTGCCGACATCGATGAAGCGGGCGGTCTCGGACCGGCCTTGGGCCGCGAGCACCCGCCAGGCAAAGTGGACATGGGCGAGAAAAAGGCTGGCGGCGAGGGGAATGTCGGCATGCGCGCCGGCGCTGATGGCCGCGGCGTCCTGCTGTTCGCTGCGGCTGTTGATATGAAGCACGTCATAGGCCTGATCGATCACCCGGGCCTGTGCGGTGCGCGGATCGGCCCGGTCGATGTCGACATAAAGCGGCGTGCGTGGGGCATCGCAAAGCTGCTCCAGAATCGCAATCGTTGCGCCAAGCTGACGCAGCATCAGCCGCAGCGGCTCAAGCGTCGCCGCAGCCGCGGCCATCTCCTCGTCCGGGCCGCGCGGCACGCGCCGCTTGGGCATGGCCGCACGCCGCAGCGATGCCGGTAAAAGCCGGCGCAGGCTCCACATTTCCGAGCGCAAGGCGATGCGGCGATGCTTGAGCTCGGCAGTCGCTTTGGCAAGCAGGGTGAGATCGCGCGTGCCGACCGGCATGGTCATCAGCCCGGTGATATTGTCGAGCGTCTGGGTGAACTGGTCGCGCGCGGCAACGACCCGTCGGGTCTGCTGGCGCAGGCGTTTTTCACTGATCATGCGAGTATCCTTGCTGATGTTTGCACCAGCATAGCACGACATCGGCGCCCCGCACGCCCCGTCGGCATCCCGTCGGCGTCCCGTCGGCGTCCCGTCGGCGTCCCGCAGGTCTCACGGGTGTCTTGTACCGCTTTTGCAGCGCCGATTGCACTCGCGACAGGAACAAAACAGGAATATGATGGTGGGATGGGATTCGCCGAGCTCTGCGTCACAACGAATTTCACCTTTCTGACCGGGGCCAGCCATGCCGAGGAGATGGCCGCGCGGGCGGCCGATCTGGGGTTGACGGCCATCGCCGTGGCCGACCGGAACTCGGTGGCCGGGGTGGTGCGCGCCCATGCCGCGCTGAAGGAGTTGGCGCGGGAGGGCCGACCGGTGCCGGAGCTGATCCCGGGCGCCAGGCTGGTCTTGGAGACGGGCGAGGAGATCACCGCCCTGCCGACGGATCGGGGCGCCTGGGCGCGGCTGACCCGGCTTTTGACCCTGGGCAAACGGCGGGCCGAGAAGGGCGGCTGCCGGCTGACCCTCGACGACCTTCTGGAGGGCGGGGCGGGGTTGATCCTGCTGCTTCATCCCGGGCCGGTCGCTGTGCCGCCCCAGGACCGCCCCGATCCGCGCCGGGTCGGCGCCGCCCTGGCCGCGCGCTTTGCCGGCAATGTGTTTTTGGCCGCCCGCCCGCATTATGACGGGCAGGATCGGGCGCGCTTTGCCCGGCTGGCCGGCTGGGATCTGCCCATGGTCGCGACCGCCGCGCCGCTGATGCATCATGCCGCGCGGCGGCAACTGGCCGATGTGCTCAGCGCGATCCGCGAGGGGGTGACGGTCGAGGCGCTGGGCCGCCGCGCCCAGGCCAATGGCGAGCGGCGGCTGCGCGGCGAAGCGGAGATGCGGCAGGTCTTTGCCGGCCATGCCGATGCGGTGGACCGGGCCGGCGCCATCGCCGAACGCTGCCGCTTCCGCCTGCCCGAGCTTTCCTACGAATATCCCGACGAGGTGCTGGCCGGCGAGGCGCCGCAAGCCCGGCTGGAACGGCTGACCGCCGAGGGGCTCGCCTGGCGCTATCCCGATGGCGCGCCCGCGCGGGTGCAGGCCATGATCGCCGAAGAGCTCGCCCTGATCGGCAAGCTCGCCTATGCGCCCTATTTCCTCACCGTCCACGACATCGTGGCCTTTGCCCGCTCGCGCGGGATCCTCTGCCAGGGCCGCGGCTCGGCGGCCAATTCGGTGGTGTGCTACGCGCTCGGCATCACCTCGGTTTCCCCCGAGATCGGCACCATGGTCTTTGCCCGCTTCGTGAGCGAAGCCCGCGACGAGCCGCCCGATATCGATGTCGATTTCGAGCATGAGCGGCGCGAGGAGGTGATCCAGCATATCTATGAACGCTATGGCCGGCATCGCGCGGGGCTCTGCGCCACCGTCATCCATTATCGCGGCAAGCGCGCGATCCGCGAGGTGGGCAAGGCGATGGGCCTTTCGGGCGATGTGATCGCGGCCCTGTCGAGCCAGATCTGGGGCTGGGGCTCGTCGGGGGTGGAAGACGCGCGGCTGCGCGAGATCGGCCTCGACCCCGCCGACAAGCGCCTGCAGCTCACGCTCGATCTCTGCAGCCAGATCCAGGGCTTCCCGCGCCATCTGAGCCAACATGTCGGGGGGTTCATCATCACCGCCGGCCGGCTCGACGCGCTGGTGCCCATCGAGAATGCCGCGATGGAGGACCGCACGGTCATCGAATGGGACAAGGACGATATCGACAGCCTGGGGATCCTGAAGATCGATGTGCTGAGCCTGGGCATGCTGACCTGCCTGCGCAAGGCCTTCGATCTGATCGAGATGCATCACGGCACGCGGTATTCCCTGGCCACCCTGCCGCCCGAGGACCCCACGGTCTATGACATGCTTTGTGCAGCCGACAGCATCGGGGTCTTTCAGGTCGAAAGCCGGGCGCAGATGAACTTTCTGCCCCGGATGCGGCCGCGCTGCTTTTACGATCTGGTCATCGAGGTCGCGATCGTGCGGCCCGGGCCGATCCAGGGCGATATGGTTCATCCCTATCTGCGCCGCCGCCGGGGTGAGGAGGCGGTGAGCTTTCCCTCCGACGCGCTGGGCGCGGTGCTGGGCAAGACGCTGGGCGTGCCGCTCTTTCAGGAACAGGCGATGCAGATCGCCATTGTCGGGGCGGGGTTCTCGCCCGAGGAGGCGGATCGGCTGCGCCGCGCGCTCGCCACCTTCCGCAAGACCGGCACCATCGGATCGTTCCGCGAGCGGTTTCTCGACGGCATGGCGCGCAATGGCTATGAGGCCGATTTTGCCGAGCGCTGCTTTTCCCAGATCGAGGGCTTTGCCGAATACGGCTTTCCCGAAAGCCATGCGGCCAGCTTTGCGCTGCTCGTCTATGCCTCGGCCTGGATCAAGCATCACCATCCCGGGATCTTCGCCTGCGCGCTTTTGAACGCCCAGCCGATGGGGTTCTACGCCCCGGCCCAGATCATCCGCGACGCGCGGGCGCATGAGGTGGAGGTCCGGCCCGTCGACATCAATCTGAGCTATTGGGACAATGTGATGGAGCCCGACGGGACGGGTGGGCTCGCCCTGCGCCTGGGCTTCCGGCAGATCAAGGCGATGCGCGAGGAGGAGGCGGTCTGGATCACCGCGGCCCGCGGCAATGGCTACCCGGATGTCGAGGCAGTCTGGCGCCGGGCCGGCACCCCGCCGCATCTTCTGACCGTGCTGGCCGAGGCCGATGCCTTTGCCGGTCTGGGGATCGCACGGCGCGATGCGCTTTGGGCCGCGCGGGCGATATCGGGCGACGCGCCGCTACCGCTTTTTGCCGGCGATCTCGATGGCGAGGGGCTCGTCGAACCGCCCGTCGCCCTGCCCCAGCCCACCGAGGGCGAGGCGGTGGTTGAAGACTATCTCGCGCTGCGCCTGACCCTGCGGGCCCACCCGCTGGCGCTTTTGCGCGACCGGCTCACCCCGCCGCGGGGCTGACCGCCGCCTTAGAGCGTTTCCCGATCATTCTGGTTCGTGTCTTGCTGCGGTGAAGAGGTTTGCGCTCTCGTCCGGGGCGATGAGGTCGACGCGGCGGCCGATCGCGTCCCAGAGGCCCTCGACGGTTCGCGCGGCGGCCCTTCTGAGGGAG
>JBCDAZ010000034.1:0-36740 GCA_039184655.1 Pseudomonadota bacterium | reverse complement strand
GCCGCAGCCCGGCTGCGCCACATCGCAGGCACCCAATGGTCAACGCGAAGATACATGAACATGACTCCGCTCTACACGGAGCAAACCCAAACCGGAGCCGTCGTCGCATGAGCAAAGTGCGAAAAATTCTGGACACTACCGAGCAAGCTGCGTGTGCGCGTTCGTGATGTGAGTGTCAAAACCGGTTCTTTCACGCTAGCCTTGCCTCGCAGGAAAAAAGGAGGCCCGGCATGAGCATGGACGCGCATCTGACCGACGCGCTGGCAACGCTGCGCCGCGACGGGCTCTACAAGACCGAGCGGGTGATCACTTCCAAACAGGCCGGCGGCATCGACACCGCTGCGGGCCATGTGCTGAATTTCTGCGCCAACAACTATCTGGGGCTGGCCGACAGCCCGGCCCTGGCCGAGGCCGGCAAGACCGCGCTCGACCGCTACGGGTTCGGCATGGCCTCGGTGCGCTTCATCTGCGGCACGCAGGAGGAACACAAGGCCTTGGAAGCGCGCATCGCGGCTTTCCTGGGGATGGAGGATGCGATCCTCTATGCCGCCTGCTTCGATGCCAATGGCGGGCTCTTTGAGTGCCTGTTGGGCGAGGAGGACGCGATCATCTCCGACGCGCTCAACCATGCCTCGATCATCGACGGGATACGTCTGAGCAAGGCGCGGCGGCTGCGCTATGCCAATAACGACATGGCCGAGCTGGAGGCGCGGCTGAAGGAGGCCCGGGATGCGCGGTTCCGGATGATCGCCACGGATGGCGTCTTTTCCATGGACGGGATCGTGGCCAATCTAACGGCGATCTGCGATCTGGCCGAAAAATACGATGCGATGGTGATGGTCGATGATTGCCATGCCACCGGCTTTATGGGCCCCGGTGGGCGTGGCACCCCGGCCCATTGCGGGGTCGAGGGGCGGGTGGACATCCTCACCGGGACGCTGGGCAAGGCGCTGGGCGGGGCGATGGGTGGCTATACTGCCGCCAGCGGTCCGGTGGTCGAGTGGCTGCGCCAGCGCTCGCGCCCCTATCTCTTTTCCAACACGCTCGCCCCGGTCATTGCCCATGCCTCGCTGACCGCGTTCGATCTGGTGGAGGCGGGCGACGATCTGCGCACGCGGCTTTTTGCCAACGCCGCACTGTTCCGCAGCGAGATGACAAAGCTCGGCTTCACGCTGGCCGGCGCCGACCACCCGATCATCCCGGTCATGCTGGGCGAGGCCAAGCTGGCCGCCGACATGGCCGAGCGGATGCTGGCGCTGGGTGTCTATGTGATCGGCTTTTCCTTTCCCGTCGTGCCGCGCGGCCAGGCCCGCATCCGCACCCAGATGTCGGCCGCCCACAGCGCGGAGGATGTCGCGCGCTGCATCGAGGCCTTTGCCATTGCGGGCCGCGAGCTGGGGGTGATCCGGTGAAAGCCCTGGTCAAGGCGCGGGCCGAGCCCGGGCTCTGGATGGAAGATGTGCCGCTGCCTGTCCCGGGCCCCACCGATGTGCTGATCCAGGTGCGCAAATCCGCCATCTGCGGGACCGATGCGCATATCTGGAACTGGGATCCCTTTGCTGCGAACACCGTGCCCGTCCCGCTGGTGATCGGTCACGAGTTCTGCGGCGAGATCGTGGAATGCGGGGCCGCCGTCACCCAGTTTTCGGTCGGTCAACGGGTCTCGGGCGAGGGGCATATCACCTGCGGGCTCTGCCGCAATTGCCGGGCCGGGCGCGGGCATCTGTGCCGCGATACCAAGGGCGTCGGTGTCCATCGCGCCGGGTCCTTCGCGGAGTACATCGTTCTGCCCCAGACCAATATCGTGCCGATCCCCGATACCATCCCCGACGAGATCGCGGCCATTTTCGATCCTTTCGGCAATGCCGTGCACACCGCACTCAGCTTTGATCTGGTGGCCGAGGATGTGCTGGTGACGGGCGCGGGGCCCATCGGCATCATGGCCGCGCTGGTGGCCCAGCGGGTGGGCGCGCGCAAGGTGGTGATCACCGATGTGTCGCCCTACCGGCTGGAGCTCGCGCGCAAGCTGGGCCTGCCCCATGTCGTCAACGCCGCCGAAGAAACCTTGCCCGCGGTCATGGCCCGTATCGGCATGCGCGAGGGCTTCGATGTGGGGTTGGAGATGTCGGGCGCCGCACCGGCCTTTCGCGACATGATCGCGGCGATGAACAATGGCGGCAAGATCGCCATTCTGGGCATCGCACCCACGGCATTCGAGATCGACTGGAACGAGGTCATCTTCAAGATGCTGCATCTCAAGGGCATCTATGGCCGCGAGATCTTCGAGACCTGGTACAAGATGGTCGCGCTGGTCGAGGGGGGGCTCGATCTCACGCCCCTGATCACCCACCGCCTGCCCGCCGCGCGCTTTGCCGAGGGGTTCGATGCGATGCGCGCCGGGCAGACCGGCAAGGTTGTGCTGGATTGGGGGTCATAGACGATCCCAGGCCGGCCGGCTTTCTCGACGGCTTAGCCGAGCTTGTCGGCCAGAGCCGGGGCAATAACAGCGCCTATGACGGCACCCGTGCCCGAAGCGGCAAGTGTTCCGCCAACACCCAAAAGCGCGGGCACGAACAAGGTGGCAACTGCAACACCCGCCGCGCGCACCACAAGTCCAACGAACCTTTGCTCGGATCTGCGCTCTTCATGGCTCATAATCCTACTCCTTATGCGCCGTCAAACGCATTCCAACACTGTGGCTGCGGTAACTGGTGACAACGCAGGCGCACATGCAGGCGCACATCAAGACTGCGGCCGCCGTAAATACGTCGGCATTCGGTTCGAACTCAACATCATGCTGCCAAATCGCGATGAACGCAGCATAAATTGCGACAAAGACAGTCAGGCCGAGCATGCCCCAACTGAGAGCCCGATGCTTGCCTAGCTGTGGACCCAGCACATAACCGGCGTCACCGATCAAGGTTAGGGAGTATGTGATCAGCACCCATGGGGTTACGTCGCTAAAATGCTGGCATAGTCCGGTTCGAATGAGGCAGCACCGGTTTACCAGAGAAACAGGACGCCGAGGCCGAAAACGATAGGTCCCATGATTGGCACCACAACATGCAAAAGGATCCAAGCCCATTTGAGTGATCTAAACCATATCAAAATATGTTCCGCTCAATTCAAGGTTGCGGTTGGTGGTCCCCCTCCCTGAAAGTCTAGGGAGGGGTGTTCGTTAAGTTCACAAGCCCAGCGAGGCCTTGTAGAGCGCGATCTGCTGCTCGCGGCCGATCTGGTCGGTGATGTTTTCCCAGGCCGCGGCGATGGCGTCCGCCCCTTCCTGGGCCGAGCCATATTGGCCGGCATAGATCTTAGCAAGCTCATCCTCGGCGATGGAGTAATACTGGAAGATGCCCGGAATCCGGGGCTCGATGGCAGGGTTGGGGTGGTTGTAGCTGTCCGCGTTCGAGCCGAGGTAATCGGCCACGAAGGCGCGGTCATAGCCCGCCTCTTCCCACTCGTCATAGTTGAAGTGCGAGTTGCGGTAGGGCTGGAACCCCGACGGGTAGGCCGAGGCCCAGAGCGAGAGGTCCTTGCCGCCCAGATGTGCTGCGGCCGACCAGGCGGCCTTTTGCTTCTTGCTGTCGGTGTCGACCCGGGCCATCACATAGACGCCCCAGCCGATATAGGCCATGTTGGGCGCCTCGTTATAGGTCTCTTCCCAGGCCCCGGCGGCGGCATTGTAGACCCGATCCGAGCCCGGATTGATGCCAAAGCCCACCACATCGCCGACCAGCGAGGTGTCGGATGTGCGCGCGTTCGAGCCCACATCGCCCCACCACATCAGCATCGAGCCGGTGCCGGCGAGGAATTGCTGGAACGCGGTGACGCCGGGGTCGGCATTGATCTGATCGGCCGGGTAGGCGCCGGCCTCGATCAGATCCATCACATCCTGGATGGCCTGCACCCAGCCCGGATTGTTAACCCGCGGCTTCATGGTGTCGGGATCGAAGAGCCAGGCCGGATCCGAGGGATGCTTGGTATAGGCCGAGGCCCGGTTTTCCAGGAAATAAAAGCCAAAGCCGCCCCAGCCTTTCAGCGGGTCGAGATAGCCATGCGCCGACAGGCCGGTCAGCGGATCTTCCTTCCCGATCAGCTCTTTGGAAACGGCATCGACCTCCTGCCAGGTTCTGGGCACGTCGCGCCCGGTCAGCGAGCCTTCGCCGAAATAGTCGGTCCGGTAGGCAAAGGTGTGGCAGTCGCCATCGATCGAGATGCGGTAGGTCTTGCCACCCCAGGTGCCGACCGGGGCTTTCAGATAGCCCACATAATCGTCCATATCGATGAGGTCGGCGACCCAGCCGGGCATCTCGCTGGCCATGCCGCGGCCCAGAACGTCGCCCTCGAAGGGCGCGCCCATCTCGATGATGTCGAAATCGACGGTGCCGGTGGCGATCGATTGCTGCAAACGGGCGTTGTAATCGGCCTGGGCGAGGTCGATCCAGTTGATCGTGGCGCCGGTATAGGCCTCCCAGGGTTTCAGGAATCCGCGGAAGAGGAAATTGTGCAGGTTCTGGTTGTTAAGCCCCATGAAGGTGAGCTCGACCCCGGCGAATTCGCCGGGCTGCACGGTTTCCTTGGTGGCGCCGAGGCAAAGCTCGCCGACCTTTTGCCAATCCGCATCCGTGGGCGAGCCCACACCCACCCCGGGGATCTTCAGGATCTCAGCGCGCAGGCTGCCGCTGCCCTGGGCCATCGCCACCTTGGGCAAAAGGCTCGCCGCACTCAGCGCTGCGCCGCCCTGCAGCACGCGCCGGCGCGAGATGGCGCGCCGCGACAGGATCTCGTAATGCTCACGTCTCATGGGGTTTCTCCCTGGATCGCACGGTTCTTCGACCGGTCATGGGTGATGCGGCGGGGCCGCCCTGCCGCGCGAGTATGGCGGCTGGCCGCTTGCTGTCAACAAATCCGGCATGCGTCGCGCAGGGGCATGGCAGTGCTTGCATCGCGCTGCGCGCGCCGTCAGGATCGCGCCTATGAGCGAGGGCGACCGTCTGCATACCGTCACGCGCGACGACATCTCGCCGCGGCGGATTCGGCTGGGGCGGGCTCTGGTCTGGGGCTCGGCCGGATTGCTGGCGCTGGCCTTCGCGGTCCAGGGGCTTTTCGAAGCGGGTGCGACCGGCGGCGGCTTTGAAACCTGGCGGCCGGTGCTCTACGCCTATCTCATCTTTGCAACCTGCCTGTGCTGGTCGACCGTGCTGATCCAGGGCGAGCGCGGCAAGCGCGCGCTTTTCGTGATGCCGGCGGCACTGTTTGTCATCTCCATCGTGATCTTCCCGCTGATCTTTGCCATCGGCATCGCACTGACCGACTGGAACCTCGCCTCCATCGACGGGCCGGAGTTCAACGGAACCGCAAATTTTGCCCAGATGTGGAACGATGCGTTTTACTGGAACGCGTTGACCAACATGGTCTGGTATGTGCTCGCGATCTCGGTGGAATACGTCATCGCCTTCGGCCTGGCGCTGTTGCTGCACGCCCAGATCCGGGCGCGAAAGTTCTTTCGGGTCGCGTTCCTGATGCCGCTGATGCTCTCGCCGGTGGCCGTCAGCTGGATGATCGGGAAGTCCATGCTGGAGGTGCGCTTCGGCCCGATCTCGCGGCTGGCCAAATGGCTGGGTTGGGACCGGCCCACATTTTTCTCCGACCCCGCCATCGCCAAGGCCACCATCATGGTCATGGATGCCTGGACCTGGATCCCGCTGATGATGGTGATCCTGCTGGCCGGCCTGCAGACGCTCGACCGCGAGGTGATCGAGGCCTCCAAGGTCGATGGCGCCACCCCCTGGCAGCGTTTTCGCGAGGTGATCTTTCCGCTGATGATCCCGGTCTCGATCACCGCGCTGCTGATCCGGATCATCTTCAAGCTCAAGCTGGCCGATATCATCATCAATGTGACCTCCGGCGGGCCGGGCGGGGCAACCGACAGCGTGACGTCCTTCGTGTTCCGCGAGTATCGCGACCGCTCGAATGTCGGCTACGGCACCCTGCTGGCGGTGGTGTATCTGGTGCTGATCATCATCGTGATGGCAAGTTTCATCGGCCTCACCCGCCGTTGGATGCGCACGGAAAAGGACTGACGGGGCCGCATGACCGCCGAGGCGCAGATTTTCGAGGACAGCCCCGCCGACCGTGCCTTTCGCGCCAAATGGTGGCTGGCGCGCGGGCTGATCTATGCCGCACTGATCATCTGGGCGATCTTCTGCCTGTTCCCGATCTTTTGGACCATCACCACCTCCTTCAAGGTCGCGCGCGACGTGATGCAGGGCAATCTGATCCCCTGGGTCGATTTCCTGCCCACCTGGCTGGGCTTTCGCTCGCTGGGCCTGTCTCCGGAAGCGCTAGGCCAGGTCAGCACGGTGCGCGAAGAGTTTCTGAGCCGGTTCTGGAACTCCATCGTCGTGTCGGTCTCCTCCTCCGCGCTTGCGGTCGCGCTGGGCTCGCTCGCCGCCTATGGGCTCAGCCGGTTCAACTACCGCTTCGGGTTCATGCGCAACCACGACATCCTGTTTTTCTTCCTCAGCCAGCTGATCCTGCCGCCGGTGGTTTTGGCGCTGCCTTTCCTGGTGCTCTATAAAGAGCTTGCGCTGCTCGACACGCGCATCGGGCTCATCGCGCTCTACACGCTCACCGTGCTGCCCATCGTCATCTGGATCATGCGCGATCAGTTCCTCAACATCCCCACCGAGCTCGATGAGGCCGCGATGGTCGACGGGCTGGGCGTCTGGGGCACCTTTCTCAACATCATCCTGCCCATCGCCCTGCCGGGGATGGTGGCGGCGTTCCTGTTGAGCCTGGTCTTGACCTGGAACGAGTATTTCTTCGCCGCCCTGCTGACCTCGACCGATGCAAAGACCCTGCCGGTGATGGTCGCCTCGCAGACCGGCAGCCAGGGGATCAATTGGTGGTCGATGGCTGCCCTTTCCACCGCCGCCATCGCGCCGCTGATCGTCATCGGCATCGTCTTGGAGAAATACATCATCCAGGGCATGGCTGCGGGTGCGGTGAAATGATGCATACACGCGTTTGGGACAGGCTGGGCAGTGGCGGGTTGACCTTTACCGAGCTTGGCTTCGGGACGGCGCCTTTGGGGAATCTTTACCGCGCGATTACCGAGGCCGAGGCCGATGCGACGCTGGAGGCGGCCTGGGCGGCCGGCGTTCGGCATTTCGACACCGCGCCGCTCTATGGGCTTGGCCTGTCGGAGCGCCGGCTGGGCCGGGCGCTGCGCGGCCGTCCGCGCGACGAATATGTGCTGTCGACCAAGGTCGGACGTCTCCTGCAGGTCTGTGCGCCCGAAAACCGCATGGACCCCGACAAATGGTTCGAGGTGCCGGCCCGGCAGGAAGTCTACGACTTTACCCATGACGGGGTGATGCGCTCGGTCGAGATCTCGCTGGAGCGGCTGGGGGCCGACCGGATCGACATCCTCTATGTCCATGACATCGACGTGGCCAATCATGGCTCGCGCGCGACGGTCGATGCGCATGTCGCCACGCTGATGGGGCCCGCGGGCGGCTATCATGCGCTGATGCGGCTGCGCGAGGAGGGCGTCATCACCGCCTTCGGCGCGGGGGTGAATGAATGGGAGGTCTGCCAGACCTTGGCCGAGCAGGGGGATTTCGACCTCTTCCTGCTGGCCGGACGCTATACGCTCCTGGAACAGGAGGCGATGACCAGCTTCCTGCCGCTTTGCGCGGCGCGGGGCATCGGCATTGTGATCGGCGGGCCCTACAATTCCGGCATTCTGGCCACGGGGCCGGTGCCGGGGGCGTATTACAATTACGACCTCGCACCCGAAGCGGTGCTGGAGAAGGTGCGGCGCATCGCGGCGGTCTGTACGCGCCATGATGTGCCGCTGATCGAAGCAGCCTTCCGCTTTCCGCTGATGCATCCCTGCGTTGTCTCGGTGATCCCGGGTGGGCAGAGCCTGGGTCAGATGATCGGCAATGCTGCCGTGGCCTCGGCGCGGATCCCGCCCGAACTTTGGGCCGCGTTGAAGGCCGAGGGGCTGATGCGCCCAGATGCGCCGACCGATGCGCCAACGGATGGGCGCTAATCCGATGCAGATCGACGCCCATCAGCATTACTGGCACCCCGCCCGCGGCGATTATGGCTGGATGCCCATGGACAACCCCGTGCTGGCGCGGCCCTACGGTCCGGCCCATCTGGCGCCGCACCTGGCGGCCCATGGCATTGACGCGACCGTGCTGGTCCAGGCCGCGCCCAGCATTGAGGAAACCGAATACATGCTGGGCCTCGCCGATGCCGATCCGCGCATTGCGGGGGTGGTCGGTTGGGTGGATTTCGAGGATCCCAGCCATCGTCGGCATCTCGAACGGTTCGCGGCGCATCCCAAATTCGTCGGTGTGCGGCCGATGATCCAGGACATCCCGGATGTGGGTTGGATGCTGCGCGCGGACGTGGCTTGGGGTTTCGAGGCGCTGACTGAACTCGGCCTCACCTTCGACGCACTCGGCTTTCCGCAGCATCTGCCCAATTTCGCCACGCTGCTGGCGCGGCATCCGGACATGCGGGTGGTCATCGATCATTGCATGAAACCGCAGATCCGGGACGGTATGACGGGGTTTGCTGGTTGGGCGGAGGGGATGCGGCGTCTGGCCGAAACCGGTGCCTCTGTGAAGCTCTCGGGTCTGGTGACCGAAGCCGCGGCCGACTGGACGCTGAGCGATCTGCGCCCCTGGGCCGACACCGTTCTGGAAGCCTTCGGGCCGGCCCGCGTGATCTGGGGGTCGGATTGGCCGGTGGTCCGGCTGGCGGCCGAATACGGCGAATGGCGTGCCGCGGCAGAAGCGCTCTGCAGCGGGCTCGATCCCGCTGCGCGCGCGGCGGTTTTCGGGGGCAATGCCATCCGCGCTTACGGGCTTGTCCTCTGACCTCTTCGCCAGGCGTCTTGCAATCGCTCAAGGCCCACCGCAGCCCAGAGAGAACGCCATCGATGCCCCCAATGCCCCCCGATGCCCCGGCCTTTGCGGGGCTTGGAGGGACGCCACAATTTGGGGTATCCTGACGCGGATCGACCGGTGGCATTGGGCGGGGGAGATCTGCATGGACATCAAGGCGACGGCAGACGAATTGGAAGCGGGCCGCGGTTACGACGCGCTCTTCGTGCCCGCCCTCTTCGCACCCTGGCCAGCGAAGCTGATCGCCGCCGCCAGGGTCGAGAAAGACCAGACCGTGCTCGACATCGCCTGCGGCTCGGGCGTGCTGACCCGCGCCCTGCAGGCGGCGGTCGGCCCGGGCGGACGGGCCATCGGGCTCGACCCGGCGCCGGGGATGCTGGCCGCCGCGGCGGAACACTTGCCGGATGCGGAGTGGGTGCTAGCCCCGGCCGAGGCCCTGCCGATGGGCGAAGCGACCTTCGACGCGGTGCTCTGTCAGTTCGGCATGATGTTCTTTAAGGATCGACAGGGCGCCGCGGCGGAGATGCTTCGGGTGCTCAAACCCCAGGGAAGTCTGGCGGTGGCCGTGTGGAACGCGCTCGACCACAACCCCGCCTATCGCGACATCGTCGCCCTTCTGGACGCCCATCTCGGTCGGGATGCGGGCGATGCGGTGCGGATGCCGTTCAACCTTGGCGATGCGGCCGCGCTGTGCGGGGTGTTCGAGGCGGCGGGGTTCGCGGCGGTTTCGGCCCAAACGCTGAGCGAGCCGGCGCGATTTCCCAGCCCGCGGGTCATGGTCGAGGCAGAGCTGCGCGGATGGCTGCCGCTCTTCGGGATCTCGCTGGACGAACCGGCAATCGCCGCGTTGCTGGAAAAGGCCGATCAGGTGCTGGCCGGGTATCGGGATGCGGATGGCGCGGCGGCGTTCGCAACTTCGGCGCATATCGTGACGGCAAGAAAACCGGGCTGAGGCCAGGAACCGCGCCCTGTGCGGAGCGGGGCTCTCAGAGATGCGGAGCGGGGCTCTCAGAGATGCGCCAGGACTGTCGCGGCGGTGATGGAGCCGCGCGCCTCGGGCGGGGTGGCGACATGCAGCCCCGCCGCGACATTGGCATAGGCGCATCCCTCTTGCAGCGCGGCACCTAGCGAAAGCCGTGCTGCCAGCGCGCCGAGAAAGGCGTCGCCGGCACCATGGGTCGAGTTGGGCGCAAGCTTACGGGCCGGCAGCCTGCCTTGCGCCGCCCCGTCCTGCCAGATCAGACCATCCGCGCCCAGCGTCACAATGGCAGCGCCCTTCGCCGAAAGATCCGCGAGCGCGGCGTCCGGATCACGCCTGCCGGACAGCATCTCGGCCTCAAGCCGGTTGACGACGACAAGATCGACATTCGCGCGCAGGGCCGTGGCGAAAGGGCGTGCGGGGGCGGCGTTCAACACCACGCGCATTCCCGCGGCGCGGGCCTTCCGGGCCAAGGTAAGGTTATGGGCCTCCGCAGTCTCGTTTTGAAGCAGCAGGAAAGCGCCATCGGGCGGCAATGCAATACGCGCCGGATCAAAGGCAAGATTGGCCGCGGAGACGATGACCGCGCCGTAGCCGCCATCTGGGTCGAGGATGGCAACGCTCATGCCAGACGGGCCGGGCACCTCAGCTACTCGGGACCGATCCACGCCCGCCGCATCGAGCGCGGCCAGCATGTTAGCCCCGGCCGGGTCTGTGCCCACGCATCCGGCCATCGCCACGCGCGCGCCATGTCGCGCGGCAGCAAGCGCCTGGTTGCCGCCCTTGCCCCCGAATGCGTAGGCGACATCCTGTCCCGCCAGGGTTTCGTCGCGCGCGGGCAGGCGCGGCGCCCGGACAATCGTGTCCCAATGCAGCGCACCGGCAACCAGGATCTCAGCCGTCATGCAGCGCGGCCTGCACGATCCGGGTGCTGATCGCGGCATCCTGGCGCTGCATCGCATCGATCAGCGCGGGGTCGTCCGCAAGGCGCGTCGCAACACGACGCAACCGGTCGACCGACAGAACATTGGTGCGCGCCTCCTCGACCGGATCGAGCCCGCCCTGATCGGGAAAGGTGTCGAAATAGATCGCGCCGCCATAGCCGAGCCGGGTCATGGTCACCAAAAGCTCGACGGTTTGCACCGGGTGAACGGAGCCGACCATCAGCCCGTCATCGCGCTTGCCATAGCCATCATTGAGATGCAGGCCGAGGATGCGGCTGCGCCGCGCAGCATGCATGGCCGCCATGGCCGGGATCTCGCCGGCATAGAGCATATGCGCGAAATCGAGCGTCACCCCGGTGTTGGGCCGATCGATTTCATCCAGGGCCAGAAGCGTTGTCGCCATGTCGGGCATCAGGGCGAAGGCGCGCGGCTCGTCGGGCTTGTACTCGATGGCAATGTCGAGCGCGGGGTTGTGATCGGCGATTTCGGTCATGGCATCGATGGTCTCCGCCCACATCCGCGCATAGTCGGCCTGGAAGGCATAGTCGACCCCATCCTGACCCATCCAGAGCGTCATCAGCCGCCCGCCCATCTCGGCCAGCGCATCGAGGCCGCGCTTGGTCAGATCGATGGCCGCATGGCGGGTGGCCGGGTCGGGATGGGTGAACGCGCCGAGCTTGAACCCGGGATCGGTGTAATAGCGCATGGCCAAGCCGTTCAGGGCGAGGCCTGCCCGGTCAAGATGGCGCGCCATGGCCGCGGGATCTGCATCGGCGAAGTGATCGGGGTAGTTGAGATCCGCCGCAGCCAAGCCCTCGACCGTCGCGGCCCGGTCGACGAGATCCATCGCGGTGATGCGGTTCTTGCCCGGCCAGTAGCGCTCGGCCCCGATCCGGAAAGCGTTCAGCCGCGCCGCATAAAGGGTCATCCGCGCGCCATCAGGGCCGCGACCTCTGCGGCTGTGGGCATGGAGGGGGCGGTGCCGGGCCTTGTGACCGAGATCCCCGCGACCGCGCAGCCATAGCGCGTGGCCGCCGCCGCATCCTCGCCGCGGGCAAGGGCGACGGCAAAGCCGCCATTAAAGGCATCGCCGGCCCCGGTGGTCTCCACAAGTGGGCCGGCATGGAAGGCGGGCACCAGTTCGGACCGGTCCGGCGCATGGAAGAGCGCGCCGCGCGCGCCCAGCGTGATCACCGCCGCACCGGCGCCCATCTCGATCAGCCGCGCGGCGGCGGCGCGGGCCTCATCCTCGGTCTCCACGGCAATCCCGGTCAGCGCCTCGGCTTCGGTTTCATTGGGGGTGACATAGTCGCACAGACCGAGCATGCCCTCGGGCAGGGTCGCGGCCGGGGCCGGGTTGAGCACGGTCGTCACCCCCGCCGCGCGCGCGACCTCCAGCGCCCGGTTCGCGGCGTCGATGGGTTGTTCGAGCTGGGTGACGAAGACCGATGCGGCGGCGATGCGTGCCGCCTCCGCCTCGATATCGGCCGGGGCGATCCGCGCCGCTGCCCCCGGGGCGATGATGATGGCATTGTCGCCCGTGGCATCGTCAATGAAGATATAGGCCGCGCCCGTATAGCTGTCAGCCGCCCGGGTGACCGCCGGGGTCACCCCCGCCTCGGCCCAGGTTTTTAGGGCCATCCCGGCGAAATCGTCTTGCCCCAGCTTGGTGATGATCGCCGTCTCCGCCCCCAGCCGCCCGCAGGCGACGGCCTGGTTGGAGCCCTTTCCGCCCGGACCGAGCACGAAGCTCTCGCCCATGATGGTTTCGCCCATTTTGGGCTGGCGCGCGGCGCGATAGGCGGTATCGGCGACAAAGACGCCCAGAATGACGACGCCGCCCATCTCAGCTCTCCGGCCCGATCACACCCTTGCGGAAGGCAAAGCAGCCGTAAAAACGCCGCTCGCCGGTCTGGATCACCGCATAGGCCTGTTTGGCCCGGTCGTAGAACGCAAACCGTTCGATGCCGATCATCGGCCAGGGTTTGCCTTCGGCAGCATCGATCTCGGCCTGGACTTCGGCCTGCACGGGCAGGATCGCATCCGGATCGCCCACCACCTCCATCCGCGCCGCGGCATCCTCCACAAAGCTGTCGAGCGGCATGACGGAAAGGACCGCACGCACCACCTCGGCGGCCGGCCGGTCGATCCGCAACAGCGTGCCCAAAGTCGTCTCCGCCGCCACCGAGGCCGAGGGGAAGTTGGTATCGGCGATGATCAGATCGTCGCCATGCCCCATAGCGCGCAGCGCATAGAGCACATCGGCATTCAGGATCGGATCGATGGATTTGAGCATGCGGCCTCCTTATGCGCTGAGCCGGTGGCCCTCGGCGGCATGGAAAAGATGCGCCTGATCGGGGTCCGGCGCGAGGCGGATCTCCTGGCCCGGGCTGAGGCTGATGCGATCGCGAAACACCGCGACGGCTTCGCCGCCATCCATGCGCAGAAAGACCAGCGTCTCGGTCCCGGTGGGTTCGACGACCTTCACCGTGGCGGGCAGCCCCGAACCCGATTGCGCATCGCCCGTCAGCCGCAGATGCTCGGGCCGAATGCCATAGCGCACGGGCTGGCCCTCGTCGGCCTGGGCCGACGGGCCCAGCGGCAGACGCAGACCGGTTTCGGTCGTCACCGCACCGCCCTCCCAACGCCCGGCAAAGAGGTTCATCGAGGGCGCCCCGATAAACGTCGCGACGAACTGGTTGGCCGGCTTGTCGTAAAGCGCCAGCGGCGCGCCGATCTGGGCGATGCGGCCGGCATTCATCACCACGATGCGATCGGCCAGCGTCATCGCCTCGATCTGATCGTGGGTGACAAAGACGGTGGTGGTCCTAAGGCGCTGATGCAGCTCCTTGATCTCGGTGCGCATCTGAAGGCGCAGCTTGGCATCGAGGTTCGACAGCGGCTCGTCAAAGAGGAACACCTGCGGATCGCGCACGATCGCCCGGCCCATCGCCACGCGCTGGCGCTGCCCGCCGGATAGATGCCGCGGATAGCGGTTCAGATACGGGCTCAGCCCCAGGATCTCGGCGGCTTCGCGCACCCGCCGGTCGATTTCGGCGCGGTCGGTGCCGCGCAGCTTCAGCGCAAAGCCCATATTGGCCGCCACCGTCTTATGCGGATAGAGGGCATAGGATTGAAAGACCATCGCAATATCGCGCTCGGCCGGGGAGAGGTTGTTGACCCGTCTCGTCCCAATGGCGATGGCGCCCTCGGTGATCTCCTCAAGCCCCGCGATCATCCGCAACAGCGTGGATTTCCCGCAACCCGAAGGGCCGACAAGCACCACCAACTCGCCATCGCTGACATCGAGATCGAGGCCATGGATGACTTGTGTCGCGCCATAGGATTTGCGCAAGCCGCGGATCGTCAGCCCCGCCATTGTCCGCCTGCCATGCTCCCCCCGGTCCCGCGATTGATCTGCAACGGTTGGCGCCACTAGAGCACAGCGCGCCCGCTGCCGCCAAGTCCTCAATGACGGCTTGCCCGGCCGGTTGCGGGCGGGATAGCCTTCGGTCAACAGGGGAGGACAGGCATGGGACGACTTCAGGGCAAGCGCTGCTTCGTGACGGCGGCCGGGCAGGGGATCGGCCGGGCATCGGTGCTGGCCATGGTGGCCGAGGGTGCCGAGGTCACCGCCACGGATCTCGACGCGGCCAAGCTTGCGGACTTGCCGGACGGGGTCGAGACCTTTGCGCTCGACGTGACAGATCCCACAGCGGTGCTCGACGCGGCGGGCCGGGTCGGCGGGCCGGATGTGCTTTTCAACTGTGCGGGCTATGTAGCGCATGGCGCAATCCTCGATTGCGACGAGGATCAATGGGCCTTCTCGCTCGAGCTCAACATGACGGCGATGTACCGCGTCACCCGGGCGTTCCTGCCGGCCATGCTGGGCAAGGGCGGCGGATCGATCATCAACATGTCCTCAGCGGCCTCTTCGGTGATCGGAGCGCCCAACCGCTTTGTCTATGGGGCCACCAAGGCCGGGGTGATCGGCATGACCCGGTCCATCGCCGCCGACTACGTGACCCGGGGCATCCGCTGCAATGCGATCTGCCCCGGCACGGTGCAGAGCCCGTCGCTCGACGCGCGGATCAGCGCGCAGGGGGATTACGAGAAGACCCGCGCCGCCTTCATTGCGCGCCAGCCGATGGGCCGCGTCGGCACCGCCGAGGAGATCGCGGCGCTGGTGATCTATCTGGCCTCCGACGAGAGCGCGTTCACAACCGGTGCGATCCATCTGATCGATGGCGGCTGGTCGAGCCTCTGACGCGGCGCGCTGGGCGATCCGTCCTGCGTCATGGGATGGGTTTGCCGCGGTGATGGGCGAGAAGGGCGGCTCGGGCGGCTGCTGGTGCATGCTCTGGCGGCTGCGCGCGAAGGACTTCAATGCCGGCAAGGGGGCAGGCAACCGCGACGCGATGCGGACGGTGTTCGCGGCCGGCGAGGGGCCCGGGCTGGTCGCATGGGTTGGGGATTATGCGGTGGGCTGGATCCAGATCGCGCCGCGGACGGCGTTTCCGCGGCTTGCAGGCTCGCGGGTGCTGGCACCGGTCGATGATGCGCCGGTCTGGTCGGTCGCCTGCTTTTTGGTGGAGAAGGGCTGGCGGCGGAAAGGGCTGTCGGTGGCGCTTCTGGAGGCGGCCTGCGGGTTTGCCGCATTGCAAGGCGCGGAGATCGTCGAGGGCTATCCGGTGGCACCGGCCGACAAGACATACGCGCCGGTTTATGCCTGGACAGGGCTGCATGCAGCCTTTGAGAAGGCGGGGTTCGAGGAGGTGGCCCGCCGCTCGCCCACCCGGCCGATCATGCGCCGCTGGATGTGAGTAAGGCCCGCGGCGCGACCCACCCAGGCGAGCGCGGTCTGAGCGGCAAGGCTGCACGAACCCACCCGTGTCGCGCCGCGGGCGGCGGCCGTCGCTCATCGGGCCCAAGGACGCGTAGGCCAAGCCGGTGCATCAGCCAGCGGGGCAGGTGCGTTCAACGGGCCCAGGCCGGGCAGGTGCGCAGGCGGGCGCTTGGGTCGCCCCGCCCCCGTTGCTGGCCGGGAGCTGTTACAATGCCGGCGGCCCTGGCGTCAGGCGCGACCGTTCGCGCCAGGCTTTCTAGACGAAGCGGTTGACGCGGTTCTCGAGCCGCTCCTGCCGGCCGGAGCGGGGCTCGGGGCGGATGTCTTCGGCCTCGACGCGGGCGGCGATGCTGGCCAGATCCGCGCCCAGCATGGCCTTGGCCTCCGGTGTCTCCCATCCGGCATAGCGTGCCGCGCGGGCTGTCTCCAAGCCACCATCTTCCAGCATTGCCGCGGCCGCCTTGAGCCCCCGCGCGCAGACATCCATCGCCCCGGCATGGGCCAGGATCAGATCGGCCGGATCGAGCGACTGGCGCCGCAGCTTGGCGTCGAAATTCGTGCCGCCGGTGGAAAACCCGCCCGATTTCAGGATTTCGTAATAGGCAAGCGCCACCTCCGGCACCGCATTGGGGAACTGGTCGGTGTCCCAGCCCGATTGCACATCGTTGCGGTTCATATCGATGGAGCCGAGCAGCCCCAGGCTGGCGGCCAGCGCCAGCTCATGCTCAAAGCTGTGCCCGGCGAGCAGCGCATGGCCCTGCTCGATATTCACCTTCACCTCGCCCTCCAGCCCGAAGCGCTTGAGGAACCCATAAACCGTGGCAACGTCGTAGTCATATTGATGCTTGGTGGGTTCCTGCGGCTTGGGCTCGACCAGGATGGTGCCGGGAAAGCCGATCTTGTGCTTGTACTCGACCACCATGGCGAGGAATCGCCCGGCCTGTTCGGCCTCGCGCCCCAGATCGGTGTTGAGCAGGGTCTCATAGCCCTCGCGCCCGCCCCAGAGCACATAGTTCTGCCCGCCCAATCTGTGCGTGGCGTCGATGCAGGATTTTACCGTCGCCGCGGCATAGGCAAAGACATCCGGGTCGGGGTTGGTGGCGGCACCCGCCATGAAGCGGCGGTGCGAAAAGAGGTTCGCCGTGCCCCAGAGAAGGCCAATGCCGCTTGCCTCCATCTTGGCCGCGAAAATGTCGGTGATGGCCTCCAGATTGCGCCGGCTATCGGCAAAGCTCGCGCCCTCGGGCCGGACATCGGCATCATGAAAGCAAAAGAACGGCACGCCGAGGATCGTGAACATCTCGAAGGCCGCATCGGCCTTGGCGCGGGCATGCGCCATGGTTTCACCAAACCAGGGGCGCTGAAAGGTCTGCCCGCCAAAGGGATCGCCGCCCGGCCAGGCAAAGCTGTGCCAATAGGCCACGGCAAAGCGCAGATGCTCGCGCATCGGCTTGCCCAACACCAGCGCGTCGGGGTTGTAGTGCCGGAAAGCAAACTCATTGGCGCTGTCGGGGCCTTCATAGGCCAGGGGTGCGATGCCGTCGAAATAGCTCATGCCGCGCGCTCCGGTCGCTTGCCCAGGATGATCATCCCGAGGATCTCGTCTTCGGTGATCTCGCCCACCGTCTCGGTGCCCACCAGCTGGCCGTTCTTCATCACCGTGATGCGGTCGCACAGATCCATCACGTCATGCACATCGTGCGAGATGAGGAAGATCCCCAGCCCCTGGCGCTTGAGCTCCTCGATAAGCTCGGCGACCATCTTGGTCTCCTGCACACCCAGGGCCGCGGTGGGCTCGTCCATGATCAGGATGCGGGCGTTGAAATAGACCGCCCTGGCGATGGCCACCGACTGGCGCTGCCCGCCCGACAGCGCCTTCACCGGGGCGGAGAACTTTTTGAAGTTGGGGTTGAGCCGGCCCATGATGGTGCGGGTCTCGGCCTCCATCTTCGCCTCATCGACAAAGCCCAGCCAGTTGGTCAGCTCGCGCCCCAGAAAGAGATTGGAGGCGGCGTCGAGATTGTCCGCCAGCGCCAGCGTCTGGTAGATGGTCTCGATATTGTAGCGGCGGGCATCGCGGGGGTTGTCGATGGTCGCAGGCTTGCCGTCGATCAGGATTTCGCCGCTGTCGCGGGAATAGGCGCCGGAAAGGATCTTGATCAGCGTCGATTTGCCGGCGCCGTTATGGCCCAGAAGCCCCACCACCTCGCCGGGATAGAGATCGAGGCTCACCCCATCGACCGCCTTCACCCCGCCAAAGGAAAGGTGAATGTCGCGCATTTCCACCAGCGGGGTCATGTCAGCGCTCCTGTCCGGCGGCGGTAGAGAATGTCGATCAGCACCGCGAGCACCAGCACAAAGCCCACCACGATGTTCTGCTGCGGGGCGTCGACCCCGACCATCGCCATGCCCGATTGCAGCGATTGCATGATCAGCGCACCCAGAATCGCACCATGGATGGTCCCCAGCCCCCCGGAAAGCGCCGTGCCGCCGATCACGGCCGCGGCGATCACCCGCAGCTCGTCAAGCGTGCCGATATCGTTGGTGTGGTTGGTGAGCCGGGCCGAAGCCACCACGGCCGACAGCGCGCAAAGCGCGCCCATGATCGCAAAGACCTTGACCGTGAGCATGCGCGTGTTGATGCCGGACAGCTCGGCCGCATCGGGGTTGCCCCCCGTGGCAAAGATATAGCGGCCCAGACGGGTGCGCCGCGCAATGATGGTCATCACGATCGCGACCAGCACCAGGATCAGGACCGAGATCGGCAGCCCGTAGGCGGCGGTGAAGCCTTCGGGCATCACCTCGCCGCGGGCTTCGAACATGCGCGCCAGCCGCCGCTGCGGGATTTCATAGGCGTTGAGGATCGCGATGAACCCCAGGATTGCCCCGGCCGTGATGGCCGAGAGCAGGATCTCCGCCCAGATCGGCTTTACCGCAAAACCATGCCCCGCCTTGGCTCGCCGCGCGGTCCAGATCAGCGCCACCGCGGCGACCGCCCCGATAATGCCCACGATCCAGGACCAGTCGGCCCCCAGCGTGCCATTGGTGCCGCCAAAGACCAGGAAATTGCTGTCGAGCGGGCCGATGGTCTGCCCGTCGGTCAGGTTCCAGCCCACATTCCGCCAGACCAAGAGCCCACCGAGCGTGACGATAAAGGCCGGAATGGTGAGGTAGCCGACCAGCCAGCCATGAAAAGCGCCGATCAGCGTGCCGGTCGCAAGGCCGACCAGGATCGCGATCGGTGCGGTCAGCGGGTGGTTGAGCCCCAGCCCCAGCCATTCTGGGGTTACCACGGTCTGGACCATCGCCATGACCGCCGAACATGTCGCCAAAAGCGAGCCGACCGAGAGATCGATATGCCGGGTGACGATGATGAAGACCATGCCCGTGGCCATGATTGCCACGCTCACCGTCTGGATGGTCAGGTTGAAGATGTTGCGCGGCGTCAGGAAGCGCCCATCGGTGATCAGATCGAACCCGAAGCAAAGCACGGCAAAGGCGCCGATCATGCCCAGAAGGCGGGTGTCGATCTCCAGAATGGCGAAGAGGTTGCGCCGCGGGACCTCGATTGCGGCATCGGCCATGGCTGCCTCTCCAGGATCGCGCTCGGACGGAAAAGAAACCCCGCGCCTTGTGTGGCGCGGGGCGCTGTCAGTGTAGGTGCCTTAGTTGCAGGGCGCCGGGCCTGCGGTCACACCCTGGCAGAGCGCTTCCTGGGTGATCCAGCCTGCATCGACAACCACGGTGAGGTTGTCGGCGGTCACCGGCACCGGCTCCAGAAACTGCGCGGTAAGGGTCGTGCCGCCCGGCGAGGTCCACTCCGCCGCGCCGGGCACATCGGCCATAGCGGTGCCCGAGGCGAGCGCCACGGCGATCTCGGCCGCACGGGTGCCCAGATCGCGGGCATCCTTCCACACGCTCACGGTCTGGGTGCCCAGCGCGATGCGGTTGAGTGCTGCGTGATCGCCATCCTGGCCCGAGACGGGGATGCCATCGAGACCCTGGGCGGTCAGCGCCGCGACGACCCCGCCCGCTGTGCCGTCATTCGAGGCCACGACCGCGTCGACCTCATTGTCGATCGCCGTCAGGATCTGCTCCATATTGCGTTGGGCATTGGCGGGGAGCCATCCATCGGTATAGGCCTCGCCCACGATCTCGATCTTGCCGGAATCGATGGCCGCTTGCAGAATTTCCTGCTGACCGCCGCGCAGAAAATCGGCATTCGGGTCGGTGGGCGAGCCTTTGATCATCACATATTTGCCGGCCGGCATGGCCGCGAGCACGGCGCGGGCCTGCATGCGCCCGACCTCGATATTGTCAAAGGTCAGGTAAAAGGCGCGGCTGTCCTCGATCAAGCGGTCATAGCCGACAACCGGAATGCCCTCATCGGCCGCAAGCTGCACGGCCGGGCCGATCGCCTGCGCGTCTTGGGCGAGAATGATCAGCGCATCGACGCCCTGGGCAATCAGGCTCTCGATATCTGAAAGCTGCTTGGCCGAGGAGGATTGCGCATCGGCCGAGATATAGGCGGCCCCGGCGGCCTCCAGCGCGGCCTTCATCGCCGCCTCATCGGTCTTCCAGCGCTCTTCTTGGAAATTCGACCAACTCACCCCCACCGTGATGGTCTGAGCGATGGCGGTGGCAGCGGATGTTGAAAGCCCCGCGACCAAGGCGGCCGCGAGCGTCAATGCTCTGCGCATACTGTCCTCCCTGACATAGCCGCCCCTGTCTGAGCGGCGCCGCATCTTCTGCGGTCGGCCTAACCTTGCCGCGGTTTTATTTCACTTGTCAAAATTAATTTGTGGTGGCGAACCGGAATTGGCATGATGTCGTGCAGATGGCGGACGGGTTTGGCCGCTAAGGGCGCAAATTTGCCCGTCATCGCCGGAGTTTGGTGATGGATCTGAAAGAAATTGAATGGGGAGGACCCATCGAAGCCCTAGGGGCCGGGCCGGGCTGTGGCCCGCTGATTCCCCCTGTGATCGTGGCGCCCCGGCCGTTGCGTCAGCAGATCTTCGAGAGCGTTCGCGCTGCCGGCCGGCAGGCGCGGATCGCGATTGCAAAGGAGCTTGGCGTCAGCCCCGGTTCGATCACCGCGATTACGGCCGAGCTGATCGAGGCAGGCTTGCTGGAGGAGGTCGACACCCCGCGCCCGGTCGGGGACACCCCCCGTGGCCGTCCGCCGGTCGGTCTGCGCGTCGCACCCGCTGCGGGCTTCGTTGCCGGTGTGAAGCTCAGCGACCAGGCGCATTGCGCCGTGATCCTTGACTTTGCCGGTTCGGTGCGCGCCGAGACCCGCTTGCCCAACCATCGCCGACGCCAGAGCGTGGGGGCTATCGTCGAGGATGTCGCGGCCGTGCTTGCGGCGGTCCGGGATGCGGCCGGGCCCGGCTGCACGCCGCTGTCGGCCGTCGGGCTGGGGCTGCCGGGCGTGGTCGACCATCAGGCGGGCCATGTCCATTGGTCGCCTTTGCTCGACAGCACCGATGTCGCGCTGCAGGCGAAGCTTTCCGCGCGGCTCGGCCTTCCGGTGAAACTCGACAATGACGCCAATCTCGTGACGCTGGCCGAGCTTTGGTTCGGCGTCGGGCGCGCTCTGCCCGATTTCGCCGTCGTAACGGTCGAGCACGGGCTGGGCATGGGGCTCGTTTTGGGCCACAGGCTCTTTCGAGGCGCGCGGGGTCTGGGTATGGAGCTGGGTCACACCAAGGTCGCGGCCAATGGCGCGCTGTGCCGCTGCGGCCAGCGCGGTTGTCTGGAGGCCTATGTGGCCGATTATGCGCTGATGCGCGAGGCGGTGACGCTGTTTGGCTGGGACGCGCCCGAAGCGGCGCCCGGCGCGCTGCTGGAGCGTCTCGCCGCCCGTGCCGCCGCGGGGGATGCCGAAGCGGTGGAGATCCTGCGGCGGGCCGGCCGCTACCTGGCCATGGGGCTGGCCAATATCGTCAATCTCTTCGATCCCGGGCTGATCCTTTTGGCGGGAAACCGGATGCGCCGCGATCCGCTGCTTGCCCAGGAGGTCCAGCGGGCCCTGCCGGGCTTCATGCTTGGTCGTGGCCGGCGCCCGCCTCAGATCGAGATCCAAGATGAAGGGGATATGCGCTGGGCCCAGGGTGCGGCGGCCCTTGCGCTGGCGCTGGCCACCGAGCGTTTGTTGGGGGCAGAGGCCGCATGATCCGGGCTGCGGTGCTTTTCTTGGGGGCCGCGGCGGGTCCGGCCTTTGCCGATGGGCCGCGCTTTCTCGACCGTTCCGCGGCGCTGCCGGTTGCGCATGTCTATGACGGCGGGTGGGAGCATTTTGTCGGCGGCGGGGTGGCCGTCTTCGACTGCAATGGCGACGGTTTTCCCGAGATCGCCGCGGCCGGCGGCACCAACCCCGCCCGGCTCTTTGTGAACGTCACAGACAGCCCCGGCGCGGCGCTTGCCTTTGCGGAAGGCGCTCTCCCCCCGCTCACCGGCGTGACCGGGATCTGGCCGCTCGATATCGATGGCGATGCGCGCCTGGACCTCGCGGTCCTTCGCGTGGGCGGCAATCTCTTTTTGCGTGGCGATGGGGATTGCGGCTTTGTGGATGCGACGGCCGGCTGGGGCATCGATCCCGGGGATGGCTGGTCGACGGCGTTTTCGGCGACCTGGGAGCCGGGTCAGCGCTGGCCGACGCTGGCGATCGGGAATTATGTCGACCGTGCGGATCCTGAAGGGCCTTTCGGGCGCTGCGATGCCAATGCGCTTTTTCGACCCGAGGGGCATGGCTATGCCGCACCGATTGCTTTGGAGCCGGGATATTGTGCGCTTTCGGCGCTTTTTTCGGATTGGCAGCGGCGCGGTCGCGCAGATCTGCGCCTTTCCAATGACCGCCATTACTATGTGCGCGAGGGAGCCGAGCAGATGTGGCGCATGGCGCCTTTGCGGTTGCTTGGAGCCGAGGACGGGTTCGATCCGGTCTCGATCTGGGGCATGGGGATTGCGAGTGCGGATATCACCGGCGATGGGCGGCCGGACGTGATGCTGACCTCGATGGGCGATCAGCTCCTGATGCTCTCGGTGCCAGAAGGGTACGCCGCAGCCGCCTGGGAGATGGGCACCTATGCCACCCGCCCGCATCTGGGCGATGATGGGCGGCCCTCGACCGGCTGGCATGCCGAGTTCGGCGATGTCGACAATGACGGGCGGCTGGATCTTTTCATCGCCAAGGGCAATGTCGATCAGATGCCCGAGAACGCGATGCGCGATCCCAATAATTTGCTGATGCAAGCACCGGATGGCCGCTTCGTGGAGTTCTCGGCCGATGCCGGTATTGCGAGCATGGCGCGGGCGCGGGGCGCGGCGCTGGCCGATCTCAATGCCGATGGGCGGCTCGATCTGGTGGTGGTCAACCGCCGTGCGCCGATGGAGCTGTGGGAGAATGTCACCGCGGCCGGGCGTTGGCTTGCCGTGACCGTGCGGCAAAGGCGGTCGAACACCTTTGCCGTCGGGGCCTGGGTGGAACTGCGCCTGCCCGACGGGCGGATCGTGACGCGCGAGGTGACGGTGGGCGGCGGGCATGGCGGCGGCCAGGCGGGGCCGCTGCATTTCGGGCTTGGGGCGGTCTTGGCGGTAGAGCTTCGGGTGATCTGGCCCGATGGGGCGGTGTCGTGGTGGGTCACTGTGCCTGCGGGCGGGCGGGTTGAGGTCTGGCGCGATGCCGGGGCGGGGTTGAGGCTGCGCTGAGCCCTTCGATGATGCGGCCCGTGGCGCCGGCGGACGCCTCCGGCGGGGGAGTATTTGGGCCAAGAAGAAGGGGCGGGCACAAGACGATCAGCGGGGCGGGGACAGGCCGCTGGGCAGGGTTGTCGGGATGCCGCGCCGCCCGGCAAGGGCGATGGGGTCCGAAAGGCTGTCGAGAAAGGCGATGAGGCTGGCGATCTCGGCCGGCTCAAGGGGGTGGCGCGCGGGGGTGGCGGCGGCCGCGATGGCGGCGCGTTCGACCGCGTCGTCGAGCGCGGCAAAAGGGGCCGTGCCGTCCAGCGGCGGCAGTAGCGCCTGGGCGGGGTCGTAAAGGCCGATGGCCTGGGCCGGGTCGGCATGGGCGGCAAGAAAAGCCGCCATATCGGTGTAGGCGCCATCATGGCCCCAGGGGCCCGTTTGCATCACATTGCGCAAGGAGGGCGTGCGGAAGCGGTAGCGGTCGGGCGCGCGCCCGGTGACGCGAAAGCGCCCGTCATCGCGGCGGTGACGCTCGAAACGTGCGGCCTTGCCCGGGCCGATCTGGGGCACACCCATGGCATGAAAGGCGTGATCGGTGAGAAACGGGCCGGCATGGCAGGACGCGCAGCCTGCCTTGCCGTAAAACAGCACGAGGCCCTCGGCCGCGGGACCGGCAAGCAGGGTTACGCCGCGCAGATGGGCGTCATAGGGGCTGGTATCGCTGCGCCATTCCTCTTCCATAAAGGCCGCCACGGCGTTGGAGATGTCGGTAAAGGCGATGGGCCGGCCGGCTGCGATCTCGGGATAGGTGGCGGCAAAAGCCGCTTGATAGGCTGGTATCGCCGCAACCCGGGCGCTGAGGAGGTCCCAGGCACCGCCTGGCCCGGTGATCAACCCGCGGCGGGCGGCCGCGGCAATCGCATTCTCGCTGTAATGCCCGGCCATCTCATCGGGGCTGAGCACCGGGAACATGGTCTGGGCCGAGAGCAGGGTGGCAAAGCCGACCAGCATCTCCTCGCCCATCGGGGTGCGCAGGCCCGAGGGGCGGGTCGGGTCGATCTCGATCCGTCCGTCGTGAAAAAGCCGGGTGAACGCATGCGCGCCGAGATTGAAGAGTGCGGGTGCATTGCGGGGCAGGCGCTGCTCGGGCCGGTTGTGGGGATCGGGTCGGCGATCGGGGCCGAGCCCGATCCCGCCTTCCCCGAGGCTCAGCGACACCCCGTCCGATGTGGCAAATCGCGGGTGATGGCAGGTCGCGCAGGCGATGTTGCGGTTGCCCGACAGGATCGGATCATAAAAGAGCAGCCAGCCCAGCGCGGCCTCATCGGGGTCGACTGCGCGGTAATCGGCATCGCTGACGGGGGCCGGCAGCGGCGCGCCCACAAGCGATGCGGGGGTAGGCCCTTGGGCGGGCGCCAGATCTCCGGCGGCCGGCAAGGTCAGGCAAAGAAGCGCAAGCGCCCATCTCATGCCGCGACGGCCTTGTGCCGCCCGCCGCTCCGCGTCAGGATCAGGAGCATGATACCGATATTAAGCGCGTTCCACATGATACCGTGCAGCAGCGCCATTTGGTAGGAGCCGGTCAGATCGAAGATCTCGCCGGAGATCCAGCCGCCCAGCGCCATGCCCAGGATCGTGGCCGTGATCACCAGGCCCACACGCGTGCCCGCCTCTTCAGCCGGCATGTATTCGCGCACAATCAGCGCATAGCTCGGCACGATCCCGCCCTGGCTGAGCCCGAAGACGAGACTGACGATGTAAAGCGACAGCATCGCATCAAAGGGCAGGTAGAGAAAAAGCGCCAGGCATTGCAGCGCCGAGCCGATCAGCAGCGTGCGCACGCCACCCAGCACATCCGCGAGCATTCCCGAGACCAGCCGCGAGACAACACCGCCCAAGAGCATGAGCGACAGCATCTCCGCACCCACAGCCGGGCCGTAGCCCAGATCGACACAGAGGCTGACGATATGGACCTGGGGCATGGACATCGCGATGCAGCAGCCAAGCCCGGCAAGCATCAACAGGATCTGCAGGCCGGCGGGCCGGAACCCGGCGGAGCGGGCGGCGACCTCGGCGGCCTGGGCCGCGGCGGCCTCAACCGTCAGGCGCAAGCGACGGCGCAGGCCCGCGGCCATTGGCAGCATGCTCAGAAGCGTCAAGGCCGCAAGCACCCCGTAGACGGCCCGCCAGCCTTCAGCCGCCAGAAGGCCGCTGAGCAGCATCGGCCAGATTGCCCCCGAAAGGTAGTTGCCTGAGGCAGCAACCGCGACGGCGATCCCGCGCCGGCGCCTGAACCAGTGCGAGATGTCGGCAATCAGCGGCCCGAAGCTGGCGGCCGCGCCAAAGCCGATGATGAATTGGGCAGCGGTCAGAAAACCCATGCTGGGCGCGACGGCGGCCAGGGCGAAGCCGATGGCGACGAAAAGCGAGGCCGCGGCCAGCGACGCGGCAATGCCGTAGCGATCCACCGCCCGGCCGATCAGAAGATTGCCAAAGGCAAAGCCGATCATTGTCAACGTGTAGGGCAGCGACGCCGCGCCCCGGTCAGTGCCGAACTCGGCCTCGATCGCCGGCATCACCACGATGATGGACCACATGCCGATATTGCCCACAACCCCGGCCAACAGCGTCAGGCCCAGCCGGCGCCAGGCATAAGCGCTGTCGAGCACGCGGGCGTCATCCATGTCGTTATCCATATACCAGATTGGGCAGCCAGGCGATCCCGGGCGGGTGAAGCATGCAAAGCGCCAAGCCCACCACCTGCAAGACCAAAAAGGGCAGAGCGACGCAAAAAATCTCGATCATGGGTTTTGGGCGACGCGACGCCACGCGGAAAAAAGTGCGCACACCAAAAAGACAGCGCGCAGAGACTTTTGTGCAGTTTCATAAGGTAGAGCGCCCCGAAACACCGCACCAGATCATCGCCACACTCAAGCCCGAAAGCGCATCCTGGCCGAATGTCCGGCCGCCCTCCGGCACACCCTCCCAAAGATGGTCGCGCCGAACGCGAACCAGATGACCATGGCCGCGGCTTTGGGGATCGTCAGGCCGGCCTCGCGGACTGCTGCCCTGTCGAGCTTTCCGTGGACTGCAACCACGTTGAATTCGCCGACGGAGACAAAAGGGTATCGAGCCCCGAGAGCATCAACGCCGGGATCGCCGTCCCGAAAAAAGGTCTCGCTCACCGATTGCTCGGCCTGCACGGCGTGGATGATCGCCAGGATCGAGGGCGGGATCAGGACGCCCAGCGTGCCGCCGGCCACGATCGACCCATCGCGTTCCTGGGCTCGTCGCTGCCACCAGCCGGCCCCGCAACGCGCCCAGCGCTTTGCCGATCACGTCGAACATCTCGTTAAGGATGCCTGTATGATGCCAGCCCGCTCTACCATCGCGGCTTTGAAAGCAAAAGAAGCGCAAGCGCGGAACGCTGATCGCGCGTCGCCCGTGCGAAAAGCAAGCCGAACATGGTGAACGCGAGAAGCTTGAGAGAGATGTCGAGTCCCGTGGCTCAGCGCCCTGAAAACGCGATTTGAACCTCATGGGCGCGCATTGAGAGCCTTTGCAAGTTCTGCAGCGCTGCGTCAAACACCATCATCTGGTTTGTTGGGCGGAGCGGTACTGCCCATTCCTTGAAGGAGATTTCGCGACAGTGGATGGCCGGGTCGAGAATCGTGCCCAGGAGACTTGCGCAACCAGCGCCCGGCTGCTGCTATGCCCTCGCGCCGATTGCAAGACGAGCCGTTTCCTCACGAAACGCCAATTGCGTCTCAGGCGACGTTAGCGAAGCTTGCCAGCAAGGCCGCGGCAAAGACGAAAAAATAGCCTGCGGCGAGCAGATCGCCCCATGTCTTCTGTGTGCGGCCTGTGTGCGGCGCATAGAAGATGCCCACGCGACTTTGGGTCTGCGTTTGTATCGCGCCGGACCTAACGATCCGATGCTGCAAGCCGAACATCCGATAGATCGTCTCACCCGCCTAGTTGGCGGGCGCCGCGATGACCTTGCGGGCGACACTGTCGTCCTAGCGGACGAAGACGGCGATCACGGTTCGCCAAGAGATGACGGCTCGCCAAGAGATGACGGCTCGCCAAGAGATGACGGCTCGCCAAGAGATGACGGCCCGCCAAAAGATGACGGTCCCTTAAGCGACGTTGCGCCGGAACAATGCGACAGGCGGTCGATCAGCCCGACAGGGCCATCGGCGGTATAGGCCTCGTCTTCGGCGCGCTCGGCCTTCTCCAATGCACGTCGCCGCCTCTTCCCCAGCGCACCAACCTCTGGGTCGTGGCGCGGTTCGCGCCGTGCAAATGCAAGGGCAGGACCGGCGCGTCGAGCCCCATCACCGCAAGCAGCGTGTAGAACGCGACCCGCACTCTCGCGGTCCAACCGGCCCTCCTGCCGCGGCGGCCTCTGCCTTGGGTTGCGCTGCCTGCAGATCCAACTCGGCAGTGGCAATTCGCGCCTGCCCCGTTTCGATCCGGTCCTCGGCGCGCAGCAGCGGGCGCGCGACGGCCCATGCTCGGCGGCCCACTCTGCGAACGATCCTTCTTCGACCGTCGCGACCGCGGCGCGCACGGCCTTTGGTGCATCCGAGCACGCGACCCGGGCGGCATTGACTATGGCGCGCTCTAAAGGAGTGAGCCCGAAGACGGAAATGAAGACATACCCGTAGAGGTTTTGAGGTCGCGGCGATGCAGCCCGACCATGTTCCTCGCGATCAGGATCGAACAGGCCAGCGGCTTTGCGTCACGCGCCGGGTCCGAGCGCGGCCTGCAGGCCAGCGCCATCGCGCTCAACGGGAAACAGGACGAACCCGCCCAGACGGGCCCGATGCGATGGGTTCAGGTTCGGGCTCGCCATGTCGCCTCCACCTTGCACGCCATAAAACCGCGCCGCTCTTTCTTGGCAGGTCTCATGCGGGCGATCAGGGAGCTTTGAGCTTCGCGATGCGTGCCGCACAAGCCCGACGCATCTAGCCGCCGCGGCTAGAGCTTGAGGTCCGGCCCCTCGAACAGCGCGGGCGAGACATAACCGAGCGAGCCGGTCGTTATGCAGTCGAACTGGGTTTGGGAGATGCGGGCCGACCCTGCATCACGACTGGCGTCGCGAAACCAGATCAACGCCGCGAACCCGCTCGGTAGAGCCATGCCGCACTGGTTGAGGCAGGTCAGTTCGGTGCGGTCCTCCGCGAACTTTGGGCAAGCGGCCCGACCGCGAAGGTGACGTCCATGATGATGTCCATCATATCGACGGGCTGCTTGAACGTCATGCGGCGAGGGGGGGCGGGGATATGTCGCCGGTCACCCGGCCGAAACCGAACGCATCGATCACGGCCGGCCCGACGCAATCGGCAAGGCCGATGGCACCTTTTTCCAGCACCGGGAAAATCGCGGGGCCTGGCGGCACGGTCGTCTTTGCCCCGATCTTGGTCAAGACCTCCGCCGCCAGGCCGCTCAGCAGACGCATCTTGCGGCCGTGGAATTCGTCGATCGAACGGATCGGGATCGTCGCGTGGATGATGTTGGGGCCGCGATGCATCGGACCGATGTCCTGTATGCCCTGCGCGGCAAAGAGGTTCCGCGCAATCTCCAGCCCGCCCAGCGCGTAGAACAAATCGCGTCAAGCCGCTATTTGTGCAGGTTGTGCAGACCCATCGGATCGCTGGTCATCAGAAACCTCGCAGCCGGCACCTTGTCCTGGGCATGGATCGTGAAGCAGTTGATCGTCTGCCGCCCGCCGTTCTGCAAGCATCGTCACGTTTGAAGTCGTCGACAACGTCTTTGGCGCCGGCCGTCTGGAAGACCAACGCGTGGCCCGGCTTCTCCTCGATGCGCGCACCCGAAAACGTAAAGACCTGCGCGCCGAACGGCCCGGTCGGGTGGGTTGGATCCGTCCGGTGGCGGCCTGGCCCTGCGCGGGTGCAATCGAGGGTGCGGCGCGCGCCGCTGCGCCTGCACCGAGGATCCGGCCAAGGGCAGGCCTGCGCATGGTCCCGATGGCCCTATGTCTTCTCCCTAGAGACGTGTGGGTCGGGCTGTTTCGGCCCCAGCCTGGCCGCTTTGTGCCTGTTTGCGGCATTGGGCTGGCGCTTACCGGGCCGGGTTGCCATTCTGCGGTCGATGCTTCGCCCGGTTCTGCCTGCCTGCGGGTTGGCCTGAATGAGGACGGCGGTATCGGGGTCAGCAGGGGGGTCAGTACGGGGAGTTAGCACGGCGAGGTTAGCATAGTGGCTAGCACGGGGGTCCAGCACGGGGGGCCAGCACGGGGGGCCAGCATAGCAGCGGAGGCGACCGGAAGGGCCATGGCACAGAACGACGCGCCGCGATCGTTGGAAATGCTGATCGGAGCCCAGATCCGGGCCTTTCGTGTGGCGCTGGGCATGAAACTCAGCGATCTGGCGATGGCGGCCGGGCTGTCGCAAGGCATGCTGTCCAAGGTGGAAAACGGCCAGACGACGGCATCGCTCGCCACGCTGCAGGCGTTGGCCCAGGCGCTGAACATGCCGCTGGCGAGCTTTTTTACAAAATTCGACGCCAAATCCGATGCGACCTTCGTTAAGGCCGGCCAGGGGCTGACGATCGAGCGGCGCGGCAGTTCCAAGGGCCATCGCTATCAGCTTTTAGGGCATGAACTGCGCTCGGAGGTGGGGGTTGAGCCGTTTCTGATCACGCTCGATGCCGGCTCGGACGCCTATCCGATTTTCCAGCATGACGGGGTGGAGTTCCTTTACATGCTGTCCGGCGCGGTCGATTACGCCCATGGCGACCGCACCTATGCCATGCAGCCCGGCGATTCCCTGTTCTTCGACGCCAGCATTCCGCATGGACCGTTGAAGTTGGCGCGTCTGCCGGCGGTCTATCTCTCGATCATCGTAACCCCAAATACCCGCAGCTAGTTTCCTCAGGTGAAACTCTTTTTTCTTGACGGAAATCTCCGCCGCGGTCACTGGACGCGCAGGGCGAGGGAGACGGCCTTATGTGCGGCATTGTCGGGCTTTATCTAAAAAACGCAGCGCTGGCGCCGGCGCTGGGGCGGCTGACGGCCATGATGCTTGGCGAGATGGCCGCGCGCGGTCCGGATTCGGCAGGGTTTGCGGTCTATGATGCACCCGACGGCATGACCCGCCTGTCGGCCCTGTCGCGCAGCGGCGCGACCGATTGGGCGGCCTACACCGCAGCGATGGAACGGGCGCTGGGCTTTGCCATCGAGACCGAGATCTTTACCGATCATGCGCTGCTGCGCTTTGACGGCGATGGGCAGGCGGCGCGGAACTGGCTGATCGCGCATGCGCCCGACGTCTCGGTGCTGTCGGTGGGCGGCTCGATCGCGCTTTGCAAGGGCATCGGCGATCCCGATGCGGTGGCGGGCCGGCTGAAGCTGGCCGAGCGCCGTGGCACCCATGCGCTGGCCCATACCCGCATGGCAACGGAAAGTGCGGTGACGACCGAAGGCTCGCACCCATTTTCGACCGGTGCCGACACCTGCCTGGTCCATAACGGGTCGCTGTCCAACCACAACCGGCTGCGGGACACGCTGCGTCGACAGGGCGAGACCTTTCAGACGCTCAACGATTCGGAGGTCGCGGCGGGGTATCTGGCCGCGCGGATGCGCGCTGGCGACGGGCTCGATGCGGCGATTGCGGCCGCTTTGCGCGACCTCGATGGGTTTTACACCTTCGCCATCGGCACGGCGGAGGGGTTTGCCGTGGTCCGCGATCCGATCGCCTGCAAGCCGGCCGTCATCGCCGAGACGGACGATTGGGTGGCGATGTCCTCGGAGTTTCGCGCCATTGCCCGCCTGCCGGGGGTCGCGCATGCCGAGATCTGGGAGCCGGAACCCGCCCGCATCTACAGCTGGAGCCATGCTGCATGAGCCGCAAACCGGCATCGCTCAGTGGCCGCTGTCTGTGCGGGGCCGTGCGCTTTGCCTGTTCGGCGGCGCCGCGCTGGGTGGTCAATTGTCATTGCGATAGCTGCCGGCGAAACTGCTCGGCGCCCTACACCACGTTTTTGGGCGTGGCCGACGGGGCCTGGCGCTGGACGGGTGCCGATCCGGCCGTCTACCGCTCCTCGCCCTGGGTGCAACGGCTGTTCTGCCCGACCTGCGGCTCGCAGATGGCGTTCCTATCCGAACGCTGGCCCGGGGAAATCCACTTCTACGCTGCTTCGCTGGACGATCCCGATGCGGTCGCGCCCGAGGCGGATGTCTATCTGGCCGAAAAGCTCTCCTGGGTGCACAGGGACGACCGGTTGACCGGCCATGAGGGATCGGGATGAGCCAAGCCAACACCGTCATTGACCTCGCCATGCTGAGCCGGCGCGAGGCCAACGCGACATTGCAGGCCGCCGAGGCGGGCGCGTTCCGGATGCGCAACCCCGGCGGGGCGCATGCGCTGGCCTGTGGGCTGATGAACCCGATCTCGGTCACCATCGAAGGCCATGCCGGGTACTATGCGGCCGGGGCGAATAAGGAAGCCGAGGTCATCATCGAGGGCAATGCCGGCACCGGCGTGGCCGAGAACCTGATGTCGGGCCGGGTGCGGGTCACCGGCAATGCCTCGCAATCGGCCGGCGCGACGGGCCATGGCGGGCTTTTGGTGATCGAAGGCAACACCGCGGCGCGGTGCGGGATCTCGATGAAGGGCATCGACATCGTGGTGGGCGGCAATGTTGGCCACATGTCGGCCTTCATGGCCCAGGCCGGGCGGCTGGTGGTGCTGGGCGATGCCGGGGCGGATCTGGGCGATTCGATCTATGAAGCCGAGCTTTTCGTGCGCGGCAAGGTGGCTTCGCTGGGCGCCGATTGCGAGGAGAAGGCGATGACCCCAGCCGATCACGACGTGCTGGCCGGGCTGCTTGCGGCCTCGGGCATGGCCGCCGCGCCGACCGCGTTCCGCAAATTTGGCTCGGCGCGGCGGCTCTATCACTTCACCATCGACAATGCGGATGCCTATTGATGGCCGATTACGCCAAGACCCCCGGAACCGTGCCGCGCAAGGCCGCCCTTTTCGACGATTATACCCTGTCGGAGATCCGCCGCGCCGCGGCCACCGGCATCTATGACATCCGCGGCGGCGGGGCCAAACGGCGGGTGCCGCATTTCGACGATCTGGTGTTTCTGGGCGCCTCGATGAGCCGCTATCCGCTAGAGGGGTATCGCGAGCGCTGCGACACCGATGTGGTGCTGGGCGACCGGTTTGCCGAAAAGCCCCTGCAGCTGAAGATCCCGATCACCATCGCCGGGATGTCCTTCGGCGCGCTTTCGGCGCCTGCCAAGGAAGCGCTGGGCCGCGGCGCCTCGGCCATGGGCACGGCCACAACCACAGGCGATGGCGGGATGACCGAGGAGGAGCGGGGGCATTCCAGCCTGCTGGTCTATCAGGTGCTGCCCAGCCGCTATGGCATGAACCCCGACGATCTGCGCCGGGCCGATGCCATCGAGGTGGTGGTGGGCCAGGGCGCCAAGCCCGGCGGCGGCGGCATGCTGCTGGGCCAGAAGATCGGGCCGCGGGTCGCGCAGATGCGCACCCTACCCGAAGGGATCGACCAGCGTTCGGCCTGCCGGCATCCCGACTGGACCGGGCCGGACGATCTGGAGATCAAGATCGGCGAGCTGCGCGAGATCACCGGCTGGCAAAAGCCGATCTTTGTGAAGGTCGGCGCCGCACGGCCCTATTACGACACCGCGCTGGCGGTGAAGGCCGGGGCCGATGTCGTGGTGGTCGATGGCATGCAGGGCGGCACGGCGGCGACGCAGGAGGTCTTTATCGAGCATGTCGGCATTCCCACCCTGGCGGCGTTGCGCGAGGCCGTGCGGGCGCTGAGCGAGCTGGGCATGCACCGAAAGGTCCAACTGGTGATTTCAGGCGGGATCCGGACCGGGGCGGACGTGGCCAAAGCGATGGCGATGGGGGCGGATGCGGTCTCGATCGGCACTGCGGCGCTGGTTGCCCTGGGCGACAACGACCCGGCGCTGGAGGCGGAATACCAGGCGTTGGGCACCACCGCCGGGGCTTATGACGATTGGCATGCGGGCCAGGACCCGGCGGGCATCACCACCCAGGATCCGGCCCTGGCCGCGCGGCTCGATCCTGTGGCTGCCGGCCGGCGGCTGCGGAACTATCTCTCGGTGCTGACCATGGAGGCGCAGACCCTAGCGCGCGCCAATGGCAAGAGCCATCTGCGCAACCTTGAACCGGAAGACCTTGCAGCCCTGACGGTGGAGGCGGCGGCGATGGCCGGCGTGCCGCTTGCGGGCACATCCTGGGTGCCTGGGCGCTAGCGGATGCTCGATCTCGCCACGCTCCTGCTTTTCGGGGCGGCGCTGGCCGTGGCGGCCGGCTCACCCGGCCCCTCGATTGCCGCGCTGACCGCGCGGGTGCTGACGGGCGGGCTGCGCTCGGTCCTGCCCTTTCTGGCCGCGATGTGGATCGGCGAGGGGGTCTGGCTGACCTGCGCGGTACTTGGGCTTTCCGCATTGGCGGCAGAGGCTGAGGGCGTGTTTGCCATCATCAAATGGCTGGGCATCGCCTATCTCCTCTGGCTTGCCTGGCAGATGTGGCACGCGCCGGTGCAGGCCTCGGGCGCGTTGCCCAGGGCAGGCTCGGGCTGGGGGATGTTTGCCGCCGGGCTCGCGGTCACGCTGGGCAACCCCAAGATCATGGTCTTTTACCTCGCGCTCCTTCCCAGCCTGATCGACCTTGCCACCGTGTCAGCCCTTGGCTGGGCCGAGCTGATGGCCGTGATGCTTTTGGTGCTGGTGTGGGTCGATCTGGTCTGGGCGCTGGCGGCCGAGCGGGCCAGACGGCTTTTGCGCTCGCCCCGGGCCATGCGCCTGACCAATCGGCTTTCGGCAAGCGCGATGGGCGGGGCGGCCGTGGCGATGGCAACGCGCTAGGCGTTCACAACAAGGGCTGAGACCTTAACGGAGAGGGGTGGTGCGATGACAATTGACCTGGCGGCGGCGGCCAAGGAACGCGGGATCGCGTATTTCCTGATCTCGTTCACCGACCTTTTCGGCGTCATGCGCGCCAAGCTGGTGCCGGCCTCGGCCATTGGCGACATGGCGCGCGAAGGGGCCGGATTTGCCGGCTTTGCCACCTGGCTCGACATGACCCCGGCGCATCCGGACATGTTTGCGGTGCCGGATCCGGCAAGCCTCATCCAGCTGCCCTGGAAACCTGAGGTTGGCTGGCTGGCGGCCGATCTCTGGATGGCGGGCGCCGAGGTGGCGCAGGCGCCGCGCGGCACGCTCAAGCGGGTGCTGGCCGCGGCCGAAGCGCAGGGCTTTCGGATGATGCATGGGGTGGAGTGCGAGTTCCACCTGATCACGCCGGAGGGCAACGCCATCTCCGACGGGCGGGATGTGCAGGAAAAGCCCTGTTACGACGTCTCGGCGCTGATGCGGCGCTATGAGGTGATCCGCGAGATCTGCGATGCGATGCAGGCGCTGGGCTGGGGCCCTTACCAGAACGATCATGAGGATGCCAACGGCCAGTTCGAGATGAACTGGGACTATGCCGACGCGCTGGTGACCGCCGATCGGCAGGCCTTTTTCAAATATATGGTCAAGTCGATCGCCGAGGCGCATGGGCTGCGCGCGACGTTCATGCCGAAGCCGTTTGCCAGTCTCACCGGCAATGGCTGTCACGCGCATGTCAGCCTTTGGGACAATGCGGGCAAGACCAACCATTTCGACGATCCGGCCGGCGAGCTTGGGCTGTCCCAGGCCGGCTATCACTTTTTAGGCGGGATCCTGGCCCATGCTCCTGCGCTTTGCGCTTTCGCCAACCCCACCGTGAACAGCTATAAGCGGCTGAACGCCCCGCGCACGGCCTCGGGTGCGACCTGGTCGCCCAACACCATCACCTATGGCGGCAACAACCGCACCCATATGGTGCGCATCCCCGATGGCGGCAGGCTGGAGGTGCGGCTCGCGGATGGGGCGATGAACCCCTATCTCTATCCCGCGGCGCTTTTGGCCGCCGGGCTCGACGGCATTGCCAAGAAAACCGATCCGGGCCAGCGGCTCGACATCGACATGTATGCCGAGCCGCACAAGGCGCGCGGCGCCAAGACGCTGCCGCTCAACCTGCTTGACGCGCTGCGCGCGCTGGGTCGTGACAAGGGGCTGGCCGAAGCCGTCGGCGCGGAGACCGTCGCCGCCTTCCTGAAGCTCAAGCAGGGCGAATGGACCGACTACATGCGGCACTTCACCGAGTGGGAGAGGGCGACAACGCTGGATTGTTGAGCGGGTATTCATCGGGCGCAAATGTATGGCTGCACCAATATCTTTGGTGTTGCCGAAAGGCTACCGAAGAGGCTGGAAGATGCCGGCTAAGGAGCAAATCCAGGGGATGAACGAGGCTTTTACGGGCTTACTGAGACGGTGTAACTCCATTAATACGTAAGCGGCGACGTCTACACTAAGGGGTTAAAGCGCCAATCACGTCGCACCACCCTTTCAATCGATATTTCTTATTCATTCAGATTCCTAAACTCGCTTTCGCACGGATCTTGGAGAGAAGGCCGAGATCTTTTCTGATTCGCCAAACTCATATTTCGATCGCCGATTGCTTGATAGTACTTTAACCTCCGAAACGCCCGCGCCTAAGCGTAGAGTTTTCCGCACGACTTCTCTTTCTGGGACAGGAGCGAAAAGGTACGACGCGCCGAGCTACAGCGACGCCCTGAATTCGTTTTTGTCCGGCCGACGGTGCTGTAATCGATGGAGCAAAAAGTAAATGAGCGACATCGTGAACGGTTTTCTTCTACAGGAACGGCAGATCTTGCTGGCGCATCGCTCTGCGGAGCGTAACAGATATCCTGACACTTGGAGCTTCCCTGGAGGACAGGTAGAACCAGAAGAAACTCTATAAAAAGCTCTATTGCATGAAATAAAAGAAGAAATTGAATTTACGGCGACCTCTTTTAAAATGCTGGATAGGTTTCGGTACGTGAACGGTGACGCGAGCTTTTATTTCTTTTTAGTTAATGAGTGGCAGGGGAATCCAATGAACCTTGGGCATGAACACACCGAAATTCGATGGGTGGATTTGGCGCTCACCCATCAAATGCCGAACCTCACATTCTCGGTATACCACGATATCTTCTCAGATTTCGCAAAAGCCCGATCCGGCAAAGGCACCCTCTAAACAGACATTCGTTACATTTGCTCGGCGTGCTACAACACGGGCGACGCGGGTTGGTGGGCACGCCTGACCGCGCGTGGCGAGCGCATGCGGAGCCCTGAATGGGGATGGTTGTCGTTGTAATCCTCGAACCACCCGTCGATCTGATCAAGCGCGGTGCGGGCGTCTGGCAGCGGCCGGACGTGGACGTAGTCGCCCTTGAGGGTT
>JBCDAZ010000033.1:0-37257 GCA_039184655.1 Pseudomonadota bacterium | reverse complement strand
GGCCTTCATCGACCAGCGCCACAACGCGCTCCCGAATATCCAGCGATAGTGATTTACCCATGATCCACCTCTAAACATGCTGAAGCACAATTCATGCCCTAGGGGAATCCTGACGATCCAGACTTTCGGGACGAAGCTCTAACCGTGGCGCAATGCGCCCCTTTTGCGGTGCCCATAAACGCGGCCCGTGCACAGGGGAGTATGCACGGGCCAAAAAGTACAGTGGTGTACGCTTGTCGTCCGGCGCCCCAGGGGACGCGGCACCGAACGGTCTTCGGGAAGAGACGAACGATGGTTAACCGATAAACCGTGAGGCTAGCGTGAGACGGCGGGTCTTGCGCGCAAGCCAACCGATCCGGTCGGACGCATGGTGCGGGACCGGGATCAGGCCGGCGTCCGGTCTGGGCAGGCTAAGACCAAGGCCATCAGCCTTTCGCGCAGAAGCATCGGCTCGGCCGCTTCGGGTAGCGGCAGGGTCCGCATTGCCCAGTCGCAAAAACCGCCTGCGCTGTCGCCCAGATCGTCCAGGCTTGGACCCAGAGCGCGCAGTGCGGCTGTGCGGTCGCCGATCAGATCCGACATGGCCGCGCCGAGCATCCGCGGTAAAAGCCAGCCCTCGGGAAGATCGGCAAGGCAGACCGATGCCAGCCGCCGGTCGCCGCAGATCGCCAACGTCGTGCCCCGCAATGCGCGCAGCCCTGCATCCTGCGGCCGGTCGGCCAGGCGGTCGGCGTGCTTGACCGCCTCGAGCGGCTCGCCCAAAAGCGCGAGGCCCAGGGCAGCAGCGCCCAAAACCTCGGCATGCCCGCCGGCAAAGCCGATGGCGGATCGCAGCGCGGCAAGCGCGTCGCGCCTCTGACCGTGCAGCAGCGCGCGCCAGCCTAAATCGACCTGCAGCACCGGGTTTTGCGGATCGGGTCTTGGTGCCTCATCGGGCATGCGCACCGGCGCATCGGGCCGCGACAAGAGCAGTTTTAGCGCGAATGTCTCGGCCGCCCCGGTCACGTCCGGCGCCGCGGGGCTGGTATCGACGGCGGTGGGGTTGCGCAGAATGACGCTGGCGATCCGAGCGGCGGCGGCCTCGATCCGCTCCTGCTGTGGCTGCGCGACCGGCTCGCTCCAGGCCAGCCGATCCGTCTCGACATGCCAAAGCTGCAGGTAGGCGTCCTTTTGCCCGCCGCTGATTTGCCCGCCGCTGATTTGCCCGCTGCTGATTTGCCCGCCGCTGATTTGCCCGCCGCTGATTTGGCTTTCGCCGCTTTGCCCGCCGCTGACGATCTGTAGGCGCCAATCGGCAAGACCGCTGCGGATAATCGCAATCTGTCCGGGCCGCCGGCCCAACGCATCGATCATCCCAAAGGCGGTGCTCCGCAACCCTGGGTCCGAAATGGCCTCGCCGGCATCGATCCCCAGCCGCGCCGGAAGCTTCGGGGCGCCATCCTCGCGATCCCCCGTCTCGCGCCCCGTCGCACGCGCCTGCTGGCCCAGCTTCAGCGCTTCGACCTTTTCCACGATCCGCCCCGATGGCGGTTCGTCATGCTCCTGTAAATGCGCAATATAGAGCGTCGAATAGACCCTCAGGGCGCCCGAAACGTCGTCGAGGTCCTCCAGCGTCTGCATCAGCACCATCGCGGCGGACTGCTTGGTGCGGTCGAGGTTAAAGGCCGCCCGGGCCAGATCCATGCGTCGATGCGGATCGTCTTCTGCGGCGCTGAGTGCAAGATCGAGGGCCCGCGAGACGCTGTCCGAAAGGATCCGCGCCCGCTCGACAAGCCAGGCGCTGAACGCCGGATCCACATCGTCGCACCCCATGGCAAGCCGCTCGAAAGGGCGCTCTTGGGTTAAAAGCACCCGATGGGCAAGGCCTCGCTCGGCGCTGCGCTGGGTTTCGAACACATCGCAATCCGTCCGCGAGAGGTCGAGTTGCACGGTCTGGCGGCGCCCAACCAGCCCGTCAAAGCCAAGCGGGCGGAACAGGTCCAGCAGGGTCTTGAGATCGCGCTTGAGCGAGTTGCGTTGATGCTCGGAGGAATCGCGCCGGCTCCACAGCCGCTCGGCCAGAACGGCGCGGGTTTCTTCGCCGGTCCCACCCAGGACCATCGAGGCCAAAAGCGCCCGGGCTTTGGTGGATGGGATCTCCACCGGTACGCCGCCGACCGAGGCGCGGACCCCGCCGAAAAGATCCACGCGCAGGCGCGGGGGCGGTATTGCGCCCCGTATTGGCGGCTCGGTGTCACGGATCGGGGTGCTCATCTGCCAGACCCGGCCAACGCATCGAGACGCAGATAGGCAATGCGGTGCACCTCGCGCAACGCCGTTTCGAACTCGGTCTCGGGGCTGTTTTCAAGCCGCGCTTGAAAGGCAGCCAGGATTTCGGAGCGGTTGCGCCCTCGCACGGCCATGATGAAGGGAAAGCCGAACCGGGCGCGATAGGACGCATTTAGCCGCGCGAAGGCGTCGTATTCTGCCTCGCTGCATTGGTCGAGCCCGGCGCTGGCCTGCTCGGCGCTGGATGTCGCCGTCAGCGCGCCCGCAACAGCCAGCCGGCCGGCAAGGTCGGGATGCGCGTCAAGCAGCGCGCGCTTGTGTTCGGGCGCAGCCGCATCGATGGGTGCTGCAAGCGCGCGCGCCAAACCCTCCGGACGCTCGGCATCGCGCGGCAGACCGGCGTCGTACGCGGCTGCCGCTATCCAGGGCGAGTGTTCGTAGACAGCCCCGAATAGCGCCATGAACCCGTCGCGGTCCATCTGCGCCGGATGCGGGTGGAAAACGCTCACGGCGCGGTCCTCCTTTGCGACAGTTTCGACCTTTTCGGCGCTGCAGCGCAAGGCTAACCTTTCAGCTCAACCGACCGGAGCGCCTGATGGAAGCGATCTTTCACGAATGGATCAGCCTTTTCGTGCGTTGGGCCCACATCATTGCGGCCATCGGTTGGATTGGGTCCAGCTTTTACTTCATGGGCCTCGATTACTCGCTGCGGCGCCGCAAAGGCATGTCCGAGGACAAACTCGGCGAGAACTGGACCGTGCATGGCGGCGGTTTTTATCACATCGTTAAATACAAGGTCGCCCCGGAAGAGATGCCCGAAGAGCTCACCTGGTTCAAATGGGAGAGCTATTTCACCTGGATGACCGGTTTTGCGATGATGATCGTGGTCTATTACTGGGGCGCGAAGGGGTTTTTGATCGACCGCGAGGTCATGGCGTTGAGTGTGCCGGTCGCCATTGCCATCTCGGTCGGATCGCTGGCGGCCGGCTGGTTTGCCTATGACGCGCTTTGCAAGTCGCGCTTGCGCGAGAACCCGCCGGTAATGTTCGGCGTGCTTTTTGCCGCGTTGGTGGTTGCGGCCTGGGGGTTTGGCGAAGTGTTTTCGGCCCGCGCGGCCTGGTTGCATATCGGTGCGGTGATCGCAACAATCATGTCGGCGAATGTGTTTTTGGTCATTATTCCAAATCAGCGGATCGTGGTTGAGGATTTGAAGGCTGGGCGCGCGCCGGATGCGCGCTATGGCAAAATTGCCAAGCTGCGGTCGACCCATAACAATTATCTCACGCTACCGGTCATCCTGATGATGATCTCCAACCATTACCCGATCGCTTTCGGGCATCCGTATTCCTGGGTGTTGATCGCGATGATCCTGGTGATCGGTGCGGCGATCCGAGACTGGTTTAACGGCCATGACAAGGCGTTGAGCGGGCTTGCCATGCGCTGGCAATGGCCGACGGCGATCATGCTGGCGATCTGCATGATGTGGTTTTCAAGCTGGCGCCCGGATCAACGCGCCGCCGAACGCGCGGCCGGGCTGGATCCCGGGCTGGCGATGGCGGTTCTTAGCGCCCATTGCACGGCCTGCCATGCCGCCCTGCCGCAGCATGCCGGCTTCGACGAGGCGCCGGGCGGCGTGATGTTGGAAGAGATTGCCGATATCCGCGCGCATTCCTCCAAGATCCTGGCGCAGGCGGTCCTGTCCAAGGCGATGCCGCTTGGCAATGAAACCGATATGACGGCCCAGGAGCGTGCCGTTCTGGGCGCCTGGTTGCGTGCCGGTGCGCCACTGCCCTAGGCTGGCCCCCGGCATCCAACACCGGCATGGACGGGAAAGCCGTCAGGTTTGTGTGACAGTGGCCCTACCGGCGTTCAGGCGTCAGCGCCAAGCGCCTCCTGCAAAGCAGTCCGGCAAATGCCCAGCTTACCAGCCTCCCAAAAACCAACCCAGAAGAAGCAACCTTAAAAGATGCAGCCCCGACCTTAAAAGATGCAGCCCCGACAAAAACCCCTCAACGCGCCTTCCCCAGGCCCTTCACGAAAGGTTAACCGGTCAATCCATACTGCCGGCAGGCTGCTGTTCCTTCGGCAGCGGCCAGAGCCGCGGCAGCTCCAACGGGTTGGCTGCACGGCCTGTAAAGACTTTATTGCCTACGCTGATGCGCAGACGCCCGCCCGGCAGCTTGCTGATAACATCGCCTTGCACTGAAACGCAGGACCCAAGCAGAATGGTTCCGATCATTTCGCCTTTTCCTTCCCGGTCGCGGCTTCAGGACTTCTTGCTTTATGCCGCTGGGGTTAGAGGATGGTTTAAATGAACGGTGGTTTCCAGCAAAAAGTTAATGCGATGGCATAATATTCGGGCGACCGTCTTTTCTGGGCCCGTCATCTTATTGGACCGGCCGTTTTTCTTCGACTGGCCGTCTTTACGGATGCAGCTAAAGCCAGGCCTGCAGATGGGGGATAAGCGGCAGGTCGGCCGGCGGCATGGGGTAGTCGCGCAAGCGCGGCGCACGGACCCAGGCCAGTTTTTGCCCTTCGCGGGCGGTGACGATCCCCTGCCATTTGCGGCACACAAAAAGCGGCATCAACAGGTGAAAGTCCGGATAGACATGCGAGGCGAATGTCAAGGGTGCGAGACAACTGTCCCAGCTGCTAACGCCCAGCTCTTCGTGCAGTTCGCGCAAAAGGCAGGCCTCGGGCGTCTCGCCGGGCTCGACCTTGCCGCCCGGAAACTCCCACAAGCCGGCCATGCTCTTGCCCTCCGGCCGCTGCGCCAATAGCACCCTGCCATCGATATCGACAAGCGCGCAGGCCGCCACCAGCACCAGCCGGCTGCCCGCAGCGCCGGTTGCGGCACCATCAGGATCGGTAATCGGCATTGATCGCAATGTATTGATGGGTGAGGTCGCAGGTCCAGACTGTGGCGCGCCCCTGGCCGACACCGACATCGACCGCAATCGCGATCTCGTCGCGCTTCATGTAAGCTGCAGCTGCCGCCTCGTCATAGCCGGGTGCCACCCAGCCGGCTTCGGCGACAACGATGGCGCCGAAACGGATCGCCAACCGGTCGCGATCCGCAGCTTCGCCAGCCTTGCCCACGGCCATTACGATGCGACCCCAGTTGGGATCTTCGCCGGCAAGGGCGGTTTTGACCAGCGGCGAATTTGCGATCGCAAGGCCGATCACCCGCGCGGCCCTGGCCGATGCGGCCCCGGTCACGGTGATCGCCACAAGCTTCTGCGCCCCCTCGCCGTCGCGCACGATCTGCAGGGCAAGATCTTGCATGACTGCCTCCAGCGCTGCGCGGAACGCCCGGGCCGCACCGGTCTGCGCGCCTTGCAGCCGCGGCGCATCCGCGAGCCCGGTTGCAGCGACGATGACGCTGTCGGAGGTCGAGGTGTCGCCATCGACTGTGATGCAGTTGAAGGTTTTTTGGGCGGCCTGCTGCGTCATCCGCTGCAGCAGCGCCTGGTCGACGGCAAGATCGGTAAACACAAAAGCGAGCATCGTGGCCATGTCCGGGGCGATCATGCCCGACCCCTTGGCAAAACCGGACAAGGCAACCGGATGCCCGTCGATCATCAGGCTGCGGGTGGCGCCCTTGGCAAAGGTGTCGGTGGTCATGATCGCTCGCGCGGCCTCCGCGGCCCCGTCGGGCGAGAGCTTTGCTGTGAGCTCCTGCAGTTTGGCGGTGATCCGCTCGGCCGGTAGCGCTTCGCCGATCACGCCGGTCGAGGCGACCAGCACCCGGCGCGCCGGGATCCCCAGCGCCCGGCCCGCCGCGGTTGCCGTGGTCTGCACCGCTGCGCGGCCATGGGCCCCGGTAAAGGCGTTGGCGTTGCCGGCATTCACCAGGATCCCCGTGGCCTCGGCCGGCCGCGCCGTTTCGCCCGCAAGGATCTCTTCGCACCAAAGCACCGGTGCAGCCCGGGTTGCGGAGCGCGTGAAGACGCCCGCAATCGAGGCGCCCGGCGCAATCTCGGCCAGCATTACATCGGGCCGCCCTGCATAACGCACGCCCGCCTCGACCGCTGCCAATCGCACGCCGGCAATCGGCGCGAGGCGCGGAAAGCCTGCCGGGGGCGCCAGCGGCGAAACCTTTTCAGCGCTCACCGGATCGATTCCGGGGCGGTCACGGCTCGGCCCTTAGGGTGTTTCGGGGCCGTGCCTTGGCGTCGATCCGACCGGCCGCCACCTGCACGCAACTCACTCTAGCAAGGTCCCGTCCTTGACGGCATCGGGCGAGACGCCTTCGTAGGACTGCGTGATCTCGGCATCCGCGCGCAGCGCTTCGATCCGCGCACGGACCAGCGCCTGGCCAAGCTCGCCGGCAATCTGGTCGCGCAGCGCCTCGAATTCGGGCTTGGGCTTGACGCGCGCTTCGTTGAGCCGGATCACATGCCAGCCGAACTGGGTCTGGACCGGCGCCGAGGTTTCGCCCGGCGCCAATGCAAAGACGGCCTCCTCGAACGGTCCGACCATCTGGCCCTTGCCAAACCAGCCCAACAGCCCGCCATTCGGGCCCGACGGGCCGGTCGATTTCTCTGTTGCGGTCTGCGCGAAATCCGCCCCGCCTTCGAGCAGCGCGACGACGGCCTGGGCCTCCTCCTCGGTCGCGACCAAAATATGGCTGGCATTGACCTCCTGCTCGTCGGGCAGCGCGGCAATGCGCGTGTCATACTCAGCCCGGATCGCCTCATCGGTGACCTCTGCCGCGACAATCTCGTTCACAAAGGCTCCGGCAATCGCATCGCGTTCGGCATTTTCCGTCGCGATCCGAACCACGGGCCTATCGCCGATCCCCGCTGCCGTTCCGGCCTGGGCCAGCAGGATCTGGTTGACCGCCTGTTCCAGCAGGGCCGGAAACAGGATCTCGCCGGGATACTGTTGATACTGCGCCGGAAGCTGGGTGAAGACATAGGCCAGAAGACCCATCGTAACCTCGGTTCCGTTCACCGTCGCCAGCACCGTGTTCGCATCGACAGCGACCGCCGGGACGACGTCGGCAGGCGCAGCGTCGGCCGGGGGCAGCGGCGCGTCCGGCGCGTCGGTCTGCGTCTCGGGCGTGGTCTCCTGCGCATGCGACGCGACGCCGGGAAGCGCCACGAGCAGGGCTGCCGTCAGCGGTGCCAGAAGGCGCGATGGGGTGAGCGTCATCTATCGTCCTTTCGGGCGGCGCCTGCCCTGGCTCGCCGCTAAGGACGCTTGAACGGGGCCGCCGCAGTATCGTTGACAGGTGCCGCCCCGGACCTTACATCTCGGCCCGGCCCGGCTGGGCCGCTGCGGCGACAAGCCCTCCTCTACGACGTCGGGCGCCAGCCGACAATACCCATGCGGCGACCGAGACAGGCTTGGGCAAGGGATCTCACAACAGGGTGAGCCGCGGAAGGTGGCGCGGCGCAAGACGGCCGGCAGGGATCGGGAGAAGCGTATGCTCGGCATGAGCACCTTGGCCAAAAAGGTCTTTGGATCCTCCAACGACCGCAAGCTCAAAGCCTACCGCCCGGCGGTTGCCCGGATCAACGCCCTGGAAGCCGAGATGACGGTGCTGAGCGACGAGGCGCTGCGGGGCCGGACCGCGGAATTCAAGAGCCGCTTTGCCAAGGGCGAAACCCTCGACGCGCTTCTGCCCGAAGCCTTTGCGACCGTGCGCGAGGCCGCGCGCCGGGTGCTTGGCCTGCGCCCCTTTGATGTGCAGCTGATCGGTGGCATGATCCTGCATGCCGGCAAGATCGCCGAGATGAAGACGGGCGAGGGCAAGACGTTGGTCGCGACCCTGCCATCCTACCTTAACGCGCTGACCGGCAAGGGCGTTCATATCGTCACGGTCAACGACTATCTGGCCCGCCGCGATGCCGAGTGGATGGGCAAGATCCACGAGTTTCTTGGGCTGACGGTGGGCGTGATCGTGCCCAACCAGTCCGAAGAGGAAAAGCGCGCCGCCTATCGCTGCGACATCGCCTATGCCACCAATAACGAGCTGGGCTTTGACTATCTGCGCGACAATCTCAAGGCGAAGCTCGACCAGATGTTCCAGCGGGATCTTCAGTTTGTGATTGTCGACGAGGTCGACTCGATCCTGATCGACGAGGCTCGGACCCCACTGATTATCTCCGGACCGACCGAGGATAAATCGGGTCTTTACACCGATATCGACAAGGTGATCCCGGAGCTTAGCGACGCGCATTTCGAGATCGACGAGAAACAGCGCGCGGCCACGCTGACCGAAGAGGGCAACGAGTTTGTCGAGCAACGCCTACGCGCCTATGGCCATTTGAAGGATGCGGCGACGCTCTACGATCCCGAAAGCGTCACGCTGGTTCATCACGTCAATCAGGGGTTGCGGGCCCACAAGCTGTTTAAGAAGGAGAAGGACTACATCGTCCGCGGCGGCGATGTCGTTCTGATCGACGAGTTCACCGGGCGCATGATGACGGGCCGGCGTCTTTCGGAAGGGCTGCACCAGGCGATCGAGGCCAAGGAAAATGTGGCGATCCAGCCCGAGAACGTGACCCTGGCAAGCGTAACCTTCCAAAACTACTTCCGGCTTTACGACAAGCTCGCCGGGATGACCGGCACAGCCTTGACTGAGGCCGAGGAGTTTGCCGAGATCTACAAGCTTGACGTCGTCGAAGTGCCCACCAACCTGCCGGTGGCTCGGATCGATGAAGACGATCAGGTCTATCGCACGGCGGTCGAGAAACACGCCGCGATTGTGGAAAGCATCGCCGATGCGCATCGGCGCGGGCAGCCGGTTTTGGTCGGCACCACCTCGATTGAGAAGTCCGAACTAATCTCAGGGCTGCTCAAGAATAAGACCTTTCTGAAACAGACTGCCGAGCAGCTCACGCGATGGGCCGGCGAGATCAAGCCGGGCAAGGAAGACGAGCGGGCGGCCTACCTGAAAACGATGTCCGCCTATCTCGATGAGGTCGCCGGAAAGGGCGGCGTTCCGCATAACGTGCTCAATGCCCGGTTTCACGAGCAAGAGGCGCAGATCGTGGCCCGGGCGGGCGAGCCGGGCACGGTCACGATCGCAACGAATATGGCCGGCCGCGGCACCGACATTCAGCTTGGGGGCAATGTCGAATTCCGTGTGAATGAAGAGATCGAGACGGCCGGCGACGGGGCAGACCCTGAAGCGATCCGCAACGCGGTCGAGGCCGAGTTCGCCGAGACGCGGCGCCGGGTGATCGATGCGGGCGGGCTCTATGTGCTTGCCACCGAGCGGCATGAAAGCCGACGCATCGACAACCAGCTGCGCGGGCGCTCCGGTCGGCAGGGCGATCCCGGCCTCTCGCGCTTCTTTCTGTCGCTCGAGGACGATCTGATGCGCATCTTCGGGTCGGACCGGCTCGACAGCATGCTCAAGCGGCTGGGCATGCAGGAGGGCGAGGCGATCCAGCACCCTTGGGTGAACAAGGCGCTGGAAAAGGCGCAAGGCAAGGTTGAGGCACGCAATTTCGACATCCGCAAGAACATCCTGAAATACGACGATGTGATGAACGAGCAGCGCAAGGCGATCTTCGGCCAGCGCCGCGAGATCATGGCGGCGAGCGATCTGGCTGAGACCGTTCAGGATATGCGGCATGAGTTGATCGACGATCTGGTGGCCCACCATATTCCTGAAAAAGCCTATGCAGATCAGTGGGATACAGAAGGTCTTTATGCCGAGGTCTTGCGCTATTTCGGCAGCAACATTCCCGTTATGGAATGGGCCGCGGAAGAGGGCGTGAATGACGAGGTCATTCGCGAGCGGCTGACCAAGGAAACCGACAAGCTGATGGCCGAGAAGGTGGCCAAATACGGCCCCGAGACCATGCGGCAGGTTGAAAAGCAGCTTCTCTTACAAACCATCGATCAGCGCTGGCGCGACCATCTGCTGACGCTGGAGCATCTGCGCTCGGTCATCGGGTTGCGCGGTTATGCGCAGCGCGATCCGCTCAACGAATTCAAATCTGAAGCTTTCACGCTTTTTGAAGCGCTGCTCAACCGCCTGCGCCAGGATGTGACGGGGCAGCTTGCGCATGTGCAGATCATGACGCCCGAAGAGCAGCAGGCGATGATCGCAAGGCTGCAAACGCTTGCGGCCCAGACCGAAGGCGTCGCGCCGGGCGCACCGCAGGGTCAGGCACCGGGTATGTCGCCGCTGGGCGCCGCGGCGATGGCCGACAACGCCGCTCAGCCAGCGTTGGAGCCGGCAGGCGCTACCGCTGCTGCATCGCCGCAGCGGGTTGCCACGGGAGGGGCGGCGCCTGGCCAGCTGCGCCCCGATCGTGTCACCGCGGCACCTGCACGCAGGCCGGCATCGGCACGCAACCCCGCCGACCCAGCAAGCTGGGGGAAGATCGGCCGCAACGAGCCTTGCCCCTGCGGTTCGGGCAAGAAATACAAAACCTGCCACGGACGGGCCTGACGACCGCCTTGGCTGCGCCGTGCCGGCTGGATCGCACCGGCCGCAGCACTAGCGATTCTGCGGAAAGCAAAGCTTGCCAAACCGGTAACAGATCGTCTTGTCCGCACCGCTTCGTGCGATTTGCGCGCATTGCGTTACAGTTCGGCAACGGCAGACATGTATCTGTAATCAATTGGGCGCAGATGCCCAAATCGGGTCGAAATTCCGCCCCCCCGGATGCGTTACAGCACGCCCCAAGGACGGTCACCGCCAAGGAAGACGCGGCACTAAGCGTCGACGCCTCGGTGCAGGGCCGTCCAAAGTTTGTGTGGCGTAAAGGGCGGTTTAAGTTGCGTTAAGCCCGTGTGTTTGAGTGCGTTTTGTATTGCAATGGCGAGTGCGGGGATCGCGCCGACCGACCCTGCCTCGCCGCAGCCCTTTACACCCAGCGGGTTGGTCTTGCAGGGCACTTCGTTGAACCCCGTCTCAAAGATCGGAAAGTCGGCGGCGCGCGGCATCCGGTAATCCATGAACGAGCCGGTCAGCGGCTGGCCCTCGCTGTCCCAAACCGCCGCCTCGCCCATGATCTGCCCGGCACCTTGCGCGATCCCGCCATGGGCCTGCCCCTCGGCCAGGAGCGGATTCACGATAATGCCGAAATCATCTGCAAGCACATAGCGCAGAACGGTCGTCTCGCCGGTGTCGGGATCGATCTCCACCTCGGCCGCATGGCACCCGTTGGGAAAGGTCGGGGTGACCTCACCGACCTCGCCCCAGCCGCGGATCGGGGTGTCTTCCGCGAGCGTTGTCAGCAGCACGCTTTTGTCCGTACCAGCAACCCGGTAAACCCCGCCCGAGCCTGCGTCGAACTCGATATCGGCCGGCGCGGCCTCCAGATGCTCGGCCGCCCGAAGCCGGCCCTGATCGACGATATCAGCGCCCGCAAGCAGCAGCACCCGGCTGGCCATCACCAGGCTGCGTGAGCCGCCTGTACCGCCGCCCATCGGCAGGTTGTTGGTATCGCCCTCCAGCAGCCGCACCTGATCGGCGGCCAGGCCTAGCGTGTCGTAAAGGATCTGCGACCAGGCGGTTTCGTGCCCCTGGCCGGAACTTTGCGTGCCCACCGCAATCTCGGCCACACCGTCTGTACCGATGGTCACCGCAGCGTTTTCCTTCGGCCCGCCGCCTGTGCGCTCGTAATAATACGCAACGCCAATCCCCCGCAGCTTGCCGTTTTCGGCCGCCGCACGGCGTCTTGCTTCAAAGCCGGCGTAATCGATGCGCGTCAACACATCGTCGAGATTGCGTTCCGGGTCGAGGCTGTCGAAGGTCAGCCCGCCCTGCGTGGTGTAGGGCGTCTGTTCAGGCCGCAGAAGGTTTTTTCGGCGCAGCGCGACCGGATCGACGTCAAGCGCGACCGCAGCGGCCTCGATCACCTGCTCGGTGACATGGATGACCTCGGGGCGTCCGGCACCGCGATAGGCATCGGTTGGGGTCGTATTGGTAAAGACCCCCGTCACCGCATGGTGCATGGCCGGGCAGTGATACATGCCCCCCAAAAGCCCTGCGGAGAAGATCGAATGCACGGCAGGTCCTGCGGAGGAGTAATACGCGCCCAAATTGGATACCGACCGGGCGCGCATCCCCAAAAGGCGGTGATCGGCATCAAAAGCCGCCTCCACATAGCTTTCAAGATCTCGGCCCTGGCTGTCGGACAGAAAGCTCTCGGAACGGTCGCCGATCCATTTGACCGGCCGACCCAACGCCTTGGCGGCCACGGCACAGAGGGCATATTCGGGGAAATCCATCAGCTTCATGCCGAAACCGCCCCCGACATCGGGGGTATGGCCCCTAACCCGGCCGGGATCGACGCCAAGCGCGCGCGCCAGACCGTCGCGCGCGGAGAACGCGCCCTGATTGGCCATCCAGAACTCCCAGCTGTCGGTTTGCGGGTGATGCTGGACGAGAAAGGCACGGGGTTCGAGCGAGGCCACGACCACGCGCTGATTGACCACGGTGGTTCCGATCACATGGGCGGCCGCGGCAAAAGCCGCGTCTGCCGCTTTGGCGTCGCCAGCTTCGAAGCGGTAGGCAATGTTGCCCGGCGCATCGGCATGCAAGCGGGGTGCGCCTTTTGCCATCGACTCTTGGGGGGTGACGAGAACGGGCAAATCCTCAAAGTCGAACCCGATCGCCTCGGCAGCGTCGCGCGCCGCATCGCGGCTCTCAGCGACGATGAAGGCCACCGGCTGACCGACAAAGCGCAGGATGCCGTCGGCAAGTCGGGGCATATCCACCGGTGCGATCGGGCTGCCATCGCTTTGCAGAAGTGGCATGCGGCACGTGATTGCGGCCAGGCTCTCGGTGTCGGCATGGGTCAGCACCAGATGCACGCCATCGACCTCGCGCGCTTCTGCCACATCGAGTTGCGTGATCCGCGCATGTGCGACAGGTGCGCGCAGCGCATATCCGTGAAGCGTGCCGGCCAGGCGAATATCGTCGACATAGCGGCCGGCGCCGGTCAGCAAGCGCTGGTCCTCAAGCCGTGTCGCTGCCTGCCCGATCCCGAATTTCATGCCTTTGCCTCCAAGGGGACTTACTTGTGCCGCAAATTGGCGGACCGATCGGCAAGGTCAAGGGTCGGATCCGACCGCCTCGGGCTTGCGGGTGGTGCCAAAACCAGTTTGGGCGGATTGCTTGCAGGTCTATAGTCGATAGGGCTACGCTTGGACGGGTAAAGTTGATCATGCGAATCGGGACAGGCCGTGCGAGGTGATGACGGCTTGATGGTGGTGCTTACCGGCGTTGTGTTGGTAATCGCCGTTGCGACGATCATGCCGCGAGACGGCAGCGTCGAACGTATGCTCGGCCTGCAACGCGACATTGTCCTGCGTGACGATACGTTCCGCTTCTATTCCACCGATAGTGCCCGTCTGGACGTTGTCCGCAACGATATTGGCGTCGATTTTGAAAAGGGCGACAGGCTGCGGATCACGCAGCAGCCGCAATGCGGGGTGGCGCGCTCGGCCCGCGACCATATCCTCTTGGACAATATTACTGGTTGCAGCGGCGACATCGCGCTGGCCTACTGCGTGGATGCCGATGGTATCTGCAGCCCGGCCGCGGTGACCGTTTCTATCGACGGCAGGATCCCGCCGGAGAGCGCCCCGCCCGACGAACCGCAGGCGCCGGTCGTTCTGGCCCGCCCCGTTGAGCCGGACGGGCCCGATACGGTCGCGCAGATCGATGCCGCGATGCGCCCCGCCGGCCCCACCAGGCCGGCACTGTCCCAGGCGCCGGGCCTGAACTCACCTGCCCTGGCCGAAGCCGCACCGCAGACGCGAAGTCTGAGCCGACCGCTGCGACCGGTGCCGCAACCGGGCACAGCCGATCTTGCCGGTTTGGGCAACGCACCGGAGGATGCGGTGCGGCCCGCAGCACCGCCCAGCGCCGCGCGTCAGGCGCCCAGGCTCGATGCGGTCGAGCGGCTTACGGCACCGCGGGAGCGCGAAGCCGTCCCGCAAGCGCCGCAGAGCAGCCTGCCGGACGTCGCCCTGCTCGACCGCGTCCCCGCGGCGCCGGACCGTGCGCCTGCAACCGAGGACGCCCCGATCCGGCCTCGCAACCTGATGCGCGCCGGGCTCGACGACACGGCCGGGCCGCGGCCGACCTTCCAGGATCCCACGCAGCGCATGAGCTTGGCTGCCCCGGACGGCGCGGCCCCGCAAGCGCCAAACGGACTGGCCGAAACGATCCGCGAGGGGATCGTGCCGCATGTCACGACCGGGGTGACACCGCCGCCGACCCTTGCAGCGCCGGCAGATACGCGCAACATCGCGACCGCCCGCGCACCCAGCGCCCCGCGCGCGGTGGTGGAAGCGCGCCGTCCCAGCCGACCCGTGCAGCCGAGCCCGTCTGAACCGGGTCGGATCCCTGTTGCGCTGCCTGCCTCTCCAGGCGCGGAGCCGCGGCTAAATGCGCCGTCCGCGACGGTACAGGCGCCGCGGCAGGATGCGCTCGACAGCCCCCCGCCGGGGCCTCTGGCCGCGCTGGACACGCTGAAAAGCCCCGCGCCGCTTGGCACGACGCTGCGCCCTACGGTTACGCCTGAACCGCCTGCACGCAGCCTGGAGCGGCGAGAAGCGCCGCCCAGCACGATCGGGCTGGCGCAGATTGCCCCGCCCCGAAGTCCTGCCACAACGCCCCAAAGACCGAGGCGTCCGGCCCCCGACGCGCAGGACAGCGCAGCCTTTGAGGCGCCTCCGACCCCGCAAAGCTCATCGCCACGCCAGGCATCTCCCGGTCTGGCGCCCCCCAATGTGGCATCGCCCAGCCTGACATCACCCAGCCTGACATCACCCAGCCTGACGCCCCCCGACCCGGCATCCCCCGGTTTGACGCCCCCCGACCCGGCATCCCCCGATCTGGCATCCCCCGGTCTGGCATCCCCCGACCCGGCATCGCCAAGGCTTGCGTCGCCCAGCCTTGCATCCCCCAGTCTTGCATCCCCCGATCCGGCATCGCCTGGCCTGACGTCCCCCAATCTGGTCTCGCCCGATCTGGCGGCGCCCTCTGCGCTTCCCGATCTGGCCCGGGCCGCGGTGCCACCGCTTGACACCGCGCCGCAAGCGCCCGCGATACAGCCCGCAGCACCCCCAACAGCGCCCCCTGCGGCACCTTCGGTTCCGAGCCAGGCAGCGCTGCGGGACCGTGCGCCCGAGCCCGTTGCTCGCAGCCCGATTTCCAGACCGGAGCCGCCAGCGACCGATCGCCAGGCGCCGCGCCTGTCGCCACGGCCGGTCGGGCAGAACCCGTCCGACCGGCCGGGTCTTGCCTCGGCCCCTCAACAGAACCGGACCGCCGAGACCGACACAGCATTTGCCGGGCTCCTGGTTGCGCCCGATCCGGCCCGGCCGGCACCGCGGCCCGCGCCCCGCCCTGTTCGGCCCGGCGGGCTGAGCGAGGAACAGGCAGCGCCGGTCGTGCCGCCGGTTTTGTCCTCTGCCCCGGTCGCTGGGCTTCGGGACCTGCCGCGCCCTGCCGATCGGTTGCCGGCGATCCCCGGCGATCCGGTCACGCCTCGGCCGCGGAACCGGGCCGAGGTGCCATCCCGCCCGGCCGATCCGTCCCGGCCGCGGGCCAATCCGTCTGCGGCCGCAGTGTCGGTTCGGCTGCCGGACACCGACCAACAGCGGCAATCGCCCACAACCGCGCGCCGGGCCATCACGGCGCCCCGGATCGCGCCCGTCGACCCTCAGCTTGTGCTGCCCGCCGCTCTGATCCCCAGCGAGCCGGACCCGGTGCCAAGCGGGCTCGCCCCGCAGACGTTGGTCTTCTGCCAACCTGCCCTGTCGCTTGCAATTGCGCGGGGTCAGATGATTGCGCTTTCCATCGCGGCGGACTGCTTGGCTGGCGAGACGGTGGTCGTCGAACATAGCGGCCTGCGGTTCTCGCAACGCCTGGACGGCGCCGGAACCGCCGCGGTTGTGGTCCCGGCCTTAAACGAGAAGGCCGAAATCAGCGTGCTTTACGGAAATGGCGAGTCTGTCTCGAGCAGCATCGCGGTTTCGGGCATGGATCAGGTCGCAAGGGCCGCCATCGTTTGGTCGGGCGGATACGATCTGAACTTGCATCTCTTTGCCCCGGGGCTTGATGACGACGCCGCGCATATCTGGCAGGGCGCGCCGCGCGACTATCGCAGGGCTCGGCTTGGCGGCGGCGGTTTCCTGGTCGTGTTGGGAGACCCCGCCTTGGGCGGCTACCGCGCACAGGTGATTTCGGTGCCACTGCGGCGGTCGGGACAGCCCGCCGTCATGCGGCTGGAGCTGGAGCTGGCGGCCACGACCGCCGCATGCCTTGAGGCGATCGAGTTCTCGACCGTTTGGGCCGATGCGCGCCGCCGTGCCGAGCCGCAGGCGATTCGTTTGCCGTTTTCGGCCTGTCCGAAACCTGGCGAAATACTGCGCAACGGAGGGTTGCGCGATCTCGTTCTTGCACGGAGGTAGCTGTGTGCTCTAGGGATCAAGGAAGGGGGCAGGATCGAGGAGTCGATGCGATGCGAGGATTTTGGGGGAAATTGAGCCGCACAACCGCGCTTTGCGGCACGGTCCTGACGGCGGCGTTCGGCTTTGGTGTGGCGCCGGCGCTGGGACAGGAGGTGGTGCTGCGCTCGCGCGATGGGCCGACGGTTCTGGCCGGGCGGCTGGTCTCATTCGATGGCGAGCTTATCGAAATCGACACTACGCTGGGTCGTTTCAGCGTCGATGCGTTTCTGGTGTCCTGCGATGGCGCTGCCTGCCCGCCCCCAGACGCGCTTCGACCGGCCTTCCGCATCTCGGGCTCGAACATGCTAGGTATGGCGCTGATGCCGGCCTTGATCGAGGCATATGGCTTTGAAAAAGACATCGATGTCCTGCGTGAGCCGCTGGATTCGTCGCTGACGCGCTTCAAGCTCGTCAACCCAGAGGGTGCACCGGAGACTGAGATTACGCTGGCAGCCCCCGGCACCTCGGAGGCGTTTAACGAGTTGCTGTCTCAGGAGACCGCGCTGGGCATGGCGTCGCGCCAAATCACCGGTGCAGAGATCGCTGCCCTGCGCGCCGCGGGCCTTTCTGATCCTCAGCTGACCGGCAAGGAGCATGTGATTGCCCTGGACGGGCTGTTGATTCTCGTCTCGCCGAACAATCCGATCCGGGCGATCTCGATCCCCGAACTGGCGGCGATCTTCGCCGGCCGCGTTACAAACTGGGCCGAGTTGGGCGGCCCCGATCTGCCGATATCGCTGCATGTACCAGCGCCGCGGACCGGTACCCGGACCAGCTTCAATACGCTTGTCATGGCGCCCTATGGGCAAGAGGTGGCGCCCAGCGCAACCTTGCACAGCGCTCAAACCGAACTCTCGGATGCCGTCGCGGCGGATCCCGGCGCTATCGGGATCGCGGGCTTTGCCGATCGTCGGAACGCCCGGGCGCTCGATATCCGTCTAGAGTGTGGGATCGTCTCTCGGGCCGATTCGTTCTCGATCAAATCCGAAGAGTATCCGCTGTCGCGGCGGCTCTATCTTTATGTCGGCGATCGCCCGATGCCACCGCAGGCGCGCGATCTGGTCGCCTATTCGCTTTCCGATCAGGCCCAGACCGTCATTGCAGACGCAGGCTTTGTCGATCAGTCGATCACCGGGCGCGGTCTGCAGATGCAGGGGATGCGGCTGGCCAGCACCATGCTGGCGCAGGATGCCGATGTACCGGTCGACCAGATCCGCGACATGGTCAGCCTGCTCGTCGATGCCGAACGGCTGTCGATTACCTTGCGGTTTCAGCCCGGGGCGAGCCTGCTCGACAACCGCGCCGAGGCGGATCTTGCGCGTCTGGCCGAGTATCTGTCTTCGGGCGAGTTCGACGGCAAGGAGATCATGCTGATCGGCTTTACAGACTCGGTCGGGCGGGGCGATTTGAATCGGGCCTTGTCCCAGCGCCGGGCCACGCTGGTGCGCGACACGCTGATCAGCGCGCTTGAAGGCAGCAATGTCAGCGTCGATCTTACCGTGTTAGGTTTCGGTGAGATGTCGCCTTTAGGTTGCAATGAAACCTTCGAGGGTCGGAGCATCAACCGGCGCGTGGAAGTGTGGGTGCGCGACCCGGTCTAGGCAAAAATCGGCGCGATAGCTTCGAATTGTCCCGTCTTTTACCCAAAATTTAGAGAAAGCCGCCAGTGTGGTGCTGCAAGCGGGCCGACAATCGCGCCGCCCCGCACAGCCCCTTCGGGTTGGCGGGATGTCCATGGCCCTTCAGACTGTTTTGAGGAGCACTCATCCTATGGTCGAGACCGAACCGTCGATCTCCGTGCCGTCCGATGCGGACTCTGCGACCGTGACCGATCATCCTTCCGCCACCGAGACCCGCTTGCCGGCGTTGCCCCACGGCGCGTCCTTCGGGTCGGCCGGGCCGGGCGCCCGTCATCGTCGCGCAACCCAGACCGCCGAGATGTGCTGGATCGACGGACGTTGGAGCGAAGCGTTGTTGCATTTCTTGGAAGCCGAGGCGCATTTGCGCGGGGCGCGGCTGCGCCACAAGATGGCGCCTTCGCATGTCTGAGCGCAGCGTCTTTGCGGCCGACAGACCTTTGCGCTAAGCGCAGACCCGGCACCGCGTTCTAAGGCGTTGCATGTCGCAGACCCTTGAGCCATCGCGAACCCTTCGCGGAATTCGAACCCCGGTATGTCGTTAACCCATCATAGGGCACGAAACCTTCGCCAAATGCGGACCGCGCCACAGATCGCGAGAGCCGGACGAACCCGCACGCTCCGGTCGGTCTAGGCGGATCCCTCAGATCAGGCCAAGGGCACGAAAGCTCGAATCGCTGTCCTTGCCGATGACCACATGGTCGTGCAGCCGGATGCCCAGCGCCTCGACGGCGTCATGGACACGGTCGGTCATCGATATGTCGGCCTCCGATGGGGTTGAATCGCCCGAAGGATGGTTGTGCACCAGAATGACCGCCGAGGCGTTGAGCTCCAGCGCCCGCTTGGCGACCTCGCGCGGGTAAACCGGGACATGGTCGACCGTGCCCTTGGCCTGGGCCTCATCGGCTATCAGGACATTGCGCCGGTCCAAAAACAGGATCCGGAACTGTTCGGTCTCGCGATGGGCCATGCAGGTCTTGCAATAGCGCATCAGCGCGGTCCAAGAGCCGATGGCGTCGCGCCCCAACACCTTGGCTTGGGCAAGCCGATGCGCGGCGGCCTCGACGATTTTCAGTTCGCGGATGACCGCATCGCCCACGCCCTGCACGCTTGCCAGCCGCATCGCGGGCGCCGAGATCACCCGATTGAAATCGCCAAAGCTGTGCAGCAGTCGCTTGGCGAGCGGTTTCACGTCGCGCCGCGGAATTGCGCGGAACAACACCAGCTCCAGCATCTCGTAATCGGCAAGAGCGTCCGGGCCTGCGGCCATGAACCGGGACCGAAGTCTTGCGCGATGCTCGGCATGATCGGGTTTGCGGATTTGCGGCCCGATAAGCGGGTTTGGCGGCGCTGCGGCCTCGCCAAGGCCAGGGAAATCCGGCTGTCGCGTCATGGGCGCAGACATCCACGGCCAGGCTTAACGATCGGTAAACGGGTCTGGGCCGCGGCTCTGCTGGGCCCTGCCACCCGCTTACGAGGGCAGCGTCGGTCCAAACAGCCCGCCGGGCGACAATGTGAAGATTTCGCAGCCATCCTCTGTCACGCCGACGGAATGCTCGAACTGGGCCGAGAGCGAGCGGTCCCGTGTGACGGCCGTCCAGCCATCGGCCAGGATCTTGGTTTCGGGGCGGCCAAGATTGACCATCGGCTCGACGGTGAAGAACATTCCCGGCTCGAGCCGCGCGCCGGCCCCACGGCGCCCGTAATGCAGCACATTGGGGGGCGCATGAAAGACCCGCCCCAAGCCGTGGCCGCAGAAATCGCGCACGATCGAGCAGCGGGCCGCCTCGGCATGGGCCTGGATCGCCGCGCCGATATCCCCAAAGGTGGCGCCGGGCTGGATCTGCTCGATCCCTTTCATCAACGCATCATGCGTGACGTGGATCAGCCGAGCGGCACGGCGATTCGCTTTGCCGGCGACATACATCCGGCTCGAATCGCCGAACCAGCCATCGACGATCACGGTGACGTCGATATTGAGGATATCGCCATCTTTCAACGCCCGCGGCCCCGGGATGCCGTGACAGACGACATGGTTGATCGAGATGCAGCTCGCATGCTGGTAGCCCTTATACCCAACGGTTGCCGAAACCGCGCCAGCCGCCTTCACCGCATCATGGATGCGTGTGTTCAGCGCCTCAGTGGTCGCGCCTGGCTCGACAAAAGGGCCGATCATGTCGAGGATCTCGGCGGCCAAACGCCCGGCCTTGTGCATGCCGGCGAAATCCGCCCGCTCATGCAACTCGATCCCGTCGCGGGTAATCTTCGGTTTCTGGCTGTCCATGGATCTCGGATTGTCGATCACGATCTCCCCTATATAGTCCGGGAGATCGGCAATTGCATCGCGTTTCCGTCGCGCTGTCCAGGGGGGAGGGGCCTTTGCAGAACCCGACACGCAATCCCAGCGCAGCGATGCTGGTCATCGGCGACGAGATCCTCTCGGGCCGCACCCGCGACACCAACACCGGCCATATCGCCGCACGGCTGACTGAAGCGGGGATCGATCTGTGCGAGGTGCGGGTGGTGCCGGACACCCAGGCCGAGATCGTAGCCGCGCTGAACGCGCTGCGCGCGCGCTACACCTATGTCTTTACCTCCGGCGGCATCGGGCCCACCCATGACGACATCACCGCCGATGCCGTTGCGGCCGCGTTCGAGGTTGGCATCGACATCCGCGAGGATGCGCGTGCGGTGCTGAGCGCGAATTACCCCGATCCGGACAAGGCGCTAAATGCGGCGCGGCTGCGGATGGCCCGCATTCCCGAGGGGGCGGAGCTAATCGACAATCCCGTGTCGAAGGCGCCCGGGTTTCGGATCGGCAACGTCCATGTCATGGCGGGGGTTCCGGCGGTGTTTCACGCGATGGTGGAAAGCGTGCTGCCTGGCCTGACCGGGGGCGCGCCGCTTTTGTCACGCAGCCTGCGGGTCGATGCGCCGGAGGGCCGTGTGGCCGGGCCGCTGGGCCTTCTCGCCGCCAAAAACTCGGATGTGGCGATAGGCTCTTACCCCTATCAACGCGAAGGCCGCTTTGGCTGCATTTTGGTGCTGCGCTGTCAGGACAAGGCGCGGCTGGATGCGACGACCGAAGCGCTTCTTGCGCTGTTAGAGCGTGAGGGCGCCATTGCGGTGACCGAAACGACATCGCCCCCTAGATAGCCGCGCCCCTTTCCCCCCTCGACCGCGCAGGATAGGTTGCCGCCCCATGCGGGCGTGATGGAACTGGTAGACATACCGGACTTAAAATCCGGAGGCTCTAACGGGCCGTGCGGGTTCGAGTCCCGCCGCCCGCACCACAGCGCGCGGCGGCCCTGGGGCTGCGCGGCTTGTTTGCCGCCCGGTCGAGTTTGCCGCCCCGTCGCGTTTGTCGCCCCGTCGCGTTTGTCGCCCCGTCGGGTTTGCCGCCCGCTTCGATCGGGCGATAGCTGCGTCGCTGCGGGTGCCGACCTGGCCAGGCTCAGCGCTCGTCGAAACGGGTGCGCCAGCGGGTGTCGAGCGCGGTCGAAAAGGCCGGTGTTGCGCGCATCGCCTGTCGCGTCAGCGCATCGCGTTGCAGCCGCTGGTGCCGGCCGCCCGCACCGAAGGCATGCACAGCCGGCGCCTCGGCGCCATAGCAGATCATGTACATGTAACAGTTGCACAGCGCCTCCAACCGGCCCGGATTGCGCGAAACCCGTGTGCCGGCCAGCGCCTCGGCCCTGGTCTGCGGGAAGGGGCGGTAGCTGATCAGCGGCGGGCGGTGGGTCATCACATGACCGATTTCGTGGATGAGTGCGGGGCAGATCCCCATGCCCCGATGCCGCCACAGCGCGCCATGCGTCAGAATAAGGCCCAGCCGCTCGTTAAAGTGCCAGGTCTCAGCGTCGTCGGCCATGGCGTTGAGCCCGCCGGTATAGGAGAGCGAGCCAGCCCGGCCGGAGGTCGACGCGACGTTGATCCCTTCGGGCTTGCGCTGGATCAGCCTGGCCAGATGTGCCGGCGGCACCAGCTTGAGCGTGTGGTTGATCAGACGCAGCTCGCTTAGCGTCGCGCCATAGACAGGGACGTCATGCGTATTGGCATGGATCCGCGCGCAGGGGATGATGTCGAAGACCTCCTCCTGAAAGTAAAGCGTGCGGAGCCGCCCACCGCCACGACGCGCCTCGACCTGCCAATGCGTGCTGCCGTCCGGCCCGGCATAGCGTGGTGCCGTACCCCGGGCGGGGTTGGATGCGTAGCCGCCCACGCGCACCGGGACCGGGTGGGCATGCATATAGGGTTCAATGCGGATGCTCATTTACGTGTTCCACGTTCCGTCGGGATTTAAAACATCGCTTAGGTCTTCTGGCGGCAGCTGGCTCTCGCGGGTCTGGTGACCAGTGGCGGTGGGATCAGTGTCTCGGTAGGCCTCGCCGTGATGCTGCCCACCCAAAACATCTGGGTCGTTGGGATCGTAGATCGGACGATCTGGCGTGGTAACCTCGCCTCGAATGCCAGCCGTCGGCGAGGTTGCGTAACTGCCATTATGTTCGGCGGCGTGCTCCGATCCCCGCACCGGCGCGAGCGTTTCGACCTCGTCGGCCATCGACGGATCGGCAGAGATCTGGTTGGTGTGATGCCATTGCACATCGGGCGGCAATTGGCCCGTTTCGAGGAAGTGTTCGACCTCGCGAGGCTCGATGGTGTCCAGCAGCGGGTCGTACTCGCCGGCATTGATCCGGTCGCGGGCCAGCTGGATGCGTCGATCCCGTGCGCCGCCATGCTGGGTGTAGGAGTAGCGGTGCGCCGTCTGCGCCCCTGGCGCATCGGAGTAACCGGTGCCGCCCCGGCTGCAGGTGTACCGGCTGAGCCCCAGCGGGTCGGGCCGGTCGAGAGGGGCGTTCGAATAGGCATAGCGCGTCGCCGCGTTGACCGGGAACAGCGGATCGACGGTCAGGAACCGCCCGCTGCGCGGGTCGTGATGGCGAAACCGGGTGTGATGCAGCCCGGTCTCGCGGTCCATGACCTGCCCGGGCAGGCGGAAATCGAAGTCGATCCGGTTGTCCTTGGCTTCCTCGGCGGCCCCGAGCGGGGTGTAGCGCGCGCGCCAGGCCGGGGCGCCTTGTGCGTCCAGCACCAGCACCGGGAAAGAGCCGAGCCCCAAATGCACGGTGTAAAGTGTCTTTTCCGCGTCGGCGTGATCGATGAAGGCGACCGGTGTCCAGCTGTCAAAGGCTTGCGAGAGGGGGCGATAGATGTAGTGGCGCAGACGCCCTGTCAGATTGTCGCGCTCTGCCGCCAGTCTGGGCCCGGCATAGAGGAAGGAGATATCGACCTTGCGGTGCAACGCGTCGGCGCCACGCTTGGCGACCCGGCGGCCGAAATCGTCATAGCTATAAGCCATGTCGAGACCGCTGAGGGTATCCTCGACGCGGGCGAGGAACCCCCGCGGATCATAGGCATAGCGCCGCGCGCGCCCCGTGCCATCGGCCTCCTGCACCAGCCGGCCCTCGGCATCATGCTCGAACCGCCGCGCGCCCTGGCGGGCCAGAACTTGCTCGGCGGAATAGCTGAGCGGACCCTCGGGGCTGTCGAGCAGGTTGAGCTCGGCATCATAGGCAAAGCGCTGGGTGCCGGCGCGCTCGGTTACCGCGACCAGCCGGTCCAGCACGTCATATTCAAAGCGCCGGGTCCTGCCGTTCTCGGTCTCCTGCAGACGCAGCCCACCCATGGCAAAGATCGCCTCGCCGGCATAAAGCGTCTTGCCGCCGTGATGCAGATGCCGATGGAGCCGCGTGCCCCCCTGGCGCAGATGGCGGGTCTCGTCCTCGGCTCCGTTGGGCCGATGCGCCACCCCGTCCTTTCCAAAGAGGTGCTGACCGCCCAGCGGGTCGGTGAGCACGAGGCCCTCGGGCGCATGCGCATAGGCAATCTCGCCCCAGGGTGTGGTCAGCGCCGCCTCGTACCCGTCGTCGTCATAAGTCCAGTCGAATTCATGCCCGGCAAAGGAGAAGCTTGCCATGCGCCCAGCCTCATCGAGCCGGGTCGAGACGCGCACCGCGTCGTCGGCATAGTCGCGGGTGCGGGTTTCGGTGAAGAGACGGGATTCGGACCGCAGCACCGCATCCTCGCCGCGATGGGTGCGTTTGCGGATCAGGCAGCCCGGGCGGGCATCGGTGCGATGTTCGGTCCGCGTCAGCGGCCCAGAGATGCGGATGGGCTGGCCCGCGGCATCCCGCTCGATCCGACGCAAAAGCTGGCCCGAAGCGCCGCGGATCTCGGTCAGCGCATCCTCGCCATCGCGGGTGAAGGCGAGCCCTGCGCCATTGGCGTCTTCACGCGCGATCAGCCCCAGCGCGCCGTTGAACTTGGCCCGTACCACTGAACCGTCGGCGCGCTGTTCGGCGCATGGCATGGTCTGGGCAAAATGCGCAAAGCGCTTTACCCGGCCGGCCCGGTCGGTGATTGAGACGAGCCGGCCCCCGGCGTCATAGCCATAACGCTCCGAACCGCCGGCCGGGTGGGTGGCCTCGACGATCCGGTTTTCCAGATCCCAGGCAAAGCGGCGTGTCAGCCCGCCGGCGCGTTGCATCGTGATCCTGCCCCACAAATCGCGGGCGTTGCGGTCGGGATCGAGCTGGCCGGGAGCAGCCGGTGCCGGTGGGGCAGGCCGCCGGTCCACCAGCGCGCCCTTGATCAGGATCTCGGCGGAGCCGTCCGCCGCAAAGCGCGTCTCGGCGCCATCGGGCGCCCTTTCGGAGACGAGCCGGTTCGCCGCATCATAGCTGTAACGGGTAACCCCGCCACGGGCATCGACAACCTCCGTCACCAGCCCCTGCGCATCGTGGCGATAGACCCGCTTGCCCTGACCGTTCGAGACGGTTGTCCGCCCGGCAAAGGGTTCGTACTCGAACTTCAGATCCAGTGCCGGGCCGTCGCCCCAAGTGCGCAGACAGCGCCCCGTGATGTCATAGCGATCATACTCGAAGCGGTAGGCATACCCGTTCCGGTCGGTTTCCCGGATCAACAGGTGTTTCTTGTAGGCATAGGTGGTGGGCTGGCCGTAGGCGTCGCGCACCTCCACCAGATCGCCTGAGTCGTCATAGGCAAAGCTGCGCAGAAGAACCTGCGCGCCGGTCTCCGGATCCGGCCCGCGCAGCGCAGTGATGCGGCCGCGCGCATCGGTCTCGATGTCCAGCGCCAGCCCGCCAAGGACGGCAATGCGCATGAGATGTCCGGCCGCGGAATAGCTCAGTTTGGTCTCGGCGCCGTCGGCCTCGGTTATCCGCAGGAGCGGTCGCAAACCGTTTGGCCCCGCCGGGCCAAAGAGATGCGCGCGACCGGCCGCATCCGTCATCACCGGCCCTTCCGGTGTCAGAGCCAGCGCGATGCCGTCGGCTGCACTTTCCGACGGCGTGTCCTCGGTCGGAGCGGCCATGGGAACCGCGCGGCCATCTGCCAGCCAAACCACGGCAGCCCTGCCATCGAGGCCCAGCGCCATGTCGTAGCTGTGCGACCATCCCCACCCGAGCGGTCCGTCATGGGCCGAAATGCTGGCCCAGACCCGCTCAAACCGCAGCCGTGCCGGACCGGCCCAGTCGATGTCATGGCCAAAGGCCAGCACCTTGCCTGTGGCCGCATCCACGGGATGGCCCAACAGGAAGCACAGCGCCCGATGGATCCGGTCCCGCGCCTTGTCCGACAGGCGCTGGCTCATCATCCGGGCCGCCCGCTCCTGAACCCTCTGCGCCAGCCGCTGGCCCAGCTTGGTCGCTTGGGCGCGGCGGATGAGCTGGCCCATCCGGCGAAACACCGCGCCGAAGGCCGCCCCCATCGCCATGCCGGCCAGCGAGGGCATCGGTACCCCGCCGATCATCACATTGGGGCTGGCCGACACGGTGGTGCCCAAAAAGGTATAGGTGGGAAAATCCGACGGGCGCGGGGTGGAGAAGATGCAGTGCTTGGTGATGTCGCAGAGCACCCGGCCGGCCCGTGCGCCTTCGATCCAGACCGAGGATGAGCCCAGAAACACCTCATACATCGGGAACCAGCCGCCGCACCAGATGCCCAGCCCCATATCCCCGCAGCGCGCCGCCGGCATGCCGTTGATGGTGACCGTGTTGGCGCCCGACAGGAACGGGATCGGGATGATCGGCCCGGTCGAGGGGAAGGGGATCGGTGAGGGGACCACCGGGGGGTTGAAGTTGGGCGGGTGCATGTGGCCATGGGGAAAGCCGATATCCATGTCGGTCACCCGCAGGGCCGGGAAGGCCGGGAAGGGGATGACCGAGAGCATGGTCGAGATCATCTGCTCCAGCCCGGTGAGCATGGAAAAGCCCAGCCCCACACGTTCCAGCGCGCTCAGCTCCTTGGTGGTGCCGTCGGGCATGGTCATCTCGCCCGAGAGCAGGGCCGCGCCCTGATCGCGCAGCGCATCCTGCTGGGCGATGGCGCTGTCGATCCAGCCATCGACCGAGGTGGAGGCGACGGTCCCGTCGCTGAACTGATCGATGAAGTTGCCGCCCGCCTCGCCCAGGGCGGCGATGTCGCGCTCGGTCGCGCCTGCGGGGTCGAGCGCGTCCTGGGCCATCCGCTCGCTCAGCCCGTCGGCAGTGTGGCTCCAGACGTCAAAACAGCTTGTCTCGGGCGCCATGGTCGCGGCGTTGTTCGAGCCCTTGGCGATCACCTCGCCCAGATTGCCGGCCAGATCACCCATGGCGCGCTTCCCGCTCGGCCTGGGCCAGGGCGCGCTTGGGCTCCATCCCGATGCGCTTGAGCTTCATCTCGATCCCGTCCTGCCCGGTCTGGCGCAGATCGGCGAAATGCCTGGCCGAGACGCGCCCGAACAGGCGATGCGCATAGGCCCAGCTTTTCACCGCGTTCTTGTCGTCGCCATCGGCGTGATAGAGTTCGGCCAGGGTGTCGCAGACATGCGCTTCACCGGGCAGATGGCCCTGGGCCCGAAACATGTCGCGGGCCACCTTCAGCGATGCATAGGCCTGCGGAAAATCGCCGGCCTTGTGCAGGGTCGAGCCGAGATTGATGTAGACGAAGGGGGCGAGGCCGGCATTCTTGTGCGCGATGCAGAGTTCGGCGGCCTCGGAATAGGCTTTCACCGCTTCCGGAAAGCGCTTGGCCGCGGCACAGGTGTTGCCGAAATTGTAAAGCGTCGTCGCCCGCTCGCCGGGATCGGCATCGGCCCCGGCCTCCTTCATCGCCTGGCGGTGCAGGCGGGCGGCATCCTCATGCTCGCCGCGGGTGAAATGAAAGCCGGCCAGCATGGCCAGATATTGCCGCCGCTCCTTGGGCTCCAGCCGGTCGGCGCGCAGATCTTCGGCCACCCGGCGCTCGATCTCGTCAGGGCCGAGATAAAACTGCTGGCTGCTGACCCCGGGCAGATCCTCCAACCCGTTCAGCACGGGCGCCTGCCTGAGGTCGAGCATGATGAAGCGCAGCCATTCCGACACGGTGGTTTCGGCCAGAAACCGCATTGTGCGGGCATAGATCGCCGGATCCGGGGCGGTTTGGGGCGCCAGAATAAAGGTCAGGCAGCCGCATTCATCGGGCATGCCCTCGGCCATTGCCTCGGCGATTTGATGAAAATGCCGGGGTGCCGCCACCCGATCGGCGGTGCGGCGCAGCATGTCGATGCGGCCCGCGACGCCGGCAAGCTCCGCCCGCGCATCCTCAAACGCCTCCTCGGCGACAGAGGTCAGTGCTTCAAAATAGGCGTTGGCGTCGGTACACGGGCCCTGATGCAGCAAGAAGATGTGGAAGAAGCCCTCCTCCTCCTGCATCCGGCCCATCGCCTTGAGGAACATCTCCTCCATCTCCGGGTCGATCACCACCCGGCGCACCACCTGATCGGGCGCCTCCAGGAAACGCCGGATCGCTTCGAACTGCTCAGGAAAGAAGGTCTTTAGCGACATCGGACAGCCCCGTCAGTTGATCTTGACCAGCGGGCCCTTGATGTTGACCCCGCTCGCGTCGAGCGTGATCGAGGAGGCGCCGCAGCTGATCGAGATCTGGCTCGACCCGGTGATCTTGACCGTGGTGCCGTCGACCTCGATCTGGGCCTCGCCGATCTTGGTCACGCTGGTGCCCTTCACGGTCAGATCGGGGCTTTCAGCCATCAGGGTCGTGGTCCCGTTCATGGTGACCTCGGGCGCTTCGGTGCCGTATTTGACCGAGGCCACGACCGACCGCTCGCCGGTCACGTCGAGATGCGCGCCTTCGCCCTGAACGGTCACGACCTGGCCGGCTTTGATGGTCGAGGTGCTTTTGCCGGTCTTGACCGTAAAGCTATGATCGCCCGATTCTACCTCCTGGGTGTAGTTCTGCTTGATCTTTTGGGTGAAGCTGCCCGGGCTTGCCTTCTCAAACCCCACATTCATCGTGGCGTCGTTCTTGGCGGTCAGCGAGAAGTCGCGCTCTGCCGTGATGGCCAGGCTCTCGGCCCCTTTGGTGTCGTCCATGCAGACCTCGTTGGCGCCGTCACCGCCCAGCGAGGAGTTCGATTTCAGCCCCGATTTGGTGGCGCCGGCCGGCAGGTCATAGGGCGGCATGTTTTGGGCATTGAAGAGCATGCCGGTGACGACCGGGCGGTCGGGATTGCCATCCTCGAACTGCACGATCACCTCTTGCCCGATGCGCGGGATGTGCAACGAGCCCCATTTGCGCCCCGCCCAGGGCGTTGCGACCCGCACCCAGCAGGAGGAGTTCTCATCCAACTCGCCATAGCGATCCCACAGGAACTGGATCTTCACGCAGCCGAATTTGTTGGTGTAGATCTCCTCGCCTTTCGGGCCGGTCACCACGGCAGTCTGAATGCTGTAGATCTGGGGTGCCGGCGTCGTCTGCTGCGGGCGGAAGGGCCGGCTGGCCGGCATGACCTCAAAATGGCATTCATAGTCGCGCCCATCCGAGACCCCACCCAGATCGGCATCCGTGGTGATGGTGTGATAGGCAGAGCGGACGAGATACTCGCCATTGAACTTGGCCTTGTCATGCCCGCCGAGCGTAAAGCGATGTCCCACGCCCAGCCCATGCACATTACAGCTTCCGATCGCCAGATGCTGACGGCTTGCCAGGCTCTCTGCGCTGAGCCTTGCTTTGAGCTCGCCGGTTTCGGCATCGGGATGCGAGTGGCGGTGTTCGTAAATCGTCAGCGCCTCGCTGAATTTAGGGATGTCCGGCACTCGCCGGCGCGACGCGGCCACCTGCCTTTGGCGGGTGAAGTTCGCATCGCTGCGCGTCACCTCGCCGGGCACGACGCGCTTTTGCGATTCGAAAGCGTAGATATGCGGGCGATGGCGGCCGAACTCGGCGTCGGGGTGGTGAAAGGCGATTTGTGCAAATCCCGGGACCGGGCCATGTGCCGAGATGCCATCGGCAAAAACCAGTGTCTCGCCGTCTTCGTCTTGTGTAAAGAAGTAATAGATCCCGTTCTCTTCGAGAGTTCTTGAAACAAAGTCGAAATCTGTCTCCATATACTGGACGTGATATTCTAACTGCAGGAAGCCAGCTGTCTTGTCGGAAAATTTCGCGAGATTGTATTTGCGAAAAACCTCCTTGGCGATCTCGACGGCTGTCTGTTTTTGAAAGATGCGGCTGTCGACCGTCTGTGTCAGCGACCAAAGCCAGGGCTGAAGGCGCAGTCGAAAGGTCGTAATGGTGTCGTCATGCGCGACCAGCCGGGCCGAAGTACAGATCCCGCTGAAATAGCGAACCCCATCCTCATGCTCGATCGAGATGCGGAAGCGCTTGCCGATAAAGTCGTCATCGTCGCTATGGCGGTTCTCGGAATACGCCAAGGCATCGATTGTGTAGATCGTTGAGATAGCATCCTTGACGGTTGCGTCGCGCAGGATCAGCCGCTCTTCGCGATCGATGCACTCGATATTGATGTCCTGGTCGCGTTCGATGAGGCGCATATCGGTCATAGCAAGCCATCCCATCGCGTCGGTCCGGGCCAAACGCATGGGACCGCGCATTGCAAAAGCCGTTGAACTGAGACTGGGAAACGCAAGGGCCATCACCGGGGCGGAGGGGATCCAAGGCGCGCCCCTGCGCTGGATGCCCGACACCGATCCGGATGGGATCGTCCCGACCCGACAACGGTGCCCCTTACCCCAGGCACCGTCCCGGCCGATCAAATCCGGAACACAAAACGCAAGACCGACAAAACCTACGACGAATCGCACGGCAAGGACAGGCCGTCCTCCAAAGAGCCGTGACGGGTATCACAGTTTCGATCCCCAGCGCCGGGCCGCTGATCCGGCACGGCGATTCGCACCGCCGGTGGTTTTCAAAGCATGCGCACCCTATGGCCTTGCCTGGCCTTGACTTTCGATGCCGCCGCCCGGTTGGGTCGAACCGCCGCCCTGCCAGCGCGGCCGCCGCGGCGCGACCGTCGATGGTCTGCTTGGGCCGCAGGATGCGAGGTAGTATGCCCCAGGATCTTCCGTTTTCGCGGGTCGAGTACGACCGCCGGCTCGCGCTGGTCCGCGCGGCCATGGCCGGGCGGGATATCGACCTGCTTTTTGTCACCGACCCGTCGAACATGGCTTGGCTCACCGGCTATGATGGCTGGTCTTTCTATGTCCATCAAGGTGTGATCTTGGGGGCGCATGGCGATCCGATCTGGTGGGGCCGCCGGCAGGACGCGGCCGGAGCCCGGGCGACGATCTGGATGGGTGAGGCGCAGATCGTCAGCTATGACGAGCGCTACATTCAAACCCCCGATGCGCATCCGATGGAGGATCTCGCCCGGCATCTGCAGGGTCTCGACGCGCGTCGGATCGGGCTTGAGCTCGACAATTATTACTTTTCGGCCAAGGCCTATCTGGTGCTGCAAGCGGCGTTCTCCCAAGCGCAAAGCGGAGCGCGGATCGTTGATGCAACTGGGCTGGTGAACTGGCAGCGGCTGGTCAAATCGGACGCGGAGCTCGCGTTCATGCGCAAAGCCGCTTCGATCACCGAAGCGATGGTCGATGGGGTGATCGACCGCATCGTCCCGGGCCTTGCAAAGAACGCCTTGATCGCCGAGATCCAGCGCGACGCAATCCGCGGGGTGGGTGGGGCTTGGGGCGATTATGCCGCCATTGTCCCGCTTGCACCCTCGGGCGCCGATGCGGCGGCACCGCATCTGACCTGGGACGGGCGTCCCCTTCGCAGCGGCGAGGCCACCTCCTTTGAGCTTTCCGGCTGCTACCGGCGCTATCACGCCCCGCTTTGTCGCAGCATCTTTCTGGGTAGGCCGCCCGACCATGTCCGGCGGGCGGAAGCGGCGGTGCTTGAGGGGATCGAGGCGGGTCTCGACAAGGCGCGCCCGGGTTACACGGCAGGCGACATCGCTCGTGCGCTCTTTGCCGCGTTGCGTCGGGCGGGCATCGAGCGTTCGGCCCGCTGCGGCTATCCGGTCGGCCTTTCCTACCCGCCCGATTGGGGGGAGCGCACGGTCTCGCTGCGCCCCTCCGACGAGACCGAACTGAAACCGGGGATGACCTTTCACTTCATGCCCGGCCTTTGGATGCCGGCTGCGGGGGACGATCCCGGCTGGGGATTGGCGGTCACTGAAACGATCTTGATCCGCCAGAGCGGCCCTGCGGCCTGCCTGTGCGACCGGCCCAGAAACCTCATCGTTAAACCCTGACCGCCCGCCCGCAATCCGCCCGCCCGCAATCCGCCCGCCCGCAATCCGCCCGCCCGCAACGCGACCGCTTCTTGGCCCACCCGCCTCTTGGCCGCCCGCTTCTTGGCCCACCCGCCTCTTGGCCCGCCCGCCTCTTGGCCTGCGCCCGCAGGCTTGCGATTTGTCACAGCATCTTCAATAAGGCGGGCGCCGCATCCCCGCGGCAAGATGCAATTCGCATCCGATCGCATGTTGCGCAGCGCCTTCGGCGCGCTACCCTGAGCGCTCAAAGCACGGGACGATGAGAGAGGGACGGAGCATGAAGATCGGCGCTCCCAAGGAGATCTTTGCCGGTGAGAGCCGCGTGGCCCTGACGCCCGAAAGCGCGGGGCGGCTGCAAAAGCTCGGCTATGACGTGGTGGTCGAGGCCGGTGCGGGCATGGCCGCACGTTTTGCCGATGCCGATTACGAAGCGGCCGGGGTGAGCGTGTTGCCGGATGCCGCCGCGTTGTGGAGCGCCGCCGACATCGTGGTCAAAGTGCGCCCGCCCGAGGAAAGCGAGGTCGCGCTCGTCCGCAAGGATCAGACGCTGATCTCGATGATCTATCCGGGACAGAACGAGGCGCTGTTGGCCGCGCTCAACGAAAAGGGCGCAACGGTGCTGGCCATGGATATGGTCCCCCGGATCAGCCGTGCCCAGAAGATGGATGCGCTGAGCTCGATGGCCAATATCGCGGGCTACCGGGCGGTCATCGAGGCGGGCAATAATTTCGGACGTTTTTTTACCGGCCAGGTGACGGCGGCGGGCAAGGTGCCGCCGGCCAAGGTGCTGGTGATCGGCGCGGGCGTGGCCGGGCTGGCTGCGATCGGTGCCGCGGTCAGCCTCGGCGCGATCGTCTATGCCTTCGATGTGCGGCCAGAAGTGGCCGAACAGATCGAATCCATGGGTGCCGAGTTCGTGTTCCTGGAGTTCGAGGAGACAAGCCAGGACAGTGCCGCCACCGGCGGCTATGCCGCGCCCTCCAGCCCCGAGTTCCGCGAAAAGCAGCTGGCGAAGTTCCGCGAGCTGGCGCCGGAGGTGGATATCGTCATCACCACCGCGCTGATCCCCGGACGCCCGGCGCCCAAGCTGTGGCTGGAGGATATGGTGGCGGCCCAAAAACCCGGCTCGGTGGTGGTCGATTTGGCTGCCGAGCGGGGCGGGAATTGCGACCTCACCGTGCCGGACGACAAGATTGAAAGCGCCAATGGCGTGACCGTGATCGGCTATACCGATTTTCCAAGCCGCATGGCGACGCAGTCCTCCAGCCTCTATGCCACCAATATCCGGCATATGATGGACGATTTGACGCCCGAGAAGGACGGCGTGCCGGTCGTGAATATGGAAGACGACGTCATCCGCGGCGCGACGGTGACCAAGGCGGGCGAGATCACTTTCCCACCTCCGCCCCCGAAGATCGCCGCGATCGCCAAGGCCGCGCCCAAGCCCAAGGAGCCCACGGCCGAGGAAAAGCGCGCCGCCGAACTGGCCGCCTTCCGTGGACAGACCCGCACCCAGGTGACGCTTTTGGGTGCGATGGCGCTGGTCGTGCTGGGTATGGGGCTGGTCACGCCCCTGAGCTTCATGCAGCATTTCATCGTCTTCGTCCTCGCGGTGTTCGTCGGGTTCCAGGTCATCTGGAACGTCGCGCACAGCCTGCACACCCCGCTGATGGCGGTGACCAACGCCATCTCCTCGATCATCATCCTTGGCGCGCTGGTACAGATCGGCTCAGGCTCCTGGATCGTGGTCATACTTGCCGCGCTCTCGGTCTTTATGGCCGGGATCAACATCTTCGGCGGCTTCCTCGTCACCCGGCGCATGCTCGCCATGTTCCAGAAATCGTAAGCGGGGGCCGGGAGAATGGATCTGAGTTTCACAACGGCGGCCTATGTGGTCGCAGCGGTGCTCTTCATCCTCAGCTTGGGCGGGTTGAGCGGGCAGGAAAGCGCCAAGCGCGCGGTCTGGTACGGCATTGCCGGCATGGCGCTGGCGGTGGTGGCGACGCTGGTGGGCCCCGGCGCGGGGCTCTCTTGGCTGTCGCTCATCCTCATTGCGCTGGGCGCGATCATTGGGGTGCAGCTCGCGCAGCGGGTGCAGATGACCCAGATGCCCGAGCTGGTCGCGGCGATGCATTCGCTGGTCGGCCTCGCGGCGGTGTTTGTGGGTTTTAATGCCCATATCACCATCGGCAGCGTCGCGGCGGCGATCGAGGCGGCGGGCGATGGCACGCCTGTGCTGGTGGGCTTTTTTGCCGAGCTGGTGGCCAAAAAGACCGCTGTCGAGATCACCATTCTGCGCGTCGAGCTGTTTTTGGGTGTCTTCATCGGCGCGATCACCTTCACCGGTTCGGTCATCGCCTATGGCAAGCTGGCGGGTCGGGTGACATCGGCGGCGATCAAGCTGCCTGGGGGTCATCTTCTCAATGCCGGGGCAGCCGCGCTCTCTGTGCTGTGCCTTGCCTGGTATATGAGCTCCGGCGGGCTCGTACCGCTTTTGATCATGACGGCGGCCGCACTCTTCATCGGCTACCACCTGATCATGGGGATCGGCGGGGCGGACATGCCGGTCGTCGTCTCGATGCTCAACAGCTATTCGGGCTGGGCGGCGGCGGCGATCGGTTTCAGCCTCGGCAATGACCTCCTGATCGTGGTCGGCGCGCTGGTGGGCTCCTCGGGGGCGATTTTGAGCTACATCATGTGTCGGGCGATGAACCGCAGCTTCGTCAGCGTTATTCTGGGCGGGTTCGGCGGCACCGGTGGGCCGGCAGCCGAGATCACCGGCGAGCAGGTGGCCATCGATACCGACGGGGTGTCGGGGCTTTTGGAGGATGCCGATAGCGTGATTATCGTGCCGGGCTATGGCATGGCGGTCGCCCAGGCCCAAGCCAACGTCGCCGAGCTGACCCGGCGGTTGCGTGCGCGTGGCAAGGCGGTGCGGTTCGGTATCCACCCGGTGGCCGGTCGCCTGCCGGGGCATATGAACGTGCTGCTGGCCGAGGCGAAGGTGCCTTATGACATTGTCTTGGAGATGGAGGAGATCAATGATGATTTTCCGCAGACCGATGTGGCGATCATCATCGGGTCGAACGACATTGTGAACCCGGCCGCCCAGGAGGATCCGAACTCGCCCATCGCCGGCATGCCGGTTTTGGAGGTGTGGAAGTCCAAAAACGTCATCGTCTCGAAGCGCGGCCAGGGCACCGGCTATTCGGGCATCGAGAACCCGCTTTTTTACAAAGAGAACACGCGGATGTTTTATGGCGATGCAAAGAAGTCGCTGGACGATCTTCTCACCCGGATCAGCTGACGCGAAGCCGAGAAGGGCGACGGCCGGGTCGGGCATCGAGCCCGGTCCCACCCGCCCACTCCCGTGTTCTGGACCTGCGTTCCGTCGCTAGCGCGGCAGCTTGATTTCCTGTGGCTTGGCGCGATTGCGGTTGCGGATCAGCCAGGCCACGGCGATGAGGTCGCCGATCCCGACCAGGGCCCGCTGCAGATTGCTGTATTTCGAGCGGCCCGCATGCCGCGGCCGGTCTGCGACATCGACAAGCAGCACCTCGAACCCGGCCGCCCGGAACAGTGCTGGAAGATAACGGTGCATATTGTGAAAATAGGGCAGTGCGAGATAGGGCGCACGCCGAAATGCCTTCATCCCGCAGGCGGTGTCGCGGGTTTGGTCCTGCAGGATCCGCCGGCGCAGCCCGTTTGCTGCGCGCGAGGCGAGCCGCTTGGACAGGGTGTCGCGCCGTCCGGTTCGCTGCCCGGCAACCAGCCCTAGCCCTAGCCCAAGCCGCAGCCCCTGCGAGCCCGCAGCCTCAACACGCAGAAAAGGCTCGAAAAGGGCGGGCAGCGCATCCGGCGGGTTCTGCCCGTCCCCATCCATCGTGCAGACGACCGACCCGCGCGCCAGGGCCACGGCGCTGCGCAGGGCGGCGCTTTTCCCCGCCGGGCGCGGATGGGCAATCAAGCGCAAGCCGGCAATCCGACCGGCCAGCGCCGCGATCTCTGACCGGGTGTTGTCGGCGGAACCGTCATCGACCACGATAATCTCATAGGGCGGGAAGCCTTCGGCCGCGCCTGCCAACTCCTCCAGAACCGGCGCGACATTGCCGGCCTCGTTCTGCATCGGAATGATGATGGAGAGCGCCGGCGTCTCCTCGGTCATATCCGCTCCCTCCCCAGACCGCGTTAAACCGCGCCAGGGCGGGACTGTCCAGTTCAGCCTGGGCGTCAGCGGGTCGCGCGGAACGGAATGGGGCCTGCCCCAACCGCAGCGAACGGGCTGGCCCGGTGTTGCGGGAGCGTATCGACACGGGCTTGCCGGCTGGGGGCGCGTTTCTTAGGGTGGCCGCCATAAGAAGCCTCGGGACGAGGAGGGACAGGATGATCCAAGCTGCGATGCGGCTTGTCTGGATGCGCGCGGCCGCCATTTGGGTGGCCGCACCCGCATGGGTCTCAACATGGGTCTTAACGTGGATCTTGCTGGCAACCGATGCGTCGGCGCAACCGCAACGGCTGAGCCCGGCGGACCCGCAACCGAAAGCCGAGGCGCTGCAGGCGGGGCTGGCGGTGCGCTATGCCTTTCCAAACAGTGTAAAATGGCTGCGGGAGGCGGAAGGCTGGCGCCGCTACGACCCCAAACCGGGAACGCCGCTGGTGGGGTTCGACTATCCCGACAGCGTGCCGGGCGAGCCTGTGCTAACGACCAACCGGCCCGAGAATGTTATCGCTTTTATCGAGGGCTATATCCGCTTCGACACGCCCGGGATCTGGCGCATTGAGTTTCACTCAAATGACGGTCTGCGGGTCAATATTGGCGGGGTCGAGGTCTACAAGCATGACGGCCGGCATGTCTGCGAAACCCTGGGCTGGACGGAGTTCGAGGTTCCCCAGGCGGGTTGGTACCCGGTCCAAGCAACGTATTTTCAGCGCCTCAATACGGCATGCCTGATGATGCGCTGGGCCGAACCCGGCGGAAAGATGCGCTGGACGCGCACCGATGTTTACGGCCATTGAACATCGGTTGGAAGCGTTTGCCGATCCCCTGCGCGGGCGGAAAGGCTTGCGGCCGTTGGGTCAACACCTAGAGCGTTTCCCGGCCGACGTGAGTCGCAGAGGGCTTTCCATCGGGCGCCAGGCGTGATTCGGTTCCCCATCGCGGATTTTGGGGCAGGAGACGGGCAAACCGCGTTCAATGGATCTCAGGGCGCAGGCCTTGGCGGCCGTCGATGCGGGCCTGAGCCGACGCGCAGCGGGGCAGCGGGGCAGCGGTTTGGCGCCGGC
>JBCDAZ010000032.1:0-37893 GCA_039184655.1 Pseudomonadota bacterium | reverse complement strand
CGGCCTTGCCCGCGCCGAAGCGAAACTCACGCTCGCCAATATCGCCTACAACTTCGACCGCCTGATCGTCCACAAACGCAGGCGCGCCATGGGATGACTCCGTCCAGAACCACTCAGACAGGACCCGGATCGCCGCGATCAGGCCCCAGCAGCGTCGCTCCGCCGACCCGGCCACACGCCGCTGCTCAGATCAAACGGTTCTTGCGGCTGTCCAGCTGCAACCCGACCTGACTGACCCATTGGATCGGTATGGCCGGCTGGGCGCTTTCGCTGCATGAGCCTTTCATCGGCCCTGGCGCTTGCCGGCTGTGCGGCAACGGCCTATCTTTAAGAGGTCTGGATTGCCGCGCGGTATGGAAGGGCCAGTCGCGTCTTTTGCGCGTCCGTGCCCCGGTTTCTCTGAACGCCGATGCGGCGACCCCAAGCCCCTAGGCGTGGCGGCTCAACCCTCGCTGCGCAGGGCCGGCAGACCGACGCCCGCGGCCTCGAACCCGCCGTCCACGGCGATGACCTGGCCTGTGACATAGCTTGCTTTCTCAGAACACAGAAAGACGATCATCTCGGCAATCTCCGCCTCGGTGCCGTAGCGGTTCAGCGGAATGGCATCGTGATAGGCGGCCCGAATGGCCGGGCTGTGCACGGCCAGCGCCAGCTTGGTGTCCACAGGGCCGGGACAGACGCAGTTAGCCCGAACGCCCCGCTCGCCCAGTTCGATGGCTTGCTGGCGCGTAAGCTGAATGACGCCGGCCTTAGACGTGCCATAGGCAACCCGCAGGGTGCTGGCCCGCAGGCCCGAGATCGAGGCGATATTCACAATCGCGCCCTGCCTTTCGGCAAGCGCGGGCGTTGCGGCCTGCGACACCAGATAGACCCCATCGAGATTGGTCTGCATGACCCGCCGCCAACCGGCAAAATCGCTCTCTGCGATCGGGCCGAACGCGGCCACGCCGGCATTGTTGACCAGCGCGTCGATCCGACCGGTCTACGCCAAAATAGCGGCAATCATCGATGCAACGGCCGCCGGCACGGAGATGTCCGCCGCAATTGCCAGCCCGGCTTCCGGCCCCGGCGTCTTTCCCGGCGTCTTTCCCGGCTTCTGTCCGGCCTTTTGAACTGCCCCTTGCCTCGTTTCGTTCGTTGTTTCAACTCCTGGCGCCAGCGCTTCGGCACCCAGTGCTTTGGCGCCCAGCGCTTCGGCTGCTTCGGCCAGCGCGGGCGCGTCGCGGTCCACCAAGACCGGGCGCCAGCCTTCGTGCTGGAAGAGCCGCGCGGTTGCGAAACCGATGCCGCGCGCCGCACCGGTGATCACGGCCGTTTTCATCGCGCCGCCCCCGCCAGAGGCAGATCCCGCCAGGCCGGAAAACCCGGCAGGCCGGTCGGCGCCGCGTGAACACCGCGTGCGATCGCGCGGGCCATGCAGGCCTGCGCAATGCCGCCAAGCATGTAGAGCCTGTCAATATCGAGAGCCGGTCCTCGGCCGGTGGCCAGGGCGAAGACCGTGTCGCCGTCAAAAGGCGTGTGCGACGGGTGGACGGCCTTGGCAATGCCTGCCTGTGCCATGACCGCAAGGCGGTGGGCAAGCGGTTTGGTAAGGGTTGCATCCGTCGCCACGACGGCGATCACCGTGTTGGCCCCCAACCGCGCATTGCGCTTGGAGGGGACGATCTGTGGCCCGGGCGCCACCTGCGGCAGAGCGCAACCGCCGAACTCGCCTGCGATCTCGAAGGGTGCTGCGAGAAAGGTGCGCGTGCCGGGTAAGAGGGGCGAGCCGACGGGGTTGACCGCGGCTATCGCACCGACCGTGACGGGCCCGTCCGGGCTTTGCCAGACCGCCGAGGCACTGCCGAGCCCGCCTTTGACATCGGCCGTCGTGGCCCCAATTCCCACCCCGGCATTGCCCAGCATGAAGGTCTCGCCTGCCGCAGCGGCGGCCTGCCAACCGAGATCGCGATAGGGCAGCGGGGCGCCTGCCGCAGACGGATCGGCACCCGCGGGAAGATCGAAGATGATCGCAGCCGGCACGATTGGGATCAGGTGCGGACCCAGCGACAAGCCGCGCCGGCGGTCGCGCAGCCAGGCCATCGTACCGCCTGCGGCGTCAAGCCCGTAGGCCGAGCCGCCTGACAAAACCACGGCGTGCGCTATCTCATTCAGCGCGCCCATGCCCAGCACCTCGGTCTCGCGCGTGCCGGGCGCCCCGCCGCTGACATCGACGGCCGCAATGGCGGGCGCTTGCGGCAGCACCACCGTGGTTCCCGAGCTATAGGCCGGCGCCTCGGCATTGCCGACAAGGATCCCCGCCACATCGGTGATCAGGTTCCGCGGTCCCGGCCGCACCGCATCGCCGGGCGCAGCTGCCGCGCTCAATAGCCCAGATCCCGATCGACGCGATGCAAGAGCGGCTCGCCGGCCTGGTCGCGACGGATGTTCTCGACAATGACGGGAACGGCGGTCAGGGCGCGCGTGTCTGCCGCCGCATGCGGCGTTACCGTAACCTTGGGATGGGCCCAATAAGGGTGCGCCTTGGGCAGCGGCTCGCTTCGGAACACATCGAGGGTAGCATGGGCGATCTGGCCCGAGTCCAACGCTGCCAATAGGGCTGTATCGTCGATCAGCGGCCCGCGGCCGGGATTGATCACGAAGGCCCCGCGCGGCAGCATGGCCAGCGTTCTTGCGTTTAGAATTTCGGTCGTGGCCGGCGTCTCGGGCAAAAGCGCAACCAGCATCTGCGCCCGCGACAAAACCTTATGCAGACCGGCCTCTCCGGCAAAGCTTGCCACCCCCGGCAGGGTTTTGGGGCTGCGGCTCCAACCCGTTACGGGAAAATTGAGCGCTGAAAGGGCGCGCGCGCAGGCCGCGCCCAGCACGCCCAGCCCCAAGATGCCGACGGGACGCTCGCGTGCCAACGGTACGGGACGCTGGACCCAGTCATGCCCGGGGTTCGCGATGTCGCGATCCATGCCGATGTGATGGCGCAGCACATGCGCGGTGACGTATTCGACCATCGCCTCGGTCAATCCGGGATCGACCATGCGGGCAAGCGGCACGTCAAGCGTGGGGTTGTGCAGCACCTTGTCCACCCCCGCCCAGATGTTGAGCACAGCGCGCAGCCCGGGCAGGGTCGAGAAATCCTGCACCGGCCCGTTCGGCGCATGCACGACGTAGTCGACCGGTCCGCCCGGCCTATCGCATAGCTCGGCCGATACCCCAGCATCGGCCAAGGCGCTGGCAAGCGGCTGGTGCCACAGGGCGCGGTAATCGGGCGAGAGATTGAGAAGGATGCGGAGGGTCATCGGGATCCATGGCGTCAGCGCGGTTTGTGGATATGCGCCGACTGCATTAGCCCGAAAGCGCCCAGCAAGACCAGCATTGCCGAACCGCCATAGGACACGAAAGGCAGCGGCACCCCGACCACGGGTGCCAAGCCCATCACCATGGCCATGTTCAGTGCAAAATAGAGAAAGAAGGTGGCCGCAATCCCGCCGGTCAATAGGGCGCCATAGCGGTTGCGATTGCTAAGCGCCGAGGCGCAGGCGAGGATCACAATCAGCGTGTAGAGACCCAAAAGGGCGATGGCACCCGCAAAGCCGAATTCCTCGGCCAAGGTGGTGAAGATGAAATCGGTGTGCTTTTCAGGCAGGAAGTTTAGCCGGCTTTGGGTGCCCTGCATGAAGCCGCGGCCGGTCAGCCCGCCGGAGCCCATCGCAATCGTCGATTGGGTGATGTGATAGCCCGCGCCCAGAGGATCGCTCGCGGGGTCCAAAAAGGTCTCGATGCGTCGAAATTGGTAGTCATGCAAGATTTGCCAGCCCGTACCGCGCGAGGCGATGACGGCATAGACCGCTCCGCTCCCCGCCAGCGCGGCAATCACAAAGTACCAAAGGCTGACCCCAGCCAGAAACATCACTGCCGCCCCGCCCAGCGCCAACAGCAGGGCCGTGCCTAGATCGGGCTGGGCAAGCACCAGCAGCATCGGTGCCAAGGCGACGAGGATCGGACCCAGAACCCAAATCGGGCGCGACACCCGATCCGGCGGCAGCCAAGCGTAGTACCGGGCCAGCACCATGACGAGCGTGATCTTCATGACCTCGGAGGGTTGGAGCTGCATGAAGCCCAGATTGATCCAGCGCTTTGCGCCCATCCCGACCGTTCCGAACAGCTCCACCCCCACCAGAAGGCCGAGCGCGCCCAGATAGGCCAATACCGAAAGGCCGCGCCAGACCCGGATATCGACCAAGGCAATCACGAACATGACCGCTACGCCGACGCCGAAGCGGATCATCTGCAGGCGCGCCCAGGGGTCGAGCGTGCCGCCGGCGACCGAAAACAGCATCATGAAACCGACACCGGCCGTTGCCAGCATCAACAGAAAGATCGACCAGTTGAAATGGAAAACCTTCAAAAAGCCCGTCGGCGTTCGCGCCTCGCTGGGATCGAAGACGGTCATGCGCGGTCCCGTAACGGTGCTGCTGTGGCCGGCGGTTCGGCCTCGCGGCGTTCTTCAATGTCGCGGCGCAGCGCGGGTGGGTAGACCTCCAACGGCGGCCGCGGCCCGTAAAGGGCGCGCAGCAAGATGTCCCGGGCGATGGGCGCTGCGGCGGTCGAGCCGCCGCCGCCATGCTCTACGACAACCGACAGCGCATAGCGCGGCGCCTCAAGCGGAGCATAGGCGACGAAAAGCGCATGGTCGCGCCGCTCCCATGGCAGATCCTCGTTGCGAAAAACGCCCGCGCGCCGCTCGGCCTCGGTTATGCGGCGCACCTGGCTGGTGCCGGTCTTTCCGGCCATGCGCCGTTGGCCAAGGATGCGCGCGGCAAAGGCGGTGCCGCGCCGTTCATTGACCACCGACGACATGGCTCTGCGGATCTGGGCGAGACTGGCCGGTGCGATATCGAGAGGCGGCGCCTCGGCCGGCGAAAGCGGTTGCCCGTCGATCGCCCTGATCAGACGCGGCGTTATGGCGCGGCCCGTGGCAAGCCGTGCCGTCATCACCGAAAGCTGCAGGGGCGAGGCCAACACATAGCCCTGGCCGATGCCCGCATTCACGCTGTCACCCAGCAGCCAGGGCTGGCCATGCACGCGCATCTTCCAATCCTTGGTCGGGGTCAGCCCCTCGGAGATCGCTGGCAGCGGCAGATCGTGCCGCTCGCCCAGCCCCAGCCGTCGCGCCATCGCCGTGATCTTTTCGATCCCGACGCGTCGGGCGATCTCGTAGTAATAGACATCGCAGGACTGGCGCAGGCTGTCTTGCAAGTCCATCTTGCCATGCCCGCCCCGGCGCCAGCAGTGAAAGCGCCGGTCTCCGACATCCATATGCCCCGGGCACCAGACGGTTTCGCCGGGCTGCACCACCCCCTCCTCCAACGCCGCGAGCGCAACGATCATCTTGAAGGTCGAGCCGGGCGGGTAGCCGCCTGACACCGCTTTGTTGGAAAGCGGCGTGTAGGGATCGTTGAGCAGCCCGCTCCAGGCCTGCGTCGAAATGCCGAAAACGAACAAGTTTGGGTCGAAGGCGGGGCTGGAGGCCAGGGCGAGAATGTCGCCCTGGGCCAGGTCCAACAGCACGGCCGCTGCACTTTGGCCTTGCATGCGGGCCATCGTGAAGGCCTGCAAGTCGAGATCGAGGCTGAGCTGCATATCGGTGCCGGCCACCCCTTCGGATCGGTCCAGCTCGCGCATCACCCGACCGACGGAGTTCACCTCGATACGGCTGATCCCGGCCTCGCCGCGCAACCGGTCCTCCATGCGGTTCTCAACCCCCGTCTTGCCGATCTGAAAGCGCGGGATCTGCAGCAGCGGGTCGGGCTCTTCGCGCCGTTGCAAATCGCGCTCGCTGACCGGTCCGACATAGCCCACCGCATGCGCAAAGATGTCGGCCTCGGGATAGGCGCGGGTCAGGCCGACCTCGGGCACGATGCCTGACAGCGCGGGGCTGTTCGATGCCACCCGCGCAAACGTGTGCCAGTCGAGATGCTCGGCCACCGTCACCGGCACGAAGGCGCTCTTGGCTCGGGTCTCGCGCAGAATGCGGGCCTGTTGGTCTGCCCCGATCGGGACGATCCGTGCCAGGCGGGCCAGCGTTTCTTCCACATCGCCCGCCTGTTCGCGGATTATCACGATGCGGTAGTTCGGCCGGTTCAGCGCGATGGCGATGCCGTTGCGATCGAAGATCAGACCCCGCGCCGGGGGGATAAGCCGGATATTGATGCGGTTTTCGTCGGCGAGCAGCCGATACCGCTCGGCCTCGCGGATCTGTAGCGTGCGCATCCGCCAGCCCAGAACCCCGACCAGACCGAGCTGTGCGCCCAGCAGCAAAAGCGCCCGCCGGTTTAGCCGCCGCTCGGCGCCGCCGCTGCCATCACCGCTCATAGCCGCCCCAGGGCGCCGGTCTGGTTGGGACGCATCGGCATCATCCCGCGCAACACAAGAAAGACGCATGGGTAAGAGAGGATCGTCATACCCGCAGATATCGCCAGGGCGCTAAGGCTGGGGCGCGGGGCAAAGGTGATCGAAAGCAAAAGGTACTGTGCGGTCATCTGCGCGCCGAAGAGGCAGGCGGCCAGCAGCCACTCCACACCGAACCCGCCGCGCAGGATCCGGTCGCGATAGCGCAACAGGACTTCGGCCGCCGCAAGCATGGCCAGCGTTCCCACACCCAGCGGCGCGCCGCGGATCAGGTCCGAGACCAACGACAACGCGATCAATAGGCCCAGCGGCATGATCTCCGGCCGCCGCAGGCGGCAGATGAACAAAAGCGCAAAGACAGGATCGGGCATCGGCAGGCGGCCGGCTGCGAGCCCTGCAGGGCTAAGGGCCAGCGCGAGAAAAAGGGCCGCCAGCATCAGCACCGCAGCGCGCGCAATCCAGGTCGAGAGTGCTCCAGCAGCGCTCATCCCGCCTCTCCCGCCAGATCGGATGCGGAGGGGCGGGGCGCGTCGCGCCGCGGCGTGCTCTCGGCATTGGGGTCGGCTGAAAGCGGGCTTTGCGCCGGCGGGTCCTGGGGCCCTTGATTGTCGCGCAACGTCCTGTCGGCGGGTGGAGCATCGGCCGCTGGTGCATCGGCCAGTGGGGGTTTGGCCAGTGGGGGATTGGCCGGTGGGGGATTGGCCAGTGGGGGATTGGCCGGTGGGGGATTGGCCGGTGGGGCATCGGTGAACCGGGCGTCGGGTAGGATCAGCCCGCCCGGCCCCGTTACATCCGGGCTGGGTGGCGGCTGCAGCACCCGCACGAACTCCAGGCGCCGGTAATCGGCCGCAAGCCGGACCTTCAGCGAGCCCCCGGGTCCCAGCACCACCTCGCCGACCAATAGATCGGGCGGCAGCACCCCGCCATCGCCGGAGGTGACCACCCGGTCACCGGGATCGATCGCGTCGGCAGCCTCCAGAAACTCCAGCCGCGGCATCGCAGTGTTGTCGCCCGAAAGGATCGCCCGAAGCCCGGATGGCCGCAGCACGACCGGCAACCGGCTGCTCGCATCTGTCAGCAGGATGATCCGGGCGGTCCGGTTGCCCACCCCCGCCACCCGGCCGACAAGCCCCAGACCGGCAGCGCGGGCCGAGCCGTCGATGATCCCGTCGACGACGGCCGAACCGTCGATTACCCCGTCGCGCGCGCCGATATTGATCAGGGCCGACTGGCTGTAAGGACCGCCGCTATCGGCCAGGATCTCGCCGGTTGCAAAGTTCAACCTAGGCGAGGCGTGGACCTTGTTGAGCGCCCGCAGACGGGCGTTCTCCTGCTCCAATTGCAGGGCTGCCTCGCGCCATCCTTGCATGCGCTGCAATTCGCGTCGCAAGGCCTCGTTTTGCTCGTAAACCCTGGTGTAGCTTTCGAAATCCTCGACCATGCGGCTGATCCCGGCCAGCGGGGCCGCCGTCCACTCCAGGCCCGGTGCAATCGCATCGACAAGCGCCATGCGCACCCGATCGACCCTTGGGCTGTCGATCCGCCACAGCACGAAGGCAAGCACACAGACCAACACCGCCGCCCCCAGAAAGACCTGGCGCAAAAGGCGCACAACGCCTGGGACCGGATCGTGATAGGCCAGTGCCTTTTCTCCTGCGCCTCTCGGCCCCCTCTGCGGCGGCGCATGCCGCGGTTCCGCTTAGGCGCCGTAATCGATCGCGTGTACAAGTTGCTTTTCGAACTCCAGCGCCTTGCCGGTGCCCAGAGCCACGCAGTTGAGCGACTCGTCCGCAATCGTTATGGCAAGCCCGGTCTGCTCGCGCAGCGCCATGTCGAGATCGCCCAAAAGCGCGCCGCCCCCGGTCAGCATCACGCCGCGATCCACGATATCGGCCGCAAGATCGGGGGGTGTGGCCTCCAACGCCGTCATCACAGCCTCGCAGACCTGCTGAACGGTTTCCGACAGAGCCTCGGCAATCTGCACCTGGGTGACTTCGGTTTCCTTAGGCACACCGTTGAGAAGATCGCGCCCGCGGATTTCCATGGTCAGGCCGCGCCCATCCTCGGGCATCCGGGCGGTGCCGATAGAGGTTTTTATGCGCTCGGCCGTCGCCTCGCCGACCAGCAGATTATGCTGGCGGCGCAGATAGGAGATAATCGCCTCGTCCATACGATCGCCCCCGACGCGGACCGAGCGGGCATAGACGATATCGCCTAGCGATAGCACCGCCACCTCCGAGGTGCCGCCGCCGATATCGACCACCATGGAGCCGGTGGGATCGGTGATCGGCATGCCCGCGCCAATGGCCGCCGCGATCGGCTCGGCGATCAGCCCGGCTTTCCGGGCGCCGGCCGAAAGCACAGACTGGCGGATGGCACGTTTTTCGACCGGGGTTGCGCCATGCGGCACGCAGACGATCACCTTGGGCTTGGCAATGCTTGAGCCCCGGCGGACCTTGCGAATGAAGTGTTTGATCATCGCCTCGGCGACGTCGAAATCCGCGATCACGCCGTCGCGCATCGGGCGGATCGCCTCGATGGAGCCCGGCGTTCGGCCAAGCATCAGCTTTGCATCCTCGCCGACCGCGAGCACATCCTTACGGCCGTTGCGCACATGATAGGCCACGACCGACGGCTCGCTAAGCACGATGCCACGTCCTTTCACGTAGACCAGCGTGTTCGCTGTGCCCAGATCGATCGCCATCTCGGACGCGAAAAAGTTTGTCAGGCCCATCCGTCACTCGCGCTTCGTGCAGGAGGGTCGGGAGCGGCCCTCTGGCATCTCAAAAGCGGTGTTTTTTCCTAACCCCTCTGTAATGCAAGTTAAAGCGGGTAAAATGGGGGTTTTTCGCCTATTCCGACAACTCAAATGTCAGATATGTGCAAGGAATTAATGCGTCGTTAACCACCGGACCGACCCCGTCCCATATCGGCGGCAGACCCGACGCTCGCTTGACAGCCCGGCGCTTGATCGATCTGACGTCGTGCGAGGACTGACGGTCGCTCCGCGTCCTGGCATGCTTTTTGTGGGCGCACAGCAGACAACGAACCATGATGGATGTGCGAATAGGCCGCCATATCGTACCGGGCGCATGGTTTTTCGCGGCAGGCGTGGCGCTTTCGGGCTGTTCGGTCGCGCTGGCGTGCCGCCCTGGCGCGCGCCGGTCCGCAATGCGATGGCACCCTAGCGTCGGCGCAGGGTCATCCGATCTGCTGGCGCAACACCCGGCGCAGGATCTTGCCCGCGGCCGATTTGGGGATCGCATCGACGACGGTGAGCCCGTGCAGACGCTTGTAATGCGCCAGATCCGCGGTCGCGGCGCGCATCACCGCATCGGGGTCAATGTCCACCCCTTGCGCCGGAACGACGAACGCGACCGGCACCTCGCCTGCCTCCTCATCCGGTTTTCCGATAACGGCGGCATCGGCGATCTCTGACAGGCCGAGCAGGGCCGCTTCTAGCTCGGCAGGCGCCACTTGAAAGGCCTTGTACTTGATCAGCTCCTTCACCCGGTCGCGGATGAAAAGATAGCCATCGGCATCCATCAGACCGACATCGCCGGTGTGAAGCCAACCTTGCGCATCGACGGTCTCGGCTGTCGCGTCGGCCCGATTGAGATAGCCCATCATCACTTGCGGACCGCGGATCCAGATCTCGCCCTCCTCCCCCACGCCGCGTGGCGTGCCGGACGCAACATCCACGATCATGCATTCGGTGTTCGGGATTAGCTGACCGACCGAGCCTGGGCACAACGCGTCCTTTCGGGTGGCGCTGGCCACGGGGCTGAGCTCGGTCATCCCGTAGCCCTGGGACACCGCGCAACCGAGGCGCGCGGCAAGCGCGTCGCCAACCTCATCGGCCAAGGGTGCTGCCGCACAGTTGACGAAATTCACCGAGGAGAGATCGTAGCTATCGACGATTGGGTGCTTTGCCAGCGCAATGGCCACGGGCGGCACGATCCAAAGCGACGGCACTTTGTGGGTCTGGATCAGGCTCAGGAACAGCTCAAGATCGAAGCGCGGCATACAGGCAATCCGGCCGCCGGCGATCAAAAAGCCATGGAGCAGGCAGACCATACCATAGATGTGAAAGAAGGGCAGAAAGGCCGGCGTCACATCGCCGGGCGCGATCTGCAGAAACGGCAGGCTTTGCGCGATGTTCGTTGCCACATTGCGATGCGAGAGCATGACGCCCTTGGGCAGGCCTGTGGTGCCGGAGGAGTAGGGCAGCAGCGCGATATGGGTGTCGAGATCGACGGGCACCTGCGCTTCCATCGCAGGTCCCATCAGGGCTTCGAGCGACAGCATCCCTCCCGCGCCACCGATCACGGCGATCTCGCGGACCCTGGTGCCCGCAATGGCCGCTTGAGCCGTGTCCAGCCCATCCGGTGTGACGATCAGCAGATCGGCGCCTGCGTCCAAAAGCTGATGACGCGCCTCGGCGGGCGTATAGGTCGGGTTCAGCGTGGTCACGGTGCCGCCGGCCCAGAGCGGCCCGTTCAGCGCGATGCAGTATTCAGGGCAGTTCGGGGCCATCAGGGCCACCGTGGCCCCGGCGCCGTAGCCACGCTCGGTCAACCCGCCGGCCAGCGTCTTGATGCCGTCCATGATCGCTCGCCCGGTCAGCCCCCGACCGGTGGCGCCATCGAACATCGCCAAACTGTCGGCCCTGCCGGCCAGCCCGTCGAACAGCCTTTCGGTGATCGTCCTGTCGCTTGGGTCTATATCGGCCCATTGGCTGCGGAACACGGTCATGTCGCTTCCTCCCGGCACCGCTCTGTGAGGCGGCTGCCGGCGAGACTAGCAGCCCGCCGGCTTTGGGAGGAGCGAATTGTCTCAGGCGCTGATCGCGTTCGGGGCCGTCTTGCCGCGGCGGACGATCAGTTTCGACAGCGCGTTGAGATAGGCCTTGGTCGAGGCAACGACCGTATCGGTATCGGCCGACTGGCCGGCCGCGATCCGCCCATCCTCGGCCAGACGCACGGTGACGGTGGCTTGTGCATCGGTGCCTTCGGTCACCGCATGCACCTGATAGAGCTCCAGCCGCGCATCCGGATGCGGAACCAGCGCCTTCACCGCGTTGAAGGCGGCATCGACCGGCCCATCGCCGACCGCATCGGTCGCGCGTTCCTCGCCATCGACAACAAGCGTCATGGTCGCTGTCTGGGGGCTTTCGGTGCCGCAGACCACGCGCATCGACTGAAGTTGGATATAGGCGTTGGCGGCACCCGACACGGTGGCATCCATCAGCGCGATCAGATCCTCGTCATAGACCTCCTTCTTGCGATCGGCGAGCGCCTTGAACCGTACGAACACATCCTTGAGCTGGTTGTCGCCGACCTCATAGCCCAGCTCGGAGAGCTTGTTCTTCAGCGCATGGCGGCCGGAATGCTTGCCCAGAACCAGGCTGGTCGCGGACAGGCCCACATCCTCGGGCCGCATGATCTCAAAGGTCTGGGCGTTCTTCAGCATCCCGTCCTGATGGATGCCGCTCTCATGCGCAAAGGCGTTCTTGCCGACCACGGCCTTGTTGAACTGCACTGCAAAGCCCGAGGCCGAGGCGACCATGCGGCTGGCCTGCATCAGCCGCGTGGCGTCGACGCCGGTGTGAAACGGCATGATGTCCTGGCGGACCTTAAGGGCCATGACCACCTCTTCGAGTGCGGTGTTGCCGGCCCGCTCGCCCAGCCCGTTGATGGTGCATTCGATCTGTCGCGCCCCGGCCTCGACGGCGGCCAGCGCGTTGGCCGTGGCCATGCCAAGATCGTTGTGGCAATGCGTGGCCAAGGTGACGGCATCGGCGCCCGGCACCCGCGCGATCAGCATGGCAATCAGCGCCGCGGATTCGCGGGGCGCGGTATAGCCCACCGTATCGGGGATGTTGATGGTCGTCGCCCCGGCCTTGATCGCGATCTCGACCACGCGGCAGAGATACTCATGCTCGGTCCGGGTCGCATCCATGGGCGACCACTGCACATCCTCGCACAGATTACGGGCATGGCTGACGGTCTCATGGATTAGATCGGCCATCTGGTCCATGGTCAGGTTGGGGATTGCCCGGTGAAGCGGAGACGTGCCGATAAAGGTGTGGATCCGCGGGCGCTTGGCATGCCGCACCGCCTCCCAGCACCGGTCGATGTCTTTCGTGTTGGCGCGGGAAAGGCCGCAGATCACGGCGTTCCCGGCCCGGCGGGCGATCTCGCTGACCGCTTCGAAATCGCCCTCGCTGGCAATCGGGAAGCCGGCCTCGATGATGTCGACGCCCATCTCGTCGAGAAGCTCGGCGATGGCGAGCTTTTCTTCGTGGGTCATCGAGGCGCCAGGGCTCTGTTCGCCGTCGCGCAATGTGGTGTCGAAGATCCTAACGCGGCCGGTCTGCTGGTCGCCGCTGGTGCTGGTCTCGGTCATGGAGAGGTCCTGTGTGTCCGGGGTGTCTTGCGGCGCGTTGCTGTGGCCCCTGAGCGCGCGCGCCGGCCTCCCGGCACGCTCAGGGGCGGGTAAGAAGAAGAACGTGCGGCAAACGGTCCCCGGTCATGGGGCGCAGTATACGCGCACGGGGCGCAAGGGGAAGGGGGATTTGCCGCAGGGGGTTTTCGTTGCCGCCAATCGCGCCAGCTTTCTGGCGATGGAACGCAGCTTGATCATCGGCGCATCGGGCGGGATCGGCGCGGCTTTGCTGGAGGCAACCGGCGGCGTGGGCCTGTCGCGGCGTGATGACGGGCTGGAGCTGACCGACGAGGCCGGCCTGGCGCGCCTGGCCGCAAGCCTTCACGGGCCGTTCGACCGGATCATCGATGCCACCGGCGCGCTGGAGATCGCCGGGGTGCCGCCCGAAAAGGCGCTTTCGCAGATTGATCCGGCGAACATGGCGCGGCATTTCGCGGTCAATGCGGTCGGTACTGCGCTGCTCATCAAGCATTTTTCGGGGCTCTTGCCGCGACGTGGGCCGTCGGTCTTTGCCTCGCTCTCGGCCCGGGTTGGCTCGATCGGCGACAACCGGCTGGGCGGGTGGATCAGCTATCGCGCCGCCAAGGCCGCGCAAAACCAGATCATCCGCACCGCAGCCATCGAGATGGCCCGCAAGCGCCCCGAGGCCGTGCTCGTCGCCATTCATCCCGGCACCGTGCGCACCGCCTTGACCGAACGCTATGCGGGGTCGCATCCGACGGTCTCGCCAGCCGAGGCGGCCGCCAACATCCTTAACGTCCTTGACCGGCTGGGACCGGCCGATACCGGCGGCTTCTTTGCCTGGGACGGGCAGGCGATCGTCTGGTGACCCGGCTGGTCTTGGTTTTGGGCGACCAGCTCAGCCCGACCCTGTCGGCGTTGAAGGCCGCCAATAAGACAAGCGACATCGTCGTGATGGCCGAGGTCATGGCCGAGGCGAGCTATGTGAACCATCACCGCAAGAAGATCGCGCTGGTGCTGGCTGCGATGCGCAAATTCGCAGCCGCGCTTGAAGCTGAGGGCTGGCGCGTTGCCTATACGCGCCTTGAAGATCTTGAAAACACCGGCAGTATCGATGCCGAGCTGATGCGACGGGCCGCGGCCTTGGGTGCCAAGCGTGTACTGGCCACGGCGCCGGGCGAATGGCGGCTGCGCAATCTGCTCGACGCGTTGCCTGTGCCGGTGACCCAGCTTGCCGACGATCGCTTCCTGTGCAGCGAGGCGGCGTTCGCGGCCTGGGCCGAGGGGCGCAAGACCCTGCGCATGGAGTATTTCTACCGCGAGATGCGGCGCAAGACCGGACTTCTGATGGAGGGCGACGCCCCCGTCGGCGGCAAGTGGAACTTCGATGTGGACAACCGCAAACCCGCCAAGGCCGATCTGTTCCTTCCACCGATCCTTGAGCCTGCGGTCGATGCGATCACCGAAGAGGTGCTCGATCTGGTCGAAGCCCGGTTTCCGGGCGGTTTTGGAGACCTGCGGCCGTTCCGCTTTGCCACCAGCCGGGTGGATGCCGAACGGGTGGCGGAGCGTTTTTTCTCGGAGGCGTTGCCGCGCTACGGCGACTATCAGGATGCGATGCTGACGGGCGAGAGATTCCTCTATCACTCGCTTCTGTCGCCGTACATCAATATCGGATTGCTGGATCCTTTGGCGCTGTGCCAGCGGGCCGAGGCGGAGTGGCAGGCGGGCCGGGCGCCGCTCAATGCCGTCGAGGGCTTCATCCGCCAGATCATCGGTTGGCGCGAATTCGTGCGCGGCATCTATTTTCTCGCAGGCCCGGGCTATACGGCGCGCAACCTGCTGGGTGCGGATCGCCCGCTTCCCGATTTCTACTGGACCGGCGAGACCGATATGCGCTGCATGGCCGAAGCCATAGGTCAGACCGTCGAGGAGGCCTATGCCCATCACATCCAGCGGCTGATGGTGACCGGCAACTTTGCGTTGCTGGCGGGGGTGTCGCCCCAGGCTCTGCATGAATGGTACCTGGCCGTTTATGCCGATGCCTATGAATGGGTGGAGGCGCCGAACACCATCGGGATGAGCCAGTTTGCCGATGGCGGCATGGTCGGTTCGAAACCCTATGCCGCATCGGGGGCCTATATCGACCGGATGTCGGATTACTGCCGCAACTGCAGCTATGATGTGAAGAAGAAATCGGGCGCGGGGGCCTGCCCACTCAACCCGCTCTACTGGTCCTTTCTGATGCGTCATCGGAACCGTTTCGCCGGCAATCCGCGTATGGCCCAGATGTACCGCAGCTGGGACCGAATGGCCGAGGAGCGGAAAGCCGCAAGTCTAAGCAGCGCCGATGCGATCTTGGCGCGTCTGGACCGGGGCGCCCGGATCTGAGGCGTTGGCAGCAGCGGCCCGGACCGCTAGGCTCTCGCCCGAAGGAGGATCGGATGCCGCGTCTTCTATCTTTGATCGCCGGGCTGATCCTGACGGCGTTGCCCAACGGCCTGCACGCGCAATCAGCCGAGGAGATCGCGGCCCAGGGCGGTTGCCCGGAGTGCTCGCTCGAATATGCCGCCTTGCGGGGCCTTCAACTGGTGAAGGGCGACTTTCGGGATGCCGATCTTTCGGATGCAGATCTGAAAAACGGGGTGCTCCCGGGCGCCCGTTTTGCGAATGCCGATCTGCGGCGCGCGGAAATGGAGCGCTCGGATGTCAGCGATGCGGATTTCACCGATGCCAATCTGGAGGCTGCGGATCTAGAGAAAGCCCTGGCCCAACGCGCCCTCTTTGTCGGCGCCAAAATGCGCGATGTGGATATGGAGAACATCCTCGCCGAAGAGGCCGATTTGACCGGAGCCGATTTGCGCGACAGCAAGCTGCGCCGGGCGCGCCTGCCGCGGGCGATCCTGGTCGAGGCGGATCTGCGCGGGGCGGATATGGAGCGGATCGATCTCGGCGGTGCCGATTTGCGCGAGGCGCGGCTAGAACGGGTCGATCTCGATCGGGCCGACCTGACCGGCGCGGTACTGCGCGGAGCCGCGCTCGATGGCGCGCGCCTGACCAGCGCGAACCTGCAGGGCGCCGATCTGCGCGGTGCTGATCTCGCTGGTACACGGCTTCGGCGCACCAATCTCAGCGGCGCTGATCTGCGCGATGCGGATGGGCTTTCCCAGCGTCAGCTCGATCTGGCGTGCGGCGATGCGAAAACGCGCCTTCCCAGCGGCATGACCGTACCGGCATGCGGCTGACGCTGTGCAGCCGGTGGTGAACGGCTGGTAGTGAGTGGCGGGGTAGGCGCGGGCGGGGTCAGGTCACCGCATAGCCGAAGCTCATCGCAAACAGCCGCGCCTCGAGCGGCTTTTGGCCGTGGCGGGCGCCGCGCAGCATCAACCGGCCATGGATCTCGGTCGAAGCAAAATCGGTTTTTAGGGCAAAGCGCGCGCGCTCGCACCAAAAACCGCCCAGCATCCGCGCCTGCGCAAAGCGCACGGGTCCGTCCAGTCGGCAGTCTTGGAAAGACATGTTTCCATATCCGGTCGCCTGGCCGAACTCGGCGCGCCCGGCAAACCGGGCCCGGTCGAACCGCGCAATCCCGCGAAACTCGCTTGCGCCGAACTGCGCGACGTCGTCGAACATGGTGTCCTCGAAACGGGCATCGGTGCTAAAGAGCGCGGCAGAGAAATCCGCATCCTTGCAAAACCGCGCGCCCGAAAACCAGCTTATGCCGTTGAACCGGGCGCCGGAGACGTCGATGGGGGCCAAGAACCGACAACCGGAAAAATCGACGCCCGAAAGCTCAAGGCCGGCAAGCCGCAGCGGCTCTCGCACCGTCAGTCCGCGAAAATCGGTGTGCTGCCCGTGCCGCCAGGGCTGTCTCAGCCGGGCGCGGATGTCTGCGGCCGTGACGCTCACGATCCCGGCCCCTGCTTTGGTTCCGGTTCCGAACTGGCCGCGGGGGCGGCCCAAGGCAGGGCGGAACCGCTCAGATCGGCATAGATACCCTTTTGGCGCATATAGGCCAAAAGCCCCTGGCGGCCTTTCTCGCGGCCCATGCCGCTTTCCTTCTCGCCCCCGAATGGGGTGGAGATCGAGAACTGCTTGTAGGTGTTGATCCAAACAGTACCGGCGCGAATGCCGCGGGCAACCCGCCAGGCTTTGGGAAAGTCCCGGGTCCAGATCCCGCAGGCCAAACCATAGGCGCTGTCGTCGGCCCGCGCGACGACGCTCGCCTCATCCTCAAAGGGCATCAACACCAGGACCGGGCCGAAGACCTCTTCGCGGCAGATCCGGGCATCGTCGGGCAGATCGGTCAGGATCGTGGGCAGGTAGTAGGCCCCTTGGGCCAGCGCAGGGTCCTGCGGCACGCCGCCCCCGCAAAGAAGGGTCGCGCCATCCGCGCGCGCCCGCGCAACCTGGTTTGCGACAGCGTCGCGATGCGCAAAATTGACCATGGGCGCGACCTGGGTTGCGGGATCTTCCGGATGGCCCACCCGCAAAGCGCGAGTTGCCGCCAGCAGGCGCGCGGTAAACGCCTTGAAGATCGGGCGTTCGACATAAAGCCGGGCGCCCGCGATGCAGCTTTGCCCAGTCGAGGAGAAGATACCGAAGAGAACGCCGGCCAGGGCCTGGTCGAGATCGGCATCCGCAAAGACGATCGTGGGCGATTTACCGCCCAGCTCCAGGCTGACCGGCATCAGCTTTTCTGCCGCTGCGCGGGCGATGCTGCGTCCGGTCGCGGTGCCGCCGGTAAAGCTGACACGCGCGATATCGGGATGGTTGACCAACAGATCGCCGATCTCCGCCCCTGCCCCAGGAAGCACCGAAAAAAGACCCGGCGGCAGACCGGCCGCCTCGACGATCCCAGCGAGTGCGAGGGCGATAAGGGGCGACCATGAGGAGGGTTTTAAAAGCACCGCATTGCCGGCCGCCAGCGCCGGTGCAACCTTTTGCGCGTCGGACGCGATCGGCGAGTTCCAGGGCGTGATCGCCGCAACCAGGCCCAGCGGCTCATGCACCGAGAAGGTCAGTGAGGATCCGCGCTGTGCGGTCAGAAGGTCGTCGGAGGTCTCGGCGGCCGCACCGAAATACCGAAACGTGCCCGCCGCCGAGGCGACAAGCGCCCGGGTCTCTGCCAAGGTCTTGCCGGTGTCGCGGGTCTGCAGCCAAGCGATGCGGTCGCGCTCGGCCTCGATGCCTGCAGCGATGGCATAAAGATACCGCGCCCGCTCATGCGGTTTGAGATCGCGCCAGGCCGGGTCCGCCTGCGCAGTCTTGGCACGTTCGATGGCCCGCAACCCGTCGGTGCGCGTTGCACCGCGCAAGCGCCGATTGAGGCTGCCATCGGCCGGAAAAGTCGAGACGATCTCGTCGCCGCTTCCGGTTTCCCATAACCCGCCAACGAAAAGCCGGCCATCGGGAAAAAGCGGGGCTGTCATGCGCGTCGCCTCATAAGACCACCGCGGCCTGACGGTTGTAGATGACACGGTACAGGCTCAGCACCGTGGCCATCGATGTGCGGGCATTGCCGGGGCTGGGCGCGTTCTCGATGTCGATTTCAAAGGCGCCCAGCGGGCTTTCGGCGCGAAACCAGTGGCGGTTTCGGCGGCTTTCGGGGTCGGCCATAAGTGTAACCGCGGTGGCGTCGAGCCCGGCTCCCGCCAGACCGATGGTGGCCGCGACATTGGCGTTCTTTGGAAAACGCCGCGCAGCTTCGCGGGCCGAGCCCCGAAAGATCACCGTAGGCTCCACGAGCCGGTCCAAATCCAGCTGCGCCTCTGCCGGCGTTCCGGCCCAGGCCCGCGGCGGTTTGCTGCCTTTATAGCGCACCTCAAGACCGCCGAACGGGGCCAGCGATGCCAGCAGATCGATCCCGCCGACCGCACCAGCGGGCAGCAATAGCTGGGAGCCGCCGGCCTTTGCCGCGGATGTCAGGCGGGCCCGCAGGGCATCGTCGGTCAACGCGCCGACCGAGGCTGCGACCAGATCGATGCCGGCTTTCAGCGCCGGTTCGCCTATTGCGACCAGCGCGGCCCGACCGGCGCATTCGACCAGAAGCTGGGGCGCGGCTGAAAGCAGCGTCGGCGCCGCACTCACCACCGCGCAGGCCTTGGCAGGTGCGCACTCGGCCAGGCGCGCCTCGGCCTCCCGCGCGCGGCCCGGACGCACCAAAACAGTCAGCGATGCGATCGGATCGCCCGCCAGCAGGGCGGTGAGTTCGCGGCCGATGCTGCCAAAACCGATGATGCCGAGATGCATGCGGCTACCCACGCTGCGCGGCGCCGGCCGGCGGGCCGGCAAAGGGTTCGGCGAAAGGTCCGATGGCGGTCATGTCGATTTCCAACAGCACCGGGCCTGCGGCGGCGAGTGCTGAATCCAGGGCGGCAGCAAAGGCGCCCGCCGCGCGCACCGTCCGGTGGGCAAGGCCCATCGCCGCGCAAAGCCCGGCAAAATCGGGCGTGGCGGGTGCGGCATAGACCTGCCGCCCGCCATATTGCGCATCCTGAATATTGCGAATGACGCCATAGCACTGGTCGTTCATGAGAACGATGACCAGTGGCGCGCGCTCCTCCACCGCCGTCATCAGCTCGGCCAGCCCCAGCATCAGCCCGCCATCGCCGATCAACGCGACGGTTTTGGGGTGCGGCTGGGCAAGCGCTGCGCCGATGGCCATGGCAAGCCCCTGGCCGATGCCGCCGCCCAGCGCATGCACACCCAGATGCGGCGCGGCGATGCGCACAAAGCGGTTGCCGAAGGTCGAATTGGCAATGGTGACATCCCGCACCCAGGGATGACCGCCGGCCGAGACCCGCTCCGACAGCCGATCGGCAATCTCGGCATAGGGGCCGAGCTGGGCACGCAGCCGCCCCTCGCCTTCGGCCCGCGCCCGCGCGATATCGAAGGGCAGGGCCGGATCGGTGTCGAGATCGGGCAGGGCGGCGTTCAGCCGCGTCAGCGCATCGGCCGCCTCGCCATGCACAAAGAGATCGACCGGATAGTTGCGTCCGCCCTGGCCGGCATCGGCATCGATCTGGATCAGCGGGCGGGGTAGGGGCAGGCGGTTGTTGCGGGTCTCATTGCCGCGCAGGCGCGAGCCGGCCACGATCATCAGATCGCAGCTGGCATAAAGGGACGCGGCCTCGGGCGTCATGTTGAAGGCACCAAGGCTGGCCGGGGCATCCTCGGGCACCACCGCGCGGCCATTTGTCGAGCTTACCGCCCCAAACCCCTTGGCGACCAAAGCCCGCGCGGGCGCCGCGGCCCCCCGTGCCCCGCCGCCCAGCCAGAGAAGCGGGCGGCGGGCCTGCCGCACCATGCGGGCGGCGGCATCGATGGCTGCATCCTGCGCGCGGGGAGCCAGGAGCGCCGGCTGCGGGATCGGCCCGGCGCAGGGCTGGCGCTGCACATCGATGGGCAATTCCAGGCTGACCGGCCCGCTGGGCGGCGACAGGGCGGCGCTGGCCGCGGCGGTCAGCACGCCGGGGGCGCTCTGCGCATCCCAGACCCGGAAGACGGCCTTCGAGACCCCTTCCAGCATGCGCGGTTGGCGCGGCACGTCATGGATGGCCGCCCGGTCGCGATCGGCAAAGGCCAGGTCGACCTGGGCGGTGATGTGCAAAACCCGGCTGCCTGCGCTCAGCGCCTCGGCCTGAGCCCCGGCCGCATTGCCCGCCGCGGTGCCGGTGGAGGTGATGCAGACCCCCAACCCGCCCGAGAGCCGGGCATAAGCGTCGGCCATATTCATCGCCCCCGCCTCGCCCCGGGCCGGGACAAAGCGGATCACCCCGGCCCGGGCGATGGCATCGAGGATCGGCATATTGTGGATCGAGATCACCCCGAAGGCGGTGTGGACCCCCATCTCGGCCAGCCAGCGGGCGATATAGTCGCCGACGGTTTCGGTTTCTGCGCTGGCGCCGCTGCCCATGCTCTTTTGCCTTCAGATATGGCGCGAGAGGCCGCCCGAGACCTCCAGCGCCGCGCCGGTGATATAGCTTGCCGCCGGCGCGCCCAGAAAGGCAATCGCCCGGGCAGCCTCCTCTTGGGTGCCGAGCCGGCCCAGCGGAATGCCCTTGCGCGCCGCCAGTGCGGCAAACCAGTCCGCCCGGGTCTGGCCGGGATCCGCGCGCGCCTCAAAGCGCCGCTGCCACTGGCCGCTTTCGACCAGCCCCAGCAGGATCGCATTGACCCGCACCTTTGGCGCAAGCTCGACCGAAAGCGATTTGGCCAGGCTCTGAACGCTGGCCCGCGCGGCCGAGGTGCACACCATATGCGGCTCGGGCTGCAAGGCGAGCAGCGCATTGACGACCACCACCGCGCCCATGCCGGCGCGCAGCATCGGCAGAAACGCACGCACAGGGTGGATCTGAGAGAAGAGCTTCAGCTCGAACTCCGCCCGCCAATCTTCGTCATTGGTCTCGGCAAAGGTCGAGACCCGGCCCTGCCCGGCATTGTTGACCAGAAGGTCGCAGCGCCCGAAGCGGGCCTCCACCGCCGCGGCAAGGGCCTGCATCGCCTCAGGCCGGCGCACATCGCCGGTTTGGGCAAGCAGATGATCGCCAGCGCCGAGTGCCGCTTCGGCCCCGGCCAGCCGGTCGGGATCGCGCCCGCAGATCGCCACCCGGCAGCCTTCGGCCAGCAAAAGCCGCGCCGTTGCAAGCCCGATGCCCGATGACCCGCCGGTGACCACCGCAACCCGCCCGTCAAGCCCCAGATCCACCGGCGCCTCCTAATCCGCGGCCAGCTCCGGCCAGCCGGGATCGGGCCGCCCGGCCATAATCGCCCGCTGGGCCGGGGTGGGCGGGCCGGCCGTCATCCAGCGATCCATCTCTTCGGGGATGTCGCGCGACCAGATTTTGACCGCATGGGTGGCCTCGTTGATCTGCTGGACATCGGCGGTGAACTCGATGACGAACCCAGAGGGCGAGCAATAATAGGCAAAAGGGTTGTTGCCCGGCCCATGCCGCCCCGGCCCCCAGGTCGGCACATGCCCCTTTTGCTTCATCCGCCCGATCGAGCGCATGAACTCGTCGATCGAGGGCAGCTCGAAGGCGACATGGTTGACCGAGGCGTATTGCCCGCGCACCAGCGCGATGGCGTGATGTTCGCTGTTGCAGCGCAAAAACACCATCTGATCGGCTGAATAGTCCGACACGCGAAAGCCAAGCACCGCACAATACCAATCGCGCACCCCTTCCATATCGGGCGTGTTCAGCACCACATGGCTGACCTTGCGCGGCTTGGCCCAGTCGGGTGCGGGATCGAGCATGCGTGCCTCGCTTCGGATGCGCAGGCGGCGCTTGTCGGGGTCGAGCATTTCAAACCCCCAGCCGGCTGGGAAATCGTCGAACGCGCCGAGGTCGCGCGTGATCACCGCCCCTGCCTTGCTGACCTGTTCGAAGAGCGCCTGGGTCGCGGCGCGGTCGGGCATGGCAAAATGGATGTATTCGATGCCGAAGACCGGTCCCTCGGTCAGCGCGTAGAGGAAGGGTTCGTCGCCGGTGCCGCGCAGATAGACGGTGTCATTGTCGCGATGCGCGAGCGTAAGACCCCACATCTCCTCGTAAAAGGGCAGCGTGGTCGGAATGCCCGGACCGCGCATCATGATGCCGCGCAGGCTTTCAAGGCGGATCAGGGACATGGGCATCTCCGTTAGGCCAATGCGGTGGACAGGGCGGCGGACAGGGCGGCGGCAAAGGCAGCCGGGGCCTGGGCGGTCAGGGCGTGGCCCGTGCCGGGGATCTCGGTCAGCCGCCCGCGCACCCCTTCGGGCAAGGCGGCATGGGCGGCAAGGGCCCTGTCGGGCGGGGTGATCCGGTCCTCGGCCCCGAAAACGATGTCGGTGGGCACCGAGACCCGCGCGAGATCGGCCAACAAGCGCCCCGCATCGAGCATTCGCGCCGCCTGGGCATAGCCTGGCAGGCGGATCCGGGCCATCCCGGCCTCGACCGTCGCGACCAGCTGGGGATGATCCTGGGGCGCATGGATCAGCCCCGGCGCCCGCGCTGCGGCAAAGGCGGTCGGGCCCAACCGCTCCAGCGCCTCGATCCGCGCCCGCGCCGCGTCGCTCAGAGGATCGCCGACCGGCACGCCATGGCCCAAGGCGGGCGAAGCCAGCACCAGCCGGGTGATGCGCCCTTCAAACCGCGCGGCATAGGCGCCGGCGATCAGCGCGCCCAGCGAATGCCCGGCCAGAACGGCGCCCTCTACGCCCAGATGCGCGAGCCAGCGCTCCAACGCCACGGCATAATCCGCCGCAACCGGCCAGTCCGCCTCCAGCGGGTCCGAGCCGCCATAGCCCGGCGCATCCCAGGCGATCACCCGCAGGCGATCGGGCAGATGCGGCAGCAGGGAAGCAAAGCCGCCGGACCAGGAGCCGATGCCGTGCAACAGAACCAGGGTCGGGTTCTCGCCCGGGCGCTCGGCCCAGCACATGCCGGGCGCGCCGAGCGGGACGAGCCGGTTCATGCGAAGGTAAACCCGTTATTGACCGGCAGGGTCTGGCCGGTCAGCGGCAGGGCCGCTTCGCCAAGCAAGAAGATCACGGCGCCGGTGATCTCCTCGGGCGCTTGCGGGCCGGGCACAGCGCGGCCTTCGGCGTAAAGCCGGTGGCGCGCCTCAGGCACATATGCGGTCGAGGCCGTGGTCAAAATGCCTGGTGCCACGGCCGTAACGCCCACCCTATCGGGGCCCAGCTCGCGCGCCAATGAGCGGGTCATGGCCATCACCGCGCCTTTGGAGGCGGTGTAGGCGATCAGTTTCGGTGCCCCCCAAAGGGCCGTATCGGACGCGACATTCACAATCCGCCCGGTGCCCGAGGCGCGCAGGGCCGGCGCGACCGCCCGGGTCATCAGCCAGAGGCCGCGGATGTTCACGCGCATAACGGCATCGAAGGTCTCCAACGCGACATCCTCGAACCCGATCCCGCCGATCCCCGTGGCGATTGCGCCATTATTCACCAGCCCATGCAGCACCCCGCCGGTCAACTCCGTGACCGAAGCGCCCAGCGCGGCCACGCTGTCGGGATCGCCCAGATCGGCCGGCATGAAGGTCGCGCCCAGCCGCGCGGCCACCGCCTGGCCCTCCTCGGGCAGAAGATCCGACAGGATCAGCCGCGCCTCGGCCTCGGCCAGCGCTTCGGCGATGACAGCACCGAGGCCCCGCGCCGCACCGGTGAGCAGGATATGCCGGCCCGCCAGCGTCACTCCGCCGCCATCTGGGCCTGCTCGAACTCGATCTGCCGGCGCGCCTCGTTGATCAGAACGCGGCGGATCCGGCTTACACCCAGATCGTGCTGATAGAGCATCTCGCGCCGCCGGGCATCGTCGGGCATGCCTTCCAGCATCACGCGGTCCTGCTCCAGCACATTCCAGTGCCGCTCCTCCAGCGCGGCGCGGTAGAGAAACCGCCAAGCCGAACGGGCAAGCCCGGTCACCTGCCGCATGCGCCAGAAAAAGACCTTGCAGGAGCGCTCATCCATCGGCGTGACGAAACCGACAATCCGGAACACGCCTCCCGGCCCCGCGGCCTGCGGGTAGGGGATTTCCAGAAAGCAGAACATCGCCCCATCATGGATCTCGAACTCGGTCCAGTCGAAATTCTCGCCGGCTTGCGCCACGCGGCTGACGCGGAACCCGGCCTGGGTCTTGTCGAGTTTCAGAAGATCCTGCTTCGATCCAAAGGCCAGGGTGAAGCTTTCGGCATGCAGATAGCAGCCATGCATTGGGTCGGCGAGATTGTCGAGCGCATAGCGGTAGTTTGCCTCCCACAAAGCGGTGCAAAGAAACCCCTCCCAATCGGGGTCGGACATGCAATCGGGCAGGGTCAGCGCCGGCGGCTCTGGCCGGTCGGCCGAGGCGACATAGACGAAGACGGCGTCGTTGCGTTCGGTGACGGGGAAGGATTGCAGCGCCCGGCGGCCTTCCAGGGCGCATTCCGGCATGGCCGGCACCCGGACGACCACCCCCTCGCGGTCGACGACCACACCATGGTAGCGACAGCCGATATGGCCCTCATGGATCTCGCCATAAGATAAGGGCGCGCCGCGATGCGGGCAGAAATCCTCCAGACAGCTCAGCCGCCCCGCCCGGTCGCGCCAGAGCACGACCCGCTGGCCCAAGAGCCGGGTGCCATAGGGCCGGTCCCCCCGCACCTCGACGGATTTCGCCACCGGGTACCATTGGCCGGGCAGGCCGCGGTTCACCCGGGCTTCGATTTCGGTCTTTAGGTCGGTCATGGCAAACCCCTCCTGAGACGTCAGCTCTCTGCCTTGGGAATATAGTGCAGCACCCGCGCCTCGATGCGGACAATCGCCGCATAGAGCAGGATGCCGATCAGGGTGAGAAGGATGATGGCGTTAAACACCATTGCGGCATTGGCCTGGCCGCTGCCAAACGAGATCAGATAGCCCAGCCCCGTATTGCCGCCGCTGAACTCGCCCACCGTCACACCGATCACCGCCAGGGTCGAGGCGATGCGCAGCCCGGCCATCAGATTGGGCATGGTCCAGGGCATCTCGATCTTGCGAAAGATCCCCCAAGACGAGAGGTTGTAGGCCCGCGCGAGGTTCACCAGATCCCGATCGACGGTCTTCATCGCCTGAAGCACATTCACCAGCACCGGGAAGAAGACGATCAGCACGGTGACCAGCAGTTTCGGCATCGCATTGAACCCGAACCACATGAAGAAGAGCGGGGCAAAGGCGACCTTGGGTGCGATCTGCAGGGTCAGGATATAGGGCGACAGCACCCGCTCCCAAAAGGCCGATTTGCCCAAGAGATAGCCCAGCGCAGCGCCCAGGGCCGAGCCGATGACAAAGCCAAGCAGCGTGTAGAACCCGGTCGATCCTGTGTGACGGGCCAGATCCTCCTGCGCCCACATGCGCGCCAGCTCATCGAGGCACTGGCTGAACGTCGGGATGATGAAGCGCGGCACGTCGAGCGCCGGCGGCAAAACCTCCCATGCCGCGATCACCAGCCCGAGCAGCCCCAGGCTGGCCAGCGCGGTGGGGCCGGGAAGAGCCAGGCGCAGCCCCCGGGCGGGGGTCGGCTTGGCCATCTCGGTCCGGTCGGGTTCGGCCGCCTCGCTCATCGCCCGGTCAGTTCCCCACAAACTGGTTGGTATAAAGATCCTCGACCGGCACGGCATCGCGGACGATCCCGGATTCGAGGTAGAAGGCCTGCACTTCGGCGATCCGGTCGGGCTTAAAGCTGCCCAGCGGCTGATCGTCGCCTTCGGGATAGATCAGCGTGGAATAGGCCCGCATGATCGCCTCGATACCGGCTTCCTTTCCTTGATGCTGGGTGACGATGGCGGTGTAGTCGGCCGCCGCCTGGGCGGGGTCGGCGTTGATGTCGGCAATCGCGCGCAGCACGGCACCCACAAAGCCCTGCACCACCTCGGGCCGCTCGGCGATCGTTTCGTCCGAGGCGATGATCGCCTGGGCCATGGCGGGAAAGACGCTGTCGACGGGCATCTGCTTCATCGCAACCCCGGCGCCCTCGATCGCCGCGATCCATTCCGGCACGCCGGAAAAGGCCTGGATGTCACCGGAGATCGACAGCTGGATGATCCCGCCCGGACCGACAGCCTGGATGTCCACATCGTTTCGGGTCAGGCCGGCCGAGGCCAGCACGCCCAGCAGGTTATAGTATGTCGTGTCCTGAAAGGAGAGCACGCCGATCGACTTGCCCTTCAGATCGGCCATGCTTTCGATCCCGGCATCGGCGCGCCAGGCGATCTGGGTCAGGCCGCGCCCGCCCAGCAGCGCCACGCCGCGGATGTCGAGCCCGTTGGCCCGCACGATGATCGGCGTGTCGCCGATCCCGCCGCCCAAATCGGCGTTGCCCAAGGCGACCTGGGTGGCGACATCCGCCCCGCCCTTGCCGACCCGGAATGTAACGTCGAGACCGGCCTCTTCGAAATACCCCTTGCCCAGCGCCAGCTGAAAAGGCGCAAAGGCGGGCAGAAAATCGGGCGCGGGAAAGAGATAGGTGACCTTTTCGGCCGCCGTGGCGATCCCGCCCGCCCCGGCCATGACCGTCACGGCCAGCGCGGCGAGAGTCTTTTTCAGCATCGATTTCATGTCGCTTCCCTGTTGTTGATTGGTGGCTTGGGTCAGGTTTTTGTCTAGAGCGCCCGTTCCTCCAGCCGCAGATGCCGGAAGAGCTCGGCGGCATAGGCGCTGACCTCCGGCATGACCCGGCGTTTGATGGGCTGATCGCGATGCGGCAGAGCGATCCGGATCTCGGCGATGATGCGGCCGGGCCGTTCGGACAGAACCAGGATGCGGTCGGACATCAGCACCGCTTCGGCCAGGTCATGGGTGATCAAAAGCGTGGTCTTTCCCGTCTCGGCGATCGTGCGGGCAAAGCTGTTTTGCAACAGAAGCTTCGTTTGCGCATCGAGAGCCGAGAAGGGCTCGTCGAGCAGGATAATCTCGGGATCGATGGCCAGCGTCCGGGCGAGGGCTGCGCGCTGACGCATGCCGCCGGAAAGCTGGTAGGGAAAATGCTCGCCAAACCCGTCGAGCTGGCAATGCGCAAGCTCGGCCTCGGCACGGCGCCGACGCGCGGCCGCCGGCACGCCGCGAGCCTCCAGCCCAAATTCGACATTGGCCTGGATCGAGCGCCAGGGCAGCAGCAGATCCTTTTGCAGCATAAAGCCGACATGGGCGTTGGGCCCGGTGACCTGTGTTCCGCTCACAGTCACGGTGCCTTCGCTGGGCAGGTAGAGCCCGGCGGTCATGCTTAGGATCGTGGATTTCCCGCAGCCGGAAGGCCCAACCACGGCGACGAACTCTCCCTCCTCGACCCGAAAAGAGACGTTGGAGACCGCCAGCAGGCTGCCCTGCTTGGTGGGAAAGCGCTTCGAGACGCTTTGAAAATCAAGCGCCATAGCCGTCCGCCTGATAGGCCGCATCGAGGGCCGTGTTGATCGCGGCAAGCTCCTCGGCCAACAAAGCCTCGGTCCAGTCGGTGCGGCGCGAGACGGGTGCGACGACGCCCTGTTCGGCCAGGGCGGCGGCGACCTTGTCAAAGGCATGGGTGCCGGTGGCAAACACCGCCATCAAGGCCGTGGCCAGGGCCCGTTCCTCCGCGCTGAGCGCCCGGCCGCGGGATTGGTGCGCAAGATCGGGGCGCCCGGTATCGCGCGCCCGTTGCGACAGCCTGTCCTTGAATGCGTCCATGCCCTCTGCGCTCCGCTATCCCTTCGCCCGGCCTCTTTCGCCTTCAGCCGGCCTCATAGACCACGCCATCGTCGCCCTCGGTGCCGATCACGCACCAAACCGTGGCCGCCCCCGCGCCGTTGTTGCGGAACCAGTGCGGCTGCCCCGCCGGGGTCTTGATCAGATCGCGGGGGCCAAGCTCGGTCTCCACGATTTCGCCGTCACGCTCCCAGCCCACCACGAGGCTGCCCTCGAGCACCATCAACGCATCCTCCACGGGCCGGGCGAAGGGCTTGACGCCGAGGCGCGAGGGCACGCCCCACATCTCCTTGCGGCAGGTGTCCGACACGATCCCCCCCGCACCCACATAGACTTTGCGCGTAAAGCCGGCCGCCTCCCAGATCGTGGGCTGCGCGGTGTGGCGCACGACATAGCGGCCCATGAGCTTTTGCAGCGGATGCTCGCCGGCCGGATCATGCGGAAGCGTCTTTCCCGGCGCGGCCCCGAAGCTGCGCGCCAGCTCGGGCGGGTGCTCTTTGGGGTGATAGTGATAGCGCGGCGGCAAGGGCTTGCCGACATCGACCGAGATCGACATCAGAACCGGTTCCACCCCATCGACCCGAAACCCATGGCCGATATCGCGCGCGTTCAGGATCATATCCTTGGGGCCGAGCTTGACCTCGACAACCTCGCCATCGCGCTCCCACCCCACGACCAAAACGCCGGAGACGATCAGGAAGCTCTCCTCGATCTCATGGCTGTGACAGGCCGCGTAGCGCCCGGGTTCCTTATAAATCAGCGAGAGGGTGAAATGATCGGGTTTGAGCGTGCTGGTGTCGTTGACCTTGGGCGAGCCGCCGGCGCCGATATAGCGCATCTGCGCCCGCGCGAGATCGGGATAGCCCTCATTGGAGGGAAATGCGTGCCAGTCGAAGCTCTTGTCCACATGCCGTCCGGTATGCGCGGCCATCTCAAGCGCAAGCGGCGAGGAAACATCCGTAGTGGCAGGGCTTTGAACGTTCATCCCGTGGATCTCCTTTGTCGCGGTCATGTCACGGTAACCTGAATCTAGACCGGCGATGTTTTGTCTGCGACAACCTGTTTCATGGATAAAACGCATGCACGTATCGCGGGTGGCGAGGATCAGGATCGCTACCTTGTCCCGGGCCTGGTACGCGGTTTGACCGTGCTGCAGATCTTTTCACCCGAGCGACGCGAGCTGACCTTGAGCGAGATTGCCCGGCAGCTCGGCACCACCCGCTCGGCGGCCTTTCGTACCGTCTATACGCTGACCCATCTGGGCTATCTGCTGCATGATGTGCGGCGCAAGAGCTATGCGCTGGGCCCGGCTGTGCTGCGGCTGGGCTATGGGTATCTCGCGCCGCGGGAACTGGTCGAGGTGGCCCTACCCGTCTTGGAGGATCTGCGCGATGCCATCGACTGGTCCACGCATCTTGGCGTGCGCGACGGGCGCCATGTGCTCTATATGCTGCGCGCACCGAGCCATACGGGGTTTTCGAGCATCGTGCAGGTCGGAAGCCGGCTTCCGGCGGCAGTAACATCGATGGGGCGGGTGCTGCTGGCGGGGCTGAGCGAAGCGGAGGTCACCGCGCTTTTTCGCGGCGCCAGTGCCGAGGCCTCGACCGGGCGCAGCCCGCGCAGCCTGGCCGATCTACTGGCCCAGTGGCGGGCGGACCGGACGAGCGGCTTTGTCGTCCAGCATGGGCGTTTCGAAAGCGGCGTGCGCAGCATCGCCGCCCCGGTGCGCGACCTTAACGGCACCGTGATCGCGGCGATCAACGCCGCACGCTATGTGATCGCCGAGCAGCCGAAGGCCCTGACCGCCGCCTCGCGCGAGGTTCAGGCGGTATTGCGCAGCGCGGCGGAAATCTCGCGCCAGCTCGGCGCGCCTGTGGTCCATCCCCCATCCCAGGCTGGCGGGCTGGGCTGATCGGGGGTCCGGCCAGTCGAAGGGCGGGGCTGATCGGGGATGCAGCACGCAATTGGCCGCGCGCAGGCGCGTCTGGGCGCGTCTGGGCGTGCCGGTGACGGCGGGTTACTGCAGGCCGGATGCGTCGCGCAGCTCGTCTACATCGCCATGCGCGACGATCAGGATCGAGCGATTGCCATCCTCGGGATCTATCAGCATGGATTTGTTGGCCGCCATCGAGCGGCCCTTGCTGGGCCCTGCGACGATCCGCAACGTAATGGCTTGAGGCGGGGCGGTGCTTGCGCCCGCATCCTTGTCGTCGGGCGTCTCTTCGCGCGCAAACTCGGCCAACGCATGGCCCAGGATATCGGTGCGCTCGATGCCCAAAAGCTGGCTGCCCGCACTGTTGACATAACAGACCCTGCCTGTGGCATCGCGTTCGATGACCGGCCCCGGTACCGTCTCGTAGATCGCATCGAAATGGGTGCGGGCCGATCCGGCGCCTGCTGCCGCGCCCGCCTCGGTAAAGACGATTGACGCGCCCAGCAGCCGGTCGCGCGTGTCGACGAACGGTGCGATCTTGACCGTGTGCATTGTAGGACCGACCCGGATGGCGGTGGTGCATGGCATGCGGGTGCGCAGCACCTCGTTGAGCAGTTCGGTGATGTCGGTTTGCACCCCCGGCATCCGCAGATGGCTGATATGCGGCCGCCGTGAGAACGTGCCGAACATATCCTCGGCCGCCGCACTGGCCAGGGTGACCTGCAGCGCACTGTCCACAACGATGATCGGCGTTGCGATGGTCACCAGAACGGCCCGCAACTCCTCGCTGATCAGGGCGAGTTCCGCGGCACTGATCTGCTGCTCCTCATTGACCGTGATCAGCTCCTCATTCGTCGATTGCAGCTCTTCATTGGTGGTTTCAAGCTCTTCATTGGCCGATTGCAACTCTTCGTTGGTGGCCTGCAATTCGGCGTTGAGCGACTGCAATTGCTCGTTGGAGATCTCCAACTCTTCGATGGCGTCTTGCAACGCCTCGCGGGTTGTGAGGACCTCGCGCTGCAAGGCCGACATGCTGCGCTCCTCGGTTCCCAAACGCGGCAGGGTCGGACGCTCGTAAGGATCGTCGTCAAAGACGAGCAGCACCAGACCGGGCTCTAGAGCTTCATGATCGAGCGCGAAGGCCGCCAGCCGGTAATGCTCGCCCTCTCGGCCCGGAAAGGTGTGGCTGAGACCGTAGCGCGCCGAGCCGCTGCGCTGGGCCAACGTGACCAGGGCGCGGGCCTCTACCTGAATACCGTCGACGAGCATCGAAAGCGACATTTCGGGCCGGGTCGATTGGCGCAGGGCGATGAATCTGCTGACATCGCCGAAGACCTGGCGAATCCGCATGTCGGCCGTCACCAGCACGGCGTTCGGACCGATCGACGCGACCATGGCGTTGAACATGGCGTGCGAGGCACGCAAGGCCTCTTCGGTTGCCGCGCTGCTGCGCAGCGCGGTGCGGCGCGGCGTGGCAAGCAACTGGCCGATCTTGGTGGTTGCCCGGCCTGCGGCGTTTGTGCGGCGAAAGAGATGGGCCGAGCCTTGTACCGGACGCAGCGCAAGATCGGCCCCTGGAACGGTCTCGGCCGTACCCAAGAACAAAAGCCCCCCGGGGCGCAGCGAAAACTCAAAGCGCGACAGCACCCGCCGCTGCACCTTCTCGGTAAAGTAGATCAGCACGTTGCGGCAGCAGATCAGATCGAGGCTTAGAAACGGCGGATCCTGCAGCATATTATGTTCAGAAAACAGCATGCAGGACTGCAAAGCCGGGATCGGCACCAGGAACTCGCCATCGCGGTAAAAATAGCGCGAGACGAGATCGGGGGGCACATCGGCGCTGATCATCGCGCCATAGCGTGCGTTGCGCCCGATCGCGAGCGCCGAGCTGTCGAGATCGGTTGCAAAAATCTGCAGCACACCGCGGTTGAGCTCGGCTGGGCCGCCCAGCGCCTCTGCCGCCAGGATCCCGACGCTGTAGGCCTCCTCTCCGGTGGCGCAGCCCGCCACCCAGATCCGAACCGGGCCGGCGCTGTCGCGCTCGGCAATCGCGGTCTTGATCTGTGCGGCCAGCGTCTCGAATTCCGACCGGTCGCGGAAAAACCGCGTCACCGAGATCAACAGATCGCGAAACAGCGTGTCGATCTCGTCGGGTTGCCGGCGTAAAAGCGCGACATACTCCGTCATGGTGCCAATGCCGGTGGCATCCATCCGGCGCTGGATGCGGCGCAGCACCGTGGGCGTCTTATAGTCGGAGAAATCGACCCGCTTGCGCGCCTCGACAATTTGCAGAATGTCGGCAAAGCCGGATTCATGCTCAATGGCGCTGCGAAAGGCGTCTATGTCCCGGGGCGCTGTCAGGATCCGCCGTAAATGCTGCGCGATCTCGCTGGGCGGCAGGACAAGATCGACGTCGCCGGTGCCCGCGGCTGCGGCCGGCATGCCGTCGTATTTTGCCGAGTTGGTATCCTGGGCGATGGTCACCCCGCCGGCAGCGCGGATCGCACGGATGCCAACAGCCCCGTCGCTGCCGGTACCCGACAGCACCACACCGACAGAGCGGGCCGCAGCGCCTTCGGCCAGCGACAGGAAGAACCGGTCGACCGACGGCTTCGGGTTGGCGGGGCCCGGATGCGGGGTGCAGAGCGTCAGCTTGCCATCGGCAAAAACCACATCGTGGTTTGGGGGCACGACATAGATCGTGTTCGGCCGCGGCTCGGTCCCGTCTGCCAGCTCTAGCGTCGGCAAGGTGGTCACGCGGCTGATCAGATCGGGCAGCATGCTCTTATACTGCGGAGACATATGCTGAAGGATCACAAAGGCCGCGTCGAGGTCGGCCGGCAGGTCCGATACGAGGTCGCGAAGCGCCTCCAACCCGCCGGCCGATGCCCCCACACCGACAATGCTCGGACCAAGTTCCGTGCTCGGAGACGGCTCCGGCGCATCCATGTCCGCCATATCTGCCCTTCAGAAGCGCTCGATCGAATTTCGCCGTTGGGCCGCCTCACATGTTGATTCAGCCACCGCGTGGGTTATACATCTCTAAGTAGAGTGTGACAATCAAAAACTCGTGTGAAGGTTTAACTGCGAGGGTACAATGACCATGATCGATGCCGCGGACCCGCATGCCTACCAGCTTGAAATCACCCTTGCCGCCGAGCAGCGGGGCAGCGAGTTCGTGCGCAGCCTGTCGGTGCGCGGTGCGCCGGCGCGTTTGCGGGTGACGTTTTCGGAGCATCTGGCCATTGAAAGCGTCTTTGAGCGCGAGGCGGCGCGCGAGATCGCCGCGATGTGCCGCGAGCTTGCGCCCAGCGAGGGGATCGTGGGGTTGCCCGATGCCCGCATAAGCCTACGCGGCGTCGTCATCTGTGGCTGCACCATCCTGGTCCGGCGGGCGCGGGACGGCGTGCGCCATGTCATTATCCGCTGCGGCCGTCTGATCGGCAACGCGCTGGCATTGATGCGCCGCGATGTGCTGCCGGCCGACAGTATCGAGTTGCGCGTCGAGGAGCTGTCTTCGATCGCGGTCGAGAAGCTGTTTCTGCCGCTTGCCAATCTCGATCATCTCCTGGGCGAGATGCAGCGTTGCCCGCGTGAGGGTGCCGAGCTCGCCGCCGCGCTGGAAAGGCTGCGCGGGCATACCGCCGCGCTGAACGCCTCGCTCTCCATGCTGATCAGCGGCGAGGATATGCGCGGCTGGCAGCTTGGCGGACAGAAGGCGGTCGCCCGCGAGGCCTGAACCCGAACGCCTCTTGCGGTGTCGATTATGGCGGTCCCATGGCCGTCACGGTCGGCGATGCGGGGGCGGTTTCTCGGTCCTTTGCCGCAAGTCTGCCCCAATCTGCCGACATTCTGCCGCGCCATGAGATGGTTGGTTTTGTGTCTGATTCTGTGGCCCGGTGTCGTTTCGGCCACAGACGACGGGTCGCTGACCCGCTTGCTGACGCGCGAAGAGACGCGTCCCTGGGGCGGCGTGGGTCGTGTGAATATTGCCGGAAGCGGCTTTTGCACCGGGGCGCTCATCGCCCCGGATAAGGTTCTGACCGCGGCGCATTGCCTGTTCTTCCCGCGTACCGGCAAGCCCGTACCACCCGAGGAGGTGCATTTTCTCGCCGGGTATCGGACCGGCGATTTTCTGGCCCATCGCCGGGTTCGACGCTACGCGCTGCACCGGGAATACAGGCCCGGGAAGGCGGATCGGCAGACCTTGCTGCGCGCCGATATCGCTGTGCTGGAGCTGGAGGCGCCGATTGCAGCAAACGCCGTTACCGCCTTCGAGCGCGATGTGCGGCCCGCCGTGGGCGATGCGGTCAGCCTTGTGTCCTATGCACGAGAGCGGGCGCATGCGCCGACATTGCAGGAGCCCTGCCATGTGCTGTCGCGCCGCGGCCGCGTCATGCTGCTCTCCTGCGACGTGAATTTCGGCTCCTCCGGCGCCCCGGTATTCGTGCGGACCGATGCACGCCCCAAGATCGCCGCGCTCATCTCGGCCATGATGACCTGGCAGGGGCGCAAAGTGGCGGTCGCTATCGACCTGCGCGCGTCGCTCGACGAGGTGTTGCAGGAGCTTGCGGTCAGCGATGCGCGCTCGCGCACCGTACGGCCGGGTGAAACGCTAAGCCTGCAGGAGAGACTGGGCACAGGAACGCCGGGGCTGCGCAAAACCGTCCGCCCGCCGCCGGCCGCAGACTGAGGTGCAGCTGGGCGCCCCGGCATCCGGCAGCCTCCGCACGCAATCGCCTCGACAGCCAGCACACCGGGCTGCCAGCGACCCCGACTGCCGGCAGCGCGGATAGCCAACAGTGCCGGCGTTTGGCGGTGCAGGCGCTCGGCAGCCCCGATATCGCCGAGCCCCAAAGTTCTGTTGCGGCGTTGGCCGCAGCTGCTCAGCCGCGCACAAGCCGAAGCGCCTTGCGATCGAAAACCTGCAAAACGGCCTGCAGATCGGGCCCGCGCTTGAGGATGCGTCCATCCCAGCCGATCACGGCGTACATGCCCTGCTTTCCGGCCAGCCTGGGGCGTTTCTCGATCCGGTAAAGCGGCATATCTGCCGTGCGGCGAAAGACGCAGAAGACGGCCGCGTCGCGTAGATGCGAGATGCCGTAATCCTTCCACTCGCCCGCTGCGACCATGCGGCCATAGATCTGCAATATGCGCCCCAGTTCCAACCTGTGAAACGTCACAAGCTCGGGAATGCCGCAATTGCTGCCCGCGCCGGGCCCGTGGAGGATCGTCATTACCGTATGATGCGGGCTCGGCTTCGGAAGCGCAAGCATCGGTCACATTTGCCCAAAGGTTTGCGCGCCGTCTTTTTAACCTTTCGTTTAGACTTCACCATCTCGCCACATTTCGGTCCAGTGTCCGCCCAGAATTGGGTCGAAAACGGACTCGCAGCCACATGGTTGCCTCGGCGGCACGGTCATCAGCCCCCACCCCGATACGTGACGCCGGGTGTAGTGCGTAGCTGGGCCACCTGGGATTTTCCCAGGTGGCCTTTTCTTTTTGCACCCGGTCCGTTAGGCCCTGCGCAGCGCTCCAGCGGCGCCGGCGCGCACAGCTTTTTTGGGGGCAGGACGGGCAGATCCCGCATAGCCGGCAAAGGGAGAACCGCATGGCCTTTCGCGATTTTCAGCGACCCGGTCGCTCTGCCGTCTTTGCAAGCTCGGCGATCTGCGCAACATCCCATCCCCTGGCCTCCTACACCGCGCTCGATCTCCTTTCGCGCGGCGGCAATGCGGTCGATGCCGCAATTGCGGCGGCCCTCATGCTGGGGCTGTGTGAACCGCAGATGACCGGCCTGGGCGGCGACATGTTTGCCCTGGTACAGCCCGGGCCCGATGCGCCGATGCTGGGGATAAACGCCTCTGGCCGGGCGCCGGCGGCTTTTGACCCAGCGATCCTGCGAGCCGAGGGCCATCGGACAATGCCGCGACGTTCGGCCCATGCCGTCACTGTTCCCGGTGCTGTGGACGGCTTTTGCCGGCTTCTGGACGATCACGGCCGGATCGGGCGCGACGCGGTCTTTGCCCCGGCGATCCGGCTTGCCCAAGAGGGTGTGCCGGTGGCCCCGCGCGTGGCCTTCGACTGGGCTCGAAGTGCCGATACGCTCTCTGGGCCTGGGCGGCAGTATTTTCTGTTAGACGGCCGGGCCCCAACGGCGGGCGCTCTTTTCCGCGCCCCTGGCCAGGCGGAAGTTCTGCGCCGCATCGTGCATGAGGGGCGGTCGGGCTTTTACGAAGGCGCGGTGGCGGCGGATATGGTCGCGGGGCTGCGCGCGGCCGGCGGTTGTCACACCGAGGCCGACTTTGCCGCGCAGACAAGTCTTTATGTCGAGCCGGTGTCGGCGGCCTATCGCGATCGGCGGCTGATCGAACTGCCGCCGAACGGCCAGGGGGCGACGGCCCTGCTCATGGCGAGGATGCTCGACCGGTTCGATCTGGCCGGGTGCGACCCGATGGGTGCGGATCGGGCGCATCTGGAGGCTGAGGTGGCAAAATGCGCCTATGATGCGCGCGACCGTGTGGTCGGCGATCCGCAGACAACCCCGCGGCTGGAGCGGATGCTGTCGGACGACATGGCCGAGGCGCTTGTCGCCCTGATCGACACGCAGCGCGCCGGCCCGATACCGCCCGAGGGGGCCGAGGCTTTGCATCGCGAAACGATCTGTCTGAGCGTCATCGATCGCGACCGCATGGCGGTGTCGCTGATCTATTCCGTCTTCGACAGCTTTGGCTCCGGCTTGGCGTCGCCACAGTTCGGGATCAATTTTCACAATCGCGGGGCTGGTTTTTCGCTTGCGCCCGGTCATCCCAACGAGGCGCGGGCCGGGCGGCGACCGCTGCACACGATCATTCCGGCGATGGTCACGAAGGATGGTGCGCTTGAGATGGCCTATGGGGTGATGGGCGGGCAATACCAGCCCACCGGGCATTTGCGGGTGCTTAGCAATCTGCTCGACTACGGCATGGATCTTCAGCAGGCCGTCGATGCGCCGCGTAGCTTCGCCCATGCCGAGGGCTTGCAGATGGAACGCGGTTATGCCGCAACGGTGCGCGAGGCGCTGGCCATGCGAGGGCACCGGGTAACGACGCCCGAAAGCCCGTTAGGCGGTGCGCAGGCGGTCCAGATCGATCTTGAGCGCGGTGTGCTGATCGGCGCCTCCGACCCCCGCAAGGATGGCTGCGCGCTGGGCATCTAGGGCCGGCTAGCCGGCATTTCCGGCATCTGTTGCACCGAAGGCCCGCGCCAGCCTCAGTGCCGGATCACCCCGATCTCGTAGCGATCGCCATGCAGCGCGCCGAACATCGAGGTGACGTCGGGATGCTCCACCGGCTCGCCGCTGTCATCGGGAAGCAGATTCTGCTCGGATACATAGGCCACGTAATAGCTGGTCTCGTTCTCGGCCAGCAGGTGGTAAAAGGGCTGATCCTTGGAGGGCCGATGCTCCTCGGGGATCGACAACCACCACTCCTCGGTGTTGTCGAAGACCGGATCGACGTCGAAGATCACCCCGCGGAAAGGATGAAACCGGTGCCGAACCACCTGACCGATCGAGAATTTGGCTGCGACGCGCATCATCGCGCCTACCTATCCCTGAATCCGGGTGCAAACAAGGGGCGCAGCGGTCAAGCCTTGCGGGTGCGGTTACGCGCGTCGCGGCGCGTTTGCGCTGGGTGCGCGGCCTTTCTGCGCCCCTCAAAGGGGGTGGTGCGCGGCCGGCTCCGTTCCTTACCCGAAACCCCGCAATACTTGCTTCCCAACAGGCGTGTCGGCGCTGCGTGACACCCCCGACCGCGGCTGTTAACGCAGCGCTAGAGCTTCGTCCCGAAAGTCTGGATCGTCAGGATTCCCCTAGGGCATGAATTGTGCTTCAGCATGTTTAGAGGTGGATCATGGGTAAATCACTATCGCTGGATATTCGGGAGCGCGTTGTGGCGCTGGTCGATGAAGG
>JBCDAZ010000031.1:0-38121 GCA_039184655.1 Pseudomonadota bacterium | reverse complement strand
GCCGGCACCGGCAGCTGGCGGACATAGGCCCCCAGGGCATCGCCATCTATCGCACCGTCCAAAAGCATCGGCGCGTCGATCCCGGACAGCCGCAACCCGGCGACGAAGCTGGTTGTTCGCCAATGCCCCTGCGGCAGCCCCAGACGCGGGCATTCGCCCTTCTCGCTGCGCCCGCGCGGGCGTCCGCTCTTGGTGTTCAGCCCCGTTTCGTCGATGAGGATCAGCCGCTCGAGGTCAAGGTCGACCGGTCCCTCAAGCCATGCCTCGCGCGCGGTGCGGACGTCTTTGCGTTCCTGGGCGCCGGCGTGGCCGGACTTTGTTGTAGCTGATCCTGCGCGTATCGAAGAACCGCCAGAGCGTGCCGGTCCCCGCACTTACGCCGCGCGCGTCCCGCGGCCGGTCACGCAGCTCATCCAATGTTGTGTCCGGCCGCTCGTCCAAAAGTCCCAGAAGGACCGCCAATTGCGCATCCGGCTTCGACCCTTTCGGCTTGCCGAACGGCTTGGGCGCGAAGCGCCCGATCTCGCGCCAGCCGCGGACCCAACGGATCGCGGTCGCCACCCCGATCCTGAAGGGTTCCGCCGCCCCTCCTGCCGTTGGGCCATTCTTCACATGCCCGATCACCCGTTCTCGAAGGTCCAGAGAAGAAGGTCCAGAGAACAGGCCCGGATCGTGTCCCACCGCGTGGTGTAGCTGCTGGCGAGCCGGACGGATGTCGGCGGGCCGAGTTGATCAGCCTGTCTGCGCGGCAGGGAGGCTGATAATGACACCGTCGCAGACCGGCGCCAGGCTTTCCAGCGTCATGTAGCGGCCGCGCTGAACCGTCCATTCCTCGGTCTGCTCCATCAGGATCGCGCCAATGAGGCGACGGATGGCGGCCTCGTTTGGAAAGATGCCCACGACATCCGTGCGGCGTTTGATCTCGCCGTTGAGGCGCTCGATCGGGTTCGTCGAGTGCAATTTCGCCCGGTGCTGCTGGGGAAAGGTCATGTAGGCGAGGACATCCTCTTCGGCCCCGTCCATGCGCGTGGCCAGCTTCGGCAGCTTGTCCCGGACCTGGTCGGCCACGCGCCGCCACTGTGCGCTGGCAGCGGCATGGTCCGGCTGGGCGAAGGCGGTGGCGATGAAGGCGGTGGCAATGAAGGCGGGCACGACGCGCCGGCTGCTCTTGCCGGCATGGGCCAGGGCATTCCTTTGAAAATGCACGCGGCAGCGCTGCCAGGTGGTCGAGAGCACGCGCGCTGTGGCGGCCTTGATGCCTTCATGCGCATCGCTGATTTCCAGCCTCACGCCTGACAGACCGCGGCGCACGAGGCCGCGCAAGAAGTCGGTCCAGAAGGTCTCAGCCTCGGATGGTCCGATGGACATGCCAAGAACCTCGCGCCTGCCGTCGGTGTTCACGCCGACCGCGATGGTGACCGCGACGGACACGATGCGCCCGCCCTGGCGGACCCTGAGATAGGTGGCATCGATCCAGAGATAGGGCCATTCGCCGTCGATCGGCCGGGCCAGGACGGCATCGACGCGCTCATCGATCTCCTCGCAAAGCCGGCTGACCTGGCTCTTGGAGATGCCGGTGCCGCCCATGGCCTGGACCAGGTCGTCCATGGAGCGGGTGGAGACGCCGTGGACATAAGCTTCCTGGATGACCGCCGTCAGTGCCTTCTCCACGGTTCGGCGCGGCGCGAGAAACGACGGGAAGTAGCTGCCCCTGCGCAGCTTCGGAATGCGCAGCTCCACCTTCCCGGCGCGGGTTTGCCAGTCGCGGTCGCGATACCCGTTGCGTTGCACCCGGCGCTCGGGGCTCTTCTCGCCATAGGCAGCGCCGGTCTGGCAGCCGGCTTCGAGCTCCATCAGGCGTTCGGCGGCGAAGCCGATCATGTCCCGCAGCAGATCCGCATCGCCGCTCTTCTCGACGAGCTCTCTCAGGTCCATCATGGGTTTGGTCATCGGGATCGTCCCTCGGTTGAGGTTGGCTTTCGCAACCCGACCCTACCGAGAAACCCGATGACCGCCTCAGCTACACCACGCCACCGGACATGACCCAGGCCTGTGTCATCCGCCGCCTCCTTTTTGCTTGAGACGCAGACCCGCATATCAGGTTGAGACGGGGACGCCCCTCAGAAATCCGTCCGGCTGGAAAGCGCTCTAGGTCCTGTTGACAAAGTGGAATCCCAAATGGTCTGAGGCGTGGTTCAAGATGCCAAATTGAGGAGGGCATCTTGATCCGAGATCTTATGAGCGACGACGAAAGGGCGTTCTTTGGGCCATTCACGATCGAAGCTGGGCCCAAGCGTGGCCGTCCACCGCGTGATCACCGTCTGGTTTTGGATGGCAACTTCTGGATCGCTCGCACCGGTGCGCAATGGCGGGATCTTCCTGATCACTTCGGCAAGTGGGCGTCTATCTACCGACAGTTCCGACGTTGGACGATCTCTGGGATTTGGGAGCTTCTCTTGGAAGCGCTGAACGACACCGAAGACGTCCCCGAAAGCGTGCAGATGATCGACAGCACCATCGTCCGAGCGCATCATTGTGCTGCTGGCGCAAAAGGGGGACTCAAAAGCAAGGTCTTGGGCGTTCAAAAGGTGGTTTCACGAGCAAGGTTCACCTCCGCACCAATGGCGGCGGCCTGCCCATGAAGGCAGAGGTCACCGGCGGCCAGGTCTCGGACTACAGGGGCTACGATCCGGTGATGGGAGGCGGGCCCGATCCCAAAGTCCTTCTGGCTGACCGGGGCTATGACGCCAACCGCATCCGCGACGATGTCGAGGCCCGAGGCGGCACGGCCGTCATTCCCATGCGCAAGACCCGCAAGGCGCAGGTGCCCATTGACGACTTCATCGATGCCCTTCGCAACCTCGTCGAGCGGTGCATCAACTGGCTCAAAAACGCACGCCGTGCCGCCCCTTGCGACACCAAACCGCGTTTTGACGTCCCGCCGCGCTTTTGACGTCCCGCCGCCTTCTTCTTGGCAAAAATACTCAAAATCCTCGACCGCCCCGGGCGCGTGGCTCAATCGCGCAGCGCCGCCCGGCGGATCTTGCCCGACACCGTCTTGGGCAGCGCGCGGCTCCAGACGATCTCGCGCGGATACATATAGGGCGCCGTGCGCGCCTTGCAAAAAGCCTGGATCTCGGCGGCCAAAGCCGCATCGGCCCGCACCCCGTCGACCGGCACGATATGGGCGCGCAGGATCTGGCCGCGGGTGGCATCCGGCACACCGACCGCCGCACTCTCGGCCACGGCCGGATGCTCCAAAAGCGCGCTTTCCACCTCAAAGGGGCTGATCCGGTAGCCCGCCGAGATCACCAGATCGTCGGCCCGGCCGACAAACCACAGATAGCCCTCCGCATCCATCCGCCCGGTATCCCCGGTAAAATACCAGCCATGGCGAAACGCACGGCGATCCGGACCGTCGGGCGTTGCATAGCCCGCAAACAGCCCCGGCGGCCAGAGCTCGGTCAGCCGCACTCCGATATGCCCGATCTCGCCCGGGGCCAAACGCACCCCGGCCTCATCGATGATCGCGATGTCAAAACCGGGCAAAGGCCGGCCCATCGAACCCGGTCGGATCGGCGCATCGGGCCCGTTTCCGATCAGGCACACCGCCTCGGTTTGTCCATAGCCATCGGCGATCTGAACCCCGGTCGCGGCCAGCCAGGCGCGCATCGCTTCGGGGTTGAGCGGCTCACCCGAACCGAGCGCGCGGCGCAGCCGCGGCATGGGCGGGATCGCGCATTGCGCAAAAAGCCGGTAGACCGTGGGCGGGGCGCAAAACGTCGTCACGCCCAGCTTGGCGATCATCGCCAGATGCGCGGCGGGATCGAACGGGCCTGCCGGCTCATGGACGACCACCACCGCCCCGGCCAAAAGCGGGGCGAAGAGCATCCCCCAGGCCGCCTTGGCCCAGCCCGTATCGGTCAGCGTCCAATGCAGATCGCCCGGGCTCAGCCCCATCCAGTGCCGCGCGGTGATCGCATGGGCAAAGGCATAGGCATGGTCGCGCGGCACCATTTTGGGCTTTGAGGTCGTGCCGGAGGTGAAATAGACCAGCGCCTCGTCGCCGGCCCGGCTTTGCGGCAGGCTCTGGGCCGGTGCGCGGGCCAGCGCGTCGAGATCCGAAAGATCCGAAAGACCGGGGGGAAGCCGGTCGGCGAGACCCGGAGAGACGATGGCCGCCCTGGCCCCGGCCGCCTGCACCCGATAGGCGATGTCCTCGGCTGTCAGCAAGGTGGTCCCGGGCATCGCCACCAGCCCCGCCTTCATGCAGGCAAAGATCACCGCGAACCAGTCGGGGCTGCGCTGCATGATCACCAGCACCCGGTCGCCCGGAGCCAGGCCCTGTGCGATCAACCCATGTGCCAGGCGTGTTGAGCGTGCGGCCAGCCAGTCATAGCCCACATCCTGCATTGTCCCGTCGGCCAGCACATGCAAAAGCGCCCGGCCCCGCCCCGCATCCACGATCTCGGTTGCGAAATTGCAAGGCTCTAGCGGGTCGCGATGTCCGGCTCTGTTCACATCGGCACGCGGCCCTTGGCCGCCCAGGCCACCGCGGCAAACGCCCGCGGACCGTCCGGCTCGCCCCCTTCATAGGCAAAGGCCACCGCATCGCGGATGCGGCGCTGCGCATCCGGGTCCTCTTGGGCCAGAAGCGCGCCCAAGGGGCCGTCGCCTTCAACCAGCCCGCCCCAATAATCGTCGAACCCGGAATAGGTCATATGGATGACCAGCGTGCTTTCGACGACATCCGCCAACCCGGCGGCCCGCAGCGCGCCCGCCAGCTCGCCCGGGCGGGTCGTGGGGCGGGTGTAGTTTGCGCCGCGCCGCGCCGCGATACGCTCAGAGACCGGCGCGGCGGCATCGAAGAAGAGCCGGTTGAACATCAGCCCGCCGCGCGAATCCCAAACCGTGGCCGCGACCAGCCCGCCGGGCCGCGTCACCCGACAGAGCTCGGCCAGCGCCGCGGCCGTATCCGGGACGAAATGCAACACCAGCATGGAAAGCGCGGCATCGACGCTCTGCGACGGGGCGGGCAGCGCGGTGATATCGCCGGTTTCAAACCGCGTACCGGGCATGGTCTTTGCGGCCGCATCGGCGATATAGGCCTCGGCGAGATCGACCCCCAAGACCGTGTGGCCACGCTCGGCTAGATCAAAGCTCAGCGCCCCGGTGCCGCAGCCGGCATCCAGCACCGACGGGCCCATGGGCCCGCAAAAGCCGGCAAAGAGAGGCGCAAGCTTGCGGCTCCACCGGCCCATGCTGCGTTCGTATCGCGCGGCGCTACTGGCGGGAAACTGGGTCATGCCTCAGGACCCCGTCAGCTGTGGATCGGGCCGTCGCCGCAGGCCAACGCCGCTTCGCGCACAGCCTCCGAATAGGTCGGATGCGCATGGCAGGTTCGCGCGATATCCTCGGCCGCGGCACCGAACTCCATGCCCACGCAGATCTCATGGATCAGATCGCCGGCCGCCGGCCCCATGATATGCGCCCCCAAGATCCGGTCCGTGGCCGCATCGGCCAGGATTTTCACGAAGCCATCCGTGGCCAGATTGGCCTTGGCGCGCCCATTGGCCATGAATTGGAACTTGCCGACCTTGTATTTGTGACCCGCCTCCTTGAGCGCCTCCTCGGTATGGCCGACCGTGGCGACCTCGGGCGCGGTGTAAATCACCCCCGGGATCACGCCGTAATTCACATGACCCTTTTGCCCGGCAATGCTCTCGGCCACAGCCATCCCCTCATCCTCGGCCTTATGGGCCAGCATCGGGCCCTCGGTGGCATCGCCGATCGCCCAGACGCCGTCGATATTCGTCCGGCCATGGCTGCTTTTGACAAAACCCCGCTCGGACATCTGGACGCCCGCTTCGGCGGCGCCGAGACCTTGGGTGTAGGGCCGCCGGCCGGTCGCCACCAGCACCACATCGGCATCCATCCCGCCTTCCGCACCGTCCTTTCGCGCGGTCCAGCTGAGCTTGAGCTTGCTCTTCTGCGCCTCCACAGCGCTGACCGCGGTGCTCATGACGAATTTCAGCCCCTGCTTTTCCAACACGCGCTTAAAGAGCCGCTGTATCTCGGCATCCATGCCGGGGGTGATGTGGTCGAGATACTCCACCACCGTCACCTCCGAGCCCAGCCGGGCATAAACCGAGCCCAGCTCCAGCCCGATCACCCCGGCGCCGATCACCGCCAGTTTTTTGGGGATTTTGGGCAGGCTGAGCGCCCCGGTCGAGCTGACAATGCGCGTCTCGTCGATCTCGATCCCCTTGAGCGGTGCGGGCTCCGAGCCGGTGGCGATCACAATATGCTTGGCCGAATGCACCGCATCGCCCACCCGAACCTTGCCCGGCGCCTCGATCGCCCCCCAGCCCTTCAGCCAGTCGACCTTGTTCTTCTTGAAGAGAAATTCGATGCCCTTGGTGTTGGCCTCAACCGTCTTGCCCTTATGGGTCTGCATCTGTGCCCAATCGATCTTGACGCTGCCCACCCCGATGCCGAATTCGGCGAAATGGGTCTGGGCCTCATGCGCCATTTCTGAGGCGTGCAAAAGCGCCTTGGAGGGGATGCAGCCGACATTAAGGCAGGTGCCGCCTAGCGTTTCGCGCCCTTCCACACAAGCGGTCTTTAAACCCAGCTGGCCGCAGCGGATGGCGCAAACATAGCCGCCCGGCCCGCCGCCGATCACGATGACATCATAACTGGCCATGCCAGCCTCCTTCTTTCGTCAGGCCAAGAGCGCGGCCAGAAGCATGAAAAGCGTCGCGAACCAGCCGACGGCCCAGACCAGGCTGCGCAGATAAGGCACGCCAAAGGCATAAAGCGGCACATAGAGGACGCGCGCGGCGAGATAGGCGACCGCCGCGATCGCCGTGCCAAGGCTGGCGCGGTCCGAAAAGGTGACGACCGCGACTGCGACCGCGAAAAGAACCAGGTTTTCCATATGGTTGTTGAAGGCCCGCTGCAACCGCGCCGTTCGCCCGGTCAGCGTCACGCCGGCATCGCGCGGGCCGGCGAGATAGCTGCTGCCGATATGAAGATTGGCCGGAATGGCATAAAGCAGAAGCTGCACGGCCGCGAGGAGACCGGCCAGGGCCAAAACAGTCACCTCAACGGTCATTCCACCTCCGCCTCCCATGCCACCCGGTTCTCGACAGGGCAAGCTGGCCTTGCGTCAAGCGTGCGCTAGACGATCGAGGGCGAGAGCTTTCGCACTTTGCATTCGATCGCCCGGCTGAGGGTCTTTGTGCGTTCGCCGGTGAGGCAAGGCGGCGGGCAGACCGGCAAGACAACCGTTGACGGGCAGTTCGTGAGAGAGCGATGGTTGAGCACAAAGCCCATCTCTTGCATCCCGGCCACGTCAGCGGATCGTCGATGTCCATGACGAGCGTCACCCGCCAAGCACCGCGCTGATGCTTGCACGAGAGCGCCTCGCGGGCCGGCAGGCGTGAAAGATATGCAGCAAGACCGGGCAGCTCTGAACAGGGCGAGGACACTGGGCCTAGAGATCCATCAACAACCGCCGCGGATCCTCCAGCGCTTCCTTGACCCGCACCAGAAAAGTGACCGCGCCCTTGCCGTCGACAATCCGGTGATCGTAGCTCAGCGCTAGATACATCATCGGGCGCACCACGATCTGGCCGCCCAGCACCATCGGGCGGTCCTGGATCTTATGCATGCCCAGGATCCCCGATTGCGGCGGGTTCAGGATCGGCGAGGACATTAGCGAGCCGTAAACGCCGCCATTGGAGAGGGTGAAGGTCCCGCCCTGCATCTCGGCCATGGTCAGCTTGCCGTCGCGGCCGCGACGCCCAAGCTCGGCGATGCGTTTTTCGATGGCCGCAAAGCCCATCAGATCGGCGTCGCGCACCACCGGCACGACCAGGCCCGAAGGCGTGCCGACCGCCACCCCGATATGGTAGTAATTCTTGTAGACGATATCGTCGCCATCGATTTCGGCATTGACTTCCGGGATCTCCTTGAGCGCGTGGCAGCACGCCTTCACAAAAAACGACATGAAGCCAAGCTTTACTCCATGCTTTTTCTCGAAGATGTCTTTGTATTCTTTGCGCAGCTCCATGATGCCGCCCATATCCACCTCGTTATAGGTGGTCAACATGGCGGCGGTGTTTTGGGCGTCCTTTAGCCGCCTGGCAATAGTCTGGCGCAGGCGCGTCATGCGCACGCGTTCTTCCCGACTGGCATCCTCAGCCGAAACCGGCGCGCGTGGCGCACGGGCTGCAGGGGCTTTGGCTTCGCCCGTCGGCGCCTCGGCAATCGCCGCGACGGCGCCAAGCACGTCTTCCTTCATGATCCGCCCGTCGCGCCCAGTGCCGGCCACGCGGTCCGGGTCAAGGCCTTTTTCGGCCATCAGTTTCTTGGCCGAGGGCGCGTCTTCCACATCGCCCTTTTGAGCCGCGGCGGGCGCCGGTAGGGGTGTTGACGCCGCGGATGCCGGGACGGCCGCAGAGGCCGCGGCGGAGGCAGACACAGCGGATGCAGCACCGGCGCCGCCTGCGGTCATCCGTGCCAGCACGCCGCCTGCCTCGACGGTGCCGCCTTCGGCGACCAAAATCTCCGACAAGGTGCCCGCGGCTGGGGCCGGCACCTCCACCGACACCTTGTCGGTTTCCAGCTCGCAGAGCATTTCGTCCTGCGCGACGGGTTCGCCGGGCTTTTTGAACCAGCTCGAAACCGTGGCTTCGGTGACGCTTTCGCCCAGGCTCGGCACCATCACATCGATTGCCGCCGCCGTTGCGCCATTCCCCGCCGAAGCGGCCATCGGCGCCTGGGCGGTTGCGGGCGCCTTGGCGGTTGCGGGCGCCGCCGCGGCCAACGCGCCATTGCCGCCTTCGGCAATCGTGGCCAGCAGGGCATCGACACCGACGGTCTCGCCCTCGGCCACAACGATCTCCGACAGCGTACCGGCCGATGGCGCCGGTACCTCGACCGTAACCTTGTCGGTCTCCAGCTCGCACAGCATCTCGTCGGCCGTGACCGCCTCGCCCGGTTTCTTGAACCAGGTCGCAACGGTTGCCTCCGTAACGCTTTCGCCCAGCGTCGGTACCCTAACCTCGATGCTCATGCTCGGTCCTCTCAGAGGGTCAGCGCGTCGGAGACCAGCGTCTCCTGCTCATGCTTATGCTTGGGCGCGAGCCCTGTCGCAGGCGAGGCCGCAGCCCGGCGCCCGACATAGCGCGGCCTGCCCAGACGGGCCCCGATACGCCCCAAAACCCATTCGATGTTCGGCTCAACAAAGGTCCAGGCGCCCTGGTTCTTGGGCTCTTCCTGGCACCAGACGATGTCGGCTTCCTTAAAGCGCGACAACTCCTTGGTCAGCGACAGGGCCGGGAAGGGGTAAAACTGCTCCAACCGCAGCAGGTAGATGTCGTCCGCCTCCAGCGCATCGCGCGCCTCCAACAAATCGAAATAGACCTTGCCGGCGCACATCACGACGCGCTTGATTGCGGCATCCGGCTTCAGCGTCAACCCGGAATTGCCATACTGCGCATCGTCCCAAAGCACCCGGTGGAAGGAGGACCCTTCGGCGAAATCGGCAAGGCGCGAGACGCACATCTTGTGCCGTAGCAGCGACTTGGGCGTCATCATGATCAGCGGTTTGCGGAAAGATCGGTGCAGTTGCCGGCGCAGGATGTGGAAGTAGTTTGCCGGTGTGGTGCAATTGGCCACGATCCAATTGTCCTCGGCGCAGAGCTGCAAGAACCGCTCCAACCGAGCCGAGGAGTGCTCCGGACCCTGACCCTCATAGCCATGCGGCAGTAGCATCACCAACCCCGACATGCGCAGCCATTTGCTTTCGCCCGAGGAGATGAACTGATCGATCATAATCTGGGCGCCATTCGCGAAATCGCCGAACTGCGCCTCCCAAAGCACCAGCGCGTTCGGCTCGGCCAGTGAGTAGCCATACTCATAGCCCAGCACCGCGTATTCGGAGAGCATGCTGTCGATCACATAGTAGGGTTTTTGGTCGAGCCCCAGATTGTTGAGCGGGTAGTAGCGTTCCTCCGTCTCCTGGTCGATCACCGCGGAGTGGCGCTGGCTGAAGGTCCCGCGGGTGCAATCCTGCCCCGACAGACGCACCGGAAACCCCTCGGCCTGCAGCGTGCCGAAGGCCAGCGCCTCGGCCATGGCCCAATCGATGCCCGTGCCGGTCTCGATCATCTGCCGGCGCGTATCGAGCAGCCGCTGCACGGTGCGATGCGGCTTCACGCTGTCGGGCAGCGCGGTCAGGCCCATGCCGACCTTGCGCAACCTGGCTTCGGCGACCTCGGTCGCGCCGCGCTGATACTCGCCATCCTCGCGCCCCAAACCGGCCCAGCGGCCGTCGAGCCAGTCTGCCTTGTTGGGCCGAAACTCTCGGCTCGCCTCGAACTCCTCGTTCAGCGCCGCCTGGAAGGCCGCCTTCATGTCCTCGATCTCGCCCTCCGGGATTAGCCCGTCGGCGATCAGACGCTCGGTATAGATCTGCAGCGTGGTCTTGTGCTTCTTGATCTCCTTGTACATCAGAGGCTGCGTAAACATCGGCTCGTCGCCTTCGTTATGCCCAAAGCGGCGATAGCAGAACATGTCGATGACAACGTCCTTGCCGAACATCTGCCGGAACTCGGTTGCGACCCGGGCCGCGTGGACCACAGCCTCCGGATCGTCGCCGTTCACATGAAAAACCGGCGCCTCGACCATCAGGGCCACATCGGTCGGGTAGGGCGAGGAGCGTGAGTTATGCGGCGCGGTCGTGAAGCCGATCTGGTTGTTCACGACAATATGGATCGTGCCGCCGGTGCGATGGCCACGCAGGCCCGACAGCCCGAAGCACTCCGCCACCACGCCCTGGCCGGCAAAAGCGGCATCGCCATGCAAAAGGATCGGCAGCACTTTTTGGCGCCCGCCCGCATCAAGCTGCTCTTGCTTGGCGCGCGCCTTTCCAAGCACCACGGGGTTCACCGCCTCTAGATGGCTGGGGTTTGCGGTCAGCGACAGATGCACGGTGTTACCGTCGAAAGCGCGGTCCGAGGAAGCGCCCAGATGGTACTTCACATCGCCCGAGCCATCGACATCCTCAGGCTTGAAGCTGCCACCCTGAAACTCGTTGAAGATCGCCTTGTAGGGTTTGCCCATCACATTGGCCAGCAAGCTCAGACGCCCGCGATGCGGCATGCCGACAACGATCTCTTGCACACCCAGCGCACCGCCGCGCTTGATGATCTGCTCCATGGCCGGCATCAACGCCTCGCCGCCATCCAAACCGAAACGCTTGGTACCGGTGTATTTTACATGCAGGAACTTCTCGAAACCCTCAGCCTCGACCAGCTTGTTGAGGATCGCCCGGCGGCCTTCGCGGGTGAAGGCGATTTCCTTGCCGTAGCCCTCGATCCGCTCCTTCAACCAAGCGGCTTCTTCGGGGTTAGAAATATGCATGTATTGAAGCGCGAAAGTGCCGCAATAGGTGCGTTTGACCAGGGCCACGATCTCGCGCATCGAGGCCGTCTGCAGCCCAAGCACATTGTCCAGGAAGATCGGGCGGTCCATGTCGCTTTCCGAAAAGCCGTAGCTGGCCGGGTCGAGCTCGGGATGCGCAACGGGCGCTGCCAGCTTGAGCGGGTCGAGATCGGCCGCCAGATGCCCGCGGATCCGATAGGCTCGAATGAGCATCAGCGCACGAAGGCTGTCGATCGTGGCCTGGCGGGCCTGCGCATCGGTAATCGACACGCCGCCCTCGGCGGCTTTTTCGCGGATCTTGGTCTCAGTCTTGACGGCCGTCTCGCCCCAATCGCCGTCTAACGCCGAAATCAGCTCGCCCTTGGGCGATGGCGGCCAGTCGGCCCGCGCCCAGGACGGGCCCGCGGCATCCTGACGGATCGCACGGCTATCCTCGTCCAACGCAGCGAAAAAGGCGCGCCAGCTTTCGTCAACCGCAGCCGGGTCGCTGGCATAGCGGGCGTAAAGCTGTTCGACATAGGCCGCATTGTGCCCTTGCAGGAAGGAGGAGGAGCGAAAGACCTCGTTGCGGGATTGTTCGGTCATGACCTCACCTGTTGGTCGAGAGCGGGGGGCCGGCGGGCGGCCGACACCATGGTCGATTTTGACGGCGCCCAGCGCTGCGGTCTGGACGGATGGGGCGCTGCATGCGCGTCTTTGGCCTGGTGCGCATACCGGCCTAGCCGATTGCCTTCAGCACCGCCTCGCCCAACCCAGCCGGGCTGTCTGCAACCACGATGCCGGCGGATTTCATCGCCTCGATCTTGTCTTCGGCCCCGCCTTTGCCGCCGGAGATGATCGCGCCGGCATGGCCCATCCGCCGGCCCGGCGGGGCGGTGCGCCCGGCAATAAAACCGGCCACCGGCTTGGCGCGACCCTTCTTGGCCTCATCGGCCAGGAACTGGGCCGCGTCTTCTTCGGCCGAGCCGCCGATCTCGCCAATCATAATGATCGCCTTGGTCTCGTCATCGTCCAAAAGCCACTCCAACGCATCGATATGCTCGGTGCCCTTGATCGGATCGCCGCCAATGCCGATGCAGGTCGACTGTCCCAGCCCCGCCGCTGTGGTCTGGGCCACCGCCTCGTAGGTGAGCGTGCCCGAACGGCTGACCACGCCAACCGAGCCGCGCTTGTGGATATGGCCCGGCATGATGCCGATCTTGCAGGCTTCGGGTGTGATCACGCCCGGGCAATTCGGACCGATCAGAATTGATGCCGCACCTTCCAGCGCCCGTTTGACCCGCATCATGTCCAACACCGGGATGCCTTCAGTGATGCAGACGATCAGCGCCATCTCTGCATCGATCGCCTCAAGGATCGCATCCGCGGCAAAAGGGGGCGGCACATAGATGGCCGTCGCCGTCGCGCCGGTCGTCTCGCGGGCCTCGGCGACCGTATCGAAAACCGGTAGGCCGATATGGTGCGAGCCGCCTTTGCCCGGGGTCACGCCGCCGACCATCTTAGTGCCATAGGCGAGCGCCTGCTCGGTGTGGAAGGTGCCCTGGCTGCCGGTCAGCCCCTGGCACACGACCTTGGTGTCTACGTCCACAAGTACGGCCATTGAGGTGCCTCCTTCACGCGGCGGTCAGATGCGCGTGGATATTGTCGTCGAATGCGAGGTTGAACGGGTTGAGCAAAGTGAGCCGGAAGCGCGCCTGCCGCGCCATCCCGGTCAGGCTTTTGAGCGTGAAGTAATTGACATGGTCGGGATGGCGAAAGCCGCACCATTTGCGCCCCGTCAGCCATCGGTTGACCGACCCGAAATTGGGAACCTTGACATAGATCCGCCCGCCGGGTTTCAGAACGCGCCGTGCCGCATCGAGCACCGCCATCGGCTCGGTCTCATGCTCAAGATAAGAGCGCATAACGATCCCGTCGAAATGCCCTGCCGGGAAGCGGCCGATCGCCTCCAGGGTCGCTCCCTGCTCGCAGGCGCCGCCCAAAGGTTGCATTGCCGCATCGGCCTGCGCCGCCAGGGCCTTGGAAATCTCGATGCCAAAGGGCACCAGCGGCGCGCGCAGGCGCGAACCATCGCCGCATCCGATGTCGAGCACCCGGGCGCCGGGCCCGAACCATCGGGTGTACCGCGCCGCCTCGTCGCGGCGAAAAAGCCGCGTGCGCAACCGCGAGGCGTAATCCAGCCCATACATCACCGGGGCATCCTTCTTGCGGCGCGTCTCCTCGGCCCGGATCGTTTTTTCCCAGGCGAAGTCTTCTTCCAGCGCCAAGGTTTCCGGTGGATTGACAAGATAGACGAAACCGCAGGTATCGCAGGCCGCGAGAACCCAGCAATCGCGCGAATAGGCGGGAAGGTCGCGCCGCCCCAAAGCAGCGCAGGCCGGGCAGGCGCGCCGGGCAGCACTGCGCGTCGGGGCCGTCATTGCGCCGCCTCGGGGGCCAGAAGCTCGGCCCCCTGGCTGTTAAAGAGGATGACGGTACCGGAAGGCGGGCTATCATCGGTCTGTTGAAGAAGGCAAGAAAACACCATCTCCCAGCCCAGAGCATCGGGTCGATCGGCGTAAAGATGGCAGCCCGGGCGCTTTGCGGCGGCACGCACGGCATCAAGCGTTGTGTCGCAGGCCGGCATGTCGCGAACCCGCCCGAACATTGTCTCGCTGTCGAAAAGATCGAAAAACACCTCGCCGTCGAGTTCCTGGACCTTGCGGACCGCGCCGCCCCAAGGGCAGGCATCTTGGGCCGAGGCCGGCAGCGGGAGCGAGAGCGCCAGAACCAGCGCAACGGTACGCCGCGCCGCCCGGCTCATAGCACCGCCATGGCGAGACGAGGGATGCCCGGCGGCCACGCGCTGGCACGCCGCATGTCGAAATCACCCTTCGCCGAGGCCTTTGGGATATCGCGGTCGCGAATACCGCGCAGCCAAAGCCAGCATGCGCCGCTCTCGTCCCTCGCGCTGCGAGCAGCGCGCCTGTGCGGCGCGTGAAGGCATGGCGCATGCATCGGCTGTCAGCCTTTCACCGCCTTCACGATCTTCTCGGCCGCATCTGCCAGATTGTCCGCGGCAATGACATTTAGACCCGACTTTTCGATGATTTCTTTGCCCAGCTCGACATTCGTGCCTTCAAGCCGAACCACCAGCGGCACTTGCAGCCCGACCGCGCTGACCGCTGCGATCACCCCTTCTGCGATGACATCGCAGCGCATGATGCCTCCGAAGATATTGACCAGAATTCCTTTCACATTGGGATCGGAGGTAATGATCTTGAAAGCTTCGGTCACCTTTTCCTTGGTCGCGCCGCCCCCCACATCGAGAAAATTCGCAGGTTCGGATCCGTAAAGCTTGATAATATCCATCGTCGCCATCGCAAGACCTGCACCGTTGACCATGCAGCCGATCTCGCCGTCCAGCGCGATGTAGTTGAGATCGAACTTCGAGGCGGCAAGCTCCTTTGCGTCCTCCTCGGTCTCATCGCGCAATGCCATAATGTCGGAATGCCGGTAGAGCGCGTTGGAATCAAAACCCATTTTGGCATCAAGCACATGGATGTCGCCCGATCTGGTCAGGATCAGCGGGTTGATCTCCAGCATTTCCATGTCTTTTTCGGTAAAGGCACGATAGAGCGTCTCGACCAGCTTCACGCATTGTTTGACGGCGCCGCCGGTAAGACCCAGCGCAAAGGCGACCTTGCGACCGTGATAGGGCTGCAGCCCAGCAGCCGGGTCGACGGTGAAGCTCAAAATACGCTCGGGCGTGGCGTGCGCTACCTGCTCGATATCCATGCCGCCTTCCGTCGACACGACAAAAGAGATGCGCGAGGTTGCGCGGTCGACCAGTAGCGAGAGGTAAAACTCGCGATCGATGTCCGAGCCATCCTCTATATAGACCCGGTTGACGGTCTTGCCCGTCGGCCCGGTCTGTAGGGTGACAAGCGTGCGGCCGAGCATCTTTTCGGCCTCCTCGGCTGCTTCGGCCACCGATTTGGTGATGCGAACGCCGCCCTTGCCGCCCGCCTCGGCCTCCTTGAAGCGGCCCTTACCGCGTCCGCCCGCATGAATCTGCGCCTTGACCACCCAGATCGGCCCGTCGAGCTCGCTGGCCGCGCGCTTAGCCTCTTCGGCCCGCAGAACCACCCGGCCATCGGAAACCGGCGCGTCATAGGTCTTGAGAAGCTGCTTGGCCTGATACTCGTGGATGTTCATGCGCGGGCTCCGCTGCAGATGTCGGGATCGGCCGGATGCGGCGGCTTTTGCATAGCACTCGCAGCCTCGATTTCAATCGCCGGTCCCGTAAAAAACCACCGATCTGGGCCAGGGATGCCAAAATGTGATCACAGCCAGAGTCGTGTGATCACACCAACGGCAAATGCCCGCGAATCAAAGGTTAAGCGCGCAGGGTTCCGTGCCCGCGCGATCAGGCGAGGCTATCGTCGATCCCCTTGCAGGCATCGACCAGACCGCGCACCGCGGCGACAGATTTGTCGAACATCGCCCGCTCGGCCTTGTCGAGGCTGATTTCGACGATCCGCTCGACGCCGCCGGCGCCGATGACAACCGGCACGCCGACATAGAGGCCTTTCAAACCGTAAGCGCCGTCGACCCAAGCTGCGGCGGGTAGCAGGCGCCGTTGATCCTTCAGGTAGCTTTCGGCCATCTGCACAGCCGACGCGGCCGGGGCGTAAAACGCCGATCCGGTTTTCAGCAGGCCAACGATTTCCGCCCCCCCGTCGCGCGTACGCTGAATTATTGCATCGAGCGCCTCTTGCGTCGTCCAACCCATTTCGACCAGATCGGGCAGCGGAATACCGCCTACCGTGGAATAGCGCGGCAGCGGTACCATCGTGTCGCCATGCCCGCCGAGCACAAAGGCCGAGATATCCTTGACCGAGACGTCGAACTCCTTGGCCAGAAAATAGCGAAAACGGGCGCTGTCGAGCACGCCGGCCATGCCGACGACCTTGCCGCTTGGCAGGCCGGAAAACTCTCGCAACGCCCAGACCATCGCGTCGAGCGGGTTGGTGATGCAGATGACGAAGCTATCGGGCGCATGGGTCTTGATCCCTTCGCCGACAGACTTCATCACCTTAAGGTTGATGCCCAGCAGATCGTCGCGGCTCATGCCCGGCTTGCGCGGCACCCCGGCCGTGACAATGCAGACATCTGCGCCGGCGATCGGGGCGTAGTCGCCGGACGTTCCCGACAGATCGGCATCAACGCCATCGACCGGGCTCGCCTCGGCCAGGTCGAGCGCTTTGCCCTGGGGCACACCCTCGGTGATGTCGAATAGCACGACATCGCCAAGTTCCTTGAGGCTGATCAGATGAGCAAGGGTTCCGCCGATCTGGCCGGCCCCGATGAGCGCGATCTTGGCTCTCGCCATGTCAGGACACTCCCGCTACGTGCACTGTTCCGCGCTTAGCCCGATTGCCGCGCCTTCGCAAGTGCAACACAACGCCTGCAGGCTTGGCCAGGCGCGGATGCTTCCAGACTGTGTGCGTCATGCTTCAGGCAGGCCGTCGCGGTCTGTGCTGCGCTGCCCGAACAGGCGGGCAGAGCGCAATGTCAAAAGCCGGCCGCTTTGCGCCGGATCGCCCGAAGCAATCAGGTCTTGCGCCCTTTTGGCGCCTCTTCGACCGCCACGGTGCTGTCGTAGGCCTCACCCGCCGCGACCAGACAGGTCATCCCGTTGGGCAGGGTCACCAGGATTGTCCAAGTGCCGCTTTCTTCGCTTGCGAAGATTTCCATAACGCCATTGTTGCGCTGCAGCCCCATGCTCTGACGGGTTTCGCCGTATTTCTCGCTGAGCCGTTTTACGATGGCCTCACGCTCGCCGCATATGCCTTGCGCATAGGCAGGCGTGGTCGAAAAAGCCAGGAGAGTCAAAATAACCGTAATGAAGAGCCGCATGTTTCGCACCTTTCCTGCGCCCTGGATCTAAGACCCGTCTTTGACGAGCTTCACCCTTTTTGGCGCCTTGGGTTTCCGTAAGACGCTGCCCGCGCGATGGCCCTTGCCGCCAGTCTTCCAGGGCCTTTACCCCGACACCACCGCGTGATCATGACAATGCAGGATGTGTGTGATTCGAGAATTTAAGGTTAACGGAACACGACGGGAACGCGCGCTTTGTCAACCGAAAACGCAACGGCTGCGCTGTTTTCAACCGGGACCGGCTGTCGTATTACCGAAATCAGCTAAGCAAGGAGCCAGCCATGCCCGATCCGTTTCGCCCGCGTCGCTCGGTTCTCTACATGCCCGGATCGAACCCGCGAGCGTTGGAAAAAGCCCGCTCCCTGCCGGCCGATGTGCTGATCCTCGATCTAGAAGATGCCGTGTCGCCGGACGAAAAACCCAAGGCGCGCAAGCTTGTGGCCGAGGCCGTGACCGCAGGGCGGTTCGGCCCGCGCGAGGTTGTGGTGCGGATAAACGGGCTGGAGACGGCTTGGGGCGAAGACGATCTCGCGACAACCAGCGCGGCGGGCCCCGATGCAATCCTGCTGCCCAAGGTTGACAGTGCGCGCGATCTGCAGCGCTGCGAAACGGCGATGGGCGCCGCGGCGCGCGGCACCCGCCTTTGGGCGATGATGGAAACGCCCATGGGCGTGCTCAACGCTCAGGCAATTGCGGCCGCAACGCCTCGACTGGCCTGTCTGGTTATGGGGACCAACGACCTTCTGAAGGATCTGCGCGGCCAGAGCTCGGCCGACCGGGCGGCTTTGTTGAGCGGGCTCGGTTTATGCCTTCTTGCCGCGCGCGCGTTTGGGCTGGCCTGCATCGACGGGGTGTACAATGCGTTCGCAGACCTCGATGGCTTGCGGGCGGAGTGCGAACAGGGGCGCCGGATGGGCTTTGACGGCAAGACGCTGATCCATCCCGCGCAGCTGGAGGTCGCGAACGCCGTCTTCGCCCCATCTCAGGATGCCCTTGCAGAAGCCCGCGCGCAGCTCACCGCATGGAAGGCCGCAAAGGCGGCGGGGCGCGGCGTGGCGGTGCTGAATGGGCGCATCGTGGAGAACTTGCATGTCGAGAACGCCCGGCGCTTGATCGCCCAGGATCGTGCGATCCGGGACCGGGACGGCCAAAAGGCAACGGGCTAGGGGCTGGCGCGATGGATCTGCTGATCGCCGGCGTGGCCCTTTGGTGGGCGGCCCATCTCTTCAAACGCGTCGCGCCCTCTATGCGCGCAAGGCTCGGGGCGCAGCCCGGGCGTGGTGTGGTCACCTTGCTTTTGCTTCTGTCGGTCGCGCTGATGTATCTTGGCTATCGCGAGGCAGGCTGGACGGAGGTCTACCTGCCGCCCGATTGGGGACGGCATCTGAACAACTTCCTGATGCTGATCGCGGTGATCCTGTTCGGGATGGGATCGTCGAAAGGCAGAATGCGCCGCTGGTTGCGTCATCCGATGCTGACCGGCTTTGCGGTGTGGGCGGTTGCGCATCTGTTGGTCCGCGGTGATCTTGCTTCGGTGATCCTGTTCGGCGCGCTTGGCCTCTGGGCGCTGGTCGAATTGCCGGTGATCGCGCACCGTGAACGCAGCTGGCAACGGCCGGCAGCCGGCCCCTTGATCGGCGATGTCCGGCTGATCTTGGTCTCGCTGATCGTTTATGCGGGCATCGTTACCGTCCACTGGCAGCTCTTCGGCCTCTACCCCTTCGCAGGCTAGCGCCGGATAACCCCGGCATCACGCTGCCCTGCTGTAAGGGTGTTTTCGCGTAGCGCAGCGGCGCATTGTAGCGGGCCATTGGCGGTGTATCGCCACCTGCCTGCTGTGATAGGCCGCTTCTGGGTCGTATTAGCGACGCTGAGCCGATGGGGATCGCATGAGCAAAACCAATCCGGGGCGCTTTTTTGAGGATTACACGCTTGGCGAGACGATCCGCCATGCCACGCCACGGACCGTTGGCGCTGGCGAGCGGGCGCTCTACACGGCGCTTTACCCCTGCCGGTTTGCGCTGACCTCTTCCGATGCGTTCGCGCGCGTTTGCGGGTTGCCAACTGCGCCGCTCGACCCGTTGATCGCCTTTCACACGGTCTTCGGTAAAACCGTGCCCGACGTGTCGCTGAATGCGGTTGCCAATCTCGGCTATGCCGAGGGCCGCTTTCTCGCACCGCTCTGGCCCGGCGATACGCTAACCGCCGAAAGCACGGTGATCGGGCTTCGGCAGACCTCCAATGGCCGCAGCGGCGTTGTCTGGGTCCGCACGGTCGGGCGCAACCAGCATGGCGCCGAGATTATATCCTATGTGCGCTGGGTGATGCTGCGCAAGGGCGACCCGGCAGCCCCCGCCCCGGACCCGAATCGGCCAGACCTCGCCGAGGCGGTCGCTGCAGCCGATCTTATCGCGCCTGACGGTCTCGACTTCGCGCATTATGATACCGCAGCGGCAGGGGCGCCGCATTATTGGGAGGATTTCCATATCGGCGAAAGGATCGACCATATCGACGGCGCCACAATCGAAGAAGCCGAGCACATGATGGCGACGCGGCTTTGGCAAAACACCGCCAAAGTGCATTTCGATGCCAGCCTGCGCGAGGATGGACGCCGGCTGATCTATGGCGGACATGTGATCAGCCTGGCCCGGGCGCTGTCCTTCAACGGTCTGGCGAACGCCCAGCCGATCGTCGCGATCAATGGCGGCAGCCATGCCAACCCCTGCTTTGCCGGCGATACCTTGCGGGCCTGGTCGGAGGTGCTCGACAAAGCCGAAACTGCAAAAGGCAGCATCGGTGCGCTCAGGCTACGCTTGGTTGCATACAAGGGTGGCGCGCCCTTTGCTTTGCGCGACGATGCGGGCAAGTACCGACCCGAGGTTCTGCTCGACCTCGATATCTGGGCCCTAATGCCACGACGCGGCTAGCACCCCACCAGGCGACATAGCCGGCACAGGACGCCAGCGGCCGGGCGCGAAAATCTTGCTCGCGATTGCGCCCGCTCCCACATCGAATATGCGTGTCGTCCCGGTCGACCGTCAGCCTCTAGCGAGAGGGGTCCCGCTATGCATGCTTTGCCGAAGCGCCGCGCAGCCGCCCGCATAAGCGCTGCGGCCCTCGCCCTTGCCCTGCTTTGCTGCCCTTGGCGCGCCGAGGCGGTCGATCAACCGTTCTGGGACTGGGCCGGGCTGTCCGGGCCCTGCCGGGGCGATTGTCGGGTAACGGTTTTTGCCGGACAGTTTCTCGACAGCACCATGTCGGACGTGTTCTTGCCCTTCGACAGCGACTATACCCCGCCCTGGGATTTGCGGTTTCGCGAGGACTATATGCTCTCGCTCGCCCTATCGCGCCGTATCGCCACCGTCGGCGGTCGGTTCGACATCGAAATCGAAGGCGGTCTCGGGCAGCGCTTCGGCGAGGCCACCGTGACCGAAGGCTGGGTTGCGCTTTACGGCCGCTGGACTGCCTTTCCCTGGAACGATGTGGTGCGAACAAGCATTGCCGTATCGACGGGCCTAAACTACGCGACCGCCATCCCCGATGCCGTGCTGCAGCGCAGCGCCTTCGGTACCGGCAACCGGCTGTTGCATTACTTCTCGCCTGAGTTCACGCTTGCCGATCCGGCTTGGGACAGCACCGATCTAGTGCTGCGTCTGCATCACCGGTCGGGCGGGGGAAAGATCTGGGGCGATGTCGGCCCGTTTGGCGGGGTTGCGGAAGGCGCTCAATACCTCAAGCTGGGGCTGCGCCACCGGTTTTAGGAAGGCGCATCCGGAAGCGGCCAAAAAGCAATTCGTGATCACAAATAACCTGAGCAATTCGGTTATGTGATCACATCCCACAGACTTGCGATCACAGCGACGCAGAACGCGTTTCCTCAATGTGGAATCATTAAAAAAACTCTGTCGGGGGAAAGCGCCTTGTCTTAGCCTGTTGTCAACGCCAAGGCGTAAGAAGCTGTTCATACCGAAATGCCGGCTGGAATACAGGAGGTAGCGCGTATGGCCGACGTCAACCGGGGCAATCGCCCGCTGTCGCCGCATCTGACGATCTACCGCCCTCAGATCACGTCGATCTCGTCGATCCTGACCCGGATTACCGGCAATGCGCTGCTGCTTTCGGCGCTGCTAATCGTTTGGTGGTTTCTGGCCGCCGCTACCGGACCGGAGGCGTTTGCGCTGGCCGACTGGGTGCTGACCAGCTGGATCGGCAGTATCGTGATGTCCTTTTCCGTACTTGGGTTTTGGTACCATTTCTTAGCGGGCTTGCGGCATCTCTATTGGGACTCCGGCCGCGGGTTGGACGTTGCGACCTCCGAGCTGATGGGCAAGGGCGCGATGATCGGATCGGTCGTTCTGACCGCTTTGACGCTTTTGGTGATCTGAGAAAGGAAACGCCATGGCCTTTGTAACCGATCGCAAACGCGCCGTCGGGCTGGGTTCGGCAAAGTCGGGCACCGAGCACTTCTGGTCGATGCAGGTCTCCTCGGTGGCACTCGCACTCCTCTGCCCGATCTTTCTGTTCACCTTCGGCCCGATGCTGGGCGAACCCTATGAGGCCGTCACCGCCTATTTCGCCCGCCCCTTCCCGGCGATCGTTGCCGGGCTGACACTGCTGGTGGGCTTTATGCATTTCAAGAACGGCGTGCAGGTGCTGATTGAGGACTATGTCCATGGGGCGGCCCGCAAGTTTGCCCTGATCGGAATGATCTGCCTTTGCTATTCCGCCGCGGCAACGGGCCTCTTTGCCATTGCCCGGCTGGCGCTCTAACGCTGAGGATAGGCTGGAGAGAGGATTTCATGGCATCCTACGAGTTCATCGACCACACCTATGACGTCGTGATTGTGGGGGCCGGCGGCTCCGGCTTGCGCGCGACGCTCGGCATGGCGGAACAGGGGCTGCGCACCGCCTGCGTCTCCAAGGTGTTTCCCACCCGCTCGCACACCGTCGCCGCCCAGGGCGGCATCGCGGCGTCCCTGGGCAATATGGGGCCAGACCACTGGCAATGGCATATGTATGACACCGTCAAGGGGTCGGACTGGCTGGGCGACACCGATGCCATGGAGTATCTGGCCCGCGAAGCGCCCAAGGCGGTCTATGAGCTGGAGCATTACGGCGTGCCCTTCAGCCGTCGCGAGGATGGCAAGATTTATCAGCGTCCCTTCGGTGGCCACACCACCGAGTTCGGCGAAGGCCCGCCCGTGCAGCGAACCTGTGCCGCGGCCGACCGCACCGGCCACGCGATCCTGCACACGCTTTATGGGCAGAGCCTGAAGAACAATGCGGAGTTCTTCATCGAGTATTTCGCCACCGACCTGATCATGACCGAAGACGGGGTCTGTCAAGGTCTCGTGGCCTGGAAGCTCGACGACGGGACGATCCACCGTTTCAACGCCAAGACCGTGGTGCTGGCCACGGGCGGATATGGGCGCTCCTATTTCTCGGCCACCTCGGCGCATACCTGCACCGGCGATGGCGGCGGCATGGTCGCCCGCCAAGGCCTGCCGCTGCAGGATATGGAGTTTGTGCAGTTCCACCCCACCGGCATCTACGGTGCCGGCTGCCTCATCACCGAAGGCGCACGCGGCGAGGGCGGGTATCTCACCAATTCCGAGGGCGAGCGCTTTATGGAGCGCTACGCGCCCACCTACAAAGACCTTGCTTCGCGCGATGTGGTCTCGCGCTGTATGACCATGGAAATCCGCGACGGTCGCGGTGTGGGCAAGCTGGGCGACCACATTCACCTTCACCTCAACCATCTGCCGCCCGAGGTGCTGGCCGAGCGACTGCCCGGTATTTCCGAAAGCGCGCGGATCTTTGCCGGGGTGGATGTAACCAAGGAGCCGATCCCGGTTCTGCCCACGGTGCATTACAATATGGGCGGTATCCCGACCAATTACTGGGGCGAGGTGCTCGACCCCACGCCCGAAGATCCCGACCGCGTCGTGCCGGGGCTGATGGCGGTGGGCGAGGCGGGCTGCGCCAGCGTGCATGGCGCGAACCGGCTGGGCTCCAACTCGCTCATCGATCTGGTGGTCTTCGGCCGCGCCGCGGCGATCAAGGCGGGCGAAATCGTGGACCGCGAAAGCGCCAACCGGCCGCTCAACCAGGCCTCGGTCGATTATGCCATGGACCGGTTCGACCGGGTGCGGCACGCTGCGGGCGCAACGCCGACCGCAACGCTCCGGCTCGATATGCAAAAGGCAATGCAGGAGGATGCCGCGGTCTTTCGCACCGCTGAGACGCTGAAATCGGGCTGCAACCGGATCGCCGCGCTCTGGCAGAACATGGCGGATGTGAGGGTCACCGATCGCTCGCTGGTCTGGAACTCCGACTTCATGGAGACGCTGGAGTTCGAAAATCTTATGGCGAACTCGATCACCACCGTCTTTTCGGCCGAGGCGCGGCATGAAAGCCGCGGTGCGCATGCGCGCGAAGACTATTCCGACCGCGACGATGTCAATTGGCGGATGCATTCCATCGCCCGGCTGTCGGAGACCGGCGGCGTCGAGCTTAGCTATCGGCGCGTGGTCACCGACCCGCTGACAACCAGCGCCGAGGGCGGCATCGACTTGAAAAAAATCGCGCCGAAAGCCCGCGTCTACTGATGCGCCGCGTTGCGTCGGTCGCGTTTTTCGCCGATCTCGGCGTGGGCTGCGTGCCGGATCGCTCCAGCCCATCCCTTGAGTTGCCACAGGCTGCCGCTTCGCCGGTCGATCGCCCAGCACGCTTCAGGGCAGCATCAGGCGGGCAAAGCTTGTCCCAAATCGCGCCGGCTCTGGGTTTCGAGAACCACGATTTGCCCGGCGCGGATTGCAGGCTGCCAGACCGCACAGGCAAGCGGCAAAGGCGAAGCTTCGCCCCGTTTGAGCGGCTGAAAACCCCAGCGCCGCGCGCGGCGGCCTATGCGGTCGGTGTTCTGCACCCAGGCGCCCCGCATGGCGTTATCGGTGTCCGTCATGGCCCGGTGGCGCTATGACGGCTGACTTTGCCCCCCAGCGCGCGCCCAAGGAGCGGGAGCGAAAACGCTATCTTCGCGCCTTGCGGGGTATGCGGGCCTATCTCGATCTCGTCGATAGCGGGCCCGTCTATACTTGCCCCGTTTGCGGATATGAGGGCCGGTTCAGCCCGGTGCGCGAGACCCCCGGCATCTGGTGCCCGGCTTGTGACAGCCGCCCGCGCCACCGCCTCTTCAAGCTCTGGATGGATCGGCATCTAAGCCTGTCGCCCACCGCGCGTGTGCTGCATTTCGCGGCCGAACCCAGCCTTTCGGCGCTCATCAAGACCCAGGTCGCGGTCTATCGCACCGCCGACATCGAACCGGGGTTCGACCTGCAACTCGACCTCACAGCGCTAAGCTTGCCCGACGCCTGCTATGACCTTTTAATAGCCAATCATGTGCTGGAACATGTCGACGATCGCGCAGCGCTCGCCGAAATCTACCGCGTGCTGGCCCCCGGGGGCCGGGCGATCCTCACCGTGCCGCAGGTGCTTGGCTGGGGCGAGACGCATGAGGATCTGGATTTGGAGCCCGACGCGCGGATGGCCTACTACACCGACCGGCTGCATTTACGTCTCTACGGGGCCGATTTTGCCGACCGCGTCGCATCCTTCGGGTTTACCGTAACGTATATTTCGGCCGAGGAACCCGAGGTTACACGCCATTCCCTTAAGCGTGGCGAGCGCATCTATATCGCGCACAAGCAAGGCTGAAGGAGCCGCCAATGGTTGAATTCGCCCTCCCCAAGAACTCGCGTATCCGTGTGGGCAAAACCTGGCCGAAACCGGACGGGGAGAATGTGCGCGCCTTCAGGATCTATCGCTGGAACCCCGATGACGGCGAGAACCCGCGCGTCGATACCTACTGGCTCGACATGGACGATTGCGGGCCGATGGTTTTGGACGCGCTGATTAAAATCAAGAACGAGGTCGATCCGACGCTGACCTTCCGCCGCTCCTGCCGTGAAGGGATCTGCGGCTCTTGCGCGATGAATATCGACGGGATCAATACGCTGGCCTGCATCTATGGGCTTGACGAGGTGAAGGGTGCGGTTCGCATCTACCCGCTGCCGCATATGCCGGTGATCAAGGATCTGATCCCGGATCTTACGCATTTTTATGCGCAGCACGCCTCGATCATGCCCTGGCTGGAGACCAAAACCAACCGCCCCGCGACGGAGTGGAAGCAGTCGATCGAGGATCGCAAGAAGCTCGACGGGCTTTATGAATGCGTGATGTGTGCGTCGTGTTCGACGGCCTGCCCCAGCTATTGGTGGAATGGCGACCGTTATCTGGGCCCGGCGGCGCTTTTGCATGCCTATCGCTGGATCATCGACAGCCGGGACGAGGCCACGGGCGAACGGCTCGACGAGCTGGAAGACCCCTTCAAGCTCTATCGCTGCCACACCATCATGAACTGTGCCAAGACCTGCCCGAAGGGTTTGAACCCGGCCAAGGCCATTGCCGAGATCAAGCGCATGATGGTCGAGCGCCGGGCCTGAGCCCTCACGCGTCGATCAGCATGCGATCGATCACGGTTAACGCACCGTCCGGCGTCACCTCGATGACGATCACCTCGCCCGAGCGCGGGAAGACACCTGTCAGCGCGGTGATGTTCACCTGATGGGTGACCAGCATCAGGGTCGCGCCCCGGTCCCATCCGGCCAGGAAACGGCGCAACGCTTCGGTCTGGACCGGACCCTGGCCGCGGTCGCGAAAGAAGGAATTGAGGGGCTGGAACGCCTCGACCGCCCCCGCATCCAGAAGATCGGCCGTCTCCCGACAGCGGCACCAGGCGCTTGTCAACACCCGGTCAAAAACGATCCCTGCGGCGCGGAACGAGGCGCCGATGCGCCGCGCCTGGTCGCGCCCCACCGCATTAAGATTGCGCTGGGTCGCGCAATCGCCAAGGCGGAAGTGCCCCGGATCTCCCGTCCCCGGCGCCAGCGCATGGCGCATGATGGCAATGCGCCCCGGCTCGTTCAACGCTGCCCAGCCTGTCTCGGCCCGGGCGGTTTCGGTTAGTGCCGACAGCAGGATTAGGCCCGCCGCTGCCACCAACATCCACGCCCACAACCGGCCCATCGCGCCGTCCTCTCCTCCGTTCTCGTCCTGCGCGCCATTTAGCGCGGCCCGCCGGCGCGTCCATGGGCGCTTTTGCTTGTCCCGAACCGGTCGCGGCTGTAGCACTCATCCATCGTGACGGCGTTTGCACGGAACAGATCTTTGGCTGCTTTGGCGCCTTTAGCGCGTCTGCCCTTGTAGAGCTTTGGAGCGTAGGATGAGCGAGCAGTCCTTTCTGATGGACCGGGCGACGCGGTTCGGGATCATGTGCGCCCTAGTGGTGCTGATGTTCGTGCCGCTGATCTTCATTGCTCTGATCATCGAGGAACGGGCTGGCCTACAACAAGAGACGCTGCGCGAGATTGCAGATCAATGGGGCGGGCAGCAGATGCTGGCAGGTCCGGTGTTGATCGTTCCGGTCGAGCGAGAGGTTGTGGAGGAAACCCGCGAGGGCGACGAGGTCACGCGCACCACGCGCACCGAAAATGCCCCGCCGCTGATCGTGACGCCGCGCAGCCTTGCCATCGACGGGGTGCTGCGCAGCGAGTTGCGCGCCCGCGGCATCTTTGAGGTGCCTGTCTATTCCACCGACCTGACGCTTGCTTTCGGCTTCGACCTGGACGACTTCCGACGCGAGCTGGGCGAAAGCGAACGTCTCGACTGGCCCAGCGCGCGGATCGAACTGCATCTGACAAAAACGCGCGGGTTGCGCAGCGCTGTTGAGATGATGGCGGGCGAAGAGGCGCTCGCGGTCGAACCCGGCTCGATGCTGCCGCGAAAAAGCGGCGTGCATGCGCCGGTCGCGCAAAACATGGCGCTTAACGATATGACGCTTGTCTTCACGCTCAACGGCGCCCGGGATTTGGAGTTTGCCCCGGTGGGCCGGCAGACCGACATCGCGCTAAGCGGCGATTGGCCGCATCCCAGCTTCGACGGCGCTTTCCTGCCCGATGAACGCGAGGTGAGCGATAGCGGCTTTACCGCCTCCTGGTCGATCCCGCATCTGGCCCGCGATCTGCCGCAGATGGTTCGCGGCGTCAGCGCATTCAATGAGATCAACGCGTCGCGCTTTGGCCTGTCGCTGTACAACCCTGTGGGATTTTACCAGAAAGTTGGGCGCGCGGCACGCTATGGCATCCTCTTCATCGCCCTAACCTTCCTTACGATTTTCCTGACCGAAGGTATGTCCAAGCGGCCCGTCCATCCGGCGCAATATCTCCTGATCGGGGTGGCGCAATGTGTGTTTTTCCTGCTGTTGTTGAGCTTTGCCGAACAGATCGGGTTTACGCCGGCCTACATGCTGGCAAGCCTGGCGACAATTGCGCTGTTGGCTTTTTATGCGGTCGCGGCCCTGCGCCTGGGCAAGCGCGCCGGCTTGCTGATCGGGGTGCTGGTGCTGCTTTATGCAACGCTGTTCTTGATCCTGCAAAGCACCGAATATGCACTGCTGGCAGGCTCGATCCTGGCCTTCCTCGCTGTGGCGGTGACCATGGTGCTGACGCGAAACGAGGTCTGGTTCCCGCAAAAAACCGATGCAGGGGGCGCGGTCAAATCGGGGGCCTAGCCCAACGCGTCGCCAGTCCAGCTTGCCGCCTGCATCTCACGCAGCCGCGAGACGGTGCGCTGGAACTCAAAAGACCCCGCGCCGCTGGCATAAAGCGTCTCCGGCTCGGCCTCGGCCGCGGCCACAAGGCGCACCCGCGCCTCATACAAGGTATCGATCAATGTCACGAAGCGCTTGGCCGCGTCGAAGCGGGCGCGGGACAAGACCGGGATACCTTCCAGCAACAGCCAGTCGATTTCCTGGGTCAGCCGTAGGTAATCGGCAGCGCCCAAGGGCATTTCACACAAAGCGGCGAAGCCGACCCGCGCCACTCGGCCCCAACGCTGCGGCAGGGTGATCGCGCGGCCCCCCACCTCCAGCACGAAAGGCGCCCCAACCCCCCCGGCAAGCTTCGCCCAAACGGCATCCATATCGGCCGCGCTGTCCGCATCGAGCGGGCTAAACCAGACCCGCACGCCCTGCGCGCGGCCCAGCCGGTGATCGCGCGCGCTGGCAAGCTCATGCAGATCGAGCTTTTGTTTGATCAACGCGATGAAGGGCAAGAACAGGTCGCGGTTCAAACCGTCCTTGTAAAGATCGTCCGGGGGCCTGTTTGAGGTGGTGACAACGACCACGCCGCGGGCGAACAGCGCTTCGAAGAGCCGGCCGACGATCATAGCATCGGTGATATCGGTAACCTGCAGCTCGTCAAAACAAAGCAGCGTTGCCGATGCCGAAACCGCCTGTGCGACATCCGCGATCGGGTCCTTGGCGCCCGCAACGCGCGCCCGGGCAATACCGGCATGCACCTCCTGCATAAAGGCATGAAAATGCACCCGGCGCTTATGTGGGGGCGGCGCATCGGCAAAAAACAGATCCATCAACATCGATTTGCCGCGCCCGACGCCACCGAACAGGTAAAGGCCGGGGACGACGTCTTGGCGGATCCGTTCCCGCCCCCAGCCGAACAACCCGATACCCACCCGTTTGGGCTGCACCGGGTCGTAATCCTGCAAGCGGTTGTGCAGGATCTGCAACTTTTCGACAGCCCGGAGCTGGGCGGGATCGTCTTGAAGCACGCCCTCCTTGACCAGGCGGCGATAACGCGAAAGCGGTCCTGATCCGTCTTGACCCGACATGTTGGCGTCTTAGCCAATCCGCCGAGCCGGGTTAACCGGCTATTTACATCTGTTGCGCAAAAGATACGAGCAGGGCCTTTGGAACAACAGCCGCTGCATGCAGCCGGGCGGTGATTCTCGCGATCCACAACGGTCGCCACCGACATCGACCCGGCCGACAGGAAAAAACGGGCGCATTTATAGGGCCTACTCTCCCGTCGATTGCAAAATGTCCGATTGAGCCACGTTTGTCACAATCAGGCCGAGAAGCCGCCCCCATCGCCCCCAATTACCGCAACTTTGTACCAATTCCGCCACAGCTCTGAATTGACCCCGAGTGTAGCGGGTCTTAGCTTACAGCCTTGGGTGGTGGGTTGCGTTCTTGGTTGGGGTGTACGGCATGGTGACGTCTTTCGTCAGACGGTATCGGCGCTTTGCAAAGGGCGAAGAGGCGTTGGTAACGATCCAGGTGCTTTTGTTCTCGGTGATGTTGTTCGGCGCCATCGGCTTTGTCATCGATTTCGGTCGCGCCTACAGCGCGCACTCGCAAATGCAATCCTATATCGATCAGGTCGCCCTTGCCGCGGCGGTCGAGCTCGACCAGCGCGACGGAATCGACGACAACGGCGTCAAGGTCGACCAATCGGCAATCGAGCGGGCGACCGCCGCGGCCAATGCCGTTTCGAAGACATCCGTGTTCACGCAGGGGGGCGGCAGTTTTCAGATTGCGCAGCTCGTCTTCCTATCCGGGCCGCCCACCGATTTGAACGGAAACTTCGACTATGCGCTGGTTACCGGCGGGACGCTTACCACGACCGACCCGGTGCTGGCGACCCATGTCGTGGCCGTCGCGCAGCCCGCCTCGGTCAGGGCCTCGCTGCTGGATATCAGCGTGGGAGGGCTGAGCAGCGCGATCAACGAGATCCCGATCGGCGCTTATGCGGTTGCAACGCGCAAGCAGGTGACCTGCGAAGGCATCTCGACCTTGGTGATGTGCAACCCCTTCGAGAACGATCCCACACGCAGCCTGAACTCGGTCTTTGACTATGGCGACGGGTACCGGCTGCGGATGACCGCGTCCAACACGCTGGGGCTTAGCAGCACGGCAACCCAGATCGGTGTCGGCGTGATCAAAAACCCAGTCGGCTTCGGTCAGACCGACAGCGGCGCCTGCGAAAACCCGCTGACCCTGCCGGGCTATGCCGGGCAGACGGGTGCCGCATTGGAAGCGCTGCGCGACAAATGTCTTCTGGCGGTCGTCGATACCGGGCTTTCCTGCGTGAACGACCAGCTTTTGGTCAAAGAGACCGCGCCCGACGCGCTCGTCACGGGGCTGAATGTCCGCTTCGACCTTTTTGACGCCGAGATGGCTGAGCTGCTGTCAAGCGATATGACCCTGTCGACCGGTGATGAGCGCAGCGAGCTTTTCTACCCCGACATTGCCGCGGTGCATGGGATGATCCGCCATGACGAGATCAACGACTATTTCGATGCCATGATCGCCCGGATCCAAACCGAGGATTTCGGCCCGCTGGCTATGCTGAAGATCAACCAGGCGAATGCGGATCGTTATCAGATCCTGACCGCCTATCCGGGCGACCCGACGCGGCCGGCATCGCGCCAGAACCACATCCCCGTCTCGCCCGGCGCGCATGGGCCGATGGAAAGCCCGCCCTGCTTTGCCTCGGATTGTTTGGCCTTCGGTCTGCACGGGGCGATCTATGCCCAGGACATCCAGCCGGTCGACTATGCGGCAAACTACTACTTGCCCAGCGTGATCGCACAGATCGCCGCGGATGAGGGCATCGCCGAAGCCGATGTGACGGATATCGATGGCCAAGTCCTGACCGGCGCCAACGACAGCTTTTACAGGTTCTATTCAAATGTCGAGCGTGTCGAGGCGGCGCTGCACGGTTTCGAGGCCACCCAGGGTGAGGATTGGAACGGTATTGACAACAACTTCGTGCGGACCTGGCCCGACAATTTCGCCGAGACCTACCCGTCGGTGGATATGACCACCTATGAGCGTCGGCGCCTGCGGGTCTCGGTGATCAATTGCGGTGGAAAATCAAGCTTCGACGCCGGCGACGGGCTGACCAGCTATCAGGCCGATGTCGTCGATGTCGTGGATGTCTTCATGACCCGGCCGCCGGTGGTTGTCGATTGCGCAACGCCCTACGATACGACGACCGACCCCAAGCAGATCCGGCCTTGCGAGAATAACGAGATTACCGAGGCGGAACTGCATGTCGAGTATGTAGGGTCGGTTTTGGACAATCTGCGCGACTCGCGCTCGCGAAGTTACGCGGTGCTGGTGCACTAACCCCGCTTTTGCGCTGCTGTCGCGTCAAGGCGCCTTCCACGCCGGCGCTTCGGCCCGATCTCCGCCCGCTTTGGGCGCGTCTTTCGGCCCTGCCCATTGTCGGCGGGGCCGTTTTTCTTGACAGTAGCGATTTCCGCGCATAGCTGATCGTCCGATTCCGGGAGCTTTCGAGTTTCCGGTCCCGGCGCAGCGTCGGGATCGCCGCCGGTCAGCGCGTCGCGCCCACCGGCGCATTTATGCTTTTCGCGCCTGCGCCTGTGCCTATGCGGCCGACCGGCGCCAGGTGCCCCGCAGCCGCCGCGCTCGCGGCGAGGAGAGAGAGATGTTCGAAGCCCTGTCCGAACGCCTTTCCGGTGTGCTCGACAAGCTCACCCGCCAGGGCGCTCTCACCGAGGCCGACGTCACGACCGCCTTACGCGAGGTTCGGGTCGCCCTTTTGGAAGCCGACGTGTCGCTGCCCATCGTGCGCGACTTCATCAAGCGGGTGCAAGGCCAGGCCACCGGCCAGGCGGTGATCAAATCGGTCACGCCGGGTCAGCAAGTCGTTAAGATCGTACATGATGAGCTGATCGCGGTCTTGCAGGGCGATGCCGAGCCGGGGCGGCTGAAAATCGACAACCCGCCCGCGCCGATGCTGATGGTTGGGCTGCAAGGCTCGGGCAAGACGACCACGACCGCAAAAGTGGCCCGGCGGCTGAGCGAGCGGGAGGGCAAGCGGGTGCTCATGGCCTCGCTTGACACCTCGCGCCCCGCCGCGATGGAACAGCTCGCACTTCTCGGCCGCCAGGCCGGGATCGACACGCTGCCCATCGTCAAAGGCCAGGACCCGGTGCAGATCGCCAAACGCGCCAAGCAGCAGGCGGCCCTGGGCGGTTATGACGTCTATATGCTCGACACCGCCGGGCGGCTCTCGATCGATGAGACCCTGATGGAGGAGGTCGCCGCGGTGCGCGACGTGGCCGCCCCGCGCGAGACGCTCTTGGTCGTCGATGGCCTCACCGGCCAGGATGCCGTCAACACGGCCGAAAACTTCGATGGCCGCATCGGCATTTCCGGCGTGGTGCTCACCCGGATGGATGGCGATGGCCGCGGCGGGGCCGCGCTCTCGATGCGCGCGGTCACCGGCAAGCCGATCCGCTTTGTCGGGGTGGGCGAGAAGCTCGACGCCATCGAGGAGTTCGATGCCGAGCGCGTCGCCGGCCGCATCCTGGGCATGGGCGACATCGTCGCCCTCGTCGAGAAGGCGCGCGAGACGATTGAGGCCGAAGAGGCCGAGCGCATGATGAAGCGGTTCCAGAAAGGCCGTTTCGACATGAACGATCTCGCCAACCAGCTCGAACAGATGGTCAAGATGGGCGGTATGCAGTCGATCATGGGCATGCTGCCGGGCATGGGCAAGCTTTCCAAGCAGATGGAGGGGGCCGGCTTTGACGACACCGTCATCCGCCGGCAGATCGGCATCATCCGCTCAATGACCAAGAAGGAACGGCGCCAGCCCGATCTGATGCAGGCGAGCCGCAAAAAGCGCGTGGCCGGCGGTTCGGGCGTCGAGGTCTCCGAGGTCAACAAGCTGCTCAAAATGCACCGTCAAATGGCCGATATGATGAAGAAGCTGGGCAAAAAGGGCGGCATGCGCGGCGCCATGGCCCAGATGATGGGCAAGGGCGGTATGGACCCCGCAGCTTTGGCCGGCGGTATGCCAGGGGCGGGGGCCGCCCAGGGCCTGCCCCCCGGCTTTCCGGGCCTTCCCGGTGCGGGCGGGCTGGGCGGCGCCAAGCTGCCCGGCAATCTCTCCGGTTTGGGGCGCAAGAAATGACCCCCGCATTTCAGTATGCCGACCCGGCTCGGATCGAGATCCCGACCGTCGAGACCGCTAGGCTGCGGCTGCGCGCCCCGCGCTGGTCGGATTTTGACGCCTATGCCGCCTTTTGCGCCTCGCCGCGCGCGGCTGGGGTGGGCGGGCCCTATTCCCGCGACGCGGCCTTTACCCGGCTCTGTGGCGTGGCGGGGCATTGGGCGCTGCGCGGCTATGGCCGCTGGCTGGTCGCCGATCGCGAAACCGACGCGCCGCTCGGCGTGGTCGGGCCGTTTTTTCCCGAAGACTGGCCTGAACCCGAAATCGCCTGGTCGGTCTTCGATGCCGCCGAAGGCCGCGGTGTGGCCTATGAGGCCGCCCTGACCGCCCGCCGCTATGCCTATGCGGTGCTGGGCTGGACCACCGCCGTTAGCCTCACCGCGCCGGACAACACCCGCTCCATCGCACTGGCCCAGCGCATGGGGGCCACACGCGACGGCAGTTACCACCATGCCGAGGCGGGTGAGCTCTATATCTGGCGGCATCCGGGACCGGCGGCGACATGATCGACCGGCTGGAAACCCAGCGGCTGATCCTGCGCCGCCCGGCACCGAAGGATGAGCCGGGCGCTATGGCCTTTCTCCTCTCAGACCGGACGAGAATGCTGGGCGGGCCGTTCACACCGCAGCGCGCCTGGACCGTCTTTGCCGCAGGGATCGCGCATTGGGAGCTGCGCGGCTTTGGTGGCTTTGCTGTGACGATGAAAGGTGAGGATCGCTGCCTGGGCATTGTCGGCCCCTACTTTCCGGCCGGCTGGCCCGAACCCGAAATGAGCTGGATGCTCTGGGCCGAGGCGGAGGGACGCAATTTCGGCTATGAGGCGGCAAAAGCCTGCCTGACGCATCTCTTCCGCGATCTGGGCTGGACCACAACGGTGAGCTATATCGACCCGCTCAACGCCCGGTCCATTGCGCTTGCCGAACGGCTGGGTGCTGCGCGCGACGAAACCGCCCCGCGGCCCGATCCTGAGGATCTCGTTTTCCGGCACAAGCCGGCGGAGGTGCTGGATTGAGCGAAACAACCCCAGACGCAATCCAAGCCACGCACCGCGCCGCAGCGCTTTTGGCCGAGCATCGGGCGGCCATCGACAATCTCGACGCGGTGCTGATCCACACGCTGGCGCTGCGCTTTAAAGAGACCCAGGCGGTGGGCCGCCTCAAGGCCAGCCACGATCTGCCGCCAGCCGATCCCGCACGCGAGGCCGCCCAAATCGCCCGGCTGCGCGCCAAGGCCGAGGAAGCCGGGCTCGACCCGGTCTTTGCAGAGAAATTCCTGAATTTCGTGATTGCCGAGGTCATTCGGCATCACGAGCAGATCCGGGGCTGAGCCCCAGCGAAACCAAGTCGAGGAGACGACGATATGGCTATGAAGATCCGGCTCGCCCGTGGCGGGTCCAAGAAACGCCCCTTCTATGCGATCGTGGCAGCTGACAGCCGCATGCCGCGCGACGGTCGCTTTATCGAGAAGCTGGGCACCTACAACCCGCTTTTGCCCAAGGACAGCGAAGACCGGGTGAAGCTGGATCTGGAGCGGGTGGCCTATTGGGTGGGCCATGGTGCTCAGCCGACCGATCGCGTGGCCCGGTTTTTGGAAGCGGCCGGCGTGAACCCCAAGGTGGCGCGCGCCAACCCCAAGAAGGGCGAGCCCGGCAAGAAGGCCCAGGAACGGGCCAAGGAGCGCGCCGAGAAAGCCGCAGCGACCGCGGACGGCACAGCGGGCTGAAGAGCGGGCTGAACAGCGCACCCCACGCGCCCGGTCCGTGCGGAGACACGGCCCATGGCGATCGCGGGGCATCGAGCGTTCGGCTAGGATGAGCGCAGATGGACGAGCGCGAAGAACTGGTTTGTGTCGGCGCGGTTGCGGGCGCCTATGGCGTACAGGGCGCGGTGCGGCTGAAGAGTTTTTGCGCTGAGCCCGAAGCGATCGGTGCCTATGGACCGCTCCAAACCGAGGCAGGGGCGCGGTTCAGCGTGACGCTTTCTGGCCCAATCGCGGGCGGGTTGTCGGCCCGCTTGTCGGGCGTGGCGACCCGCGAGGCTGCGCAGGCGCTCAAGGGCACCCGGCTTTATGTGCCGCGTAGCCGGCTACCCAGCCTGCCTGAGGACGAATTCTACCATGCCGATCTGATCGGGCTGATCGTCCAAGACAGCGGCGGGCAGGTGATCGGCCGGGTTCGGGCCATCGCCGATCACGGTGCGGGCGATGTGATGGAGATCGCGGGACCCCCGCTTAGAACGCCGCTCTTACTGCCCTTTACCCGCGCATTCGTGCCCAGCGTCGATCTTGCCGCGGGACGGGTGGTCGTCGATCTTTCCCATGAAGATCCGTCGGGCGCCGAGGATCCGCCGGCATGATCCGAGACCGGCGATGGGGCAGCCGAACGCTGCGATGTGCCGCCCAGGCGCAACGGGCGACCCGCATCGCGCCGCGGGTCGGATGGGCGGCACGCGCATGAGCGGGCCGGCAAAACCGCGCAGCCATGGGCGGCTGGCCATCGGGGCCAGCGCCGTGCCGCGCCGCCTATTGGCCGAGCCGGCGCTGGCCGGCGCTTGGCATGCTCAGGTCCTGACGCTCTATCCGCAGATGTTTCCCGGCCCGCTGGGGCATGCGCTGATCGGCCGGGCGCTGCGCGAAGGGCGCTGGCGCCTAACGGCAACCGACATCCGCGATTTTGCCACCGACGCGCATCGCAGCGTCGACGACACGCCGGCCGGGGGCGGCCCCGGCATGGTGATGCGCGCCGATGTGCTCGGCCGGGCTCTGGATCATGTTGCCACGGGGAAGGATCCCGCCGCCTGGCCGCGACTCGCCCTCTCGCCCCGCGGGCGTCCCTTCACCCAGACCGAAGCGCGGCGCCTGGCGGCCGCAGCCGGGGTTATCCTGGTTTGCGGCCGTTTTGAGGGGATCGACCAGCGGGTGCTCGACGCGCGCGGCCTTGACGAGGTCTCCATCGGCGACTTTGTCCTGACCGGGGGAGAAACCGCGGCGATGGTCTTGATCGAGGCGTGCGTTCGCCTTATACCGCGCGTTCTTGGGAACTCAGCATCGGTCGTGGAAGAGAGCTTCTCGGCCGGATTATTGGAGCACCCGCACTATACACGGCCGCAGAGCTGGGAAGAGCATGCGATCCCGGGGGTTCTCCTCTCCGGACATCATGCCCGCATCGCGCAATGGCGGCGCGCCCAGGCCGAAGCGCTGACACAGGAACGCCGTCCCGACCTCTGGCGGATCCACCGGGCGACCGGTCAGGGATCCAAGAGAGAACCAGAGCTCTCGGACGCCAAACATACCGCCCCGGAAGGCGGGCATCAGAAGGAAGACGGGTCATGAACCTTCTTCAACAGCTCGAAGCCGAACAGATTGTGGCGCTCGGAAAAGCCATCCCCGATTTTGCCCCCGGCGACACGCTGAGGGTGGGCTATAAGGTCGTCGAAGGCACACGCAGCCGGGTGCAGGCCTATGAAGGCGTGTGCATCGCGCGCAATGGCGGCCAGGGGATCGGCGCCAGCTTCACCGTGCGCAAGATCAGCTTCGGCGAAGGGGTTGAGCGGGTCTTTCCGCTTCATTCGCCCAATATCGATAGCATCACCGTCGTGCGCCGCGGCCGGGTGCGCCGTGCGAAACTCTACTATCTGCGCAGCCGGCGCGGGAAATCGGCCCGGATCGCCGAGAAGACCAACTACAAACCCCCCAAGGAAAACGCCGCCAAGGGCTGAACGCCCGGCGCAGCCGTCACCGCCCCAAATTCTATGCTTTCGATCGCGGGCGCTTCGTTGTGTTTGGAAGACAGCCGCCCTGCACACCGGGCTTAGTGACCGCTGACGCCCCCAGCCGATACGGGCGGCGACGTTCAGGGCCGACAAGGTCGCGATGCCGCGGAGACGACGGTGGGGAAGGGACCGAGTATGCGGCGGTCAGCAAACCCATAGAATCTTTCTTCAAATTGCCTCCGAAACGCGCTTCCCAAACCCGCGGTCAAAGACAGTACCCGGCCGGCATACGGTTTGCATGGGCGATTGCGATCCCATAAAGGGGCGCCCTTGCGCCGACCCCGGCGCATCCGCGTGGCAGGCCGCAAGACGGTCCGAGGCCATGCCGATCTTAGTGGGTCCGCGCGCCGGGGCGGCGGGGCAGCGGTCCAACAGCCTCGATAAATGGCACGGCTTGCGGTTTTGCCGGCAACAGCCCACACCCGTGAAGGCGTTCTGAAACGCACCAGAAACGCCCACCCCCAAAAAAAACCGCCAAACCCCATCGCGCGCGTCCAAAAAAACTGGCCCTTTCTCGGCTCGCGGGCGGCCTGCGCGTTCGAAACGGCCAAACCGAGGAACGGCGGCGCGTTCGATCGGTGCGCCGACATCTTGCCTTGCAGTCCCAACGCCAAGATTGCCAGGGCTGTTGCGTGGCGCCACCGAAATAGCGTCCTATCGCTGGCAAAGCCAATGCCTTGAAGAAGCACAATCCCTTGCGCTGCCGTAGGGTCGAAGCCTGAATGCCGTGCGCGCCAGCATCTGAGGACAACGGTCCGCCTCGCAGCGGGTGTCGCAATCGCCGACCCTCCTCTCGCGTTCTTTCTTTGGTGGGAACGGCCAGTTTTGTGGCCGCGCCCCGCGGCCGTCTCCGCCGAATCCGGCGTCTAGAGCGTTTCCCGATCATTCTGGTTCATATCCTGTTGCGGTGAAGAAGTTTGCGCTCTCGTCCTGGGCGATGAGATCGCCGCGGCGGCCGATCGCGTCCCAGAGGCCCTCGACGGTTCGCGCGGCGGCCCTTCTGAGGGAGCGCCTTGCGCTTTGCGAAGGCCATTTCGATGGGATGGAAATCAGGGCTGCAGGGCGAAAGGAAG
>JBCDAZ010000030.1:0-41550 GCA_039184655.1 Pseudomonadota bacterium | reverse complement strand
CCTCACCATAGGCTTCCTGCAGATCGCGCCGCTGCTTCTCGTATTGCCGACGAACATCCAGTGGGTTGGCCCTCAGGGCGTTCTCCATACCCCGCCTCGCATCCTCAACCTAGCTCTCGATCTCCAAGGGCGCCAGATCGTAGGTCCGGCTAGGCTCCGCCACCGTCGTTGTTCGGGCTTACGCGGCCCCACTGGGGCCACGGTCCCTCCAACTGCCCTGAATGATTTCAATGACGCGCGCGCTTCTCCGCTTCGCCGTCCAGCGTTTGCTGTCTTCTGCCACTGTCTCGCTCATCGCTACGTTTTCTCCCTTGCAGCATGAGCAGGATTTCACGGGGTCGATACAATCACCCGTTCTCGAAGGTCCAGAGAACAGGCCCGTGTCATCTGCCGCCTCCTTGTTGCTTGAGATACAGACCCGCATATCAGGTTGAGACCGGGAGGCTCCTCAGAAATCCGTTCGGCTAAAAAGCGCGCTAAAGGCTGATATTCTCAACGATCTCGACTGCCCCGCTGCGGTCGACCAGCGCTGCATCGAGTCGCATCGGGCTGTCGGGCGACACGGCCTCGGCCGACATCCAAGCGCCCGCGGCGGCCATCAGCCGCGCCAGTTTGCGCGGTGTGATCGAGGCGCCGGCTTCGGCCCTTTGCCGCCTTGCCCGAACTTCCACGAAGACAATCACGCCGGCTTCCGCCACGATTAAGTCGATCTCGCCCATTCGGCAGGACCATCGGCGGGCAATCACCCGGCCTCCCCGGGCCCGATAGGCCCGCTCGGCGATATCCTCGGCCGCCAACCCGGCCTGATCGCGCAGCCTCGGTTTCATTCCCGCCCGATCTCCAGCGCGCGCGCATAGACCATGCGCCGCGGCGCGCCCGTCGCATCGGCCACCGCCCGGACCGCGTCTTTGGCTGACATCGTCGCCAGCGCTGCGCGCAGCGCAGTGTCGATATCCGCCTCGGCCGCGGCCACCGGCAAAGGCGGGCCGAGCACCAGCACGATCTCGCCGCGCGGCACCGGCTCGGCTGCCAAGGCCGCGGCCAAGGCGCCCAAATTGCCCCGCCGCACCTCCTCATGGCGTTTGGTCAGCTCTCGGCAGAGCGCCACCGGCCGCTCAGGCCCAAAGATCTCGGCCATCGCAGCCAGCGTCGCAGCCACGCGCCGCGGGGCCTCGAAAAACACCAGGCTGGCGGGAAGTGGCGCCAGCTCGGCAAAGCTGCGGGCCTGGGCCCCGGGTTTGACGGGCGGGAAGCCGGCAAAGAAGAACCGATCGGTCGGCAGGCCCGCGACGCTGAGCGCAGCCAGAACCGCCGAGGCGCCCGGCACGGCATGGACCCGATGCCCGGCCGCCTGGGCGGCTTCGACCAGACGATAGCCGGGATCGGCAATCAGGGGGGTGCCGGCATCGGAAAGATAGGCCACGCTCTGCCCCGCGGCGAGGGCGTCCAGGATTGCCGGGCGCTGGGTCGGGCCGTTGTGATCGTGATAGGCCAACATCCGCCGACCGTCGAGCCGAACGCCGTGCAGCTCCATCAGCTTACGGGCCCGGCGCGTGTCTTCAGCTGCCAGAAGATCCGCTTCTCGCAAGACTGAGAGGGCCCGAAGGGTCACATCATCGGCGCTGCCGATCGGCGTTGCGACCAGGTAGAGGCCCGGCCCGAGTGGCCGCCCGCGATGCGTGCTTTGTGCCGCAGCCTCCGTGCTCTGCGCGCTCATCGGCTCGTCCTGTCGTTTACTTGCCGCAACACCCGGCTTAGGGTGCCGCAATTCTAGCCAATCGGCCGCCCGACTGCGAGGTTCTCATGCGTAGGCATCTTTGTTTCATGGCGCGCCCGGCCCGACGCGGTCTGCGCGCCGCCGCAGCAATAGCCCTTTTGGGTGCGGCCGCCTGCACATCGCCCCCCCCGGCCACGCAGACCCAGCAGCCGCGCAGCGCGACGACCACGACGCCGGCGGTCGATCCGGGCAGACCAATCACGGTCGCGCTGTTCGTGCCGCTGGGTGCGACGGATGCCAACCAGTCCCGCGTCGCCCAAAGCCTTGTGAACGCGGCACGGCTGGCACAGGCCGATCTGAGCGGCGCGGTGATCGATCTGCGGATCTATCCAACGGGCGGCGACCCTGCCCAGGCCCGGACCGTCGCCACCCGCGCGATCGCCGATGGGGCGCGCATCTTCGTCGGGCCGCTCTTTGGATCGGTGGCCCAGGCCGTGGGTCCGATTGCGGACCAAGCCGGGATCAATGTGCTGACCTTTTCGACGACGCCGTCGGTCGCGGGAAAGAACGTCTTTCTTCTGGGCCAGACAGCCGCGACCGAAGCCGATCGGCTGGTCAGCTATGCGGCCAGCCAGGGCATCGGGACAATGGGGCTTTTTTACCCCCAGACCCCCTCAGGGCAGGTTGCGGTTCAGGCGCTGCGTGCGGCGGCCTCCCGCAACGGGGTGCTGATCGTTACCGCAGTCGACTACCCGCGCAGTTTCCAGGGAATTCAGGATCGATCCGAGCTCTATGGAACGCAGCACAGCGCCGAGGCCGTGGTGATCCCCGAGCGCGGAGAAGGGTTGATCTCCGCCGCAGCCTTTCTGAACTACAACAATGTCTCGCCTGTGGAGACGCAGTATCTCGGCCTCGGCCAGTGGAACGATCAGGGCATTACCGCCGAGGCTGCTCTTGCCGGCGGCTGGTTCGTAGCGCCGGATCCGGACCTGTTTGCCGTCTATGCCGAACGGTATCGGGCAACATATGGCGAAGCCCCACCCCCGATATCGGGCCTTGCCTATGACGGGATTGCGGTTGTCGGCGCCTTGATCCGGGATGCGCGCCAATCCGGCGACGCTGCGCCCTTTTCGGTCGACAACCTGACCAATGCGCAGGGCTTTGCCGGCGTCAACGGGATCTTCAGGCTTCGGCGCGACGGAATGATCGATCGCGCTTTGGCGGTGATGGAGGTGACGAAGGATGGCTTTACCATCCGCGATCCGGCACCAAGACGTTTCGCACGTCCCGCCGGTTGAGGCCAAGGGCCGTCTGATCCTGCCCGAGGCGCGGATCCTGGACCGGACTGCGCTGCAAGCCGAGATTGCCGATGCAGCGCGCGCCTTGCCGGAGACGGATCGCTTTCGCAACCAAGCGGTCGATGCGCTGCGCAAGGCGCTGAAATCCGGCTATGCGGCAATCGGCGACGCCCTTTTTGCCACGCCCCTGGCCGGCCCCTCGGCCGCGACGAGCTACACCTGGCTTACGGATGCAGTGGTCACGCAGGCCGTCAAGATCGCGCAGGAGCATTTGCACCCGCGGCCGAACCCCACCAAGTCCGAGCATATGGCCGTGCTTGCCACGGGGGGCTATGGCCGGGGCGAAATGGCGCCGTTCTCGGATGTCGATCTGCTGTTCCTGACGCCCTATAAGCAAACCGCCTGGGGCGAAAGCGTCATCGAAAGCGTGCTCCATATGCTGTGGGATCTGCGCTTTAAGGTCGGGCATGCCGTAAGAACGGTCGATGACTGCCTGCGCCTGGCCCGCGGCGATGTGACGATCCGCACCGCGTTGCTTGAGCGCCGCTTTATGATCGGCGAGACCGGCCTGGCCGATGAGCTGGAAAGCCGGCTGTGGGAGGAGCTGTTCGCCCGGACCGGCCCGCAATTCGTCGAGGCAAAGCTGGTTGAGCGGGATGCGCGGCATCGGCGGCATGGCGGGTCGCGCTATCTCGTCGAGCCCAATGTAAAAGAGGGCAAGGGCGGTCTGCGCGACCTTCAGACGCTTTACTGGATTGCCAAGTATCTCTATCGCGCCGGCACGCCAGAGGAGCTGGTCGCCCGCGGCGTCTTCACGGAAGAGGAAATTGCGATCTTCAATGCCGCCGAGGCGTTTTTATGGTCCGTTCGCTGCCATCTGCACCGGCTGTCGGGCCGCGCGAATGAACAACTGACCTTCGACATGCAGGTGGAGATTGCCGCGGCGATGGGCTTTTCGGCCGAAAGTGGGCGGCGGGCGGTGGAGGTCTTCATGCAGGCTTACTTCACCCATGCAAAGCATGTCGGCGATCTGACCCGGATCTTCTGCGCGTTGCTCGAAGCGCGGCATGTCAAGAGCCGACCGGCGCTGATGCCGCGTCTGCGGCGGGCCTTTGGGATGGGGCCGCGGCTGGAGGCGGGGTTCGTCGAACGCGACGGCCGGCTTGATTTCGAGGATGCTTCGATCGTCGCCCAAAGGCCAGTGCTGCTGATGGCGCTTTTTCGGGAGGGGTTGCGAACCGGTCTTCGACTGCACCCCAACGCCATGCGGATCGCCGCGAGCACCACGCATCAGATCGAAGCGCTGCGCGAAGACCCGGATGCGGTGGCGATTTTTCTTGAGGTGCTGACCGATCCGGAAGACCCGCAACGCGCCCTTCGGCGGATGAACGAGACCGGCGCGCTGGGCGCCTTTTTGCCGGAGTTCGGCGAAATTGTCTGCCTGATGCAGTTCAATATGTATCACCACTATACGGTCGACGAGCATACGCTGAACTGCCTGTCGATCCTGCATCGGATCGAACAGGGCGAGCTGACCGAGGATTTGCCGGTCGCCTCGTCGATCCTGACGGGCGGGATCGATCGGCGAACGCTGTCGCTGGCCTTGCTGTTGCACGACGTCGGCAAGGGCCGGCAAGGCGACCACGCGGTACTGGGCGCGGATATGGCACGCGATGCGTGCCAGCGGCTGGGGATCGACCCGGGCAGTGCCGCTCAGGTCGCCTGGCTGGTACGCAACCATCTGGTCCTGTCCGATTTCGCTCAGAAGCGGGACATCGCCGATCCGCATACGGTGCGCGACTTTGCCCGTATCGTGCAGACGCAGGAGCGGTTGAACCTGCTTTTGTTGTTGACGGTGTGCGACATCAAAGGTGTGGGGCCGGGCGTTTGGAACAACTGGAAGGCCCAGCTGTTGCGGCAACTCTACCGCGCCACCAAGGCAGAGCTGACGGGCGATGTCGAGCGCAGCAGCCGCAGCGCAAGAGAGACGACCGCCAAGCTTGCCTTTGCGGAGGCCTATGCCGCTATGGCCACGCCGGCGGAGGTCGACGAAGAGCTCGAACGCCACTACACCACATACTGGCTGGGCTTCGACACCCCGACGCAGCTTCTTTTCGCGACGCTTGACGAGGCGATCCTGCCCGGCGAGATCGCCTCGCAAGTCACGCCGGACCCCGCGCGCGATGCGACTATGGCGGTGTTTTACATGGAGGATCACCCTGGCATTTTCGCGCGGCTGTCGGGTGCTTTGGCAATTGCGGGCGCAAATGTGGTGGATGCGCGCAGCTATACCACCTCGGACGGGTATGCGACCTCGGTTTTCTGGGTGCAGGATCGCGAGAACAAACCGTATGAGGAGAGCCGGCTCGACCGGTTGCGCCGCACTGTGGAGCGCACCTTGAAGGGCGAGGTTCTCGCGCGCAACGAGTTTAAGACGCGCGACCGGTTCAAAAAACGCGTGCGCGACTTCACCGTTCCCACACGGGTTCTCTTTGACAATGACGGATCAGACATTTTCACGATCATCGAGGTCAGCGCGCGCGACCGGCCCGGCCTGCTTTACGATCTGACCCGAACCCTGGCGGCCGCCAATATCTCGATCTCCTCGGCCGTGGTGTCGACCTATGGCGAACAGGCGGTCGATGTTTTCTATGTCAAGGATTTGTTCGGTCTGAAAATCGAATCCGAGGCGAAGCGGCGTGCGATCGAAAAGCGGCTGACGAGCGCGATTGAACGCGGCAGCCCGGTGGGATGACAGCGCGGGCGGCGCGGGGTCCGATCCGGCTTATCGCAGGTTTTCTGACGGTCGGCGGCTGGACGATGGCAAGCCGGGTCCTCGGCTTTGCCCGCGATATCCTGATTGCCGCCTTTCTGGGCGCCGGCCCAGCGGCCCAAGCCTTCGTCGTGGCCTTCACCCTGCCCAACCTCTTTCGCCGCTTCTTTGCCGAAGGCGCTTTTAACACCGCCTTCGTGCCGATGTTTTCGCACCGGCTGGAGCGGGGAGAGGATGCGCAGGGTTTTGCCGAGGATGCGCTGGCGGCGTTGACGGCCTTTTTGCTGCTCTTCACGCTGATCGCCACCTTTGCGATGCCCTGGCTGGTGCTGGCGCTGGCCAGCGGATTTGCCGGCGATGCGCGGTTCGATCTGGCCACCTTGCTGGGGCGGATCGCCTTTCCCTACATGCTTTTCATCTCGCTGGCGGCCCTGCTTTCGGGCGTCCTCAATGCCGCCGGCCGGTTTGCGGCGGCCGCCGCGGCCCCGGTTCTGCTCAACGTCGTTCTGATCGCCGCTCTGCTGTCGGCCGAGGCAATGGCACAGCCAACCGCACCGCCAGGCTGGCATGCGATGGGTCTGACCGTCGGCGTTCCTTTGGCAGGGGTCGCGCAGCTGGCCCTTGTTTGGATTGCGGCAGCGCGCGCCGGCTACCCGCTGCGCCTGCGCCTGCCGCGCTGGACGCCGGGGCTGGCCCGCCTTGCCGCCGTCGCCCTACCCGCTGCGCTTGCCGGTGGTGTGGTGCAGATCAACCTTGTGGTCGGCCGGCAGGTCGCTAGCTATTTCGACGGCGCGGTTGCGTGGCTTTACCTGGCCGACCGGCTCTATCAGCTGCCGCTTGGGGTGGTCGGTGTGGCTGTCGGCATCGTCCTGCTGCCGGCCCTCACCCGGCGTTTGGCCGCCAATGACGCCAGCGGCGCGCGCAACGCAGTCAGCCGCGCCGCCGAGATTTCCCTGGCGCTGACGCTTCCGGCCGCCGTCGCGCTGATGGTGATCCCAACGCCCCTCGTCTCGGTCCTGTTCGGGCGCGGGGCGTTTGGCCCGGCGGATGTCGCGGCAACCGCTCTGGCCGTGGCCGTTTATGGCGCCGGCTTGCCGGCCTTCGTTCTGCAAAAGGTCGTGCAGCCGGTCTATTTTGCGCGCGAGGACACGAAAACGCCGTTCCGCCTCGCACTCTGGGCGATGCTGGTCAATGCGGCGGTTGCGATCGGTCTGGCCCCGATCCTCGGCTACCTTTCGGCGGCCCTGGCCACGACAGCCGCCGCATGGATCTATCTTGCGCTTTTGTGGTGGCGCGCCCGCAACGTCGGTCCGGAGCTGGCGCCCGACGATCGGCTGCGCCGCCGTCTTCCGCGGCTGGCTCTGGCGTCGCTGTTGATGGGCAGTGCGGTGGCGCTTTTTTCGGCTTTGCTGGCGGAGGTTCTGTCAATGCCGGCCTGGCGTTACGGAGCACTCGCTGCGCTGGTTGCGGGCGGGTTGGCGGTCTACGGCGCCGCCTGCCTCGCGCTGCGTGCGATCACGCCGGCCGAGATCAGGGCGTCGCTGCGCCGTCGCGGCTAACCGGGCGCCAGAACCAGCCCATCAGCCAGCCGGCCACAAAGCCCCCCAGATGGGCTTCCCATGCCATGCGCCCCTGAAGCAGAAAAAACACCACCACATTCGCGATTGCCAGGGCCAGGATCATCGAGCCGATCGGGCGCAGGCTCATGCCCCGGCGCAGCCTGACGCGAAACTCGACCTGCTTCCAAAAGCCGATAAAGCCGAAAACGGCACCGGAGGCGCCAACCATCGGATGGCCGGTTTGGGCGATCAACCCATAGACCAAAGCGCCGCCGATGGCGGTGATCAGAAACAGCAGGATCATCCGGAACGGGCCGATGATCCCGGCGATCAGCTTGCCCACCGCAAGCAAGATGACGTTGTTGAGCAGATAATGCATGAGATCGCCATGCAGGAAGGCATGGGTGGCAAACATCGCTAGGCCCTGATAGGGCCAAACCGGGTCGACTTGGCCATCGAAAATCACATCCCAGAAAGCCCCGTAATTAAGCGCCGCATACCGCCAGATCGGCGTGCCGATGATGTCCCGATCGGCAAGGCTCAGCACCCCTTCGGCAACCCCCATCGCGCCCACCAAAAGCCACAGGCTGAGCGGCACGGGCGGCAATGCAACCGAGCGAGAAATCCTCGGCAAGCCGGGCGGAAGCGGGGGCGGCGTCGTCATCGGCGCGACCCTAGGGGGATCGCGCATGGCTGCATACCCCTCTGCGCGCTACGCTGCCCGCTGCGACGCTTTGTCAGGCGTTGACGCCCCGCTCGCCCTTGGCCATAAGCGCGCGGACCAAAGCCGTGAGGAGGAGGGTCGATGAGCCAACCGGCGCATACCCGGCGCGTATTTTCCGGCGTTCAGCCGACAGGCGGGCTGACCCTGGGCAATTACCTCGGCGCGGTAAAGCGCTTCGTTGCCATGCAGGATGAGGATTACGAGACTATTTACTGCATGGTCGATCTGCATGCGATCACCGCGCGCTGGCCAGGGGCGAACGGCATGCGCGCAGCCACGCGCGAACTCGCCGCCGCCTTCATCGCTTGCGGGCTCGATCCCGAACGCTCCATCCTCTTCAACCAAAGCCAGGTCTCAGCTCATGCAGAACTCGCCTGGATCTTTAACTGCGTCGCGCGGATGGGCTGGATGAACCGCATGACGCAGTTCAAGGAAAAAGCCGGCAAGGATCGTGAAGCGGCCTCGATCGGGCTCTTTGCCTACCCAACGCTAATGGCCGCCGACATCCTGGCCTATCACGCCACCCATGTGCCGGTCGGCGAGGATCAAAAGCAGCATCTGGAACTGACCCGCGACATCGCTGCCAAATTCAACCTGGATTTTGGCGCCGAGGGGTTCTTTCCCTTGCCCGAACCGAAGATCGAGGGCTCTGCCACACGGGTGATGAGCCTGCGCGATGGCACCAGGAAGATGTCGAAATCCGACCCCTCGGATATGAGCCGCATCAACCTTACCGACGATGCCGACGCGATCGCGCAAAAAATCCGCAAGGCTAAGACCGATCCCGCGCCGTTACCGGACAGTCTGGAGGCGCTCGAGCAACGCGCCGAGGCGCGCAACCTCATCAATATCTACGCCGCCCTTTCCGATAGCACCCCCGACGCGGTCATCGCCGAATTCGCAGGTCAGCCATTCGGCCGCTTCAAGCCACGCCTGGCGGAGCTTACTGTCGAGAAGATCACCCCGATCTCGGCGCGCATGCGTGCGCTACTCGACGCGCCGAGCGAGATCGACCGTATTCTCGGCCGCGGTGCAGAGCAGGCCGCCGCAATCGCCGATCCGATCCTGGCAAAAACCTACGACATCCTGGGCTATGTCCGCGGCTGAGCCGCCCTCGGCAGGCCCAACGCCTGCGCCGCCCCTTCTTCTTGGCAAAAATACTCCCGCCGGAGGCGTTCCAAAGCGGCCGGCCGGAGGCGTCGCTGAATGGCTTCTCGGGCCATCTCAGCGTGCAATCAGCCCCAGCGCCCGCGCCTCGTCGGCCGGGAAATCGATGTGGATATGGTTGCCGTCTGCATCGTGCAGGTTGACCTGAACCAGGTCGACCGGGCCGGGCGGCAGGGCGACAAGATCATGGGCTGCGCCGGCGGCGTCGAGACGGGCACGAAAGCGCGCCAGACCCGTCGCGGAGAAGGCGAAATGCTCCAGCCGAAGCGTACCTTCCCCGCCAGGGGGCGGCACAACCTCGATAAGATGCACAACCGCCCGATCGCCCAGGTAAAGCCAGACGCCCGGAAAAGCAAAAGCCGGCCGGAAACCGCGCTCCAACCCAAGCGCAGCCTCATACCAAAGGGCCAGCCGCGCGGCGTTGGCCGTACGGATATTGACATGATCGAGCGCCGTCAAACCCATTGCCGTCTCCTCCCATGCGCCGGTCTGAAGACCCGCCGCTATCGGCGCCCGGGCCGATCCGAACAACCGGGCCCGCAGATCCGCCGAGGCCTGCCAGGCCCGTCAATTCCGACGAAAAATCATCTCTACCGGCTGATAGCGGCGCGCCTTCAAATTGGCGACCATATTGGCGATCTTGCGCGGCGCATCCGCACCCATGATCAAGGGCAGGCCGACCGAGGGCGGCCCGCTTCCGGCCATTTGCGCGCTCAACCGGTCGAAGAAATCCCGCGCGAAATCGCCCCTTGACCGTTCGGTCACCAGCGCGAAGCCTGCGGCCGCCGCGGCGAACCGATAGGCCGCCGGCGGTGCCAGATGCGACGCGCCCGGCGCGCCCGCCCAAGGCAAAGGATAGACGATATCGCCCGCCTCATCGGTCATGACGTCGTAGACGGCAAATGTCCCGCCATTGCAGAGCACCCGCGCGGCCTCCGCAAAAAGCCGCGGTTTGTCGGCTATATTCATGCCCACATGCAACATGGTCACCAGATCGAAGCGCTCCGGCTCGAAAGGCAGATCGAGCGCGCTGGCGGTGCGAAAGCACCCCGCAATTCCCAGACCGTCGTTCAGCCGGCGCGCCGTTTCGACAAAGTCGGGGGTAGCATCGATACCGTCGACCTGCAGTCCACGCGCAGCCAGGTTGCGGGCCATCCCCCCGATCCCGCAGCCGATATCAAGCGCGCGCATGCCCGCTTGCAAGGTCAGCTGGTCGAGCAACGCCTCGGTCGCCGCATGGCCCCCGATGTGAAACTCGTCGACAGGTTTCAGATCCGCCGCCGTGATCGTCTCCAGGGCAAGGCCCATTTCTGCAAGACCGGCCTCAAGCCGCGCAAGCAGATGGCCGGTGCTGTAATGCGACGCGATGCGATTGATGTCGTCGGACATCCGGCTTCTCCCCCCTCTGGCTCTTTTCGGCCCGTTTGGCCCCGTCTGACCGCTTTGGCCCCGTCTGACCGCTTTGGTCCCGTCTGACCGCTTTGGCCCGATTCAACCCGCTCCGACCGGGCTCCCCTGCATCGATACGCCCTGCGGCCTTGCGTCTGCTTTGCCAAGGCTGCGCCGAATCGCCCGGCAGCTTCAAGCCCGGGCCTGCGCTGCGATGAGATATTCGCGGTTGCCGTCTCCGCCTGCGATCGGGCTCTCTGCCAGCCCAGCCACCGCCCAACCGGCGCCGTCCAAGAAGGCCGCGATGCGCGCCTGCACCTGCGCGTGCAGGGGGCCGGGCGGGACAATCCCGCCCTTGCCGACCCCCGCTGGTCCCACCTCGAATTGCGGCTTGATCAGCGCAACAAGCATGGCCTTGGGTTTTGCCAACGCCAGGGCCGGCGGCAGCGCTTTTTCGAGCCCCAGAAACGACACATCGCAGGTCAGCCAGTCGACCGGCGGGATCAACCCCTTCGGCAGCCTGCGAATGTTCAGCCCCTCATGCAGCGTGATCCGGGGATCGTCGGCCAGGCTCTTGTGCAGCTGTCCGCGACCCACATCGACCGCATGCACATGCGCCGCGCCGCGGGCCAGCAGAACCTCGCTAAAACCGCCCGTCGATGCGCCGATGTCGAGCGCAAGGCCGTGGGGCGTCAGCCCGAATCGGTCGAGCGCATGTAAAAGCTTGAGCGCGGCGCGCGACACCCAGGGGCAGGGGTTGCCGACAAGCGTTACCGCGTCGGCCGCGACGACCCCAAATGCCCCGCCTTCTTCCACTTCGCCCGCAACGCTGACAGCTGCAGAAGGGCGCGTGGCAATTTGGCCGTTGACGCAAACGACACCGGCCCGGATCAGCGCCGCGGCGCGGGCACGGCTGGGCGCGAGACCCCGTGCCACCAGCACACGGTCGAGCCGGCTCCGCTCAGGCATTCACCCCGAACGCCTGCCGGATCACCTCCAGGGCGGCCTCGGCTTCACGGTCGGCCGGGCCGGCAAATGTCGCTGCCGCCGCGGCCATCCGCAAAAGGTCCGGCGCCGCCCCGCCGCCGGCCTTGGCAGCGACAAGGGCGGCAAGCCGGGCGATCAGGTCCATCCGGTCGCTCGATCGCTGCAACAACCAAAGCGCCACGATCACCAGGCTGTCAGCGAGCGGCTTGTCGATATCGAAGGTAACCTGCGCCTCGACCACAAGCTGGTCGGTCTCGTCGGCGTCAAGCGGGCCGTCGATCTCGGCCATCGCCGCGACCACGCCCATAGCGGCCAGCCGCGGGTCTCCCACCGCCTCGAGCGGATCCTGCTCCGGCTTGGGCGCAAAGCCCAGGCGCCGGGCCGCAATCCGCTCCTCACGCGTGGCATCGCCCAGCCCGGGCGCCGGCTCGCCGACACTGCGCCAGCGCATGAAGGCCAGCAGTCCGAGCCCAAGCACCAGAAGGATTGCGACAAGTGTCGCCATATGGAGACCACCTGATGTTTGACGATGCGGCCGCAGGATGCCAGAACCGCTTGCGGGCGTAAAGGCGACGAAGCGGCGCTGTTCGCTGTGCCGCGCCTCGGCGACAGATAGGGAGATCGGACACCCCATGCCATCCCGCGCTGCCACGGCCGTGATCAACGTGCACCGCGAAGGCCCCCTGCTGCCGGCAACCATGCGCAGTATCCTCGATGCCCGCACCGTCGCCCGGGCTGCCGGGTTCGACGTCGAGCTGGTGGTCATTGCCGACCGCAGCGATACCCGAACCGACGCCGTGCTGTCGCTTTACGACGCCGATATCGACCGCGCGATCCCTGTCAGCTACGGCGATCTGGGCGCATCCCGTCGCCATGGGATCGAGGCGGCCAGCCAGGATTGGGTGTTCCTGCACGATGGCGACGATCTTTACTCCTCAAACTGGTATCTCACCTTCTTCCAGGCTTTTGCGGCCGGCAAGATCTCGCCGCGCACCGTCTATCATACGGAGATCTTCGCGCGGTTTGGCGATCTCTTCGATTTGCGCGAGATCATCGACAGCGAGGATCCGCGCTTCCACCCCTTCTTCTTGGCGACTGAATGGTATTTTTCGAACAAGTCGGTTTTGCACCGTTCGCTGTTCGAGACCTTTCCGCTGCCGGTCAACAGCGTCAAGACAGGTATCGGCAATGAGGATTGGACCTGGTCCTGCCATACGCTGCATGGCGGGGTCCGCCACAGCCCGCTGCCCGGCACGGTCTGTTTTTACCGGGTCAAACCGCAGGCGCAAAGTCTTGGGCTGACGCCGGGGATGATCCACGGCCCCTCGCCGCTGTTTGCGGCCGACAATATCGCGGCGCTGACCCGCAAACTGGCCCAACGCCCCAAGGACCGCGTTGCCGATGTCGCCCTGGGCGCGGTCGACACCCGCCTTGCCCGTAAGCCGCTTCCGCCCTGGTTTTGGGAGGAGGTTGCCCGGCAAGGGCAGTACGAATCCCTCATCACCGAGTTTCACAAGCTTAAACGGCGCGAACGTCATGTGCCGCTGGCCAACCGAAACTACAATGTCGCAAGCGCAGTCGAGTATGTCTTCGACGGCATGGATGCGCGGCCCAAGGTGTTCATTTTCGCCTCGCTCGACCACCTTGCCGCGGCCGATACGGTAACCGAGCTGGTCGTGCAGGCCGCCATGGATCACGAGGGTGGGCGCTATCAGCCGGTTCTCATTGCCGATGAAGGTGCGCAGATCGTCTCGCCGGCACGGCTTGCCGCGCGATACGGGGCCAAAGTGGTCTCGACCCGGCTGCTGCTGGAACACTACCAGCTCGAACCCTGGTATTATCAGCGCTTTCTGATGCGTCCCTTGCTTCAATTTCCGCAGAGCCTGATCGTCGATTTGGGATCGGACAGCTTTGAGGGCCTTTTTGAGCAGTTTCATCGGGCGATCCTGGAAACCAATCGGGCCGTGCGGATGGTGCTGTTCGACCGCCGCCACGATCCGTTCTCGCCGGCACTCTCAAACATTCTGCGCAACGCGGTCGCCTGGCACGCGCATACCGGCGCGCCGGTGCCGATCACCCTCGATCCGGCGCTGTTGCCGGTGCTCTCCGGCCCGCCCTGGGCGGCCTGCCCGCTGGATGCGCGCAGCCAGAGCATCTTGGAGACCGTGCGGGCCGCCCCGCTGAGACCCGACCAGGCGGAACCCCAGACCTTGTCGCTTGCTGCGCTGCTGGGCGCGGCGACCGCGCCGCCGCTCGATCCCAGCCCCGATCCGCTGATCCGAGCGCTGTGCGGTTTTTCGGTCGAACGCCGGCAAGAGGGTGAGGTCACCTGCCTTTCGCTGACCGATCCGGCCGGGCACTACACCGTCTACCAGGCCATGGGCAGCTGGATCTCGGCAGATTGGTACCGAAAGGCAGCCCGGTTTCTCGACAGCAACGCGCATATCGAGATCGTCGCCCCGCAGATCACCGCCGAAATCGCTTTTGACGGGCGCTACACCCATCGCTGGCACAATTACGGCGATGCCGACCAGGCCTTTTCCAGCATGTACGGGCGCTTGCGACGCGGCGTGCGGGTGCCGCTTGTGGCAATGCTGCGCCGGCCCCTACCGGGCGCCATGCCCGAAACGGGCGCGCGGCTGGCCCGCGCCCTCTACCGGATCGCGCGCTCTGCCCCCCAGGGCGTGTCGGCCTGCGGCGAGACGGTCGCGGTTGCCACCGATCCGCTGCTCTACCCACCCGAGACGCTGCATAGCGCCGAAGGCACAGTGCTTCCCGATGGGGAGGCCGCGTGATGGCCGACGATGTGGCGGCGGCAAGGCCTGCCCAACAGCACAGCGAAACGGCGGAGTTCGACTGCTATTGGCAGGCTTACGCGGATCTGATGTGGCTGCGCGCGCGGGGGCTGTGGTCCGAGCCGCAGTTCCGGGCGCATTACGACCGCTCCGGCAAGCGCGAGGGACGCAAGCTCGGCCGGGCCGAGGATATTCCCAAAGACTGGTCCGATTGGCTTTACTTTCGCGACTGGACGGACGATTTCGAGCTGCTTTGGCGACGCGGGATCCTGCCGACCGGGGCCTATGCCGCCCTCGCCGGCCAATCGCGGGCCGCTTCGCACGGCAGGGCTTCGCTGAACCGCAGGCTGGGCGATCTGACCTCCCTGTCGCCCGAAGCCCGGGCCCAGATCGTCGAACATGCGCAGGTCTTTCCCGGCAGCGGGCCGCTGCGCGATCTCGCTCGCGGGCGGCTGCGCTGGACGGCCGAGGAGGTCAACCACATTCTGCCGCTGCAGGATCTGGTGGCCGCCCGCTTCCCCGATGGGGCGGATCAGGCGATGGTCATGCCCTGGCTTCAAATCGGCGGCGCCGAACGGGTCGGCGTTTGGCATCACCGCGCGGCCGAGGCGCAGGGGCTGCGTTCGGTCATCATTCTGTGCGATGGCGATGCCGTAGCGCCGTTTTTTGCCGGGCATAGCGCGCAGGTTATCAATCTGCCCGAGATCTACACCGGCGCCTTTGGTGTCGAATTCCGCTCGCTCTCCATCGATGCGCGCTGCGACGCGTTGCTGGCGGTGTTGGAGGCGCTGCACCCCCGGCGGGCTCATCTGGTCCACTCCTATATCGGCTACACCACCTTCACCGATCCCGGCACGGCCGAGCGCGCGCATGCGGCCGTGGGCAGCCTACACGTATCGGCATTTTGCACCCATGTGCACAGCTCCGGCGTTGCGGATGGGTATTTCCGCTATGTTCCGGCACTTGCGGCGCGGACCGCGCGCTTCGTCTTCGACAATCGCTGGTACCGCGACGATCTTAAGACGCGCTTCGGTCTGCCCGAGTCGCAGCTTGCGGTGCTCGACTATCCTATCGAGCCGGCCGCGCCGATCGATCCTCGGGGCGCCGCTGGATCCAACAAGGTGCTCTGGGCATCGCGGCTCGACGCGCAAAAGAACCCGCGCGTGCTTGGCGATATAGCCCGGGCCCTGCCGGAGTTGGAGTTTCTCGTCTATGGCGGGGCGGTGCTGAACGACGAGGCGCTCGACTGGGCCTCGATGCCGCCGAATGTGACGGCCTGCGGGGCCTTCGCCGCGCCCGCCGATCTGCCCTTCGAAGAGGTCTTTGCCTTTCTCTACACCTCGCGTTTTGACGGGATGCCGCTGATCCTGATGGATGTCGGCTCGCGCGGGATGCCCATCGTCACGCCCAAGATCGGCGGGATCGGCGATCTGATGGGAGCCGACTGGCCGCACTACGTTGCCCATCCCGACGATGTCGATGGCTATGTGGCAGCGCTGCGCCTGCTCCACGAGAGCATGGAGGCGCGCCTTGCGGCATCCGCGCGGATGCTTGGCATTCTGGCCCAAACGCGCAGCGTCGAGCGGTTTATGGCCTCGGCCGGCGCGCTTTTGCCCAATGCCGGGCCGCACGCCCCATGAGCGCGCCGGCGCCGCGCCACGGCCATATTGCCAGCTACAGCTATGTTTTTTTGCTGACCTATGGGCGCAGCGGCTCGACCGTGCTCAACCGGGTCATGAACGCCATCCCGGGCTATCTGCTCCGAGGCGAGAACCAGAACGCGCTTTTCGAGCTGCACAGGTACCTCGCGGCGCTGCGTTCGGCCCGGTTCGACTTCATCCGCCGCGATCACGGCCCCGAGCATCCCTGGTTCGGGGCGAACGCCATCAAGGTCAAGCGGTTGGAGGCCGAGTGCCTGACAGGTTTCGTGCGGCATGCGCTGCGCCCGGAAGCCGACAGCACGGTTCTGGGTTTTAAGGAGATCCGGCATACGCGCTGGGATATGAGCGATGACGCGTTCCAGGCCTATGTCGGTTTTTTATTGGAGCACTTTCCGGGTGCCAAAATCGTCTTCAACAGCCGCAACTGGCAGGATGTCGCCCGCTCGGGCTGGTGGGCTAGAACGCCGCCGGAGCGGGTTCGCGACCTCATCGCGAACGCCGATGCGCGGTTTGCACAGGCCTGTGCCACCTGGCCGGATCGCACGCTTGCGCTGCGCTACGAGTCATATGCGGGACAGCCCGAGGCGCTGCGGCCGCTCTTTGGGTTTCTCGGCGCATCCTACGATCCGGGCCGGGTCGCCCCGATCATGGCCAAACGGCTGAACCACGAAAAAAGCCTGCGCCGTGATATCGCCCCGGCCCGACCGCAGGCGCAGGCCCAGGATGCGCGCGCGCCGGGTCGGGCGCCGGCCACGCCAAAGGATGCCGGGTTTTGAGCGGGTCGCCAGGTGGAAAGCCCGCTCCTGCGGCAGCTGGACGCCCCCGCATGGATGTGCAGCCCGGCGGGGACGGGCAGCCTGACGGGAACGTTCGGGCTGACGGGAACGGGCAGTTTGTCGAGGCCCGTCCGCCCCGTCAAAGAGCGTTGCGACCCGAAACCATTGCCGCGCCTTTCGCGCGCTATGTGCATGGCGTCGCGCTTCCCGCCTCGGCCGAACTCGTGCTGACGTCCGGCCAGCTCGGTCTCGCACCCGATGGCAGCCTCGCACCCGATGCGGAAGGCCAGACGCGTCAGTGCTTTACCAACATTCTCGCAATTCTCGCTGAAGCCGGGCTCGACGCCCGCCATATCTTACGGGTGAACGCCTTTGTCACCGACCGGGCGCATATGGCCGGATACATGGCCGCGCGCGACGCCGCTTTTGCCGGGATCGACCCGCCGCCAGCTTCGACCTTGATGATCGTCGCCGGCTTTACCCGTCCCGACTTTCTAGTCGAGGTTGAGGCCATCGCCGCCGGCTAGCGGCCGTTATCCCTGACGACCCCAGCAGCGCCGGTGGCCCCGTCGACCCGGCGCCCCTATGCAAACGAGGCCACAACCCTTGCGGGGCGCAGCGCACGCAGCGGAAGGTGGGTTGGGCGCTTGACATAAGAGCATGGCAGGCAAGGGGCGACAGCCGCGATGCCTGCGCAAAGATGTCGGCCCGGAACGGGCCGTCCTTTTGGTTGCAACCCCCGCCAGAGCCGCCGCCGGACGATCAGATCCCGCCCATGCAGATATACTTGACCTCCAGATAGTCCTCGACGCCGTATTTGGAGCCCTCGCGCCCCAGGCCCGATTGCTTAACCCCGCCAAAGGGCGCAACCGCGGATGAGGGCAGCCCGTCATTCACCCCAACAATCCCGTAATCCAACGCCTCGGCCACGCGCCAGCAGCGCCCGACATCCCGGCTGTAGAAGTAACAGGCCAGCCCGAACTCGGTGTCATTGGCGTAGGTGATCGCCTCGCGCTCAGTCTCAAACTCGAAAAGCGGGGCGACGGGACCAAATGTCTCTTCCCGGGCGATCTTCATCGCCTGCACGACACCCTTCAGCACCGTCGGCTCGAAGAATGTACCGCCCGGCGACGTGCCGCCGGTGACGATCTCGGCACCCAGCGCGACGGCATTGGCCACATGATCCTGAACCTTCGCCAGCGCCGCCTCGTCGATCAGCGGTCCTATGGTCACCCCTTCCTGGAACCCGTCGCCCAACACCAGCCGCTTGGTCGCCGCCGCCAGTTTTTCGGCAAAGGCGTCATAGACAGCTTTTTGTACATAGATGCGATTAGCACAGACGCAGGTCTGCCCGGCATTGCGGTATTTAGAGACTATCGCCCCTTCGACCGCCGCATCCAGATCGGCATCGTCAAAGACGATGAAGGGTGCGTTGCCGCCAAGCTCCATCGAGCATTTCTTGATGTCGGGCGCCGCCTGGGCCAGCAAGATCCGGCCCACCTCGGTCGAACCGGTGAAGGTGATCTTACGCACCTTGGGGCTGGTACAGAGCAGGCGCCCGATCGGCGCCGGGTCCATCCCGCAGACCACGTTCAGAACGCCTTTGGGGATCCCCGCACGTTCGCCCAAAACGGCCATCGCTGTGGCCGAAAGCGGTGTGGCCTCGGCCGGCTTGGCGACCACCGTGCAGCCCACCGCCAGGGCCGGTCCCACTTTTCGGGCGATCATGGCATTGGGAAAGTTCCAGGGCGTGATCGAGCCCACCACCCCCACCGGCTCCTTGGTCACGATCAGCCGCGCGCCAGGCTTATGGGCCGGGATCGTGTCGCCATAGATCCGCTTGCCCTCCTCGGCAAACCATTGCAGGAAGCTCGCGCCGTAGAGGATCTCGCCGCGCGCCTCGGCAAAAGGCTTACCCATCTCCGCACATAAAATTGCGGCCAGATCATCGGCATTCGTGATCATTAGATCATGCCATTTCATCAGAATTGCGGCGCGCTCGGAAGCAAGCATGGCCCGCCAAGCCGGCAGCGCTAAAAAGGCCGCATCCACTGCCCGCTGGGTCTCAGCCTCGCCGCAATCGGCCATTTGCGCGATCACCGCGCCGGTCGACGGGTTTACCACCGAAAACGTTCTCGCCGTATCGGCCGCAACCCATTCGCCATTGACGTAGGCACCCTCGGCGAGCAGAGCGGGGTCTTTAAGTTTCAACTCGGCAAGCGAACCGAGATCCATGGCATCATCCTCCTTGATGACGATCGTCGTTCTGTTCCACCTCTCTCATGCCGGCCGGGCGCGGTCCAGAGCGCAGGCGCGGCATTGCGCCCGATCCTGCCGGTCGAGAGCGTTCGCCGAGGGCGCGGTTTGGGACGATTTACAGGAGCCGGCTTAGGCGCCGCTTTGCGTATCGCGGTCGAAATACGGCCCAGCCGATTTCAGGTGCGCCGCCCGAAAAGCCTCTATGCGTGTGTTAAAGCCCCGGATCCAACAGCGGCAACCCTGCCAGCGCCTGGATAAAAACCGCCAGGGTAAGACCCACCCAAACCAGCGCGGCAAGTCCGGTCAGCGCGGCGGCGCGGGCCGGGGCGAAACGGTCGAACGCCAACCCGATCAGCGGCAAGGCCTGCATGATATGCAGGGCAAAAAAATGTGCGGGGCGCAGATCGCCCGTCTCCAACGACCAGCCGATAAGCGGCACCGCTGCGCCGCCTTCCGGATGGGTCCCGACGAAATGGCCGTTATTGCTACCCAAATAGCCGGCGACCAGGATCGTCAGGACCGTACCACCGATCAGGCCCAACACGACGCCACGCCGCAGCCCAGGGCGTAGCGCCGCATTGCGATCGCGCGCGGCGAGCAGGCCGATCACGGCTGCACCGCCGGTTAGTAGAACCGCGCCGATCCCCATTGCGGAGTACATGGCTGCATGAAACGGCGTTGCGATGTTGAAATGCGAATGCTCCTGCGCTGCGGCCTGCAGGATGATATAGGCCATCTCGCCCACGGCGCAGACCAGCACCACGGGCACCGTCAGGGTCATCGCCCAGCCGCGGCGATAAGGCTCCGACAGACGAGCTGCAATGACGGCAAGCGTGGCCAGATGCAATGTCACCGCAAGGGCAAACTTCGTCGGCTTGACCCAGACTTGCTCTCCATCGAGAAGCCGGTAATCCGTGGCCAGCCCAGCAAGGCCGAGCAGCAACAAGAGACCCATGAAGGCGGTGCCGGAAACCAAATGCCGGTCGGCCGGCAGCTTGGCCCGTGGCTTGGCCCGTGGCTCGGCCCGTGGCTCGGCCCTTAGCTCGGCCTGCAGCGGGGCCGAAGGGGCGTTCAGAACGCGCATATCAAGCAGCCTCCATGTTCGAGATGGGAAGGCGCGGACCCGGTCGCCGGATGCGGGTGGCCGCCTCCAAACCCAGCCCGAAGAGAAATCCGATCGGTCCGGCCATAAAACACATCCCCAAAACGGGCCATTGCAGGATGCGCGTAATGTCGGCCTGGTCCAAACGCCGGGCGATCCATGCGCCCAGGAACAGGTCGTAGGCCAGAAAATGCTGCCACCCTGCAACCAAGACCGGATCGGACGCAAACAGGGCCCGAACTGCGGCGATACTGTCAAAGCCACCGCCCGCGGCAAAGAAGTACTGCATCATGATCAACGTGTAACCCACCGACAGAAGGACGGGGATCGCAAAGCCTGCGGCGGCCAGCACAAAACGCCGGCGCGGCGCAAAAAGAAGCAACATCCAGCCGACCATTGCCAGGGCACTGGATAGGCCGAACATCTCATCCCAGCTCATTGATGGTCCTCCGAAGACACCCAATGTTTCCGATGGCAACATTATGTTTTGGGCTGTCGCTGCGTCAGGTCAAGCAAAAATTGACAGTGTAAACATTTTGACGACACTGACCGCATGACACGCCGCTACCACCATGGCGATCTGCGCCGCGCCCTCGTGGCCTCAGGGCTTGAGATCCTCCGCGAAAGCGGGGTCGACGCGTTGACGCTACGCGCCTGCGCAGCCCGGGCCGGTGTCAGCCATTCGGCTCCGCGCAACCATTTCGACGGGCTTACGGGGCTGGTTGCGGCCATTCGCGCAGAGGGGTTTCGCCGTCACAGCGCAGCGATGCGGGCCGGCATGGCGGCCGAGCCGCAGGCGCGGCGGCATTTAGGTGCGTTGCGCGGCTATGTCGGCTTTGCGCGGGACAATCCCGACCTCTACCGGCTTATGTTCAGCCGGCCGATGCCCGGCTTCAGCGCCGAGCTCGATGCTGCGGCCGACGCCTCCTTCGCGGTGCTGATCGAGATCTCCAAAGGGCTAGATTGGCCCCAGGCCGACAAGGTGCCCGGCAATGCCAATACTTGGATGATGTTGTGGAGCTTTGCGCATGGCATCGCCGATCTCTCGATCAACGGGCAATTCGGCAAGATCGATGCCGCGATCGGCTTCTTGCCGGATCTGGAGACGGTCTTTCCCGGTTTCGGCTATACTCAGGCGCCCAATCCCAAAGCTTAGCCGGTTCGGGCCGAAACGCTTGGCCCGGACGCGTGGCCAATGGGCACACCGCTGGGGCGGCGACCGAGGCTCAGCTGTTGATCAGCGCCAGGAACAACAAAGCGATAACAACGGCGATGCCAAGATAGACGCCGGCCTTCAAAAAACCCTCGAAAGCCCGCTTCTGATCGGTGATGTCCATCTCGCCATGCTTGTGCTCGGCCATTGCGCCTCTCCACTGTGACCCAGCGCCGGTGTAGCCCAGCTTCAGTTACGGTGCCATTGCCAAACGCCATCCGCGTCGATTTCACGCCGGGCGCGGCCTGCATGGCGCAGCGCGTTGAGATGCGCCAGGGTCTCGGACAGGGCGAGGGCATACTCGCCGTCTTTGATCTCGCGCCGAAAGAGGGTGGTAAAGCAATCTGGCGCCAGGCGGGGCTCGGTCAGAAAAGCCTCTACGCGATCGAGCGCCGAGACATGATTCTCGATCAGCTGCGCGAGCCGCTCGGCAAGCCCGGTAAAAGGCATCTTGTGGCCCGGCAGCACGAGGTGGTCGCGCCGAGAATGGTTGCTAAGCGCACGGCAAGATGCAAGCCATTCGGCCACCGGATCGGCATCGGGTTCGGTCAGATAAAGGCCCAGATGCGGCGAGATGCCCGGAAGGATCTGATCGCCGGCCAGCAAGAGGTCGCCGCCCTCCTCCCACAATGTCGCATGCTCGGGCGCATGGCCATTGCCCGTACGCACCGTCCAGCGTCGCCCGCCCAACACAAGGCTATCGCCTGCGCGCACGCGCGTATAGCTCTGGCCGAAAGGCGCCACAACATCGGCGAAATTGAACGGCCGCTCGTCGCGCCGGGCGTGAAGCCGGTCTGCATCCATGCCCGAGGCGGCAGCAAAGGCCATAGCCTCGGCCGTCGGCCGGTCCTGCACGTCAAGCGTCAGCATGCGGGCCATCAGAAAGGATGTGCGGGTTGTGATCAGCTCGGCATCGAAGCGGGCCTGCAACAGCCCCGCGCCGCCGATGTGATCGGGGTGGTGATGGGTGACAAAGAGCCGCCGAACGGGCCGGCCCGACAGCGGCCCGGCCAGGGCCGCGTCGAGCGCCGCGCGACCCGCTTTCCAGTCGAGCCCCGTATCGACAAGGGTCCAACCATCCGGCTCGTCGAGCGCAAAGACGTTTACGTGGTCGAGCTTCATCGGCAGCGGCAGGCGTAGCCAAAGAAGACCAGGTCGAACCTCGATCGCAGCACCCGGACCGGGCGGATCGGTCCAGGGATAGGCGATCCCCGCGCTCACGAAGCCAGCGCTTCGGGCTCTACCGCGTAAAGTGTCTGGGATCCCGCCTTTGCCTCGGCACAAAGCGCAATGGCTTGCGGCAAGTTGCGTGCGCGGTGAAATGCAGCCAGCGCCGATGCACGGCCGTCTTCGGGCGCCAGCGCGGCCGCCCGCTCAAGATAGCGCGCGCCGAGAACCAGCGCGAACGCCTCCAAATAGGCCGAAGCCCCGGCGGCGCGGTCCTGCGGTGCGGCGTCGAGCATCCAGCGGGTAGCATCATCCAAAGCGTTCAGCGCGGCGTCGGAAATCGCTGCCGCACGCATCTCCTCAATCAGCGCGAAGACCGCCGCGCCGCCATCGGCCAGCTTTCGCCCCACAAGGTCGAGGGCCTGGATGCCGTTGGTGCCTTCATAGATCGTGGTCACCCGCACATCGCGCAAAAGCTGGGCTGCGCCGGTTTCCTCGACAAAGCCCATGCCGCCATGGATCTGGATACCCAGATCGGCAACTGCGCACCCTGCATCGGTCCCAAAGGATTTGGCGATCGGCGTCAGCGCGGCCCCCCGTGCCGCCCAGGCGTCGCGATCGGCCGCGGGCGCGGCGCGCGCCATATCGAGGCTGAAAGCGCAATCGAGGCAAAGCATCCGCGACACGGTGGTAAGCACCTGCATCTGCATCAGCATGCGGCGAACATCGGCATGATCGGCGATCGGACCGCGCCCGTTGCCGGTCGGCGTGCGCCCCTGCTTGCGTTCGAGCGCGAAGGCAAGCGCCTTCTGGCAGGCCGCCTCGGCAATCCCGACGCCCTGCACGCCCACCCCCAGCCGGGCGTTGTTCATCATGGTGAACATGCAGGCCATTCCACCGTTTTCGGGACCGACCAGCCATCCAACCGCCCCGTCGAACTCCATTACGCAGGTCGGCGAGCCATGCAGCCCCAGCTTATGCTCCAGGCTGACGACCCGCAGGCTGTTAGGCCGGGCTGGCCCGTCGTCGAAATCGATCCGTTTGGGTACGATGAAGAGCGACACGCCGCGGGTGCCTGGCGGCGCGTCAGGCAAGCGCGCCAGCACCAGATGCAGCACATTGCCGGCCATGTCGTGATCGCCCCAAGAAATGTAGATCTTTTGCCCGGAGATTTTGTAGCTGCCATCGCCGACCGGTTCGGCCCGGCTGGTCAACGCGCCAACATCGGAGCCGGCCTGCGGCTCGGTCAGGTTCATCGTCCCTGTCCATTCGCCGGAGACGAGCTTCGGCAGCCAGAGCGCGCGTATCCAGTCTGGCGCATGGTTTTCCAGCGCGTCGATCTGGCCCTGGCTAAGGAGCGGGCAGAGCGAAAGCGAGAGGCAGGAGGAGGCAAACATCTCGCCAACCGCAGAGCCCAGGGTTTGCGGTAGGCCCATCCCACCATGCGCGGCATCGGCACAGATGCCCACCCAGCCGCCATCGACGATTGCTGCATAGCCATCAGCGTAGCCTGGCGAGCTGCGCACAACGCCGTTCTCAAGCCGCGCCGGATGCAGATCGCCCGGTCTTTGCAGGGGCGCCAAGACGTCGGCGGCCAGGCGTCCGGCCTCGCCCAAAACCGCCTCCACCGTCTCCGGCGTCGCTTCGGAAAACCGCGCCGTCTCTGCAAGCCGTTGCGATCCGATCACTGCCATGGCCTGGCGAAAGGCATCAAGGGGCGCGCGATAGCTCATCTTTCCCACCTCCGGCTCTTGGACATGCGGCCAGCCACGCGATATGTGAGGGGCGGCAGCGGCCCGAAATCCTATGCCGGCCCGATGCAAGGAACAAGATGCACGCAACGTCACAGACGCTTTCGGCCGTGGGGCCGCCCAACGCGCCGGGGCAAACCGAGCGGCTATGCGCGGATGCAGCCGGGCTTGCCCGGGCCGCGGCGTTGCTGCGGGCGGGTCGAACGGTGGCCATCCCCACAGAGACGGTCTACGGCTTGGCCGCCGATGCGCGGAGCGATCGGGCGGTCGATGCCATTTTCGCAGCCAAGGAGCGGCCGCGGTTCAACCCGCTTATCGTGCATGTTGCAGGGCTGGCAGAGGCCGAAACGCTGGCACGATTTTCGGTTCTGGCGCGGCGGCTTGCGGAGCGGTTCTGGCCCGGACCGCTGACCCTGGTCCTGCCGCGACGCGACGGGGTGGGCTTGTCGGCGCTGGTATCGGCCGGTTTGCCGAGCGTTGCTTTGCGGGTTCCCGCCCATCCGGTTGCCGCGGCGCTTCTGGGGCAGACCGGGCTTGCGCTTGCCGCTCCTTCGGCCAACCCGTCGGGTCGGGTCAGCCCGACCAGGGCGTCCCATGTGTTCGACGGGCTGGCGGGGCGGATTGCGGCGGTTCTCGATGGCGGCGTCTGCGCTGTCGGCCTGGAATCGACCGTGCTGGCGGTTGATGCGGATCGGGCAATGCAGCTGCGGCCGGGCGGGGTGCCGCGAGAAGCGATCGCGGCGGTTTGTCTCGAGGCGGGCCTGACCCTGGACGGGGCCGGCACGGTCGCCCACCCGCCCGCCCCGACCGCGCCGGCCCCGTCACGCAACACAGCCCGAGCGCCCGCGTGGCCCGCGCCGCCCGTTGCACCCGTTGCACCCGTTGCGCGCGTTGCGCCCTTGGGAGGGGGCGGGGTGCAGGCAGAGGCGAGCCGGCCCTATCGGGCGCCGGGGCAGATGGCCTCGCATTACGCGCCGGGTGCCGCCCTGCGCCTTAACGCAGACAAGCCGCGACCGGGCGAAGCCTGGCTCGGCTTCGGGCCCGAACCGGACCCCAACCCCGCCTCAGGGCCTGGACGTCCTCGGCTTACGCTTTCTGCACGAGGCGATCTGACAGAGGCCGCAGCGCAGCTCTTTGCCCAGTTGCGCGCGCTCGATAGCGCCTTGGGCGGATGCGGTGTCATCGCGGTCGCCCCGATCCCCGAACGGGGTTTGGGCGCTGCGATCAACGACCGGCTGCGCCGCGCCGCCGCGCCAAGACCGCAGAAGCCGTGACATTGCCGCTCGCCCCCGCAGACAGCCAATTTCTGGAGGCTCTATGCCGGCAGCTGGGCGCGGCGATCCTGCGCCCTGTCGCTGCGCGCGATATCGAGGAGCCGCGCGGCCGGATGGTCGGGACGGGCGGCGCGGTCGCGCTGCCGCGCAATGCAACCGAGGTGGCTGCGCTGATGCGCCTTTGTGCGGCGCACAGGGTGGGTGTCGTCGCGCTGGGTGGAGGAACCGGGCTGGTTGGCGGCCAGGTTGTGCCGGACGGTCCGCCGCCGCTGATCCTGTCGCTTGAGCGGATGCGGGCGATCCGGGCCGTGATGGCGCAAGAGGACGCGCTGATTGCCGAGGCCGGTGCGACGCTGGCCGAGGTCCAGGCCGCCGCAGCCGGGGCGGGGCGGCTCTTTCCGCTGTCGCTTGCCTCCGAGGGCTCCTGCCGGATCGGCGGCAATCTCGCCACCAATGCCGGCGGCACCCAGGTGTTGCGCTACGGCAATGCGCGCGACCTTTGTCTGGGGCTGGAGGCGGTGCTTGCGGACGGGTCGATCCTGCATGGGCTGAAAACCCTTCGAAAGGACAATACGGGCTACGATCTGCGCCATCTCCTGATCGGCTCAGAGGGCAGTCTTGGCATTATTACAGCCGCGAGCCTGCGGCTTTTTCCACGGCCGGCGGCCTCGGCCACGGCCTGGCTCGCCCTGCCGGATCCGCAACGCGCCCTTGTCCTTTTCCACCAAATGCGCAGCGCGCTGGGCGAACAGATCAGCGGCTTTGAGCTGATGCACCGCACCGGGCTCGACTTTCTACAGCGCTTCCTGCCTGCGATCCGGGCACCCATCGACCGTGGCAACTGGTTCGTCCTGCTAGAACTTTCCGGCCCGCAGCACACCCAGCCCGAAGCAGCGCTGGAGGCCGCGCTCACCACGGCGCTGGCCGCCGATCTGATCACGGATGGTGCAATTGCGCAATCGCACGCCCAGCGGGCGGCCTTTTGGTCGGTCCGGGAAACGATCCCGGAAGCGAATCGGCTGCGCGGTGCGATTGCCAGCCATGACATCGCGCTGCCCATCGGCGCGGTGCCCGACTTCATTGCCGCGGCGCAAGACGCGCTGGAGCGGCAGGTTCCCGGCATCGTGGTGAATTGTTTCGGGCATCTGGGCGATGGCAATCTGCACTACAACCTGTTTCCCCCCGGCGCGGAGAAACGCGACACCTTCGAAGACCAGCGCGAGGGGCTGAGCGAGACGATCCATACTCTGGTCGACGCCCGCGGCGGCTCGATCAGCGCCGAGCATGGCATCGGCCGTTTCAAGCGCGCCGCGTTGGAGCGATTCGGCGATCCGACAAAGCTCGCCGCGATGCGCGCGGTGAAAGCGGCCCTCGATCCGCTGGGGATCCTGAACCCGGGCGCTGTGTTGTCGCGCGAACCTGCGAGCGTGTCGCCGGGGTCTTCGGCAGGGATGGGGTCTGCAGGGGAAAGCTCCGCAGGAGCAACGTCCGCAGGAGAAACGTCCGCAGGGGACGGGTCCAAAAAAGATCGCGCCCCCCACCCAGCATGACAGGCCGGCAGGGGGCGCAGGGATCGGACGGTAAATTCCGATCTGCAAGCAGCATTCCGGGCTAGCCGGAACGACCCCTCGATAATCCGATCCTGGTTGCCAGAAGCTTACCTCGTTGAAATTAAATGCCGCCTTACCGCACGGCCAAATCCGCACGGTCGATCTGCAACGGCCGCTGAGCCTTTTTGCACGAGCCGATCGGCAATCGGACTGGACGGGGCACGCTCGACCGCTCTTGCGCCCCCAAAAACCGCGCTGTGCGCCAAAGGGCCGCAACGGCGGCTTGTTACCGGTTCCGACATGCAGGGTCCGACATGCAGGATCCGACATACCGGCCGCTGCTTACCGGATGCGGCGCAGTCGGCCGGCCCGGCCTCCACCGCTGAGAGCACAGTCCTGGCCCTCGATGCGGCGAAGACCCAGGCTGTGTCCCGGCTGTGGCTGTCATGGGTCGGGTTTAGCCCGGCGTTCTCCACCTGCGGCTTGGCGGCGGCATGTTCGCCCTAACGCTGTCTTTCGACCGTAAAGCGCGCCAGACGTCTAAGCGGGTCTGCCGCCGCCCCAAAGGCGTCGAGCCAACCCACCGCTTCGGCCACGGTTTCCTGCGCCTGCCGCCGGGCCGCCTCCAGACCCAGCAGCGACACGAAGGTGGCCTTACCCGCAGCGTCGTCCTTGCGCAGGCGTTTTCCCGCCGCATCGGCATCGCCCTCAATATCGAGGATATCGTCCTGGATCTGAAAGGCGAGGCCCAGCGCCTGCGCATAGCCCAAAAGCGCCCGGCGCGCCATGGTGCCGGCCAGCCCCAGGATACCGCCCGCCTCCGCGGCAAAAGCGATCAGCGCGCCGGTCTTAAGCGCCTGGAGACGGGTAATCTCGTCTAGGCTGAGCGGCGTCGCTGCCGTTTCTGCGGCGATGTCGAGCGCCTGACCGCCGACCATACCACCCGCACCGCTCGCCCTTGCAAGCCCTGCGCACAGCGCTGCGCGCACCGCGCCTTCCGGATGTGTCGCCGGATCAGCGAGAATGCCGAAAGCAAGGGTCTGGAGCGCGTCGCCGGCCAGCACGGCTGTCGCCTCGTCCCATAGCACATGCACGGTGGGACGACCGCGGCGCAGATCGTCATCATCCATGCAAGGCAGATCATCATGGATCAGCGAATAGGCATGCAGACATTCGATGGCGGCGGCCGCGCGCACTGCCTGCGCCTGGGGCACAGCAAAAAGCGCAGAGGTCGCCAGCGTCAGAAACGCCCGCATGCGCTTGCCCGGACCGAGAACAGCATAGCGCATCGCCGCGGCGATCGCGGTATCGCTTTCGCGCGGCAAGAGCGTTTCCAGCGCCGCTTCGACCCGCGATGCGGCACCTGCCAGTTCTTGCGCGAACGCCTGTGCCAAGATGGCCCGCTTTCCCGGCCGATTGCCGTCAGCCGTATTCGGCAGAGGCCGCACCGGTCGGGGTGCCGTCCTGGCCGAAGGTAATCTGGGCGACCCTCTCCTCGGCAGCCTTGAGCTTGGCATCGCAATGCGCCCGCAGCGCTGCCCCCTTTTCGTAAAGCGCGATGGACGCCTCCAGCGGCACCTCGCCGGCCTCCAGCGTTTGCACGATGCTCTCAAGGGCCGCTAGCGCCTCTTCAAAGCTCATCGCGGCAAGCCTGTCTTCGGCGACGCGATCGGCGGCGGTATCGTCCCCTAGATCGGCCCCTTTCGCCGAATGCGCGGCGTCCTGTTCGCTCATGCTCCGAACTCCATCAAGACCATAAGATGCGCTGCCAAAGAGCCAGACAGCCCGTCGAGATCGTATCCGCCTTCCAGCGTCGAGACGATCCGTCCCCCGCAGAGGCGGTCGGCCGCCTCGCAGAGCGACCTGGTCAACTGGGCAAAATCCGCCTCGCGCCATCTAAGACCCGCCAGCGGATCGTTCACATGCGCATCGAATCCCGCCGAAAGGATCAAAAACTCGGGCGCGAACGCGTCCAGCGCCGGCAAAATCACCCCCTCCATCCGTTCCGCCAAAAGCCGGCCATCGGAGCCCTCGGGCAGAGCGATATTGACAATCTGGCCGTGCGCACCGCGTTCGGAGGCAGCGCCAGTGCCCGGAAAAAGCGGCATCTGATGGGTCGAAACGAAAAGGATCCGTTCGTCGTTCCATACCAGATCCTGGGTCCCGTTGCCATGATGCACATCGAAGTCGACAATCGCCACACGGGCGAATTCGCCGATCTCAAGCGCTTTTCGGGCCGCCAGAACGGCGTTTCCGAAGAGGCAAAAGCCCATCGCCCGCTCGGCCTCGGCGTGATGCCCGGGCGGTCGCGTGGCGATGAAGGCGTTCGAGGCGGCGCCGGACAGCACAAGCTCCACCCCCCGCAGCTGCGCCCCGGCGGCACGCAGCGCGGCATCGAGCGTGCCGGGCGACATATGCGTGTCGGGATCCAGGCTCACAAAGCCGTTCTGCGGTGCGGCGGCGCGGATCCGGTCGATATAGGCCTGCGGATGCGCAAGCCGCAAAAGCGCATCCTCGGCTAGAGGCGCCAGCTCGCGCAGCAGCGGATCGAAGCGCGGCTCGCTGAGCGCCCGATTGATTGCAACGAGACGGTCGACGCGCTCGGGATGACCCGGCGGCGTGACATGCTCCAGGCAATCGCTGTGGCTTATCAACGCTGTTGTCATGCGGCTCCCCTATCCGGCCAGCCTAGCGAAGCGGCCGCTCAGCGGCAACCACCCCCCGGGTCAGCGGCAAACGGGGCGTTCAGCGGTCGCGATCGGCGTCCATCAGGGCCCGCAGACGCCGCAGATCGGGCAGCAGGCGTTCGGCGATGTCGTCGCTCGCCAGGCGGGCCAGCCTTGCGATGTCCGGGGCCAGCGCCGCGATGGCGGCCTCCCGAAAGGCCCGCCCATCCGGCGTGATGAAGACCAGCTTCGACCGACCGTCCTGCGGGTTGGGGCCCATCGCAACGAACCCCTTCTCTTCAAGCACTGCCAGGGTATGGGTCATTGTGGTCTTGGGCACCTGGAAGGCCCGCGCGAGGTCCAACGGGCTGCGACCGTCGCCCAACCGAACGAAATGGTTGAGCACCGAAAACTGCGGCAGCGCCAGCCCCTGGGGCATCCGTGCCTCAAAGGCCGCCCGGGCAAGCTGCGCGATGATGCCGACCTCGTTGAACACGCCAAACCAGGTTGGATCGGCAGGGGCTTGGGCCGTTTCGGCCGGCAGCGGCGTCAAGAACGCCTCAAAAGCGGTATCCGGCAAGAACCAATGGGCGCCCGAGAGGCTGGTATCGGTATAGCGATAGAAGCCCTCGGGTCGGTCGAGATCGAGCAGATAGGGCGGGCCCAGCATCCGCTCGGGCGGTGCATAGAGCATCGCGGCCAGATCGAGCGGATCGCGCGCGACGCGCCGGTCGAAGGCGGTCAAGAAAATCCCTCTCCGGTGCGTGTTACGCTCGCTTTGGCCCTGGCCAATCTGGTCCTGGCCAGCCTGATTGCATGTCTGCCCGGCCAGCTCGGAGGGGATCAGGCCATAGGCGCGGATGTCGCCGCAGCCTCTGGCATCGAGCGAGAGGGTGGTGAAAAGGCATGCGGCCTCGCGCCCCAAAACGGCATGGCGAACGGCGCGCTGCCAATGCGCGCGCAGCTGTGCCGCTGTAAGCGGGCCGGGCTCGCCCCGAAACCGCTCCGACAACGAACCCGCCTCGATCCAGCCCCAAAAGGACGGTCCCTCGGTGTCGCGCACCGCCTCGTCGAGGATCTGGATCGAAAAAGCGGCCATGGCGCTCCCTAGCTGCGCAGCTTTGCATCGATCGACCAGCGCGGCGAGGGCGGCACGGGCGCCGCATAGCCCAGCCGGCCCAACATCTGAACCGTCTCTTGTCCGGTCTCGCCGGGTTCTGCAAGCAACGCATGCGCTCGGGCGTAATGCGCTGCCATCTCGGGATACTCCTGCAAGGCCTGGCTGATCGGATGCAGCGCCAGCCCGTCGCGCGTCGTCGCCAGGTTCAGCCGCAGCCAGTCGCGCCCGGCGGCGATCTGATCGCGTCGGGTGTTGCCTTGCGTGGCCAGCCAAACAAAGGCCGGGGTGTTGGCAAGGATGGGCTGGTACATGTCCACCCCGGTCTTCCAGCCATCGCTGCCGACCGCGCGCAAGCTTTCGCGGCTGAGCAGGCCGGCAAGCATTAGCGTTTCCAAAAATGGCCCGCCTAGGTCGATCCCATCGGGGCTGGCCTCGATCTCGGCCTTGCCGAAGCGCATGACGTCGACGCTTTCATGGTAGGCGACGGGGGTCTCCATCTCGACCTGAAAGGCGGCCCAGCCCAGATCGCGCAGCTCTGCAACCCGTTGGGGATCGGCCGTTCCGCTGCCGCGTACGGAAACCACCGCGGCCAGGACGCCATCGATTGCCGGCCGCGCTACCGTCTGCGCCATATCGAAAGGTTCTTTGCAGGAGCGGCGTTGCAGCGCATGGGCAAAGAGCGGGTCGGGAGCCGCGCCCGGTGTCAGCCTGGCCAAGAATACAGGCGCCGTTCCGGCCAGCGCGGCCGCCTCGCCGTCGGGAAACAGGGTCAGCGCGGTGGCATGCCCATCGGCGGCCGCCGCCATCACCATCAGCTCCGCAAAACACCCCAGCCCGATGGTGATCTGGCGGTTCAGCGGATCCGTCGCCGGCAGCAGCCGCGTCGTGTCAAGCCAGAGCGCAATCTCGTCCTCGCCGCGCAGCTCGGCGATCCAGGGCTGCCTGTTGTGCGGATTGGGCGCCAGAATAGCCCAGGACAGGGCGCGACGGCGCTTTTCGCGATAGCCGCCCGCATCGCGCCAAGGGGCAAGGGCGCGGTCCGGCCTGCGGGTCAGCGCAAATCCGGCGCCTGATGCGGTTGCAGCGAGAACGACACCGCCGCCGGCAAGCGCGAGTATCTTGCGTCGAGAGAGGGTCATGGCACATCTCCAATTTAATCCTGTATCGAACTATATAGATTTATTTTCCGGCTTACAAGTTCGAGTTCGAACTTTAGTGGCGCGCGTGCGGATGGCATAGGGGCGCGCGCGGTCGACCTTGGGTCGACCGGTGTTGCTGCGAGGCTGTCGCAAAGACTCAGTCGGGGGCGAGCATGTATCCCGCCCCGCGCACCGTCTGCAGGTAGCGCGGCGCCTTGGGGTCGGTCTCGATCTTGCGGCGCAGACGGGTGATCTGCACGTCAACCGCCCGCTCCTGCACCCCCTCCTCGGCGCGGCCCAACTCCTCGACCAGCCTTGCACGGCTGATCGGCTGGTGCGGCTGCGCCGAAAGGATGCGCATCAGCGAAATCTCGGTCGAGGTCAGTCGGACCAGATCGGTGCCGCGCCAAAGCTCGGCGCGGGCCGCATCATAACGCACCGCGCCCAGCATCAGCGCGCGCGGTTCACGCTCCGTTGGCTCGGCTGGTGCAGCCCGGCGCAGGATTGCATTGATCCGCAACAGCAGCTCGCGCGGTTCGAAGGGTTTGGCCAGATAGTCGTCGGCCCCCGATTCCAAGCCCGTGATCCGGTCGTCGGTTTCACCCCGCGCCGTTAGCAGAATAACCGGCGTATCGCCCTGCCCACGCAGCCATTGCGTCAGCGAAAAGCCGCTTTCGCCCGGCATCATCACGTCGAGGATGACCAGGTCGAACGCCAGCCCCTCCATCAGCCGCCGCGCATGCGCGGCATCGCGGGCCGCGCTGACCCAAAGCCCGTTTCGCGACAAAAAGCGGGCCAGCAGCTCTCGAATGCGCTGGTCGTCGTCGACGACGAGAACGTGGCAGTCCCGCTCCATCAGCCACGTCCCCCGCGCCGCTCCAACAGCTCCATCACGCGACTTCGCTTCTCGGGCTCCATCATGCCTTCCAATACGCGGCGAAAACCGCTGACCGCCTCGGCCCCGGCTTCGCGCCAGGCCTGCCTGACCCGGGCGCGCTGCGCCTCCGAAAGTGCGCGCTCCAGGCTTTGTCCGCGCTCGGTGAGCGAAAGATTGCGATGACGGCGATCGGTCGCCCCCACCCGGCTTTCGACAAGACCGTCTGCAACAAGTTGACGTAAGACCCGATTGAGCGACTGCTTCGTTACGCCCAAAACGTCGATAAGCTGCGCAACTGTCAGGCCGGGCCAGCGGTTGATGAAATGGATCGCCCGGTGATGCGCCCGGCCGTAGCCCTGCTCGGCCAGGATCCGATCGGCATCCGAGGTGAAGGCCTGATAGGCAAAGAACATCAGCTCGATCCCTTGGCGAAGCTGCTCGTCGGTCAGAAACAGCAGATGGTCGCTGCGGGCCGGACCGGCATTGGGGCCGGTAACGGAGCCATGGGCATGGACGGACATGTCGCTTCCTTTAACGATCCTGGCGGCATTTTACGTCAGACATGTTGACACTCCAAGGACCCAATGATAGCCGAAAAGCGCGGTGATGAGACATTTCCTGTCGGATATCTCGTCCCATACGAAATATCGTGAAAACCGCGATGAAGCGGAGCCCGGGGAGGCGTTCTTGGATCTCCGGCTTGGATCTTCGGGAGATCCCGGGGGGTGAGGAGACGACCAGTGCCAATACCGTATGACGACCGAGATGGGTGGATCTGGATGGACGGCCGTCTTGTGGCCTGGCGCGAGGCCACGGTGCATGTGCTCACCCATGCGCTGCATTACGGCTCGAGCGTGTTTGAGGGCGAGCGCGCCTATGGCGGCCGGATCTTCGAAAGCCGAGCCCATTCGGAACGGCTGTTGACCTCCTGCCGGCTGCTCGACATCCCCACCGATTACGACGTCGATGCGATCGAGGCTGCAAAGCAGGCGGCGATGCAGGCCAACGGGCTTAGCGATGCGTATGTACGCGCCGTCTGCTGGCGCGGTGCGGGGACCGATATGGGCGTCGCCTCCGCCGCAAACCGCACCCATATGGCCGTCGCCGTCTGGGAATGGGGCGCCTATTACGGCGACGCCAAGATGAAGGGCGCGCGGCTCGATATCTCGGGCTGGAAGCGCCCCAGCCCCGACACGATCCCGCATCAAGCCAAAGCCTCGGGGCTTTACATGATCTGCACCCTCTCAAAACATGCAGCCCAGGCAAAAGGGTGTTCGGATGCGCTGATGATGGACTATCGCGGCTATGTGGCCGAAGCGACCGGCGCCAACATTTTTTTCGTTAAGGACGGTAAGGTGCACACGCCGCTGCCGGATTGCTTTCTCGATGGGCTGACCAGGCAGGCGGTGATCGGCTTGCTGCGCGCCAGGCAGATCGAGGTTGTGGAGCGGCATATCATGCCCGCCGAGCTTGAGGAATTCGAACAATGCTGGCTGACCGGGACGGCGGCCGAGGTGACGCCCGTCGGCGAGATCGGCAGCTACAACTTCGAAGTCGGGGCGCTGACCCGAACGATTGCGGAAGACTACGAGAAGCTCGTACGCCGAGCCGCCTGATCCCCTGCTTGCCGATCTTCGTAACCGGATTACGTGCCAGCGAGTGGGGAAACGGAGGTCGGCATGCCATACGGACGCGCAATCCGCTACGCCTTTGCGGCCCTGGCCGCGATAGGAAGCCTAAGCGCCTTTACCCCTGTCCATGCCTCCGAACGCCTGGCGTTCCGCGTCGACTGGGGGCCGCTGAGCGTTGCGCAAGGCCAACTCAACATCCGTCGCGACAATGGCGCCATCCTGATGAACGGCGCGGTGACGGCGGCCGGCCTGGGCGCGCTGCTCAGCCGGGTGACGGTCCGCAACGCCCTGGCCTACCGTGCCGATGGCAGCCGGCAGGTGCGCATCGAGATCATCCGGAGCGGCGAGACGGTGCGCCGCGAAATGGCCTGGTCGTCCGATGGCATACCGAAGATCCTGGCAGCTGGCGGAGAGGACGACGACCCGCTGACGCCGATTGCGCCGGAGGAAATCCGCAACACGGTCGATCCGTTCTTTCCGATCCTCGATATGATGGAGCGGCTAGACCGGGGCGCGGGCTGTGTGCAGACCTACCGGGTCTATGACGGAACACGGCGCTACGATTTGCGCTTTGACGATTTGGGCTCGGCCGAACTCGACGGCGACCGGCGCTGGACCTATGCCGGGCCGGCCCGGCGATGCAGTATGCATTTTCTGCCGATCGGCGGTTTTGAGGTCGACCGCGAGTTTACCGAAAACGATATCGACCGCCGGATCTGGTTTGCACGTGTCGAAGAGCGACATGTACCGGTGCGCTTTGCCGTCGATTGGGCGCTCGGCACCGCCATTGCACGCATCGATTTGGACGCGCGGCGCTAAAACCTGGTCCCGGCTTGTCAGGCGACGTTAACAGCAGCGTGTCGCCGTCTTGAGGTAGCCGTCTTGAGATAGTCACGTTTAAACGCTACCCTCTTTTTACAGCTGCTGCAGACGGCATTATTCTGGAGGATCTCCTGCTGTCCGATATCACGCATGCGGGGCGTGACATGCCCGCAAACCAGACCGCCGAGATCGATCCGGCAAACATCAACTCGACGGACATCAATCCGACGGACATTAATCCGACGGACATCAATCCGACGGACATCAATCCGACGGACGGTGCGAAAAGCGACGCGCTGCTGTCGCTGGTGCTTACCTCGCTGAGCGACGATAAAGCCGAGGATGTCGTGCCAATCGACCTGCGCGGCCGCTCAAGCGTGGCCGATTACATGGTCGTCGCATCCGGCCGCTCGTCGAGGCAAGTCGCGTCGATGGCCGAAAAGCTGATCGAACGCGTAAAGACCCAAACCGGAATCCGCCCAAGGTCGGAAGGGATGGATGCCGCCGACTGGGTGCTGATCGATACTGGCGATGTCGTGGTGCATGTCTTCCGCCCGGAAGTCCGCGACTTCTACCAGCTCGAAAAATTGTGGTTGCCGCAGGGCGAGGCGGTCAAGCGCGCGATGGGCTCGGCCTAGCCTTATCTTGGCCCTAGCTGGGTTCGTGCTTGGGGTGTTCCCTGGGGGCGCATTCTGGGGGGCGTGTCTGGGTCCGGCCGGGCACGGCTACGGGTCTCGCCACCCGGCTTCCGGACCGGCGCGGACGCAAGCCCGACACTCGATTGGAACCCATGCGGATCACTATTTGCGCTGTAGGGCGGCTGCGGGGCGCGCCCGAGGCCACCCTGGTCACCGATTATCTCGACCGGTTCGGCCGAGCGGGGCGCGCCCTTGGGCTCGGCCCGGCGCGCCTTGTCGAGATCGAGGAGCGCAAAATGGCCGGGGCTGCCGCCGAGGCGCAGCATATGCGGCGCCTTCTTCCCGATGCGGCACGGATCTGCGCGCTCGACGAGCACGGCACACCGCTCAACTCCCCTTCCTTCGCAACGCTTCTCGGCAGCTGGCGCGATCAGGGCCTGCGCGAGGCAGCCTTCCTGATCGGCGGCGCGGATGGGCTCGACCCGGCCTTGCGCGGCGCAGCCGACATGGTGCTTTCGCTGGGGCCGATGGTTTGGCCGCACCGCTTGGCACGGGTCATGCTGGCCGAACAGATCTACCGCGCGGCGACTATTCTGGCCGGAAGCCCCTATCATCGGGCGTGACGCTTGCCGGTGGGCCTGCAGACGGGTAGGACGAGCCCGTGACGGGTTGGGCAATGTGAAGGGGACGCATGGCAGGAGGCGATAGCGTGGAACCGAAACCGGTCGTCCTTTGCATTCTCGATGGCTGGGGCCAGCGCGCGCCCGCGCCCGACAATGCCGTAACCCTTGCCCGAACGCCGAATTTCGATCGAATCGTCGCGCGCTGCCCACACACAACGCTGGCCGCACATGGAGCCGCGGTGGGCCTGCCCGACGGCCAGATGGGCAATTCCGAGGTCGGTCACATGACGATCGGCGCGGGCCGGATAATCTGGATGGACCTGCCACGCATCGATAACGCCATCGCGGACGGGCAATTCGAAACAAACCCGGCACTTCTAGATTTCATCGCAGCTCTCAGGGCCAGCGGCGGCACGGCGCATCTTGCCGGCCTTGTCTCGCCCGGGGGCGTGCATGCGCATCAGCGCCACATCGCGCGCGCCGCCGCCGCGATCGCCGATGCGGGCGTTCCGGTGGCGTTGCACGCCTTTACCGATGGGCGCGATGTGGCCCCGAAAACGGCCCATGCCCATGTCGCCGATTTGCTGGAGGATCTGCCGGAAACCGCCCGAATCGCAACGATCGCGGGTCGCTACTACGCCATGGATCGCGACCGGCGCTGGGATCGGGTTTCGGCAACCTGGACCGCGATGGTTCTGGCCGAGGGACGCGGCGCCTATTCAGCCCGCGAGGCGATCGTGGGCGCCTATGATCGCGGTGAAACCGACGAGTTCATCAAGCCGACCTGCCTGCGCGGGCATCGCGGTATGCGCGATGGCGACGGGCTTTTCTTCCTCAACTTTCGGGCCGACCGAGCACGCGAGATCCTTGATGCGCTGATCGACCCCGATTTCGAGGGGTTCGCACGGCAAAGACGTCCCGCTTTCGCGGCCCTTTGCGGGCTGGTGCCCTATTCGGATGCGCTGGCTGCGCGCATGGGGGTGATGTTTCCCGCCCAGCCTGTCGAGAACACGTTGGGGGCTTGGGTCGCGGCGCAGGGCTGTACGCAGCTGCGCCTCGCAGAGACCGAGAAATACCCGCATGTTACCTTCTTTCTCAATGGCGGACGGGAAGAGCCGGTCAGAGGCGAAGACCGGCATATGGCGCCCAGCCCGAGGGTGGCAACCTACGATCTGGCCCCCGAGATGGCAGCCGCCGAGGTCACCGAGACCCTTGTCTCTGCGATGCGCGCCAAGACGCACGCGCTGATCGTGGTGAACTACGCCAATCCCGACATGGTCGGGCATAGCGGGGATCTGACGGCGGCCATCCGAGCGTGCGAAGCGGTGGATCGCGGGCTCGGGGCGGTGCTTGCAGCGCAGGCAGAGACGGGCGGTGCCCTGCTCGTCACTGCCGATCACGGCAATGCCGAACGGATGACCGACCCGGAAACCGGCGGTCCGCATACCGCCCACACGCTCAGCCCAGTGCCCTGCGTTCTGGTAGGCGGTCCGGACGGGGCAACGCTGCGCTCCGGCGGCGGGCTATGCGATCTGGCCCCCTCCGTGTTGACGCTGATGGGGCTTGCGCAACCGCCGCAGATGACAGGCGAAAGCCTGATCGTCCCGCATTTGCCCCGCCCATGATCCGCGCGCTGGGTCTCGCCTCGCTCTGTGTCGCGCTGCTCGTCGCGACACCGGCCCGGTCGGAGGATCCGGCGCGCATGGGCCAGGAGGCGGCACAGGCGATGATCCGCGCCGCCGAGGCGCTGCACCGCGCAAGGACGGGCGCGCAGAACCGTCTGGCGGCCTATGCCACTGCGGTGCAGGCCTATGAGCGTGCTTTGACCGCCGCTCGCGCGGGGCTTCGGGGCATCGCGGAACGCGAGGTGGCGCTGACTGCGGCCGCTCAGACGAAATCCGAGGAGCTGGCGCGCGTGCTGAGCGCCCTGCAGATCCTGGAGCGCGACCGGATCGCCGGCCTGCTGCATCCGGGCGGGACCCTCGCCGCGGCGCGGGCTGGGCATCTTCTGACCGCAATCACCGCACATTTCGACGCCGAGCTTGTCGCCTTGCAACGCTTGCGCAGCGAGATCGACGCGCTGCGCGCCGAAGCGGAGGCGGTGCGCGATACGCTTCGACAGGGGCTTGCCGGCCTGAATGGGGCGCGGGCTTTGCTCGCCCAAGCGCTGTCGACACGCACGCGGCCCACGGATGCCCTGCCGAAGGCGCTGGCGCGGCTGAAGGCCGATGCGGCCAGCCTGGACGCGCTTGCCAAACGGCTTGCCCCGCTCTCTGCGCCCGCAGAAAGCCCCGAGCGCAGCGACGACATCGCGCGGCCTCTGACCATACCGCTTACCGCGCGGCGCCCGGCTGCGGCCGAACGCCTCGCGCTGCCGCTGGGGCATCGGCATGGGTTTTACCTGCTTGGGCGGCCGGGCGCGCTGGTCGTCGCACCGGCACGGGCGACGCTGCGCTATTCGGGCCGTCTGCGCGATCATGGCGGTGTGGCCATTTTGGAACTGCGCGCTGGTCTGCTGCTGGTGCTGGCCGGTTTAGGCCGGATCGACCGGGTCGAAGGCGAGATCCTGCAGCGCGGCGAACCGCTTGGCAGTCTTGGGGGGTTGCCAGCGGGGGATGAAGAACTTTTGATGGTAGAGATCGGTCCCGCGCAGGCGTTGCCGGACCAACCGCTCTATATTGAGCTGAGACGCGATGGCGAACCCGTGCCGGCGGCGCCCTGGTTCGCGCTCGACAGGTGAAGAAAGGAAGCCCATGAAGAAGTTCGCCCTGGCCACATGTGCCGGCGCCATCGCCGGGGTGGCGATCGTGACGCAATTCGTCGCACCGCTTGACGCGCAGGAGAACCCGACGGCGCGCAGCACCTATGAAAACCTCGATCTTTTCGGCGACGCCTTCGAGCGCATCCGCTCGGGCTATGTCGAGGATATCGACGAAAGCGCCCTGATCGAGGCGGCCATCAACGGCATGCTAACCTCGCTCGATCCGCATTCAAGCTACCTCCCGCCGACGGATTTCGATTCGATGCGCGTTCAGACCCGCGGCGAGTTCGGCGGGCTCGGCATCGAAGTCACGATGGAGAACGGTTTCGTCAAGGTCGTCTCGCCGATCGACGACACGCCAGCCGATGAGGCGGGGATCGAGGCGGGCGATTACATCACCCATATCAACGGCGACTCGGTGCTCGGCATGAACCTCAACGAGGCCGTGGACCAGATGCGCGGCCCCGTCGGCTCGGACATCATTATAACCGTCGTGCGCGAGGGCGTCGATGAGCCCTTCGACGTGACGATCACCCGGGCAACGATCAAGATCCGGGCAAGCCGGGTCCGGCGCGAGGGCAACGCCGTCGTGCTTCGTGTCACAACGTTCAACGAGCAAACCTTCGAGCAGTTGCAGGAAGGGCTGAATGCCGAGGTCGAAGCTGCTGGCGGCATCGACAATATCGCCGGTTTCGTGCTGGATCTGCGCAACAATCCCGGCGGCCTGCTCAGCCAGGCGGTGGCGGTGTCGGACGCGTTCCTCGACAAAGGCGAGATCGTCTCGACCCGCGGTCGCGACCCGCAGGAAGGCGACCGTTATAACGCGACGCCGGGCGACCTTGCCCAAGGAAAGCCGATCGTGGTGCTGATAAATGCGGGCTCCGCATCGGCATCCGAGATCGTGGCCGGGGCGCTGCAGGATCACCGGCGCGCGATCCTGATCGGCGCCAAAACCTTCGGTAAAGGCTCGGTGCAGACGATCATGGCGCTGCAGGGCGGCGGGGCGATCCGGTTGACGACGCAGCGCTACTACACCCCGTCCGGGCGCTCGATCCAGGCGCTGGGCATCGAGCCCGACATCCTGGTCGAGGAACGGTCCCTGCAAACGGATGAGGCCACCGACCGCCCCAGCCGGTCCGAAGAGGATCTGCGCGGCCGCCTCGACAGCGCGCTGAGCGATGAGGAGCGCGAGCAGTTCGACGAGGAGCGTCGACGGCTCGAGGAATCCGCGCGCCTGCGCAGCGAGGACCTCCAGCTTGCCTATGCGCTCGACATGCTCAAGGGGCTGTCGGTGCTGCAGCGCAGCGAATGAGGTCGGTCGGCATGGCCCGCCTACCGATCTATCGGTCGGCCCGACGTCGGGTCCCTGGGTCTAGCCAAAGGTCTGGCCAAGGATCGGCCCGACAAGATGGCGGCCTGGGCCGGCCGCGACGCTCTGCTCTCTTCGTCGGATCTGCCTGTGCCTGAGCCGACGGCAGCAGAGATCGCCGCGCTTCCCTACCGGCCCTGTGTCGGGCTGATGATCGTCAGCCGGCAGGGCCGGATCTTTGCCGGCCAGCGGATCGACAATCCCGGACCGGCCTGGCAAATGCCGCAAGGCGGCGTCGATGAGGGCGAATCCCCGCAAGAGGCGGCACTGCGCGAGCTGTGGGAGGAGACCGGCATCTCCCCAGACAAGGTCGAGATCCTTGCCCAGACGCGCGACTGGCTTCCCTATGATCTGCCGCCGCATCTGGTCAATCGGCTCTGGAAGGGCCGGTATCGGGGCCAAAAGCAGCTCTGGTTCCTGCTGCGCTTTACGGGCACCGATGCAGACATCGACATTGCGACAACCCATCCGGAGTTCAGCCGCTGGACCTGGCTTGCGCCGGAAGAGTTGCTTGACCGGATCGTGCCGTTCAAGCGCGAAACCTACCGAAAAGTGATTGCAGAGTTTCGCGATCTTGTTGCCGGCAGGTAGCGGCGCGGCTTAGGTCGGGGGCTCATTCATGTCCAAGCGATGACGATTGAGACGAGGGCCAAGGCGGCGAGGTAGTTTCTGGCAAAGCGATCGTATCGAGTAGCGATCCGCCTCCAGTTCTTAAGCTTTCCGAACAATCTTTCGATGACAT
>JBCDAZ010000029.1:0-42218 GCA_039184655.1 Pseudomonadota bacterium | reverse complement strand
TCGCAGCGCATCACCGTCGTAGTCCTCTCGAAGCTCGATCGCTCTGCCCATGGTGCCTCCTGTTCTTTGGAGGAATTGATTCAGAAGAACCGCATCATGGGAATCCCAAACATGAGCCACACGCCACGCAGGTTGGTATAACGCCGGCGAGAGATTCTTCAACAAGCTGAAACACTTCCGAGCCATCGCCACCCGGTATGACAAACGAGACGACAACTTTCTCGCATCCGTCCAACTCGCTTCAATCCGCATCTGGCTACGGACTTATGAGTCGGTGACCTAGACCGGGTGTTTTTTAGCTGTGCCTTTGCGCACCGTTCTTCCTGTAGTGCCGCCCGGGCTGGCGCCCGGGCATCTTTGTGTGCGACGCCGGGCTACCGGTCCAGGGTTTCGGCAAGGGCGACGAGGCGCAGGAACTCGGCGCGGTGGCCATAGGGGTCCTCGCCGAGATTGGCGCGGGCCAGGGCCAGCGCCTCGGCATAGCTCCAATCGCCCAGATAGCGCCCGCCCTTCAAGAGCTGGCCGAACCCGGCCACGGCGGCGGCAAAGCGGGCCTCGGCCGACGCTGTCTCGTCGGCGGGCGTGACGGGCCGGGTGACTAGGGTGCTCTCATCGGCCTCGGGGAGTTTGTAGCGCAGCTTAAGAAAGGCGTATTCGTCGGCGGTGTCGGTTGCGGCCGGCACGCTTTCGGGGGCGGTTTCGGGCGCACTTTCGTGCGCGTTTTCGGTCTGGGCATAGCGCAGCGGGTCGGTCATCCGCGCGGGGCTGTCCACCGGCGTGATCTCATAGATCGCGGTGACCGAATGGCCGGCGCCGATCTCGCCGGCATCGACGGTGTCATCGTTGAATTCCTCACGGTTGAGCGCGCGGGTCTCATAGCCGATGAGCCGGTATTCGGCGACCGTGGCGGGGTTGAACTCGATCTGGATCTTGACGTCCTTGGCGATGGGAAAAAGCGCGCCGGTCACGCCCTCGACGAGCACCTTGCGGGCCTCCATCAGGCTGTCGATATAGGCCGCGATGCCATTGCCGTTTTGCGCCAGGTGCTGCATGAGCGCGTCGTTATAGTTGCCCTCGCCAAAGCCGAGCACGGAGAGAAAGACCCCGGTTTCGCGCTTTTCCGCGATGAGGTCGGTCAGCGCTTCGTCCGAGGAAAGGCCGAGGTTGAAATCGCCATCGGTCGCGAGCAGCACGCGGGTGATCTCGCCCTCGGCCATCATGGATTCGGCAAGCGCATAAGCCTCGCGCAGCCCCGCCTCGCCGCTTGTGCCGCCGCCGGCCTGCAGGCGCTCCATAACCGCAAGGATCTTGTCGGCCTCGGCCGCCGGGGTCGGCTCCAGCGCGATGCCGGTGCCACTGGCATAGGTCACGATGGCGACCTCGTCGGTGGGGCGAAGCTCGGTCAGGAGCAGGCGGAAGGCGTTGACCAGCAGTGGCAGCTTGTCGGGCGATCGCATCGAGCCCGAGACGTCGATGAGAAAGACGAGATTGGCATCTGGCCGATCCTCGGCGCTCAGCTCATAGCCCTGAATGCCGATATGCATCAGCTTGCGGTCTTCGTTCCAGGGCGATGGCATGATGCTGACCGAGGTCTGAAACGGTGTCTCGCGGGTTTCGGGCGCGGGGTAGGCGTAGGCAAAATAGTTGATCAGCTCTTCGATCCGCACGGCCTCGGGTCGGGGCATCTGGCCTTGATTGAGCGACCGGCGCATCCAGGCATAGGACGCCGTGTCGACATCGATCGAGAAGGTCGAGACCGGCGCCTCCGCGACCGTTTTGACCGGGTTGTCGGTGGTCGCCTCGAAGCGGTCCCGGTTCGGGGCGGGCAGAATGCGCGGCGCGTCGGGGGCGGCCAGCCCGGGTGCTGGCGGCGGCGGGGCGAGCGCCATCTCCTGGGTCATCGATGCCACCGGCGCATTGGCGTGGGGGGCGCTGAGGCGCTCATCCCGTCGCAGCGGTGCCGCTTGCACTGGGTGTTCGGACCCGCGCCGGATCCGCACCGCACTTGGCGGGCTCGGCAAGGCCGCCTCCGCCTCCGTGGCCGGGTTTGGCGGGGTGGGGCGCTCGGTCGGACGCAGAGGGGCTGGGAGGGTTTGCGACATTCGGCCCAGCCGGTCGGCTTCGGCGGTCGCGTCCCTGGCGCTGCGGTCCTCATCCAACAGCATGTCACGAAGCTCCGGCGCGGCCGGTGGTGCGCTGGGCGTGTCGTGGCGCGCCGGCATCGGGGCCTCGCGCAAGACTGGCATCGGCGGGCTGTCCGAACGCGGCAGGTTCTGAACCAGAACCACCGCAAGGCCGAGCACGGCCAAGGATACACCGCCCATCAGGGCGGGTTTGCGCGAGAGCGTGGGCATCTGCATTCCTCCGAAAAGCCGGGCCGCCCAACGCGGCCGGTTTGCCTTGGAACGCAGCGGCGCCGCCGATGCTTGGTCTTCGGCGGGCTTTTCTTTCAGCATAGCCTCGAAGGCCCCCATGGCTGTCGCCAGGGCGTGGTCGCGGGCTGCCGGATCGGGCGCCGGCGTGGCCTTGCGCATCGCAGCCGCCATCCTGTCCAACGCGTCGCGGCGCCTCGTCATAGCTCCTCCTCCGCCGCTGCCCGGGCCCGCACGGCCTTGCGGACCGCGCTCATCCGCCAGCTGACCGTTCCGGCAGACACACCCAGTACCGCTCCGGCTTCTGCATGGCTGAGATCTTCGCCCAGCACCAGCGCGGCGGTCTCGCGCAGATCCGGCGCCAGGGACGACATAGCCCCCGAGAGCCAGTCCAGCGCCGCACGCGTCTCGGCCGCTTCGGCGGCCCGAAATGCGGTCACCTCGCCCCAGCCTTGGGCGGCGCGGTTGCGCACAGCCTGGCGGCGGAGGTGGTCGCGCACGGCGTTCAGCACAACGCGGTGAAGCCAAGTCGAGAGCTTGGCCCTTGCATCGAAACGCTGCAATTTGCGCGGCAAGGCGGTGCAGACCTCCTGCGCGATGTCTTCGGCATCGGCCCGGTTGCCCAAAAGGCGCCAAGCCAGCCGAAAGATGCCATCATAGTGTCGGCGAACCAGCACCGCAAACGCAGCGCTGTCGCCCCGCGCGGCCGCCTGGGCCAGATCCTCGTCGCTTGTCACCATCCGCATCTCTCTCCTTAGACGCGGTCCGCCGGCCGATCCTTGGCCGCGTGCAGATTTTTTTGCAAGGCCGGCAGGGCCTGCACCAAGTCTCTGTTACGCGCGGCAAAAGGCGAGCCTTTGAGGTCTTTACCTACAAGGCAAAGCCGGGCAACATTGTTACCAAGAAGAGCGGGTCGAACCCGATGGTGCGAAAGCCGGGGTCTGCGGGCGGGGCGCAGACAGTACCAGGGAGGGGATGCGTGGTTGCCAAAAACGGCGGCACGGCCGAGTTGAACAGTTTTCCCAAGCTTCTCGCGCGAAATGCGCGTCAGTTCGGGTCGCGGCCGGCCTATCGCGAAAAGGAATTTGGTGTCTGGCAGACCGAGCGCTGGTCCGATGTGGCGACCCGCGTGCGGCATCTGGCGCTCGGCCTGATGGCGCTCGGCATGAAGCCCGGCGAGCATGCTGCGGTCATCGGCACGAACCGCCCGGCGCTTTACCAGTCGATGGTCGCAATCCAGTCGCTTGGCGGCATCCCGGTGCCGCTCTATCAGGACGCGGTGGCCGAGGAGATGGCCTATGTCCTCGATCATTGCGGCGCCAGCGTGGTGATCGCCGAGGATCAGGAACAGGTCGATAAGGTGCTGGAGATCTCCGACCGGCTGCCGGGTCTGCGCAAGATCCTCTATCTCGACCCGCGCGGGCTGCGCAAATATGACCACACCAATATGCACGCGCTGGAGGAGGTGGCATCCGCCGGCGCAGGGGCCGAGGCCGCCAATGGCGCCGAGCTCGACGCGATCATCGCTTCGGCCAAGGACAGCGACACCTGCGTGATGCTCTACACGTCGGGCACGACAGGACGGCCAAAGGGTGTGGTGCTGTCAAACAGCAATATCGTTGAGACCGCGCGCAACTCGGCCGCGTTCGACAAGCTGCGCGTCGACGACGTGATCCTGGCCTATCTGCCGATGGCTTGGGTGGGCGACTTCATCTTTTCCATGGCCCAGGCCTATTGGTGCGGCTTTTGCGTCTGCTGTCCCGAAGAGCCGTCGACCATGTATGAAAACCTGCATGAGATCGCGCCGACCTATTTCTTCGCGCCGCCGCGCTACTATGAAGAGCGGCTGACGATCCTGACCATCCGGATGGAGGATGCGGGCGGCATCAAACGCCGACTCTTTGAGCGTTGCATGCGGCTGGCAAGGCGGGTCGGTCCGGCGCTGCTAGACGGCAGGCCGGTGGGCCTGGCCGACCGGTTGCTCTACCGGCTGGCAGAGCTTGCGATCATCGGCCCGGTGCGCAGCCGCGCCGGGATGAGCCGGGTGCGGGTCGCTTATACGGCCGGCGAGGCGATCGGGCCGGAGATTTTCGATTTCTGGCGCTCGCTGGGGATCAACCTCAAGCAGCTTTACGGCCAGACGGAAGCCTCCGTCTTTATCACCCAGCAGCCCGATGGCGAGGTACGTGCCGATACGGTCGGGGTTCCCAGCCCCGGTGTCGAGCTGCGCATTGCCGAGAATGGCGAGGTCTACTACCGCTCGCCCGGCGTGTTTCAGGAATACTACAAGAACGCGGACAGCACGGCCTCGACCAAGGATACCGAAGGCTGGGTTGCCACCGGCGATGCGGGCTTCATCGAAGAGGGCACGGGGCATCTGAGGATCATCGACCGGGCCAAGGACGTCGGAAAGACGGGCGATGGCAGCCTGTTCGCGCCGAAATACGTCGAGAACAAGCTCAAATTCTATCCCAACATCCTGGAGGCCGTTGTGTTCGGCGCGGGCCGAGACCGTTGCTGCGCCTTCATTAATATCGATCTCACGGCGGTGGGGAATTGGGCCGAGCGCAACACTATCTCCTATTCGTCCTACCAAGAGCTCAGCCAGCATCCGCAGGTCCTCGACGCTCTGCGCGGGCATATTGAGGAGGTCAACGCCTCTTTGGCCGGCGACGACATGCTTTCGGGCTGCCAGATCCACAGGTTTCTGGTGCTCTACAAAGAGCTCGATGCCGATGACGGCGAATTGACCCGCACCCGGAAAGTGCGCCGCCGGATCATCGAGGACAAGTACAAGCCGCTGGTCGACGCCCTTTTCAGCGGCGCAACGGAGGTCGAAGGCGAGACCGAGGTCACCTATGAAGACGGCCGCAAGGGTACGATCCGCGGCACCATGCAGATCCTCGACGTTAAGACCCGACCTCGCCAGACCCAAAAGGTGGCCGCAGAATGACAAGGCTGCTGGCGTCCGTGCTTGTGCCTTTGTGGCGGATCGCAAAGGCTGCGGTCGGGCTGAGCGTTCTGGGCGGCTGCTGGCTTATGCAGCCCCAGGCCGTAGCTGCCGAGGACGCGGCCGACGTCGCGGCTTTTTTCGCCCTTGCCGACACGCATTGCCTGCCCTGGTTCACGGCTGGGGCGCGGCCCGACACGGCCGGCATGACGCGGATCGACCCGGACAATCCCGCGCATCAGGATTGGGGGCCGCTGCCGCCCGACAGCTTCCTGACCCAGCAAGACCGCACGCTTCTGTCTTGGAGCGTGGAAGAGGGCACACGACGCTGCGACCTTACATTCTTCGAGACGGCTGGTGCAAATTTCGAGCCGAGCCCGCTGGCAAACGCCGTGGCCCAGGCGGCGGCGGACTGGGTCAGGTCGCTGGGAGAGGGCGCGGCGTGGCGCCCGCTTTTTACCTGTGTGCAGGGCGGCTTCGGTCTTTTCCGGGTCTATGAGCGGACCGAGGCGCTGCGCGATGGCATCACAATCCAGGTCATCGTCTCGGCAGGCGGCGCGCATAAGAAACCGGAGAGCTGGGGCGCATTCACCACCATCGGGTACAGCGAGACGCCGTTCGGCGACCCGACCTGTCTGAGCGAGGAAGGGTAAGCCATGTCGTTGAGCGAAGCGGTCGCGGCCACGCAGGCCGGCGCTGAGGTGGCGCCCGGCGCGGTCATTCTCGATGTGCGTGGTATTACCTTGCGCTTTGGCGGGGTCGAGGCGCTCAAGAATATCTCGTTTGATGTGCGCAAGGGCGAGGTGCGGGCAATCATCGGCCCCAACGGCGCCGGCAAATCCTCGATGCTCAATGTCATCAACGGGTTTTACCACCCCCAGGATGGCGAGATCTGGTTTCACGGTAAAAAACGCGGGCCGATGCGGCCCTACGAGATCGCTCATCAGGGCATTGCGCGCACCTTCCAAAACATCGCGCTCTTTAAGGGCATGACCACGCTCGACAACATCATGACCGGGCGGCTGACGCGCACCAAGGCCACGATTTGGGAACAAGCCCTGTGGTGGGGTCGGGCCGAGCGTGAAGAGACCGCGCATCGGCGCCGGGTCGAGGAGATCATCGACTTTCTCGAGATCCAGGCCATTCGCAAGACCCCTGTGGGCCGGCTGCCTTACGGTCTGCAAAAACGCGTCGAGCTGGGCCGGGCGCTGGCGGCCGAACCCGAGCTTCTCCTGCTCGACGAGCCCATGGCGGGCATGAATGTCGAGGAAAAGGAGGATATGTGCCGCTTTATCCTCGATGTGAACGAGGAGTTCGGCACGACCATTGCGTTGATCGAGCATGATATGGGCGTGGTGATGGACATCTCCGACCGGGTTGTGGTCTTGGATTACGGCCGCAAGATCGGCGACGGCACGCCAGACGCGGTGCGGGGCAACCGGGACGTGATCGACGCCTATCTGGGGGTGAGCCATGATTAGGGCGGACGCCCCGGTAGCGCCGACGCTGCAGCGTGTCGCCTGCGCAACGTTCGGCACCGGACGGGCAAAAGAGGCGCCCAAAGCCGGCCGTTCAAAAAATCACTCATCCAAAAGAGGGCGGGGGTCTGCGCAGCGTCATCGCCTTCCCGGACAAGGTTCTCGGATCTGTCGACGACCAAGCGCCGGTCACGACGGTTGCAGCGTCCGGAAGGCTGGGCCAATGCGTGCAAAGCTGAGGAGGAGCCAGCGATGGCAGGGCTGAGCGGCAATCGAGCGCTGGCGGGGCTGGCCGCAATCCTGGGCTTGATCGGGATCTATCTGCTGGTCCAGGCGGGGCCGGTCGACCGGCTGAACGTGGCCGAAGTGTTTTTGAACGGGCTTCTGACCGGCATCATGTATTCGCTGGTCGCGCTGGGTTTCGTGCTGATCTTCAAATCCTCCGGTATCTTCAATTATGCCCAGGGGGTGATGGCGCTTTTCGCCGCGATGACGCTGGCCGGTATCCAGTCGGGCCAGGTGCCCTTTGCGCATCTGATCAACGCGATCTTCGGGACCTCGATCCATCATTTCGGCTGGCAGGTGCCGGCGGTGCTGGCGATCATTTTCACCATTCTGGTCATGATCGGTCTGGCCTGGGCGGTCGAACGCTTCGTTCTTAAGCATCTGGTCAATCAGGAGCCGATCATCCTATTCATGGCCACGATCGGGCTTGCCTTCTTTCTTGAAGGCATCGGCGACCTGATGTGGACGGCAGAGCTGAAATACCTCTATCTGGGCCTGCCCGAGGGCGGATCCTTCTGGTGGGAGGATGTGACCCGGGAATGGGCACCCGAGGATGCGCGCTATTTTGGCATGTATGTCGACCGGCTCGACGTGGTGGCGGCCATCGTCGCGGTGGTGCTGGTCGTCTCGCTGACCCTCTTCTCGCAATTCACCCGGCCGGGCCGAGCATTGCGGGCGGTTGCCGACGATCACCAGGCAGCCCTGTCCGTGGGCATTTCGTTGCGCACCATCTGGGTCATGGTCTGGGGCATTGCCGGGTTCATCGCGCTGGTCGCCGGCATGATGTGGGGCGCGAAATCGGGCGTGCAGTTCCAGCTCTCGCTGATCGCGCTGAAGGCCCTGCCGGTGCTGATCCTGGGCGGCTTCACCTCGATCCCGGGCGCGATCATCGGCGGGCTGATCATCGGGGCGGGCGAGAAGTTCTTCGAATACGCCGCCTCCTCGACCGAGACGTTCGCCGCCATTTTCGGGTCCAACACCTCGGCGACCGAAAACTGGTTTGCCTATGTGCTGGCACTGGTGGTGCTGGTCTTCCGGCCCCAGGGCCTATTTGGCGAAAAGATCATCGAGAGGGTCTGAGGGTTTGGCGCACAAATCCCGCATCGCGATCACGGTGATCGATTGCCAGGTGGACGATCTGGCCGAGCCGCTGCGTTTCTGGTCCGACGCGCTGGGGATGGAGGGCGAGATCGACCCGGATGGACGGTATGCCTGGCTTTCTGGCTATGGGGGCGGCTATCCTGGTGTGCTCCTCCAACGGGTCGAGCATACGCCGCGGGTGCATTTGGACATCGAAACGGACGATCAGGAGGCCGAGGTCGCTCGGCTCAAAGGTGTGGGCGCCAAAGAGGTCGCACGGATCAAGAGCTGGATCGTGATGGAGGCCCCCACGGGCCATCGGTTCTGCATCATCCGGCCAAGGCCGGGCGAGGGCATGCCGGCCGATGCAAAGGAGTTTGGCTGATGTTTTATCGTGAAGCCGGCGACTTCAAGGTCACCTATGCCGAGGACAGCCAGACCTTTCCCATCGCCTTCGACCGCTACCGCTACTACATCGTGCTGGCCTTTGCGGTGCTGGTCGTCCCGCTTCTGATCAACGATTATTGGGAAAAGTCGATCCTGCTGCCCTTCCTGGTCTATGCGCTGATCGCGATCGGGCTGAATATTCTCACCGGCTATTGCGGGCAGGTGTCGCTGGGCACGGGGGGGTTCATGGCGGTGGGCGCCTATGCCTGCTACAAGCTCATGACCGCTTATCCCGACCTCAACATCTTTTTCTGCGTGTTGCTCTCGGGGGCGGTCACGGCGCTGGTGGGCGTGCTGTTCGGCCTTCCATCCCTGCGCATCAAGGGGTTTTATCTGGCCGTGGCGACGCTCGCTGCGCAGTTCTTCATCGTCTGGCTACTCAATAAGGTGCCGTGGTTTTACAACTACTCCGCCTCGGGCCAGATCACCGCGCCCGAGCGCACCGTTTTCGGCATTGCCGTGACGGGGCCGGAGGCCGAGCCTTGGGCGACCTATCTCTTTGCGCTCTTTTTCGTGCTGATCATGGCCTGGATCGCGCGCAACCTGACCCGCGGGCCGCTGGGCCGGCGCTGGATGGCGATCCGCGATATGGACATCGCCGCTGAGATCATCGGGGTGAACCCGCTTTCGGCCAAGCTTTCGGCCTTTGCGGTGTCGTCCTTTTTCATCGGGGTGGGCGGTGCGCTCTTTTTTGCCGTCTGGATCGGCTCGGCCGAGGTCAGCGAGATCTTCGGCATCGACAAAAGCTTCAGCGTGCTCTTCATGATTATCATCGGGGGGCTGGGCTCGATCTTCGGCAGCTTTGCCGGTGCCGCCTTTCTGGTGCTGCTGCCGGTGGCACTGAAAAACCTCTTTGTGGGGCTGATGGGCTGGCCCCCCGATATTGTCGCCCATCTGCAGTTCGTCATCGTTGGCGGGCTGATCATCGGGTTCCTGATCCTGGAGCCGCACGGGCTTGCCCAGCTCTGGCGGCTGGCCAAGGAAAAACTGCGCCTCTGGCCGTTTCCGTATTGAGGCGCATCGATCAACGTCAAGGGAGGAGTAGTATGAAACGTATCCTTACAGCGGCCGGGTTGGCCGCGATGCTGGCCGCACCGGCCGCGGCGGATCTGGTGATCCCGTCGATGGATTATCGCACCGGGCCGTTTGCGCCCAACGGCATCCCGTTTGCCGACGGGTTCCATGATTATCTGGAGATGCTCAACCAGCGCGATGGCGGCATTGGCGGCGTGCCGATCCGGGTGCTGCCCTGCGAGACGGCCTACAACACCGAAAAGGGCGTGGAGTGCTATGAAAGCACCAAGGGCGAGGGTGCGCTTGTTTATCACCCGCTTTCGACCGGGATTACCTACCAGCTGATCCCCAAGGCCAGCGCCGACCAGATCCCGGTGCATTCGATGGGCTATGGCCGCACCTCGGCCGCCGATGGCCGCACCTTCGAGTGGATCTTCAACTTCCCCGGCACTTATTGGGATGCCGCTTCGATCATTGTGAAGCATGCGCTGGAGGTCGAAGGCTCGCTGGAGGGCAAGTCGATCACGCTGGTGCATCTCGATGCCGCCTATGGGCGCGAGCCGATCCCGACGCTTGAGGCGCTTTCGGAAAAGCATGGCTTCGATTTCAAGGCGATCCCGGTGGCCTATGGCCAGGAGCAGAAATCGCAATGGCTGCAGATCCGCCGCGAGCGGCCCGATTGGGTCGTGATGTGGGGTTGGGGGGTGATGAACCAGGTCGCCATTCAGGAAGCCGCCAATATCCGCTATCCGATGGACCGCTTCGTCGGGGTCTGGTGGTCGGGCTCGGAAAACGACGTGCTGCCTGCCGGTGCCGGGGCCGATGGCTATAAGGCGATCACCTTCCACCCGCCGGGTTCTGACGCACCGCTCTTTGGCGAAATCAAGGAGATGGTGATCGACGCCAACAATTATGCGGGCGACGGCACGCATTTCGGCTCGGTTCTCTACAATCGCGGCGTCTACGCTGCGATCACCGTGGCCGAGGCGATCCGCGCTGCGCAAGAGATGCATGGCGTGGGCGAGATCACCCCGGCGATGATGCGCGACGGTCTGGAGAACGTGACCATCGACGCGGCACGCTGGGAGGCGCTGGGCTGGCCGGGCAATCCGGAGATCAACGTATCCTGCGAGGATCATGGTGGGCCGGGCTTGGCCGCCATCCAGCAGTGGAGCTATGACGCAAAGACCTGGTCGCTGATCACCGAGTTTATCGGTGCGGACCGCGAGATCGTCGATCCTTTGATCGCCGCGGACGCGGCCGCCTATGCGGCCGAGAACAGTCTGACGCCGCGCGCGTGCAACTGACGCCGGCGCAAAGGGGGCAGGCTTTCCGCCTGTCCTCACCCTCGCCCGAGGGCGCTTGCTCGCCCTCGGCTTTTTGGGCCTGGAGACCGGCATGTTGGACCTTGTGAAATCCGGAGAGACAGCGGCCGAGACCGAGACGCTTTTGGAGCTCACCAATGTCGAGGTGATCTACAATCACGTGATCCTGGTCTTGAAGGGCGTCAGCCTCTCGGTCGACAAGGGGGGGATAACGGCCTTGCTGGGGGGCAACGGCGCGGGCAAAACCACCACGCTGAAGGCCGTCTCGAACCTGCTACAATCCGAACGGGGTGAAGTCACCAAGGGGTCGATCACCTATCGCGGCGAGCGGGTGCAGGATCTCAACCCGGCCGATTTGGTGCGCAAGGGCGTCATCCAGGTGATGGAAGGGCGGCACTGCTTTGAGCATCTGACGGTCGAGGAGAACCTCCTGACCGGGGCCTATACGCGCACCGACCGCGAAATCGCTCAGGATCTGGAGAAGGTCTACACTTATTTTCCGCGTCTGAAGGAGCGTCGCCGCAGCCAGGCGGGCTATACATCGGGCGGCGAGCAGCAGATGTGCGCCATTGGCCGTGCGCTGATGAGCCGGCCGGAGACGATCCTGCTCGACGAGCCGTCCATGGGCCTCGCACCGCAGCTGGTCGAGGAAATCTTCGGTATCGTGAAAGACCTCAACGAGCGCGAGCGGGTTTCCTTCCTTTTGGCCGAGCAGAACACCAATGTCGCGCTGCGTTTTGCCCATCGCGGCTATATCTTGGAATCCGGACGGGTCGTGATGGATGGACCCGCGGCCGAGCTGCGCGAGAACCCGGATGTGAAGGAGTTCTACCTCGGCGTCTCCGAGAAGGGCCGCAAGAGCTTTCGCGATGTGCGCTCCTATCGCCGCCGCAAGCGCTGGCTGAGCTGAGGCGCTTGCCCGTAGAAGCGCATTGGTCTTGATGCGCGGCAATCCTAATGTGATTGCGGGCTGGTAGTGATACGCTCCTCGTCATTCACGACAGGACGTACATTGATTGAAGTCGAACCCATGGACGAGAGCGGCGGTTGCGGCGATGGCTGCAGGAACCAAACCCGCACAATTTGGGGATTTGTGCATGAAGACCAAGGCACAATTGCTGGCTACACAATGCAATATACGGTTGGGGCATCGCATGAGAAACATCCGGCCAATGTCGACCTGATCTACGGTCAATGGGGCGACGGCACGTCAAGTTCCGACCGATGCGCTCTTTCACTGCTCTACTTCGCGACCGAGATTGGTCCAGGGGTCATGGTCATCGATGCAACGAAATGCCGTGTCGGGTCCCGTCGTCTGGCGTTCAAAGCCCTGAGCCGTGACGAGGTCATCGAAACCGATCTCGCAACGCATGTGTTTGCGATCTTCGACGCCGTCATCACCCAAGATAAGAGGGCGATGCTGGCATCAAGCGCTTGGGCCTTGCCCGCACCACGCGGTCTCGCGCCATTCTTGAGGCGCTGGAAGTGCCGCCACAGTTCTCCGAATTGACCGTCACCTTTGTCCGCGACGCTCAGGCAAGGCTCTGGGTTGCGGAGCGGCCTTCCGAGCCTTTCGCTTGTGCCCGTGGTGGGCCGGTCGCGGCTGCGGGCGAGCTGACCCTCGCGCGGTCGGGCGACGGGGTGGAAGTGCTGGAGGCAACCAACCAATCGACCGGCCATTGCCCAGAACCCGCATGTTGGGACGCCTTGGCCGAGGCTCTGGATCGCATAGGCTTCGCGCGGCCGGACGGCTTTACCCATGCCTTAATCTTTCGGCGTTGCACGCTCTGTTCGACCAATGTTTGTCGTCAAGGATGGCGTGTTCGTTTGTGCGCAATGCGACGCAGCGCTGCCCTTTGCATGGAACATCGATCCATCGGCGTGACCCCGAGCGATGGCGGGACGGGCTGCTCACCTGCTAGGTTTTTGTGCCGTCCCATGCTAGAGGCAGGCAAAACGGGGAGAGTGTGATGCGCGGTTTCTTCGACGATCTGGAAACCCGGGATACAGCAGTGCGCGAGACGGCGCAGTTCGACGCGCTGCGGCAGGTGCTGACGACATCGATGCGCAAGGCGCCCGGCCTTGCCCAGCATCTTGCGGGTCACGATCCCCAACATCTGACGGACCGTGCTGCCCTTGCGAGCTTTCCCGTTCTGCGCAAATCCGCGCTCGCGGCACTGCAGGCGGCCGATCCGCCATTCGGTGGATTGACCACCAAGGCGGCGACGGCGTTCCGGCATCTTTTCATGTCGCCGGGCCCGATTTTCGAGCCGGGCTCGGATGCGCCGGACTGGTGGCGGGCGGGGCGGTTTCTGCATGCGGCTGGGATCGGGCCGGGCGACATCGTGCAGAACTGCTTTGCCTATCACCTCACCCCGGCCGGCATGATCTTTGAGAATGGCATCGCGGCGGTCGGCGCCACTTGCGTGCCCGCCGGCACCGGCAACACCGAACAGCAGGTCGCCGCGGCGCAGGCCTTGGGGGTCACGGCCTATGCGGGAACGCCCGATTACCTCAAGGTCATTCTCGACAAGGCCGACGAAATGGGGATCAGCCTGTCGATCAGCAAGGCGGCGGTGGGGGGTGGCGCGCTCTTTCCCGCCCTGCGTGCCGGCTATGCCGAGCGCGGCATCTCCTGCATGCAGGCCTATGCCACGGCCGATCTGGGCAATATTGCCTTTGAGGCACGGGGGCCCGACGGCGTGATCGAAGGCATGATCGTCGATGAGGGGGTGATCGTGGAGATCGTGCGCCCGGGCACGGGCGACCCGGTGCCCGAGGGCGAGGTGGGTGAGGTCGTCGTGACCAGCCTCAACCCCGATTATCCGCTGGTCCGCTTTGCCACCGGGGATCTCTCGGCGGTGCTGCCGGGGCAAAGCCCCTGCGGGCGCACCAATATGCGCATTCGGGGCTGGATGGGCCGTGCGGACCAGACCACCAAGGTCAAGGGCATGTTCGTGCGCCCCGAACAGATCGCAGCCTTTGTTGCGCGTCATCCCGAGATCGCCAAGGCCCGGGCCGTCGTGACGCGTGCCAACGATCAGGATGTGCTGACGCTCCTATGCGAAGGCGATGCCGGTGCGGATGCGGACGCGCTGAGCGCCACGGCCCGCGACATTCTCAAGCTCGGTGCTGCGGTCTCGCTACAGCCGGCCGGCAGCCTGCCCAATGATGGAAAAGTCATCGACGACCAGCGCAGCTATGACTGATCGGCGACCGAATTCTTCACCGTCTTCGTAGCACAACACACACAACAGCGCTTTTTGGGGAGGGACCGCGACATGTCTCGACGGGTTAGACGCAATGCCGCTGCGCTGGCAGTGGCTTTGAGTGCGGCGCTTTGGGGCGCGTTCGGCAGCGTGACAGCGGCCCTGGCCGACGACATCGCCCTTGTGGTGACGAATCTGCGGTTTGACGAGGCGAAGACCCTTCCGGCCTCGGTTCGCGAGGGGGCCGACCGTTTGACCCGCGCCCTGTCGCGCTTTGGCTATGAGGTCTATGGCGGCGTCAATCTGGGCACCGGTGATCTGCGCCAGGCGCTGGCGGGCTTTTCGCGCGCGGCCGAAACCGCCGATCGGGTGGTAATCTACTATGCCGGCCACGCTCTGACGACCAGCGGCAACACCTGGCTGGCGGGCACCGAAACCAGACCGACCATTGCCAATGCTTCTGCGACCGGTGCCGATCTCGACCTTCTTTTGGCGTTGGCGCGGCTGGCGCGCCTGGGCGGCCTACTGGTGCTGGAGACCGGCGAAGACGGCTTTGTCACCAACGGCCCGATCGAGAACGGGGTCGGACGATTGCGGGTGCCTGCCGATGTCATGGTGGTGCAGGGTCGCGCCAACCGGCTTGCAGGGCAAGTCACGCGCGCCTTCCTGGGCTCTGGCCTGACCGCGCGCCAGGCTGCGCGCGACCTCTCGCCCGGGGTGACGGTGAGCGGCGATCTGCCGCCGGGCTTGCGGTTCGGCGAAGCGGACCCGGTCGCGCGCCTCAAACGTCTGGAAGACCGGATCGGCCTCGATCAGGAAGGGCGCGCCCGGGTTCAGGTGCATCTGACGATTCTGGAGCTCTCGCCCGGGCCTATCGACGGCATTTTCGGCCCGCGCACTCGCACTGCGATCGGCCGGTGGCAGCGCCGCAGCGGCTTGGCTGAAACAGGGTATCTGGATGACGATCAGCGCTTGCAATTGCGCAGCGATGCCCAGACCCGTCGCGCCGAGCTCGTTGCAGAGGCCGAACGCGCCCGTACCGAGGCGGAGCGGCAAGACCGCCTATACTGGCGCCAGACCGGCCAGACGGGCGAGGAGGACGGCATCATCGCCTATCTGCGCCGCTATCCCAACGGCATCCACGCCGAGCGGGCGCGCGCGATCCTGGCCCGGATGAACCAGGCCCATATGCGCCAGGCCCAGGCGGCCGAGCGGGATGCCTGGCAGCAGGCACGCAGCCTCGACACGATCGCCGGCTACAACCGCTATCTGCAAGTCTACCCGGGCGGGCTTTTTGTGCGCTCGGCCCGGGCAAGGCTCGAGGTTTTGCGCGAGGATGCGGTCGCCGCAAACCGGCATGCGCGGTTCGTCGCGCAGGAGGAGTCGCTGGGCCTCAACCGTCTTAGCCTGGTGCGCATCGAGCGGCGCCTACAGGTGTTGGGGTTCAACAGCGGCCCGGCGGACGGAACGCTCGACCGGCAGGCACGCCGCTCGATCCGGGCCTATCAGCGCAGCCGCGGCATTCAGCCGACAGGCTTTCTGAACGAAGGCACGCTGCGGCTGATCATCGCCGAGACGAGCTGAGACCAAGGTGCCCTCAGGCGGGGTTCGTGGGGGCATACGTCGAGCAAAACGAAAAAACGGGCCGCAAGGCCCGTTGCTCTCCCACCCGATGACGGCGGCTGTCGCCCAGCTACCCTTCGGCCTAGCCCTGTCGCGCCTTAAACTTGCGCTGGGTCTTGTTGATCACGTAGATCCGGCCTTTGCGACGCACGACCCGGCAGTCCCGATGCCGCCCTTTGAGCGAGCGGAGCGAGTTTCGCACTTTCATTTCGACCTCCTCCGCCCGGCACGGGCTTTCCTGACGGCCAGGCGCCGCGCAGAACCGCTTCGGCGCACCTTGATAGGTGGTGGGCGTGGCTGGGATTGAACCAGCGACCCCTACGATGTCAACGTAGTGCTCTCCCACTGAGCTACACGCCCGGACGGCAATCTGCCGCCAACAACAGCCCCGGCCTATACTGGACGTCGCAGGGGCGTTCAAGGCCTTTTGCTGAGCTGTCATGATGTGGCAAGATGCAGCTGCAATACAAAAAGGATAGTCGGTTGACCCTACCCCGCCATGCGTATGAGCTGCACGCGCCGCCGCTTGTGGAGAGCTGCGCGGTGTTCTCTTCGCCGCATAGCGGCCGGGCCTACCCGTTGGAATTCGTTCGGCGCGCGCGGCTCAGCCGGCTGCAGCTGCGCCTGTCCGAAGACGCCCATGTCGACGAGCTGTTCGGCGAAGCGCCCCGATGCGGAGCACCGTTGCTTGCCGCCACGGCGCCGCGCGCCTTTGTCGATCTCAACCGAGGCCCGGGCGAGCTCGACCCTGCCCTCATCGACGGGGTCCGCGCCTCTGGTCTGAACCCGCGCATCTCCGCCGGGCTGGGCGTGGTGCCGCGCGTGGTCGCTGAAGGCATGCCGATCTATGAGGGCAAGATCTCGGTGGCCGAAGCGCGGCGCCGGATCGAACGCTATCATGCACCGTATCATGAACGCCTGGCGCGGCTTGTTGCCGAGGCGCGTCGTGTCTTCGGCCTAGCGCTTCTATTCGACTGCCACTCCATGCCTTCGGACGCATTGCGCGCATGCAGCCAGGACGGTCGGCGGCCCGATATCGTGTTGGGCGATCGCTATGGGGCTTCGGCCGCGCCCTGGGTGATGGATGCGGTGCAGGATGTGTTCGACGCCGAAGGCTTCCTCGTTGCCCGAAACGCCCCCTTTGCCGGCGGCTACATCACCCAGCTTTACGGCAGGCCCGCACGCGGCATCCATGCTGTGCAGATTGAAATCGACCGGAGCCTTTATCTCGACGAGCCGCGTATCCGTCCGGGGGCCGGCTTTGAGGATACCTGCCGCCGCCTGGCCGCGGTGGTGTCGCGCTTGACCCGTCTGGGTGCCGAACCGGTTCGGCTTGCCGCGGAATAGACGCAATGGGAAGGATGGTGCCGGCAGGGTCCCGCGGCTGGGCTGCCGGGAGCAGGTCAGGCCTATTCAGCCATAAAAAAAGGCCGCGCGTTGCGCGGCCCAAGTCTAGGGAGGAAACGCCCAAGAAGGGCGGCGATGCAAGGCATCGCTGGGATTAGTTTATGTCGCATCGCAGCAAACTCCAGCGAAAGCTGCGCCCCACGCTGTAACAAATCATGTCCACGTGAACAATTTACACTTTAAGTATTTGATTTTAATAAGATAAAGAGTTTACCGGAGGGCAAGGTGAGCCCAATGTTCGTGGTGCAGTGCAGCAAGATGCCAGACTTTGAGTGATCAGAGGAGGGGCTGAAATGAGGCGAAATGCCCAAAGCTCCGGCAAATGTTTACGCGCGTCAGCGAATCGCCCGCCCTGAGACAATCGCGTTGGGACCGTAGCGCGCCCGGATCCTGTCGGTGGTACGCTCTGCCTCAGCATGCTTGGCCTCTTGGGGGCGCAAGAGGTCGTGACTGCGGTCGGCCTCGGCGGCAGAGACCAGCCCCGACAATCCCACGCCGATCAGCCGGAACGGCGCCCGATGCAACTCGCGGTCCAGCATTTGGGAGGCCGCGGCATGGATCCGCCGCGTCAGCTGGGTTGCACCCGGAAGCGTGACGCGTCTGGTCAGAATGCGGAAATCGGTCTTGCGCAGTTTTAGCGTCACTGTCGCGCCGCCCAGCGCGCGCGCCTTGGCGCGGTCGGCGACCATTTCGGCCAGACGCCAGAGATGCCCGTCGAGCAGCGCCGGATCGCTCAGATCGGTCTCGAAGGTTGTCTCATGCGAGATGCTTTTGATCGGTTCGTTGCGCTGCACCGGCCGGGTATCGCGCCCATGGGCGAGATGCCACAGCCTTTGTCCACTGCTCCCATGGCGTCGGATCAGCCCGTCCTCGCCCATCGCGCGGATATCGGCCAGGGTCCGGATCCCGTCACGCTCCAGCGCCGCGCCAAAGGTCGGACCGACGCCGAAGATCGCCCGAGCCGGCATCGGTGCCAAGCGGTCCAGGGTCTCGGCCCGACCGATCACCGAAAAGCCGCGCGGTTTGTCGAGCTCCGAGGCGAGCTTGGCCAGGAACTTGTTGTGCGACAGCCCCACCGATGCGGTCACGCCGAGCTGGTCCTCGATCCGGCGCAACAGCCGCGCCAGCATCTGGGCGGGGCTTGCCTTATGCAGCCTCTGAGTGCCCGTGAGGTCTAAAAACGCCTCGTCGAGCGACAACGGCTGAACGATGGGCGTCAACGTCTCCATCGCATCGCGGATCGCGCGGCTGACCTCGGCATAAAGGCTCATGCGCGGTTTCAGCACGACCGCCTCCGGGCAGAGTTTGAGCGCCTTAAACATCGGCATGGCCGAACGCACGCCGTCGATCCGGGCGATGTAGCAGGCGGTGGAGACCACCCCGCGCCGGCCGCCGCCGATGATCAACGGCCGGTCGGCAAGGCTTGGATCCTCGCGCTTCTCGACCGCCGCATAGAACGCATCGCAGTCGAGATGGGCGATGCTGAGGTCATGCAGCTCGGGATGTTCGATCTGGCGGGGTGAGCCGCAAGCCGGACAACGCCCGCCCACGGCAAGCGGTGCTGCGCGGTCGCTGCAATCCAGGCAAAGCCGAGGCATCGGGTTCATGCCCGATAGCTATACAGGCGCCGCTGCGCTGGGGCTAGCGTGGGACGGCGGCATCACTCTGCCGCCTCGATCCCGCCCGTGGGCAGAAAACCGCCCGACTGCCGCGCCCAAAAGCCGGCATAGAGCCCACCCCTTGCTAGAAGCGCGGCATGGCTGCCTTCTTCGGCAATTCGGCCCCGATCAAGCACCACGATCCGGTCCATATGGGCGATCGTGGAAAGGCGGTGGGCAATGGCGATGACCGTCTTGTCAGCCATCAGCCGTGCCAGCGCGCGCTGCACCGCCGCCTCGGTCCGACTGTCGAGCGCCGAGGTCGCCTCGTCCAGCACCAACACCGGCGCGTCCTTCAGGATAGCCCTGGCCAGGGCGATGCGCTGGCGCTGACCGCCCGACAGTTTGACGCCCCGCTCGCCCAGAAAAGCGCCGTAGCCCGAGCGGCCACGATGATCGCGCAGATCGCTGATGAACCCATGCGCCTCGGCCTGCCGGGCGGCGGCAAGGACCTCGGCCTCATGCGCCTCCGGGCGGCCATAGCGGATGTTGTCGAGCGCGCTGCGGTTGAACATCGAGGTGTCTTGCCGGACCACCGAGATCTGGCGCCGCAGGGCGGCTTGGGTGAGGTCGCGAATGTCGGTTCCGTCGAAGAGGATGCGCCCCGCTTCCACCTCGTAAAGCCGCAGCAGTAGCGAGACCAGGGTGGATTTTCCGGCACCGGACGCGCCGACCAGCGCGACCTTCTCGCCCGGCCGCACATCCAGCGTGACCGCGCGCAGAGCCGCCACTTCGCCGCCATAAGCAAAGGTCAACCGCTCAAAGCGGATCGCGCCGGGGCCGTGTGCGTCTCGGGCCGCATCCGAACGGTCGCGAACCTCATGCTGCGGGGCTAACGTTTCGATCCCGTCCTCGATCTCGCCGACATTGGCAAAGATGGTGATGGCGGCCATGCTGACCCGGTTGGTCACCTGGCTGATACGGGTGGCCACCATCGCCGTCAGGGCGATGTCGCCGGCGCTCGCGGCACCGTTGGACCAAAGATACAGGCTTGCCGAGATCGTGATCAGCGGCAGCGACCCGCCAAGCGTCATCAGCAGAAACCGGAACAGGGCCGAGATCTCGCCGAACGCCATCGCGCGCAGGCGAAAGCTCTCCAGCGCCGATCGTGCGGCACGATCCTCGAAATCGTCTTGAGCAAAGAGCTTGACAGCGGCGATGTTGGCGTAGCTGTCCACGATCTGGCCGGAGACATTGGTGCGCGCGCCGGCCCGGGCGGCCGAGCGTTTCTGCACCCTGGGAATGAAAAAGCGCAGAAAAAAACCCCAGGCGACAAGCCAGACCAGGAAGATTGCGAGCAACCGCGCATCGATCCCGCCCAGAAGCACAAGCGCGCCGATGAACATTGCGGCGGCGTAGATGACGATATCGATGATCTCGATCACGATGTCCGAGACGGCCCGTGCCGTTTGGATCGCTTTCTGGCTGATCCGCCCGGCAAAGTCGTTTTCGAAATAGCGCAGCGAATGGCCCAGCGTGTGCCGGTTAATCCGAGAGAGCACCAGCGGGAAGAGATGCGGCGCGAGCAGAATTGTGGTAATGGAGCTGTCTGCAGCAAAGATCACCGGCCGGATGAACAGAAAGAACAGCAGGGCGAACAGCAAGAGCGGCCAGAGCGCCTGAAAATCGCCCTGGCCTTCGGCCTGCGCATAGTCGATTGCCCAGCCGGTGAAATAGGCGGCAACGAGTTCTGAGAACCCCATTAAGAGCACGATGCCCACACCGATGGCGATGGCGGGCTCGGCCCCGCGCAGGGCCCAGCGGAAGAACGGGCCGACGCGTTGCGGTGGCGGCCCCTTAGCGGGCTGATAGGGGTCGACGATTGAAACGGCCCGGTCGATGAGGGACCGGATGCGCCTCATTCTGCGGCCTCGATCCCGTCGGCCTTCAAGAACCCGCCTGACTGCCGCGCCCAAAAACCGGCGTAGAGCCCGCCACGGGTCAAAAGCGCCTGATGCGTTCCCTCCTCGGCCACGCGCCCCGCATCCAGAACCACGATCCGGTCCATATGAGCAATGGTCGACAGGCGGTGCGCAATGGCAATGACCGTGCGACCCTCCATGAGGGCGGCCAGCGCGCGCTGCACCGCCGCCTCGGTTTCGCTATCCAGCGCAGAGGTCGCTTCGTCCAGCGCAAGGATCGGGGCGTCTTTGAGGATCGCACGGGCCAGGGCGATGCGCTGTCGCTGGCCGCCCGAAAGGCGCACACCCCGCTCGCCCAGATGCGCATCATAGCCCATGCGCCCCGCGCGGTCGCGCAGCCCGGCGATGAAAAGATGCGCCTCGGCCCGCTCGGCCGCCGCCTGGGCCGCCGCCGCGCCTGCATCGGGATTGCCGTAAAGGATATTGTCGAGCGCCGAGCGGTTGAACATGGCTGTGTCCTGGCGGACCATCGCAATTTGACGGCGCAGCGTATCCTGGTTCAGATCGCGGATGTCGGTACCGTCGAGCAGGATGCGGCCGGCTTCGGTGTCGTAAAGCCGCAGCAGCAGCGAAAGCAGCGTCGATTTCCCGGCGCCCGAGCGGCCGACAAGGGCCACTTTCTCGCCCGGTGCGATAGAAAGGTTGAGTGCGGCGATCCCGCCGCTGATCTTGCGCCTGTCGCCCGTCCCATGCCCGTCGCCCGTCCTGCGCTTGGCTGGCCCCGCATCGGCTGGGCCCTGCAATGCCGCGCTCTCCCGGCCATAGCTGAACGACACGGTCTCGAAGCGGATCGCGCCCGTGGCGCGCGCGATCCGAGCGGCGCCGGCCCGGTCCACGATCTGGTGGGGGTGAGAGAGCGTTTGCACGCCATCCTCCACCTCACCGATATTGGAAAAGACCTCCATCATCGCCATCGACAGCCAGCCCGACATCTGGGCCAACCGGGTGCCGATCAGCCCGGCCGCCGCGATCGCACCGGGGCTTGCTTGGCCCTGGGTCCAAAGGAGAAGGGCGACCCCGACCAGCCCGACCGGCAAGAGACCCGAAAGCAGCATAAGGCAAAGCCGGAACAGGGCCGAGACGCGGCCAAAGCCCAGCGCGGTGTTGCGGAAGCCGCGGACCGCCTCTTGCGCGGCATCCTGTTCGCGTGCCGCATGCGCAAAGAGCTTGACCGTGGCCATGTTGGAGAGGGTGTCGACGATCTGGCCGCTCAGCGCCGCGCGCGCTTCGGCACGGCTTTGGGCCTGCGCGCGAATACGCGGCAGGAAGTGACGGATCAAAAACGCATAGGCGAGCATCCAGAGCGCCAGGACGAGCCCGAGCCACAGCCCCACGCCGCCCAGCAGAAGCACCGCGCCGATGGCAGAGGCAAGGCCGAAGATCAGGGCGTTGCAGATCTCGGTCACCGCCGCCGTCAGGGCCGTCGCGGTCTGGATCTGTTTTTGGCTCAGCCGCCCGGCGAAATCGTCGTCGAAAAAGGTGATCGACTGGCCAAGGGTGTGGCGGTGCAGACGGATCAGCACCTGGCTGAAAAGGCCGGGCCCGATAGCAAGCCCGGTCAGTGCGGCGCCGAACGAGACGACGACCGGTCGCACCAGCATGAAAAACCCGGCCGCCAGCAGCAAAGCCGGCCCGTTTGCAGCAAAGAACCCCGCCGTCCCCCCGGCGGCGGCCTGATCCACGACCCAGCCTACGACCAGCGCGGCCACGACCTCCGAAACCCCCGATAGGAAGGTCGCGCAGGCCAACAGCCCGACAGTCGGCCATGCGCCGGAAAGCGCCCAGACGATAAAGGCGCCCAACCTGTCCGGCGGCGGGCCTTGCGCTGGGGCAAGCGCATCATAGCGGGTTTCGAACCAGCGGCTCAGACCCATGCGCCCGCCCGAGCAAGGGGCGGACGCCCCGCGCGAGACAAAAGATGTCGGCCGCAGGCCGTCCGCTTGCTTCGCGCTTGCAGGACCGGTCTCACTCGGCAGCCTCCATCCCGCCGCCTGTTTCGATGCCGATGAACCCGCCCGATTGCCGGGCCCAGAACCCCGCATAAAGCCCGGCCCGGGCCAGCAGCGCCTCATGGCTGCCTTCTTCGGCTATGCGGCCCTGATCGAGCACCACGATCCGGTCCATCTGTGCGATGGTCGAAAGCCTGTGCGCGATGGCGATCACCGTCTTGCCTTCCATCACCCCGTAAAGGGTTTGCTGGATCGCGGCCTCCACCTCGCTGTCGAGTGCCGAGGTTGCCTCGTCGAGCACCAGGATCGGCGCATCCTTCAGGATTACCCGGGCCAGCGCGACCCGCTGACGCTGCCCGCCCGAAAGCTTCACGCCGCGCTCGCCGACATGGGCGTCATAGCCTTTGCGGCCCTTCGGGTCGACCAGATCGCGGATAAAGCTGTCCGCCTCGGCCCGGCGGGCCGCCGCAATCATCGCCTCGGCCTTCGCGTCGGGTCGGCCGTAAAGGATATTGTCGCGCACAGAACGATGCAGCAACGAGCTGTCCTGGGTCACCATGCCGATCTGCTGGCGTAGGCTATCCTGGGCGACCGTTGCGATGTCCTGGCCGTCGATGGTGATCCGGCCCAGCTCGGGATCGTGAAACCGCATCAAAAGCTTTACCAGCGTCGATTTGCCGGCGCCGGAGCGGCCGACGAGCCCGATTTTCTCGCCGCCCCGCACCGCTAGCGTGACCTGGTCGACCCCACCGGTCTCCCGCCCATAATGATGCGAAACGCCCTCAAAGCGGATTTCGCCTGCCGTCACCGCCAGCGCCGGCGCCGCGGGCCTATCGGTCACCGCATGCGCGACGCTGAGGCTTTGCAGCGATTCCCGGATCACCCCGGCATGCTCAAAGAGCCGGATTGTCACCCACATGATCCAGCCCGTCATCCCGTTGAGGCGCAAGGTAAGCGCGGCAGCCGCCGCAATTTCGCCCGTCGTTACGATGCCGCTATGCCAAAGCCACACCCCAGGCCCGACTACGCCCACGATCAAGAAACCGTTCAGCGCCGCCAAGCCGGCCGACATCGTGGTCATCAACCGCAGAAAATGCAAAAAGCGCAGCCGCATGCGTTTGATAGCCGTCAGCGCATAGCGCTCCTCGCGCGCACCATGCGCAAAGAGCTTTACGGTCTCGATATTGGCGTAACTGTCGACGATCCGGCCGGTAACTTCGCTTCTCGCCCGGCTGAGCCGCTCCGAGGCACTGCCGACCTTCCGGGCAACCCAGCGGACAAAAAGCGCATAGGCAACGACCCAGACCGCCATGGGAAGCGCCATCCGGATGTCGATCTGGCTGAGGATGACCAACGCGCCCAGCACATAGGCTGTGGCATACCACATCGCCTCGATCGACATGTAGGTTGCATCCTCGACCGCCGGACCGGTCTGCATCACCCGGTTGGCCAGCCGCCCGGCAAAGTCACCCTGGAAATAGCCCACCGACTGGCCCAGAAGGTGTCGATGCGCCCGCCAGATCACCTGTTGGTTGAGGTTTCCGGCCAGCGACTGGTTCAAAAGCGCCATATGGACGGCCAGAATCAGCGGACGGGCAAAGAGGATGAACAGCACCGCCAGGATCATCTCCGTCCCATGCGCGGGCCAGAAGGTCTGCGGACCCGAAGCGGTCAACAAATCGACCACGCGCCCGGTGTAAAAAATCAGCCCGGTTTCCATAAAGGCCACCAGCATCGAGATCCCGCCCATGACCAGCAACAACCGCCGATAGGTACGCAGATGCCCGAAGATGTAGGGCCAGAGCGTTGCCGGCGGGGTGTCGCGGGGATACTCGGCAAAGGGCTCAATAAGGCGTTCGAAGAGGCGGAACATCATTGTCTCCGGGGCGTCAACGCCAACACCGCCCCGAATTTGGGGAGCGTGGCATTCAGATGGCACTGTAGGTGGGGTGCGTCGCGGGGCGATCCCGCGTCAGGACCGCGTCAAACCGGACGGAACTTCGCCTGTGACTGATCCATACTGCACATCCTTCGACCCAAGGCGTCTCGAACGCTGCGCCTATAGCGCGAATCGTCCCCTTTGTCGAGTGGCTGATGCAGATCTGAAGGGCTGGCCCTGCCTGCCGCAATCCGGTTTAACGGGCTGCAAGGAGGATCGCCCATGACCGATATCGACCCGCCGGCCCAAACGCTCGTCGTTCAAAAGACACGCGCAAGCACATGGTTTTCGGCCTTGCAGGACGAGATTTGCGCGGCGTTCGAGGCCTTAGAAGACGCACAAACGACCGGTCCGCACGCCCAAATGCCGGCAGCGCGGTTCGAACGGACGCAAACCAGGCGCGATGCCGGCGGCGGCGGGGCCGGAGAGGGCGGGAGTGGACATGGGAGCGACGGCGGCGGCGGCGGGGCCGGAGAGGGCGGGAGTGGACACGGGAGCGACGGCGGCGGCGGCACGATGGCAGTCATGCGCGGCGGCCGCTGTTTCGAAAAGGTGGGCGTGAACTTTTCGGCCGTCTATGGCGTGCTCGGCGCCCAGGCGCAGCGTAGTTTGACGGCGCGCAAGGAGATCCCCGGGCTGCAGGACGATCCGCGCTTCTGGGCCTCGGGCATTAGCCTTGTGGCCCATATGCGCTCGCCCAAGGTGCCGGCGGTGCATATGAACACCCGCATGTTCTGGACCCCCGGCGCCTGGTGGTTTGGCGGCGGGTCCGACCTCAATCCGATGGTCGAAAGTGCCGAGGACACGGCCTTCTTTCACGACCGACTGCGCGAGGCTTGCGAGGCGCATGGCCCGGGCGACTATCCCCGTTTCAAGGCCTGGGCGGATGAGTACTTCATGATCCGGCATCGCGGCGAGGCTCGGGGGGTCGGAGGCATTTTCTACGACGATCTCTGCAGCGGAGACTGGGAGGCGGATTTCGCCTTTACCCAGGCGGTCGGTCGGGCGTTTCTGCTGGCCTACCGCCCGATTGTCGAAAAGCGCATGCATGAGGGCTGGACCGAAAAGGATCGGGCCTGGCAACTCGTTAAGCGCGGTCGCTATGCAGAGTTCAATCTGGTCTATGACCGCGGCACCAAGTTTGGGCTGGAGACGGGCCACAACCCGGAGGCCGTGCTGATGAGCCTGCCGCCCGTGGCGACCTGGCCCTAACATCCCGCTCGCGCGACCGCTTGGTGGCGACGATAGGCTCGACGGCGCAAAAAGCTTGTGACAGCATCGCGGCAAAATCGGGAGGAGTTTGCGATGCGCACCATCAAGGGGCCAGCGCTGTTTCTGGCGCAGTTTGCCGGCGACGCCGCGCCGTTCAACAGTTGGGATGCGATCACCAAATGGGCGGCCGATTGCGGCTACGCCGGGGTCCAGGTGCCGAGCTGGGACGACCGGATGATCGATCTGGCCCAGGCGGCCGCCTCGAAGGGTTACTGCGAGGAATGGGCCGGGGTCGCGCGCGAAAACGGGGTCGAGGTCACAGAGCTTTCCACCCATCTGCAGGGCCAGCTTGTCGCCGTGCATCCGGCCTATGACACCGCCTTTGACGGGTTTGCGGCCGAAAGCGTGCGCGGCAATCCCAAGGCGCGGCAGGAATGGGCGGTCGAGCAGGTCAAGATGGCCCTGCGCGCCTCGGCCCATTTGGGCATCGGGGCGCATGCCACCTTCTCCGGTGCGTTGGCCTGGCCTTACATCTATCCCTGGCCGCAACGCCCGGCCGGGCTGGTCGAGACGGCCTTCGACGCGCTCGCAGCGCGCTGGCGTCCGATCCTCGATCTGGCCGAGGAGCTGGGCGTGGATGTGTGCTATGAAATCCACCCTGGCGAGGATCTTCATGACGGCATCAGCTATGAGATGTTTTTGGAGCGCACCGGCAACCACCCCCGCGCCTGCATGCTCTACGATCCCTCGCATTACGTGCTGCAATGCCTGGATTATCTCGACAATCTCGACATCTATGCCGAGCGGATCCGGATGTTCCATGTCAAGGATGCCGAGTTCAACCCTACGGGCCGGCAGGGCGTCTATGGCGGTTTTCAGCCCTGGGTGAACCGGGCCGGGCGGTTCCGCAGCTTGGGCGATGGGCAGGTCGATTTCGGCGCGGTCTTTTCCAAGCTCGCGGCGATGGATTTCGACGGATGGGCGGTTGTGGAGTGGGAGTGCTGCCTCAAGCATCCCGAGGACGGCGCCCGCGAAGGCGCGGCCTTCGTGCGCGATCACATCATCCGGGTGACCGAGACCGCCTTTGACGATTTCGCCTCCGGCGGCACCGACGAGGCCGCGAACCGCCGGATGCTGGGGCTGGAATGATCCCCTCAGCGTCCGTCCCAGAAGGGGCGCCTAGCCTCGCGCCGGGCGGCCTCGCGGGATATGCCGATATCGTCAAGCTGATGCGGCGCGAGCGCTGCAAGCGCGCGGCGGCTGCGCGCCCGCGCCATCCAGTGTTGCACCATCTGCAAGACAGGGTGCCGCGCGCGCCGCACGGGGCTTTCGAACGAGCGGGTACAGGTTTCGTGTCCACAGGGCATGGTCTCGCCTCCAAAACTGGCGAGACGGCGCTTGGCCCTTTTGGGAGTGACCCCCTGTCGGACTGTGCCCGGGCGGCCGTCGCGGGCCCGGTGAACGGAGCCTAACCCCTGCGGCCCAATCAAACAAGGAGCGAGAGATGAGTGACATGGCAAATCCCCGTATCCGGCTGGGCATGATCGGCGGCGGGCAGGGGGCGTTTATCGGCGGGGTGCACCGGATCGCGGCACGGCTCGACGATCACTATACGCTCATGGCCGGGGTCCTTTCCTCGACGCCCGAACGGGCGCAGGCTTCGGGTGCCGAGCTTGGGCTGGCGCCGGACCGGATCTATACCGACATCACCGCCATGGCCGAAGCCGAAGCCGCCCGCCCCGACGGGATCGAGGCGGTGGCGGTGGTCACGCCCAACCATATGCACCGCACCGCGGCCGAGCCCTTTCTGGCCCGCGGCATCCATGTGATTTGCGACAAGCCGCTGACCTCGACGCTTGAGGATGCCGAGGCGCTGGCCGCAGCCGCCCGGGCCTCCGGCGCGCTCTTTGTGCTGACCCATAACTACACCGGCTATCCGATGGTCCGGCAGGCCCGCGAGATGGTGTCCGCCGGCGCGCTGGGCGCGATCCGGGTGGTGCAGGTGGAGTATCCGCAGGACTGGCTGAGCCGCGATCTCGAAGCGACGGGGCAGAAACAGGCCTCCTGGCGCACCGATCCGGCGCGCTCGGGCGCCGGCGGCTCGGTGGGCGATATCGGCACCCATGCGCTCAACTTGGCCTGTTTCGTGACCGGGCTGACGCCCAGCGCGCTCTGCGCCGATCTGCATAGCTTCGTCGAGGGTCGGCCGCTTGACGACAATGCGCATGTTCTGCTGCGGTTTTCCGAGGGGGCGCGCGGCATGCTCTGGTCGAGCCAGGTGGCACCGGGCAATGAGAACGCCCTGCGCCTGCGGGTCTACGGCGCCGATGGCGGGCTGGAATGGGCGCAAGAAGATCCCAATACGCTCTGGCACAGCCCGCTGGGCGAGCCCACGCGGCGGATTACCCGGGCGGGCCATGGCGCCGGAGAGGCGGCGGGGCGGATGACCCGCATCCCGGCTGGGCATCCGGAGGGATATCTGGAAGGCTTTGCCAATATCTACGGCGAGGCCGCCCAGGCCATCCGGGCCCGGCGCGCCGGCCAGAACATTCCCGCCGAGATCATGTTCCCGGGCATTGAGGAGGGGCTAATGGGCATGCGATTTATCGATGCCTGTGTGCGCTCCTCGGCCCAGGGCGCGGTCTGGATCGAGATCTGACATCCTGATGTTGCGATGCAATATTGCGCCTGCGAAAAACTCTGCGCAACAAACATATTGCGGGATGTTTAGTTCGGTGGTTTAGTTCACTCTACCCGGTGGCGGATGATCCGGCCGCAGCCCCGCCGGGGCGCCGGTTTCGGTGCCCGACAACACGGCCGCGACATGGGAGGATCGCATGCGGATCACCACGACATGCATTGCGGCCGCGGCGCTGGCCATCGGCGCGACCGGCGCCACCACAGCGCAGGCGCAAGAGGAGTTGACCCTGTGCTGGGCGGCTTGGGACCCGGCCAATGCGCTGGTCGAGCTTTCCAAGGACTTCACCGCCGAGACCGGCATCGCGATGAAGTTCGAATTCGTGCCCTGGCCGAATTTTGCCGACCGGATGCTCAACGAGCTCAACTCCGGCGGGCAGCTTTGCGATCTTCTGATCGGCGACAGCCAGTGGATCGGCGGCGGCGCGGAGAACGAGCATTACGTCAAGCTCAACGATTTCTTCGACGCCGAGGGCATTTCGATGGATGATTTCGCCCCGGCGACCGTCTATGCCTATTCGACCTGGCCCAAGGGCACACCCAATTACTACGCCCTGCCGGCGATGGGCGATGCCAATGCCTGGTTTTATCGCAAGGATTGGTTTGCCAAGCCGGAGTTGCGCGAAGAGTTCAAGGCCACCTATGGGCGCGAGCTGGAGCCGCCCACCACCCAGCTTGAGCTCAAAGAGATCGCCGAATTCTTCCAGGAGCGCGAGATCGACGGCAAGACCGTCTATGGCGTGAACATCTTTACCGAGCGCGGCTCGGAAGGCATCACCATGGGCGTGACCGGTGCGCTCTATGCCTGGGGGTTCAAATATGAAAACACCCCCGGAAGCTACGACATGGAAGGGGCAGTGAACTCGCCCGCGGCGGTCGAAGCGCTGGAATTCTACAAATCGCTCTATGAATGCTGCACGGCGCCGGGCTACACCGACAGCTATATGGGCGAGAGCCTGGATGCCTTCAAATCCGGCCAGGTCGCCATGGCGATGAACTGGTTTGCCTTCTTCCCGGGCCTTTACAAGGACGAGAATGTCGGCGGCGACCGCATCGGCTTCTTCGTGAACCCGGGCCAGAATGTCGAAGCCTCGACCCTGGGCGGGCAGGGCATCTCGGTGGTCAGCTATTCCGACAAGCAAGAAGAGGCGCTGCAATACATCAAATGGTTCGCCCAGGAGGATGTGCAGAAGAAATGGTGGAGCCTTGGCGGCTATTCCTGCCATCTTGCCGTGCTCAACGACCCGGCTTTTGTGGACAGCCAGCCCTTTGCCGCGGACTTCCTGAAGGCCATGGATGGCGTGCAGGATTTCTGGCAGGAGCCGGCCTATGCCGAGCTGCTTTTGGCCATGCAAAAGCGCCTGCACGACTATGTGGTTGCCGATCAGGGCACGGCCAAAGAAGCGCTCGACAAGCTGGTCGAGGATTGGACAGAGACCTTCGAGGATGAAGGCAAGCTCTGATCCGACGCAGAGATGTGGGATGGGGTCGTCCCCGTCCCACCAGCCGGGGCATTCAGCATGACCAGCCAGGTATCCTCCATGCGCCATGCAGACGCCGCGCGCGGCGCCCCTGCTTTGGCTGCCCTGCCGAGAGGCGCTATGCGTGCCCTGAGCGCCTTGCGCGATGACGGCTCGGACACAGGCGCGATCCGGGCCGGGTTGCCCTCCGCTGCGGTTTTGCCGCCTTCGCTCGACATCGCCGCGGCTTGGGGTGGCGGGCCCGCCCTCGGCCCGTCCACGGGTGTTTGCCTTCTGGCGCGCAACCAGGGCATTGGCATAAAGGGTGCTGGCATCAAGGGTGCTGGCATGCCGGGAACTTGCATGCATGTCTGTGCGGTGATCGGCTTTACCCTCCCGGACGCCACGCGGGCCGGCCCAATGGCGGCGGATCGTCTGGCATCCGTGCTTTTCCAGATCGGCATACCGCTTTTTTTCGCGCCGCTGATCTCGGGGGCGCTCGCAGACCACCCGGTATCGGCCTTGTTGCCAACGCTGCTGGCAGTTTTTCTGCTGGTGTTGCGGTTGCCATTGGAGGCGGCCGTATGACCGAGACGCCGGCAGCCGGGCCGGGGCTGGCCGACAAGGCTGCGACCGCGACGCCCGAAAGCCTGGCGCGCCGGGTGCGCGGGCTGTCGGATCGGGCCATCGCCTGGATCTTTGTGGCGCCGACCATCTTCCTGCTGCTGGCGATCAACATCTTCCCGCTGATCTGGACGATCAATCTGAGCTTTACCAATTTCCGCGCCAACCGGCTGAACCGCGAGGTGGAGTATGTCGGCTTGCGCAATTACGAGCGGATCCTGACCGACAGCGATATCTGGCACAACATGCAGGTGACGGCCCATTTCCTGGCCTGGACGCTGCTCTTGCAAGTGCTGATCGGCTTTGCGCTGGCCTGGCTTTTGAACCGCAATTTCAAGGGCTCGGCCTTTTGGACGACGGTGATCGTGCTGCCGATGATGCTCAGCCCCGCCGTGGTCGGCAATTTCTGGACGTTTCTTTATCAGCCGCAGATCGGGCTTTTCAACTACATCGTCACCTTCTTTACCGGTGCCGATCCGTCGAGCTTTGAGATGCTCGGCTCGGTCAGCCTGGCGCCCTGGTCCATCGTGATCGTCGACACCTGGATGTGGACGCCCTTTGTGATGCTGATCTGTCTGGCCGGGCTGCGCTCGATCCCCGACTATCTCTATGAGGCGGCGACCATCGACCGGGCCTCGCCCTGGCGACAGTTCTGGACCATCACAGTGCCGATGGTGCTGCCCTTCCTGATGCTGGCGGTGCTGTTCCGCGGCATTGAGAATTTCAAGATGTTCGATCTGGTGGTCGAGCTGACCTCCGGCGGGCCGGGATCGGTGACCGAGCTTGCCTCGATCAATCTCAAGCGCGAAGCCTTTGAGAAATGGCGCACGGGCTATGCCTCGGCCTTTGCCATCATCCTTTTTGTGACCGTCTTCGGGCTGGCCAGCATCTATGTCAAAGCGCTCAACCGGGTGAAAGCACGATGAGCGCCTATTCGATCACCGCGCCGAGCAGCCGCTCGAAATGGGTGGCGGGCACGCTGGTGGTGCTTTACGCGCTGATCACCATGCTGCCGCTTTTGTGGATCCTGATCACCGGGTTCAAGAGCCCGCCCGACAGCATCTCTTACCCGCCCAAGCTGGTCTTTCAGCCCACGCTGGAAGGATATGTGAACCTTTTTACCACCCGGACCCGGCAAACCCCGGAATATATGGAGAGCCTCGGCCCGCCCACGAGCTGGTATGAGCGGATTGTGCGCGAGCGGCAGATGGTGATTGCCGGCCCGTCGAAATTCGGCGAGCGCTTCACCAATTCGGTGATCATCGGCTTTGGCTCGACCTTTCTGAGCGTGTTTCTGGGCACCCTGGCGGCCTATGCGTTTTCGCGCTTTAAGATCCCGCTCAAGGACGATCTTTTGTTCTTCATCCTGTCGACGCGGATGATGCCGCCCATTGCGGTCGCGATCCCGATCTTTTTGATGTACCGCACGCTGGGGCTGTCGGACACCCATCTGGGGATGATCCTGCTTTACACCGCGGTGAACATCTCGTTGGCGGTCTGGCTTTTGAAAGGGTTCATCGACGAGATCCCGCGCGAATATGAAGAGGCCGCCCTGATCGACGGCTATACACGGCTGCAGGCGTTTCGCAAGGTGGTGTTGCCGCAGGCCGCAACCGGCATCGCGTCGACGGCGATCTTCTGCCTGATCTTTGCCTGGAACGAGTACGCCTTTGCGCTTCTCTTGACCTCCGGCACGGCCCAGACCGCGCCACCCTTCATCCCGACGATCATCGGGGAGGGCGGGCTCGACTGGCCGGCGGTGGCGGCGGGCGCGACGCTCTTTCTCTTGCCCGTTCTGGTCTTCACGATCCTTTTGCGCCGGCATCTCTTGCGCGGGATCACCTTTGGGGCAGTGCGCAAATGATCGAGGTTTGGGCATGCTGCGGCTTGGGGCGCCTCCGGCGGGAGTATTTTTGCCAAGAAGAAGCCGCGCGCATGCAAGGGGGCGGCGGTGCGTGAGTTCTGGCGCGATCTGGTTCGGCTGCGCCGCTGGGCCTGGGAGGCGGTGGCCACGGTGCTGATCGGGGCGGGGGTGTTGATGCTGATGCAGCCCTTTGTGCTGGCGCTCTTTACCTGGTCGTTTCTGGTCATTCTTGTGGGCACGGTGATGTTCATCATCGTCAGCCATTTTCCAGAGTGAGGGCGATGCCGATCCCCGCCCATCCAGAGCACGTTTTTGCCGCGATGCCGGAGGCGGCGCGCGCGACCGCCTTACGGTTGCGGGACATGATCTTTGAGCAAGCCGAAGCGATCGGCCTTGCGCCGCCCGAGGAGACGCTGAAATGGGGTGAGCCGGCCTATCTACCGGGGCGTTCGGGCACGACCATTCGGCTGGGCTATGACGCAAAATCCGGGCGCTGCAAGCTTCTGGTGCATTGCCAGACCCGGCTGGTCGAGGGCTGGCGCGCGCGGTTTACCGGGCGGCTCGTCTTTGAGGGCAACCGCGCAGTTGCGCTCGACCCCGCAGCAGCGCTCGACGAAGCGGCGTTGCGGATCTGCATTGCCGAGGCGCTGACCTATCACCGCAGGGTGCGGACGAAAGCGGCCATGGAGCGCACGCATGGCTGAGATTGCGATCCGTAGCTTGCGCAAGGCATTCGGCGATTTCGTCGCGGTGCAGGAAAGCAGCTTCACCGTCGCCGATGGCGAGTTCTTCATGCTGCTGGGTCCGTCGGGTTGCGGCAAGACGACGACGCTGCGCATGATTGCGGGGCTGGAATTGCCCAGCGCCGGGCAGATCCTGCTCGACGGGCAGGATGTCGCCCAGATGCCGGCGCAAGAGCGCGACATCGCTTTCGTATTCCAGATGTTTGCGCTCTACCCCCATCTTACTGTGCGCAACAATATCGCCTATCCGCTGCGCAGCCAGGGGATGGGGCGCGAGGAGATCCGCCGAAAGGTGGCCGAGGTGGCGCGCATTCTGGGTATTGCGTCGATCCTGGACCGCCCTGTCGGCGGGCTGTCGGGCGGTGATCGCCAGCGCGTTGCCCTGGGGCGGGCCATCGTGCGAAGGCCCAAGGCTTTTTTAATGGACGAGCCGCTGGGCGCGCTCGATGCGGAGTTCCGCGAGCATATGGCCGAGGAGTTGCGCGGGCTGCATGATGAGATGGGTGCGACCACGGTCTACGTCACCCATGACCAGCTCGAAGCCATGCAGATGGGCGACAAGATCGTGGTGATGAACCATGGCGTGGTCGAGCAGTTCGGTGCGCCGCAGGAGATCTACGACCGGCCCGCAACGCTGTTTGTGGCGGAATTTATCGGCTCTCCGGCGATGAACCTGCTTGCCTTCGAGGGTTCGGTCGGGCCCGGAATGGGGGCCGATGCGCAGACCGCGACCTTGTCTGGCGCTGCGGTGCCGCTGCCGCCTCTGGCTGCGGCGGCGAATGGGCGGCTGGTGCTGGGCGTGCGGCCGGAACATGTGCGGCTCTCTGACGAGGGGGCGTTTCGCGGCGCGGTAACGGCGGTCGAGTACCTGGGAACCACGCAGATCGTGACGCTGACCACCCCGAGCGGTACGCTGAAGGCGCGGGTGCCGGCGCGGTTTGCGGTTGAAGTAGGGGCGCGGCTGGGCATCGGCTTTGACACCCACACCCTTTCGGTCTTCAATGCAACAAGCGGTCATGCGTTGCCTTTGACGGGTGCGGCGCATGGCTGAGGTGACCCTGACCGGCGTGACCAAACGCTTCGGCGCAACCACCGCCGTCGACACGGTCGATCTCACCGTGCCCGACGGCGCCTTTGTGGTGCTGCTTGGTCCAACCGGGGCGGGCAAGACCACCAGCCTGCGGCTGATTGCGGGTCTGGAAAAGCCCGATGCTGGGCGAATTCGGATCGGGAACCGCGATGTGACGGCCGAAACACCGGCGGCCCGCGATGTGGCCATGGTGTTTCAACAATACTCGCTCTACCCCCATCTAAGCGTGCGCGAAAATCTCGCCTTTCCGCTCAAAAGCCCCTTGCGTCCGCAAAACCCTGCTGCGGTCGACCGCAAGGTCAAGGCGGTGGCCGAGATGTTGCGCATCCCCCATAAACTCGACAACCGCGCCACGGCGCTGTCGGGGGGCGAGATGCAGCGGGTCTCGATCGGCCGGGCGCTGGTGCGCGATCCGGCGATCTATCTGATGGACGAGCCGCTCTCCTCGCTCGATGCCAAGCTGCGGGCCGATCTGCGGGTGGAACTCAAGCGCATCCAGGCAGAGCTGGGCGCGACCATGCTCTACGTCACTCATGACCAGATCGAGGCGATGACCATGGCCACCCAAGTCGGCGTGCTCGATCGAGGGCGGCTGGTGCAATTCGGCAGCCCGCGTGCGGTCTATGAGGATCCCAACAGCGTCTATGTCGCCGCGCGGCTGGGCTTGCCGCGGATCAATATCGCCAAAGCGGATGTCTTTGACGGTATGGCCATGCCGCCGGGCACTGCGTTGTTGGGGCTGCGACCCGAGCATATCGCGATCGGAACCGGTCACCCGCATGCCCGTGCGGCCCAGGTCACCCGTATCGAGCGTCTGGGCGACCAGACCCGGCTGCATTTCGTCATCCAGGCGGCGGAGATGGTTACCCTGACCGATCCGCACACCAGCATTGCGGCGGGCGACGAGATCCCGGTGGCACCGGTCGATCCGCTCTTTTTCGATGTGGATGGGCACCGCATCCGGGCTTGAAGGGAGGGGCCGATGGCCGAGATACTGACCCGCTGCGCCGAGGCGGCCCGCGACGCCATCATCGCCCGCGAGGCCGAGATCGAGGGGCTGGACCGGGCCATCGGCGATGGCGATCACTACATCAATATACGCCGCGGCGCAGAGACGGCCGCCGCCTTATGCGCTGAGCTGTCGGATGCGCCGGCAGCGGATGTGCTCAAGGCGCTCGGCATGAAGCTTTTGTCGACGATCGGAGGCGCCTCCGGCCCGCTTACGGCCAGCTTCTTCCTCGCCGCGGCAAAAACCGAAGGCGCCGACGGGCCGCTAAGCGCCGGTACGGTGGCACGGCTGGTCCAGGACGGGGTCGCGGCGATCAAGGCGCGCGGCAAGGCCGATATCGGGGCAAAGACGATGCTCGACACACTCGTGCCCGTAGCCCAGGCGCTGGCAGAGGGCGCGCCGAGCGACAGCCCGGCAGCCCTGCGTGCGCGCGTGCGTGCGGCGGCCGAGGCGGGGATGCAGACGACTCAGGCGATGACGGCAAAGTTCGGCCGCGCTGCGTTTTTGGGCGAGCGCGCAATCGGTCACATCGATCCCGGCGCGATGTCGAGTTTCGTGATGATCGCTGCGATTTGCGACATGCTCGATGCGGATCGCCGCGGATGAAGGGCGGGCTGACAAGCTCTGTGGCCGGCGGGGCTGGCTGGAACGCTGGCAAGACCGCTGACGCGGCCGCCCCGGGCACGCGCCAACCGCTGCCCCCGGTCGCGCCCGCGGATTTGCCTTCGACCCACCCTTTGGCGGCACGCCCTGCGGGGCCGCTTCCGGGCGAGCTTGCGCGACGTGCCCTTGCCGCGATCGCCGATCATGCCGACCGTCTTTCGGCGCTAGACCGGGCTATCGGCGACGGAGATCACGGTGCCAACATGCTGCGCGGCTTCGGGGCGGTGGCCGGCGCCGCCGACCGTCTCGCGGCGCAAGCGTTGCCCGAGGCGTTGCAGGCCGCGGGCCACCTTTTGGTAATGAAGACGGGCGGCGCGTCGGGGCCGCTTTACGGATCGCTTTTGGACTGCATGGGCAAGGCCGCCCCCGCGGTGGGACCGCGCAGCGGCGTCGATCTCGCCCAAATGCTCGATGCCGGCATCGACGCGATCAAGCTTCGCGGCCGGTCGGATGCCGGCGCCAAGACCATGCTGGATGTGCTGATCCCGGTACAGATGGCGCTTGCATCGGGCGGTGCGATCCGCGCAGCCCGGGATGCCGCCGATACCGGGCTGGAAGCGACGCGCGCGATGCGGGCGAAGCGGGGGCGCGCGGCTTTCTTGGGGGCGCGCTCGGTCGGCCATCTCGATCCCGGCGCCTGCTCGGCGGCGGTGCTGGTGCATATGGTGTGCGATCTGCTTGAAGAGGCAGGACGATGAGCGCGCCGGGAACGGTGTCGATCGTCATCGTCTCGCATTCGCGCGACATCGCCCGCGGGGCGGCCGAAATGGTGCGCCAGATGGTGGGTGCCGAAGTCCGGGTGGCTGCCTGTGGCGGCAATGCCGAGGGCGGGCTCGGCACCGATGTGGCTGCAATCAGAGCTGCGATCGACAGCGTTTGGACCGATCGCGGCGTGGCGGTGCTGGTCGACCTCGGCGGGGCGGAGACGAATTCGGAAAGCGCGATCGATCTGATCGGCCCACCGCGTGCCAGTCGCATTGCCATCTGCAATGCACCGGTGGTCGAAGGCGCCGTCATGGCCGCGACCGAAGCGGCCGGCGGGGCCGATCTGGCCACGGTGCGCGCCACCGCCGAGGCGTTCGGGGCATGACCGCGGGCTCGGCCAGGCGCGGATGGGTCACCGATACGGCCGTGATCCTCGACCCGACCGGGCTGCATGCGCGCCCTGCGGTCCGCCTGGCGCGGCTTGCCAAACGCTTTGCCGCAGAGATCGAGGTCAGGGCGCAGGCCGATCCGGGCTGGGTGGACGCAAAATCGCCCTCGGCTGTGATGAAGCTGCGGGCCGGCCACCGCACGGTGCTCGACATCCGCGCCCAGGGCGAGGATGCCCGACCGGCCGTAGCCGCGCTCCGCGCCCTGGTGGCGACCAATTTCACGGCCGAAGCCGCTGGACGGCTGGTATGAGGGGCCGCCGCGCCTTTTCGGGCCGCGCGGCATCCCCGGGCCGGGCGCTCGGCCCTGTCGTGCTGCTCGACGAGAGCCCGGAGGCAGCAAGCCTTGAGGGGCAGGTGCAGCAAGCTCTCGCGCCCCGTGGCCCAAGGGTTGAGGCGGATGCTTTCGACGCCGCATGCGCAGCGGCCGCACGCGCCTTGCAGGGCCTGGCCCAAACCGGTCCCGCCGCCGAGATCCTGGCTGTGCAGTTGGCCTTGTTGGAGGATCCGGCGCTGGTCGGGCCGGTTCGCAAGGCCATTTTCAAGGGCGCTCGTGCGGAGACGGCCTGGTGCAACCGGCTCGATGCCGAGCTTGCAGACTGGGCCGGCACGGACGGTCCCGCCGACGATTTGCGCGACCTGCGCGACCGTGTCCTTGCCGCTTTGGCCCGCACTGAGACGCGTGCCGAAATGTCTTTTGAAACGGGGGCCGAAACGGGGGCCGAAACGGTGGGCCAAAACGCGCCGGAAAGGGATGCGGGACCGGTCCGCGCCCGGTGCCGGGATCTTGACGGCGCGATCCTGGTCGGGCGCGGGCTTATGCCGTCGGCCTTTCTGGCACTAAAAGCCCCCGGTGGCGTTGCGGTGACCCGGGGCACCCCGTTGGGCCATCTTGCAATCCTTGCGCGCGCGCAGGGCGTTCCGCTGATCACCGGGCTCGATCCGGCAGCGCTGGACGCGCTGGACCCATCGCAGGGCGACCGGGCCGGCCCGCCACTGGCGCTCCTTGATGCCGATAGGGGCTGTCTGATCCTGGAACCGGACGGGCAGGATCGCGCGCTGTCGTCCCGGCCCGGAACGGCGCTTGACGGCGCGCGACCCTCCGGCCCTGCACGGTCGGACTTGGCGCCACAGGCTCGTGCCGTCCGGCTCTGCGTCAATATCGACCGGGCAGAGGATCTCGCCCGGGCCTCGGCCGACTGGGAGGGTGTCGGGCTGATGCGCAGCGAAGCGCTTTATGCGGATGGGCCGCCCGACGAGGCCGCGCAACTGGCCGCCTATCGCGCCGTTCTGCTGCATGCCCAGGGCCGCCCGGTTGCCATTCGCACCCTCGATGCCGGCGGCGACAAACCGCTGGCTTGGCTTGGCGGGGTTCGGGGCGCCCAGCGGGACGGCAATCCGGCGCTTGGGCTTCGGGGCATCCGCCTCTCGCTGGCCGAGCCCGAGCTGCTCCGCACCCAGCTCCGCGCGCTTGCGCGGGCTGCCGCCAGCGGGCCGCTCTCGGTCATGCTGCCATTTGTAACCCTGCCCGAAGAGCTTGATGCCGCTCGGGCCTATCTCGACGCGGCTTGCGATGCGCTGGCTGTCGAGGGCTATGTGCATGCGCGCCCGCAGCTGGGTGTGATGATCGAGACGCCAGCCGCGGCCTTAACCGCCGGGGCCTTCCCGGCCGACTTTCTGGCGATCGGGAGCAATGATCTTGCCCAGCATCTGATGGCCGCGGCGCGCGACGACCCGGCCGTTGCCGCATATCACCAGCCCCGGCACCCCGCCTTGCTGGAATGTCTGGCCCGCTGCGTTGCTGCAGGCCGGGCCCGGGGCATTCCGGTAAGCCTTTGCGGCGAACTCGGAGCCGAGCCTGCATGCCTGACCGATTTGGCGCGTCTGGGCCTTGGCGCGGTTTCCGTATCGCCAGGAAGGTTGGCCGAGACGGCCGCGCAGATCGCCCGCACAGGCCATGCGGCATGAGCGCGGAGCGCGATCCGGTGGCGGTCTATAAGGAGGCGATGCGCGAGCTGATCGACCGTCGACCCTCCGGCACCCGGCGCAAGCTGGCCGACGCCTTCGGTACGCATCCCAGCTTTATCTCGCAAATTACCAACCCAGCCTTACGCGTTCCAATGCCGGCCCAGCATATTCCGGCGCTCTTTCGGATCTGTCACTTTTCGCTCGAGGAGCAACGCCGCTTTCTGGGTCTTTACGCCAAGGCGCATCCGGGCCAGCCCGAGCGTGTGGCGCCCCCCGAACTTGGCCCGAGCGCCGCTGTGACGATCCCGCTTGGCAGCGTGGCGGCGGAGCGACGCGATGAGGTCGCCAGCCTGATCCGGGATTTCGCCGCGCGCGTCATCGCGCTGGCGCAACGCGCCGAACCCGCACACCCGTCCCCAAAGAACGCCAAGGAGACACGCGATGAAAAAGCTGATCAACGCCACGGATGACGTTCTGACCGAAAGCCTGCGCGGCTTTGGCAGGGCGCATGCAGAACTGGTCGACATCTCGCTTGATCCCAAGATCGTTTGGCGCAAGGGGGGCGGCCGGGCCGGAAAAGTGGCGCTGATCTCGGGCGGCGGTTCCGGTCACGAACCGATGCATGCCGGCTTCGTCGGACTTGGCATGCTCGATGCCGCCTGCCCGGGCGAGGTCTTCACCTCTCCCACGCCCGATCAGATGCTGGCCGCGGCCGAAAAGGTCGATACCGGGGCCGGCGTGCTTTGGATCGTCAAGAACTACGCGGGCGATGTGATGAATTTCGAGATGGCCGCAGAGATGTATGACGGGCAAAGCGCGAGCGTGCTGACCAATGAGGATGTTGCGGTGGAAACCTCGACCCACAGCCAGGGCCGCCGTGGGGTTGCCGGTACGGTCGTGCTTGAAAAAATCGTCGGTGCGGCGGCCGAGCGGGGCGACGACCTCGCGGCGCTGAAAACGCTTGGCGAGCGGGTGAATGCCGCGTCGGGCAGCATGGGTGTGGCGCTGACCTCCTGCATCGTCCCTGCGGCTGGGAAACCGACCTTTGAGATCGGTGCGGGCGAGATGGAGATGGGCGTCGGCATCCATGGCGAGCCGGGGCGGCGGCGTGTTCCGCTTGCATCGGCCGATGCGATCGCAACCGAGCTTGTCGAGGCGATATGCGCGTCGCTTTCCCCGCCCGATCAAAGCAAGGCTCTGCTGATGGTGAACGGGATGGGCGGGACGCCGCTAGTGGAGCTTTATCTGGTCTATGATGCGGCTGCGCGCGCTGCCGCGGCGCATGGGCTGACGGTTAGCCGCAGCATGGTCGGCAATCTGTGCACCTCGCTCGACATGGCCGGCGCATCGGTTACGCTCACGCTGCTTGATGCCGAGATGACAGCGCTTTGGGATGCCCCAGCGCTGACCGCCGCGCTGGTCAAGGTCTGACCACTTTGCGGCGCACCGGGTAAGAGACGAGGCGCGCGATGCGGGACACCCAGGATGTGGCGGTGGTAACCGGCGGCGCCCAGGGCATCGGGCTTGCCTGTGCCAGACGGCTTTCGGCCATGGGCAGCCGGGTGGCGCTGTGGGACCAAGACACCGCGGCGCTGCACGCGGCCGCGGCGTCGTTCGAAGCTCCGGTGGAAGCGATCGCGGTTGATATCGGCGAGCCGAGCAGTATCGCGGCGGCGCTGACCCAGACGGAAGCCGCGCTCGGCCCGGTGACCCAGGCGGTTAATTCGGCGGGCATCGCGGGACCCAACGCGCCAGTCGAGGCGTATCCCCTCGCCGACTGGTCTGCAATCCTGAACGTCAATCTGACCGGCAGTTTTCTGGTGCTGAGCGCGCTTCTTCCCGGCATGAAGGCGCGGGGCTACGGCCGTATCGTTCTGATCGCTTCCGTTGCCGGCAAGGAGGGCAATCCTAACGCCTGCGCTTACTCGGCCTCCAAGGCCGGTGTGATTGCGCTGACCAAATCGGCAGGGAAGGAGTGTGCCAAGCTCGACATTTCGGTGAATTGCGTCACCCCGGCGGCGGCCCGGACACGGATCTTCGATCAGATGAGCCAGACGCATATCGACTACATGCTCTCAAAAATCCCGCGAGAGCGCTTTTTGCGCGTCGAGGAAGCCGCCGACATGATCGGATGGCTTTGCTCATCCGAGAACAGTTTTACCACCGGCGCGGTGTTCGACCTGTCCGGCGGCCGCGCGACCTATTGAACGCGGGTCACGCAAACCCGGTCGGTGAACCGTCGACGGTGGAAAGCAGGCTGCTTTGCCACCCGAGCCTTGCTTTCGGTCCGCGCGGCTTCATGCGGCCTTCTTGTTTGATGAAGGCGGGCTGCGAAGGGGCGCAGTTGGGCCGGCTCTCAGATCAACGCCCGTTCGGCAACGATGTCTTGCAAGCGGCGCCTGCGGAGCGGTGTCTATTTGAATTCAAAGAAAAAAAGGAAGGTTAGGCAACCAAAAAAGACCGCCCCCGTTCCGCGTTGCGTCGGTTCCTATGCGGTGCAAACCCGGCGCAAGAGATCGGTGCGAAGCGGCGGCCCGGATTTACTGGTTTCGAGGCGCGGACAGAGCGGCCGGCGAACCATGCCCGCTGGAGTGCAGAGCTTGGCAGGGGATAAATGCCCAAGGATTACGGCCTTGCAGCACCGGACAACCCCATCCTGACTTTTGAAAGCAAGGCGCACAACTCTATCGACAAGCGGTTCCGCGCCATTCGCATCGCGCATCCCACGGACGCCGCGCGCCTATCAGTGCGCGCGCATTCCTGGGCCTGACCTTTCCCCTGCATCAGGGCCGGGCTGACCTGGAAGTCTCCGGCTGGGATTGAGTGTTGAGCGGCAGCGAGGAGACCGCAAGGGTCTCAAGCGCTGGCGCGGTGGTTTTCGTCACGAACGCCGCTGGGGGTAGATATCCGAGCGCCGAATGCGGGCGCACGGTGTTCTAGTGGCGGCGCCAGCGGCCGAGCTCCGCACGGGCATGGCGGAGGGATCGGAACCAGTGCAGGTTGAGATGGCGTAATCGGGGCTTAGTCCCCGGGATGCGCCGGTAGTCTCTATACCGGTGGTTTCATGACCGGGAGGAAG
>JBCDAZ010000028.1:0-47356 GCA_039184655.1 Pseudomonadota bacterium | reverse complement strand
GTGATCCCGTTCTTCGCGTTCAGCCCGGAGATCAGGAAGGTCATTTATACGACGAACGCGATCGAAAGTCTGAACCGCGTCATCCGCAAGGCTATCAAAACAAGGGGCTCTTTCCCATCTGAAGAGGCGGCCGAAAAGCTGATCTATCTGGCCATCCGGGGTCACGAGAAAACATCCCGAACGGTCAGAGGGCGGCTGACAGCAGTGAACCAGTTCGCCATACTGTTCGAAGATCGCTTCTCCCCGATGGGCGGCTGAGCGCGGCCAAAATGGGACCCGGGCCGGCGGCCGATACACAGAGTTCCTGACACTCCTCGATCGGTCGGAACAGCCCGCAGAACGCCCGCCCCAACGCGCCAGGGCGGCTACCCCGCCCCCGGCTCGGCTCGGCTTGGCCTGGCTCGTCTCGGCAGCGCGGGTCCTCCGGGCCCCAAAAGCCGCCAACCGCGCATCGCGCGGCTGCCGAAGCGCTATCGGCAAGGCACGCCTGCGCCAAGCCCGGCATCCTTCGGCCAAGCGCCCGTCGCCGAGCCCGTCATGCGGCGCTGCCGCCCACGGTCAGCCCGCCGATCATCAGCGTCGGCTGGCCGACCCCGACGGGCACCCATTGCCCGGCCTTGCCGCAATTGCCGATGCCCGGATCGAGCGCCATGTCGTTGCCGATGGCGCGGATCTGTTTGAGCGCGGTCGCGCCGTCGCCGATCAGGGTCGCGCCCTTGACCGGGGCTCCGATCTGGCCGTTGCGGACCCGATACGCCTCGGTGCAGGAGAAGACGAACTTCCCGTTGGTGATGTCGACCTGCCCGCCGCCGAAGCCGACAGCATAGATCCCATCCTTCAATTCGGCGAGAATACCGCCAGGATCGTCCTGCCCGCCCAGCATAATGGTGTTTGTCATCCTGGGCATGGGCGCATGGGCATAGCTCTCGCGCCGTCCGTTTCCGGTCGCCGGAACGCCCATCAGCCGCGCGTTCTGGCGATCTTGCATATACCCCACCAGCACGCCGTCCTCGATCAGCACATTGCGCGCCGAGGGTGTGCCTTCATCGTCGAAACTGATCGAGCCGCGCCGGTCTGCAAGTGTGCCGTCATCGACCACCGTGACCCCTTTTGCGGCCACGGCCTGACCCATCAGCCCGGCAAAAGCGGAGGACTTCTTGCGGTTAAAGTCGCCCTCCAGCCCATGGCCCACCGCCTCATGCAACAAAATTCCCGGCCAGCCGGGGCCCAGAACGACATCCATTACTCCAGCCGGGCACTCCTCGGCACCCAGATTGACACGCGCGATGCGAAGCGCCTCCTGCGCCACGCCATGCCAATGATCCCCCGCCAGCAAAGGGGCCAGACCGTGCCGGCCGCCACCGCCGAACGAGCCGGTTTCCCGACGCCCGTTCTCTTCCATGATCACCGAGATGTTCAACCGGGTCAGCGGCCGCGCCTCAGCCAGGCGACCACCCTCCGGGCGCAGGATCTCAACCTCTTGCATCGAGGCCGCAATCGTGGCCGTGACCTGCACCACCCGCGGATCGCGACCCCGCAGCCAGGCGTCGATTTCGCGCAAAACACCCAGCTTTGTGGCGAATTCGGCATCGTCGAAGGGGTCGCGGTCGGTGTAAAGACGCCGGTTGGTTCCGCTAGGAGGCGGCGCCAGAACGCCGCCTTCACCCCGAATCGCCAGCCGTGCCGTCGCCGTAGCGCGTTGCAAGGCGGCCTCGGAGATCTCGCTGGAATGGGCATATCCTGCCGCCTCGCCCGATACGGCACGCAGGCCGAAGCCTTCGGATGCGTCGTAGCTGGCGTTGCGCAAACGCCCGTCATCGAAGACCAGCGCCTCGCCGCGACGCCGTTCCAAAAACAGCTCGCCATCCTCGGCCCCGGCAACCGCATCGCGCAGCAGGCTTTGTGCCCGCGCCTCGTCGAGATGCGTCTCGAAAGGGCGGAAGCGTGGGACGGTTTCGCGCATCGGAATCTCCCTTGACGATCCGGAAAGCGGCGCTATGCCGCGTCGGCCCGGGCTTGCTGGGCCTCTCGCAATATGGTTTTGACTACTCGCGACGCAACCGAAATACCGGCACGCTGCGCCCCGATCCGGGCGCGCTGCCGTTGGGGAGCCATCACCATGCGTGTAGCGACACCGATCTTGGGATGTTTCACCGCGCTGGCCGCAGCCGCTTCGGCGGGGTCAGCGGTCGCGCAAGAAACGCTGGAGCGTGTTGGCAAGCCCGAGCCAAACGCCATTCACTGGCAGCCCGCAGCGACCGAGCTGGCGCGCGACATCCACTGGCTCGACAGCTTCCTGCTGGTGATCATCGTTGCCATCTGCGTCTTTGTGCTGGGGCTGCTGGCCTATGTGATCTTGCGTTTCAACGCCAAGGCAAACCCCGAGCCGCAGACCTTCACCCATCACAGCACCATCGAGGTGATCTGGACGGTGGTGCCGATCCTGATCCTGATCACCATCGGCGCCTTTTCGCTGCCGATCCTTCTTAAGCAACTCAACGTGCCGGAAAGCGATGTGACCATCAAGGTCACCGGCTATCAATGGTATTGGGGGTATGAGTATCCCGACCACGAGATCGATTTCGAGGCGGTAATGCTCGCACGCGGTGAACTGGCCGAGTATGGCTATCAGGACGACGAATATCTACTGGCGACCGATACCGCCATGGTCGTGCCCCTGGGTGCCGTGGTAAAACTGCTGGTGACCTCGGATCCCAGCGGCGTGATCCATTCTTGGACTATACCCTCCTTTGGCGTGAAGATGGATGCCGTGCCCGGACGCGTTAGCGAGACTTGGTTCAAGGCAGACCGGCCGGGGGTCTATTTCGGCCAGTGTTCGGAGCTTTGCGGCAAGGACCACGCCTATATGCCCATTGTGGTCAAGGTTTTGCCTCAGGTCGAGTATGATGCCTGGCTGACCGACACGCAGATAGCGCAGGGCGTCACGCCCGATCCGGTCCGCCTGGCGGCAAACTGATCGTGCCGACGATGTCCCGCTCGACGTTCGAGCCCAGGGGCGCGCTGCTGGCCGAGCTTGGCGGCGGTGCGATCGGCACCGGCGATGCGGAGTTGCGCGACTATTTCGCCCTTCTCAAGCCGCGGGTGATGTCGCTCGTAATCTTCACGGCCGCGGTCGGCATGCTGGCCGCACCCGGTGCGCTGCACCCGGTGATCGCGCTGGCCTCGATCCTTTGCATCGCGGCCGGGGCGGGGGCTTCTGGCGCGCTTAATATGTGGTACGATGCCGACATCGATGCGCGGATGCGGCGCACAGCCGGGCGGCCCGTGCCGGCTGGCCGGATCGGTGCGCAGGAGGCGCTGTCGCTCGGCGTAGGGCTGTCGCTCCTCTCCGTCTTGTCGCTCTTTGTATTTGCCAATCCGATATCGGCAGCGCTCCTGGCCTTCACGATCTTTTTTTATGCGGTGATTTACACAATCTGGCTTAAGCGCTTGACGCCGCAAAACATCGTGATCGGCGGGGCAGCCGGCGCGTTCCCGCCGGTGATCGGCTGGGCGGTTGCGACGGGCGGCATCACGCTTGAGCCGTTGCTGATGTTTGGGTTGATCTTTCTTTGGACACCGCCGCATTTCTGGGCTTTGGCGCTGTTTACCAAGGGCGATTATGCCAATGCCGGCGTGCCTATGATGACCGTAACGGCCGGGCGAGATCGCACCAGGGCGCTGGTGCTTTTTTATGCGATCGCCCTGCTGCCGGTGGCGCTGGCGCCGACCTTCACTGGCGCTGGCGGGCCGGTTTACCTGCTGGCCGCCCTCTGGCTGAATGCGCGCTTCCTGCGCGGCGCCTGGCGGCTTGCGAAACGCGACGACCGGGCCGCAGAGGCCGACCGCCACCTGGCCGAACGCCAGTTCTTTCGGCTTTCTCTGATCTATCTCTTCGGCCATTTTCTCGCCTTGCTGGCCGAGGCGGGGCTGCGCCTCGGCGGTCTCACACTGCCGGGCTGGCCGCATCTTTTCTGACGGAGGCGCCCATGCTGAGCCGCAACCACGAACTCCATCGCCGCCGCTCGGGGCGCAACGGCGCGCTGGGCGTCATTCTCGGTGCGCTTGTGCTGCTGATCTTTGCTGTGACGGTCGTCAAACTCGCCGGGGGGGGCGAAATCCGCGGCTTCGATCACACCTACGAATCGCTGGTGCCGGCCGAATGAGCGCCCAGGCCAACACCCGCACCGTTGTTCGGCTTGCCGGTCTGGTCGTCTTCATGGGGGCAATGAGCTTCGCCGCCGTGCCCTTTTACGACTGGTTCTGCCGTGTGACGGGCTATGGCGGCACCACCTCGATCGCCGAGGCTGAAAGTGACGTGGTGCTCGACAGGCTGATCAGCGTCCGGTTCGATGCGTCGACGGCCAGCGACATGCCCTGGAGCTTTGAGCCGGTGCAGCGCGAGATGAAGATCCGCATCGGCGAGACCGGGCTTGCATTCTACGAGGCGACGAATCATGGCACCCGCCCGATCGCGGGCACGGCGGCCTTCAATGTCGCCCCCTATTCCGCTGGGCTTTACTTCAGCAAAATCGCCTGCTTTTGCTTTGAGCGGCAGGTGCTAATGCCCGGTGAGACGGTGCGCATGCCCGTCACCTTCTTCGTCGATCCCGATCTGGTCGAGGATGCCGAAACCGAGGGCTTGCACGAGATTACGCTCTCCTATGCCTTCTACCGCGACGATCCGCCAACGGCGGAGGAGCTGCAAACCCTGAACTGAACCGACCCCCAGGGTCCCGTCGGGCCCAAGGCCGCGGAGCGATCCCATGGCGCATGAAAAGAACCACGATTATCACATCCTTCAGCCTAGCATCTGGCCTTTTTTGGGGGCGCTCAGCGCCTTTGTGATGCTTTTTGGGGCGGTGCTGTTCTTTCATGGCAGCGGACCCTGGGTCTTGCTGATCGGCACGGCCGGCGTGCTCTACACCATGTTTTGTTGGTGGTCGGATGTGGTGATCGAAAGCCGCAGCGGCGATCACACACCCGTTGTTCAAATCGGCCTCCGCTACGGGGTGATTATGTTCATCGCCTCGGAGGTGATGTTCTTCGTCGCCTGGTTCTGGTCCTTCTTTAAGCATGCCATGTACCCCATGGATGCGATCGACAATACCTGGCCGCCGCCGGGCATCGAGACCTTCGATCCCTGGCACCTCCCGCTGGTCAACACGCTCATCCTGCTTTTGTCGGGCTGTGCGGCAACCTGGGCGCACCATGCGCTGGTCCATGACAATGACCGCAAATCGCTAATCAACGGGCTGGCCATCGCCATCGCCCTGGGCGTGCTCTTTACCTTCACCCAAGCCTACGAATACACCCATGCCGCTTTCGGCTTTTCGGGCAACATCTACGGCGCGAATTTCTACATGGCGACCGGGTTTCACGGCGCGCATGTGATCATTGGAACCATCTTTTTGGCCGTCTGCCTGGCACGGGCCCTGAACGGGCATTTCACCGCCGAGAAGCATATCGGCTTTGAAGCGGCCGCTTGGTACTGGCATTTCGTCGACGTGGTTTGGCTGTTCCTGTTTGCGGCCATCTATATTTGGGGCGGCTGAGCCTGCTGCGGCCGACCGGATCGCCCAGGCCCGCCTGCTGGAGCAGCCGGTTGGGGCGGACCGCCGGCATTGCCGGTCGGAGAGACCCGCCGCGTCGGCCGCTGGAACGTCCTTGGGAGCGCCCGTCATTGCGCCAAGCAACGGGCCAAGCAGCGGGTCCATCGGGTTTCCCGGCGGAAGGTTCGTTGCGCTCAACCGCCTGGCCGGACATTCCGGCCGAGCCGGTCGGTCGGCAATCCTAACCGCTGGGAGAGCGCATGCGCCGTATCGTCTTCACGCTTTTGGTCGGCGGTCTGGGTCTTGCCACGCTCCTGTCCCTAGGCGTCTGGCAGCTTCAACGGCTGGCCTGGAAAGAGGGGGTCCTCGCCGAGATCGCGGCGCGCATGAACGCCCCTTTGCCGGTCTTTCCGGCCCGCCCGGAAGAGGCGCGGGACGAATACCGCCTTGTCCGCGTAACCGGCGAGATCGGGGCGCGGGAGCTGCACGTTCTGACATCCGCGCGCCCCGACGGCCCGGGCTTTCGAATCATCGCGCCGCTGACGCTTGCCGATGGCCGGCGCGTCCTAGTAGATCGCGGTTTCGTGCCGGAGGCAGCAAAATCCCTGCCCCGCAGCGGCGGTCCGGCCCAGATCACCGCAAACATTCTGTGGCCCGACGATGTGACCCGCTATACGCCTGCGCCCGATGAGCGCCGAAATATGTGGTTTGCCCGCGACGCCGTTGCGATGGCAAAGGCGCTGGGCACCGAACCGGTAATGCTTGTGGCGCGTTCCGACACCGGTGCCGGCATCCGCCCCTTGCCGGTGACCGTCAATATTCCCAACGATCATCTGGAGTATGCGCTGACCTGGTTTGGGCTTGCCGCAGGTTGGGCCGGGATGACGCTGCTTTTCCTGATCCGCGGCCAAAGGGCGGGAAAAGCGCTGGAAACCGAACCCGCAGGCCACTAAAGAGCCGTTAAGAGGTTATCCATGCGCTATGTCTCGACCCGCGGCGAAGCCCCGGTGCTGGGCTTTTTGGACTGCATGCTGACCGGGCTTGCCCGCGACGGCGGCCTTTACGTGCCGGAAACCTGGCCGCAGCGGGAGGCCGCGTTTTTCCGGTCACTGCGCGGCGTGTCCTATGAGGAGGCCGCCTGTGCGGTCATGCGCCCTTTTCTTGGCGAGGCCTTCAGCGACGCCGACCTGGCCGGTGCGGTCGCGCGGGCCTATGCCGGGTTTGAGCATGCGGCGCGCTGCCCGCTGGTCCAGATCGGCGCAAATGACTGGTTGTTGGAGTTGCATCACGGCCCGACCCTGGCTTTTAAGGATGTCGCGCTGCAACTGGTGGCCCAGCTCTTCGATCTTGCGCTGGAGCGGCAGGGCAGACGCGCAACGATCGTCGGGGCGACCTCGGGCGATACCGGCTCGGCAGCCATCGAGGCGTTTCGCGACCGAGCCTGCGCGGATGTCTTCATCCTTTACCCGCATGGCCGGGTCTCGGAGGTGCAGCGCCGCCAGATGACCACCCCGACGGCGCCGAACGTCCATGCGCTGGCTATCGACGGGGATTTCGATGCCTGCCAGGCCTTGGTCAAGGCGATGTTTGCCGATGCGCCTTTTCGCGACGAGGTCGGTCTGGCGGCCGTCAACTCGATCAACTGGGCACGGGTGCTGGCGCAAACGGTCTATTTCGTCACCGCGGCCGTGGCGCTGGGCGCGCCGGAGCGGCCGGTGCGCTTTAGCGTACCGACGGGCAATTTCGGCGATGTCTTCGCGGGCTATGTGGCCAAGCGCATGGGGCTGCCAGTGGATCGACTGGTGATCGCGACCAATCGCAACGACATTCTGCACCGTACACTGCTGACCGGCGCCCATGAGAAGGCGGGCGTTACGCCGACCGTTAGCCCATCGATGGATATCGAGGTAAGCTCGAATTTTGAGCGGCTGCTCTTTGAGCTGGCCGATCGCGATGGCGCGACGGTGCGCGCGCAGATGGCGGCGCTGGGCAACGACGGGGGGTTCCGACTGGGCAATCGGGCGATGGCCGCTCTGCAGGAGACGTTCGACAGCGCGCGGGCGCGCGAAGAGGACACCGCCTTGGCGATCCGAAAGACCCTTGCGGAAGCGAGCGAGGTCGTCTGCCCGCATACAGCGGTCGGGCTGCACGCCGCACGTTGTGCGCGCGGCGATCCCGCAACGCCGATGATCACCCTGGCCACGGCGCATGCGGCGAAGTTTCCCGACGCGGTCGAGGCTGCGATCGATGTCAGGCCGGCGCTGCCGCACCGCCTTGCCGGCATTATGACCGCGCCCGAGCGGCTGACCGTCCTTCCCCAATCGCTTGCGACCGTCGAAGCCTGGATCCGGGAGCACCGAGGTTGACCGTCCAAATCCACACGCTTGCAAATGGCTTTCGTATCGTGACCGAGCATATGCCCGGGCTGCAATCGGCGGCGCTGGGCATCTGGGTGCTTGCCGGCGGGCGCAACGAGGCGCAGACGGAAACCGGGATCGCGCATTTTTTGGAACATATGGCGTTTAAGGGAACCGCACGGCGCAGCGCCAAGGCGATTGCCGAAGAGATCGAGGATGTGGGCGGCTATCTCAACGCCTACACCTCAAAGGAGATGACCGCCTATTATGCCCGGGTGCTGGCCGAGGATGTGCCCCGGGCCGTTGATCTGATCGCCGACATCGTGCTCAACCCCGCCTTTGCCGAGGATGAAATTGCGCTGGAGCGGGGCGTGATCCTGCAGGAGATCGGCCAGGTCAACGACACACCCGACGATGTGATCTTCGACTGGCTGCAGGAGGTCGCCTATCCCGGCCAGCCCTTCGGCCGCCCGATCCTGGGGCCGGCCGCGCTCGTGCGCCGGTTTGGCCGGAGCGATCTGGTTGGCTTTACCGCCCGGCATTACGCGCCCGAGCGGATGATCCTTTCGGCCGCGGGCGCGGTCGATCACGACGCCATCTGCCGGCTGGCCGGCGGTCTCTTCGACGCGCTGCCGCGCGGCGCCGCCGAACCCCCTGCGACGGCCCGATTCTCGGGCGGTGAGCGGCGCGAGATCAAGGCGCTGGAACAGGCGCATGTCGCGTTCTCGCTCGAGGCGCCAAGCTACCGCGACCAAGATCTCTACACCGCGCAGCTGCACGCCACAGCGCTTGGCGGCGGCATGTCCTCGCGCCTTTTTCAAGAGGTCCGCGAACGGCGCGGCCTGTGCTATACCATCCACGCCCAGGCTGCGGCCTATGCCGACACAGGCAATCTTACCGTCTATGCGGGTACCAGCGGCGAAGATGTCGCCGCGCTGATGGGGGTTGTCGCTGATGAGCTGCGGCGTGCGGCCGAGACGGTCGACCTGGCCGAGCTCGACCGGGCCCGGGCTCAGATCAAGGCCGGTCTGCTGATGGGGCTCGAATCGCCCTCCGCGCGCAGCGAACGTATGGCCCGGATGCTGGCGGTCTGGGGCCGGATGATGCCTGTCGAAGAGGTGATCGACGCGATCGAGACCGTGACGCTGCCGGGTCTGCGCGCGTATGGCGCCGGTATCCTCAGCGGCGCGCCCGCCGTGGCGCTTTATGGGCCGGTCAGCGGCGCACCCGCCCAGTCCGAACTGGCGCAGCGGCTCGCGGCCTAACTTCTCGGAGCTATCGTGCAGCTGATCCGGCGACCCCGCATCCGCATCGAGACCGAGCGGCTTTACCTGCGCCCGCCCGAACGCGAGGACCATATGAAATGGGCGACGCTGCGCCGCGAAGGCGAGGCCTTTCTGAAAGGGTGGGAGCCGATCTGGTCGCGCGACCATCTCACCGCCCGCGCCTTTCGCAACCGGGTCGCCTGGGCGCGGACCTCCATCGACAGCGACCGCGCGCTGCCGGTGTTCCTGTTCCGGCGCAGCGACGACACGCTGCTGGGCGCCGTAACGCTGGACAATGTTCGGCGCGGCCCGGCGCAATCCGGCACCGTCGGCTACTGGTTGGGCGAGCCGCATATCAAGCAGGGCTACATGACCGAAGCGCTGACGGCGATGGTTCATTATGCCTTTCAGATGCTGGATCTTAGCCGGGTTGAGGCGGCCTGTTTGCCCGAAAACCGGCCGTCCAGGGCGCTTTTGGAGCGGGTGGGGTTCAAATATGAAGGCGTTGCGCAGGCCTATCTGCAGATCAACGGGCGCTGGCGCACCCATGTGCTTTACGCCATTTTGCGCCATGATCGGCGCGGGCCGAGCGATGCCGGCTAAAGGGGCCATGCGATGATCCCCAGCCAGCGCGCGCGCTTCGATATCCCGCGCGAGGTCGCCTATCTCAACTGCGCCTATATGTCCCCGCTGATGCACAGCGTGGTTGCGGCCGGCAGCGCGGGGCTGTCGCGCAAGGCACGCCCCTGGCAGATCGTGGCGCCGGATTTCTTCGACGGGCCGGAAACCGCGCGGGCGCTTTTTGCGCGCATCGTGGGTTCGACGCCCGAGGCGGTGGCGGTGCTGCCCTCCGCCTCCTACGGTCTTGCGGTGGCTGCCGCCAATGTGCCGCTAACAGCGGGCAAGCGCGTGATCGTGGCGGCCGATCAATTCCCCTCCAACCGGCATGTCTGGGCAAAGTCGGCCAGCGCGGCGCAAGCAGCGTTGGTCGCGGTCGACGGACCCGATCTAACCGAGGCGTTTCTGGCGGCCATCGATGCGAACACGAAGATCGTGGCTTGCGCCCAGTGCCGCTGGACGGATGGCGCGCTGATCGACCTTGTGCGCGTATCGAAGGCCTGCAAGGCGGTCGGTGCGGCGCTCGTGCTGGATCTGACGCAGTCGGCCGGGGTGCTGCCGGTCGATCTTGGCGCCATCGATCCCGATTTCGCCGTAGCGGCGAGCTACAAATGGCTGCTTGGGCCCTACAGCCTTGCGTTTATGCATGTCGCCGCACGACACCGCGCGGGGCGTCCGCTGGAGGAAGGCTGGATGAACCGCGACGGGGCGGAGGATTTCGCCCGGCTGATCGATTATACCGAGGCGTACCGCCCGGGCGCGCGACGCTACGATATGGGTGAGGTCGCCAATTTCTCGGCCCTTCCGGCCGCCAATGCAGCGATGCGTCAGGTCCTCGATTGGGGCGTCGCAGAGATCGCGAAAACCCTGACCCAACGCACCGCAGAGATTGCCGAGCGGGCTGACGCCTTGGGTTTGCACGAGGCCGCAAGCGGTCCGCGGGCCGGGCATTTTCTGGGCCTTACGCGCAAGGAGGGTCTGCCCTCCGGTCTTCCCGAGCGGCTTGCACGGACGCATGTCTACGTCTCGCAGCGCGGCGACAGCTTGCGCATCACACCGCATCTTTGGGTAGACGATGCGGATGTCGATCGCCTGTTCGCGGCCCTGAGCACCCAACTCTGACGCACCCAACTCTGACGCACCTAACTCTGACGCACCCAACTCTGACCGCCCGGCATCGGCTGCCAAAGCCAGGCGTGAAGGCCGACTGCCCTTCCAGGCGCTTGGCTTGGCAGCGCATGGCCGCACCTTGCGCTCAGATGCCGTACAAGGAGGTTTTTTAGGCGTCCGGAACCCGGGCGCTTTTTGCAGCCGGGACCGCCCCCCCGCGCGCCCCGGCAAGCCCACGGCACATCCCGGCCCATCGGAGTGGACGGCGCAGGCATCGGCACTACCCTGCGACAGAGACCCTCGCAGGATTGCAAGCAGGAGACGTGGATGCGCCATCTGGCCCTTGGTTTTGCCGCTCTATGCCTTTTTTCCGCAGACGCCGCCTATGCCGATGACATCATTCCCAGCCATTGCGTCGCGCTGAGCCAGGCCGACCCGAACGTCCATTTCGTCGCGCTGGGGGACCAGACGCCGACGCCGGCGGCTCTGACCGGCGGCCAGGTGCGCCTGCATTTCGTGGGTCATGCCACTTTTGTGATCGAGACCGCCGCGGGGCTGCGCGTCGCCACCGATTACACCGGCTATGCGGGCGGGTTGGAGGTTCCCGACATCGTGACAATGAACCGCGCCCATTCAAGCCATTACACCAGCAACCCCGACCCCAGGATCACGCATGTTCTGCGTGGCTGGGGCGCGGGCCCCGACGAGCCCGCCGATCACTATGTCGAGGAGGGCGATCTGATCGTGCGCAACGTGCCCACCGACATTCGCAGCTACAGCGCCCGCCAGCCCAATGCGAACTCGATCTTCGTGTTCGAAACCGCCGGGCTGTGCATTGCCCATCTGGGGCATCTTCATCACGAACCCTCGGATCTGCAATATGCGCTGCTGGGACGGATGGACATCGTCATGGCACCGGTCGATGGCGGCTTCACGATGAGCCAGCCTGCCATGATCCGCGTGCTCAACCGCGTTAAGGCGCGCTTGGTGCTACCGATGCACTGGTTCGGCCCGTCCAATCTTGAGAGTTTTTTGAACGGCATGTCGGATGCCTTCGAGGTCCGCCGCATGGACCGGCCCGATGTGGTGATGTCGCTCGATGAGTTGCCGCGTGAGCCTTTGGTGATGGTCCTGATGCCCGGGGCTTGGTCCGACGAGAGCGACTGAGGCCGCCACCGGCCCGACAATCGGAACCGTACAATCGATTGTTCGCAATTGCATCTCTGAGATCGGGGTCCAGAAGCCGGGGTCCAGAAACCGGGTCTCAGGCCATCCCGCCGTCGCGCGACAGGGTATGCGCATCCACCCCAAGACGGGCCAGCGCGGCCTGCCACATCTGCGGCGCATCGTTCGCAAAGACCATCTGCGCATCGGCGTCGCAGACCAGCCAGCCATTGGCGCGGATCTCGCGTTCCAGCTGGCCCGGCCCCCATCCCGAATAGCCCAGCGCAAGGATCGCCTCGGACGGTCCGCGCCCGCAGGCAATATCGCGCAAGATATCGACGCTGGCGGTCATGCCGATGCCGTTTCCCGTCGGCAGGGTTCCATCCACACAGCGGTAGTCGTCGCTGTGCAAGACGAAACCGCGGCTGCGCTCGACCGGACCTCCGATCACGATGCGCGGCATGACAAGCCCCGGCGCAACCGCGATGTCGAGCTGTTCGAGCAGGTTTTCAAACAGGATGTCGCTGGCGGGCTTGTTGAGAATGAGGCCCATCGCGACCTCTTCGCTATGCGTGCACATATAGATCACCGAGCGCTCGAAGCGCGGATCGCCGATGCCGGGCATCGCGATCAGGACCTTGCCGCCCAGGAAACCGGAAGCGTCTGCCAGCATGCATGAAGGATGAAGCCGGCCGGGCGCGAGTGCAAGAAGAACCGCGGGCTGGCCTGACGGCATCGTGAGAGAAAGCGAGAGCATGTGTCTGGAAGTGGGGGGCCGACTGCGCGATAAGGCTTCGATGAGGTCTCTTGTGCATCTTCTGGTGGCCGCCGCAGCCTTTTGCGGGACCGCCGCTCCCATCGCCGGGCCTACCGCCGCGCAGATCTTGACGCCCATCGATCAGATGGAACCGGCCAGCCTGCGTTTGACCGATGGTTGGCGCGAAGAGGATGGCAGCCGGATCGTCGCGCTGGTGTTCGATCTTCAGCCGGGCTGGAAGACGTATTGGCGCGCGCCGGGCGAGCTGGGGATCCCGCCGCAATTCGACTGGAGCGGCTCGCAGAATCTGGCACAGGCCGATCCGCTTTGGCCGGTGCCGGATATCTACGAGGCGATGGGCATGCGTTACCCGGCCTTTGCGGACCGTTTGGTCCTGCCGGTGCGTCTGCGCGCACAAAATCCGGCCCTGCCGGTGACGGTGCGGATGAATGCCTTTTTCGGCGTCTGCGAGGATGTGTGCATGCCGGCCGAAGCGTATGTGGAGGCCGCTTTGCCGCCCGATAGCGGTCAGGGTGTCGAGGCTGCGTTGATCCAGACGGCCTTGGCCGACCGGCCGCTCGATGCGGAAACCGGCGGGCTTGCATCGGTCGAATGCGCGCTGCGTCCGGACGGCTATGTGGTCGAGCTTACCGCGACCATGACCTTCTATGCCGCATTTGCGGCCGAGATCGTGATGATCGAGGCACCGATCGAGGATCTGTGGATCTCCGACCCGGTCGTCCGCCAGGACGGATCGCGCGTTACCGCGACCACAAGGTTGGACTATTTCGGCGAAGGGCCGCTGGTTTTGGATCGCGACAGACTGCGGTTCACCGTGATCGGCCCCGACGGCGCTGTGGAAGTCTCCGGCTGTCCGTCAGGATAGAACTAGGGCATCGACCGGTCTCGCACCGGTCCGCGCGGCCGGTCGCGCCTGCCGCGATCATGCCCAGCGTCAGCGCAGAAATGTTTGTCCAGCGCCCTTCAGGTAAAAGGCCTCGAGAAGATCGGCCGTCTGATGCTTGCTTGCCCAACTGGCTTTTGGAAAGCTGCGCGCATCTTCAATCATATAGGCGATGCGGCTTTTCAAGAAGGTCTGCGGCGATGCCCTGCCCTGCCCTTTCGCAACCTCGAGGATGATACGGTCCAAAATGCGCCGATCGGACCAGCTTTCGGGTTCGAACATGACCGCGGCATGGGTCAACCGACCCGGAAGGCCCCATTCGTAAGAGACCATGTAGCGGATCTCGTCGGCGCCAAGCGGCGGGGGGTCGAAGAGGATGTGCGCCTGATTGTATCCCGGTTGACCTTGCTCTATCTTGCCGAGGACATCCTCGTGCATTTCATCAATTCCCATCGAATTTTCCCTAAATAAATGAAAAATTTTCTTTTCTATAAATGCCCCTGCCCCAGTGAAAGTTTAACTTTTAAAATAAAGAGCGCCCTTGAAAAAGAGTATAGAAATAAATATAGTAACGTTTGGTGCTGAAGATTTTTAGAAAACGCCTTCGTTACCTAGCACTTCCAGGCGGCCCTGCGGACGCCCTTAAAAATCCGGATCGGTACGCGCCCTGTTTGGCGCATCGCCCATAGAAGTCTGCGACCCGTCGCTGACCCCAAGCTTTGGTCTTTGGTCGATACAAAGCCCCGCTTAGCCCCGGCCGAACACGCCAAACGACAACTGAGGAGGACTGTACCGGCCTTGCGTAATCCCAGCGTTATCTGGTCGTGAAAGACACGTTAAATACGCGCAAAAGATGCATCTTTTAGGGATTTTTTAGGATCCGCCCTTCGCCCCGATGGCCTGGGCGCGACTTTGCCATTGGATCCGGCTGCGCAAGAGCGCGGGCGTCAGATGGCCGCGCGCTGGCTTTCCTCGACATAGATCTCACGCAGGCGTCGCGATATCGGACCGGGTGTGCCATCGCCCAGCACCGCACCGTCGATCTCGACGACGGGCATCACGAAGGCCGAGGCTGAGGTGGTAAAGGCCTCGGCGGCCGCCTTGGCCTCTTCGGGGGTAAAGGCGCGCTCTTCGACCTTCATCTGCGCCTCGCTCGCAAAGCGCATGATCGCCGCGCGGGTGATCCCGTGTAGGATATGGTTCGACAGCCCCCGGGTGACCAACACGCCGGCTTTGGTGACGATCCAGGCATTGTTGGAGGTGCCTTCGGTGATCATGCCGTCCTCGACCATCCAGGCATCCTCGCAGCCCTGCGCGGCCGCCTGCATCTTGGCCATCGCCGGATAAAGGAGCTGTACGGTCTTGATGTCGCGCCGGCCCCAGCGCAGATCCGGCAGCAGCGCAACCTTCTTGCCGGTTGCGGCCTGGGGGTTGGCCACCAGCGGTTTGGCCTGGGTGAACAGCACCAGGCTGGGCGTCATGCCGTCGTCCCAGCCGAAATCCCGGTCGGCCGCACCCCTTGTGACCTGCAGATAGACAAGCCCCTCGGCCACCGCGTTGCGCGCAACGAGCGTGCGGTGGATTTCCAGCAAGATCGCCTCGTCGGCCGGCGCCGGCATGTCGAGCTCGGCCAGCGAGCGGCCCAACCGCGCCACATGCCCCGCCCAGTCGATCAGCTTGCCGCCCAGGACCGAGGTGACCTCGTAGACCCCATCGGCAAAGAGGAAGCCGCGGTCAAAGACCGAGATCTTGGCCTCTTCTTCGGGCAGGTAGACCCCGTTGACATAGACGATGCGGCTCATATCGGGGCTCTCCGGTCAGCCCCACAGGGCAGGGTCGGGGGGATGCATCTGCGATCCCTCATAGCGGATCGGGGGCTGGCGGTCCTCGGCCAGCAAGAGCGGGCCGTCGAGATCTACGAAGTCGGCTCCCTGGGCGAGCAGCTGTGCGGGCGCCATGGCCAGCGAGCTGCTCAGCATGCAGCCGATCATGATCCCAAAGCCGGCCGCGCGGGCGGCCGCGCGCAGCGCCAGCGCCTCGGTCAACCCGCCCGCCTTGTCGAGCTTGATGTTCACGACATCGTATTTTCCGGCGAGCGCGGGCAGCGAGGCGCGGTCATGGCAGCTTTCATCGGCGCAAAGCCGCACCGGGCGCGGCAGCTCGCGCAGCGGCGCATCCTCGCCCGCGGGCAGCGGCTGTTCGATCAGCTCCACACCCAGCGCGGCCAGCTGGGGCGTAAGCGCGGTGTAATCGGCCACGCTCCACCCCTCATTGGCATCGACGATCAGCCGGGCCTGGGGCGCCCCGGCCCGCACCGCGCGAAGCCGGTCGAGATCGCCCGTGCCGCCCAGCTTGATCTTCAGAAGCGGGCGGTCGGCATTCGCGGCGGCTTTTTCGCGCATCGTCTCCGGTGCGGCCAGCGACAGCGTGTAGGCGGTCGTGACCGGCTCGGGCGCCGGCAGCTCCAAAAGCTCCCAAACCCGCCGACCGGCGGCCTTGGCCCGCGCATCCCAAGCCGCGCAATCGAGCGCGTTGCGCGCCGCGCCGGCCGGCAGATCGTCGGGCCCGGCCGCGCCGCAGATCTGTGCGGCGACGCTTTCGAGGCTCTCGCCATAGCGCGCATAGGGCACGCATTCGCCGCGCCCGACCGCACTGCCCTGCCGGAGCGTGACGGTCAGCACCGCCGCTGCGCTGCGGCTGCCGCGGGCAATCGCGAACACCCCGGCGACGGGAAACTGCTCGGCAGCAACCTCGATCATGCGGGCAACGCATCCACAAGCCGGTCCGCCCCCTGGCGAAAGGGATCGACCGTGGGTAGCCCCAGCCGCCGCTCGGTCTCGGCAAGATACTCTAGCGCCGCCTCCTCATGCAGCGCGGCGGTGTTGACCGACACGCCGATCGTGGTCGCGGCCGGGTTGACCCGCTGCGCCAGCGACTCGGCCAGATCGCGCAGCTCTTCCAGCCGCGGCAGCTTGTAGCCCGGCAGGCCGCGCATATGCGCCCGTGTCGGCTCGTGGCACAACACCAGCGCATCGGGCTGGCCGCCGTGAACGAGCGCCAGCGTCACACCGGAATAGGAGGGGTGAAAGAGGCTTCCCTGCCCTTCGATGAGATCCCAGTGATCGGGATCGTTCTGCGGCGTCAGCCATTCGATCGCGCCGGCCATGAAATCGGCAATCACCGCGTCGAGCGGCACGCCATCGCCGGTGATCAGAATGCCCGTCTGACCCGTGGCGCGAAAGGTTGCCTTGATCGCGCGCGCCTGCATCGCGCGGGCCATGGCCAGTGCAGTGTACATCTTGCCGCAAGAACAATCGGTGCCCACGGCCAGCAGGCGCTTGCCGGTCCGCGCGGCGCCATTGGCAATCGGATAGGCACGATCGGGCACCCGCACATCATGCAGCCGCCGGCCATGCGCCCGGGCCATCTCCACCAGCTGCGGCTCGTCGCGCAAAAGGTTGTGCAGCCCCGAGGCTAGGTCGAGCCCTTTGAGCAGCGCCTCTTCCAAAACCGCCGCCCAGGCCGGCGAGATCAGCCCGCCGCGATTGGCCACACCGATCACCAGCGTCTGCGCACCGGCCGCCACCGCCGCATCAAGCGTCATATCCGGCAGCCCCATATCGGCCTGGCAGCCCGCCATGCGGAACTGGCCAAGCGCGACATCCGGGTTCCAGTCGCGAATGCCTTGCGCGACCTTGGCCGCCAGCGCATCCGGCGCATCGCCCAAAAACAGCAGATACGGTGTCTTGATCATCGGCCGGCCATCCCCCGCAATGCGCACTCCCACGCCCTTTGCAACCTGCGTCGAAATGCCGGCACCTTCAAGCCGGCTTTGCTGCCCGTGCCGGCTAGAAGGACGACAGTGGCAAATTTCTTCTTGGCAAAAATACTCACGGCCCGGCCGCCGCCGACCCTCCGATGGCCGTGAAGCGCCCCCACCCGTCGGACCCAAAAGCGCCGCACGCGCAACACGCCAGACGATAAAGCCCGCCTCGTTGGCCCATGACCGCGCAAGCCGATACCCGTGGCGTCAACCCGCAGGCGCGCTACGGCGCTTGCCTCGTTGCAGAACGCTCGGCGCCCGGGCCTAGGGCCTAGGGCAGGGGGCACTAGCCATTGCGCATTGGCCGGGCGATGGCGCGGCCTCGCCTGTTGGGCGGCTGCTATTCCGCGGCGACGGAGGTCGCCGGCGGCGGCAGCCGCCCCTCAAGCGCGCGTAGGCTGGGATGCTGCACAAGCTCGTCGGGGATTGCGCACAGCCGCCAGCGTGCAAGCCGGCGACCGAAGCCCGGATGCGCGGTGAGAACTGCAAAGGGGATCGACGCGGTCAGACCGACGAGCACCGGTGCAGCCCAGGGCAGCCCGCCCGGCGCGTATTGCCAAACCGCCAACGCCAGCAGCGCCCCGAAAACGCTCTGCGGCCAGAGACCGCGGACCGCATCGCCCCAGCCCAGCGCATAGGCGTCGCGTTGCTGACCGTTCCAGGCGATCCGCCTGCCCACGGCAAGCCCGGCCAGAAACAGCGTCACGCGCAAGGCCACGATGGGGGCGAGCATCATCGAAAACGCCGTCTCGGTCAGCGCACCGGCGGCAAAGCGTCCCCGCCCGCCATAGCGCGCCGCGCCGCCGGGGGTGAGCGCGATATCGATCCAGCCGGCGATTTTGGGAAACAGGCTGACCGCAAACATGATGAAGAACATCGAAACGCCCAGCACAAAGTCGATGTCCTGCACCTCGCCTGAAACCATCTTCCAGCCCGCCGCCAGCGTCATCATCATCCAGGCCGGAGCGGCCAGATACATCATGATCGCAGCAAAGACCTGGAACCGGCTCATCGGGTGCAGACCGGGCTCGATCAGGAACCGCCAATACTGCATATTGCCCTGGCACCAGCGCAGATCGCGCCGCGTGAAGTCGAGCAGCGTGACCGGGTTGTCTTCCCAACTGTCGCCCTCTTGGGGCAGCACCCGCACCTCAAAGCCGGCCCGGCGCATGTAAGCGGCCTCAAGCTGATCATGGCTCAGAACCGGGCCGGCCAGCGGCCCCCGCCCGGGTAGGTCAGGCAAGGCGCAATGCGCGCGGAAGGGCGCTGTGCGGATCAGCGCATTATGGCCCCAATAGGGGCCGCAATCGCCATGCCACCAGGCCGCGCCCAGGGTAAAGCTGCGCATGCCGTGGCGCATGCCGAACTGAAAGATCCGCGCAAATCCCGACTGCGCCGGCGTGCCGACAACAAGGCTCTGCAGGATCCCCAAACGCGGCAGCGCGCCCATGATCCGCAGCATGCGTAAGATCGCGGGACCCGACATCAGCGAATCCGTATCGAGGGGCAGGAAGAAGCTGTAGCCGGCGCCCCAACGCGCAACCCAATCATGCAGATTGCCCGCCTTCCAGCCTGTATTCGCCGTCCGCCTGCGATAGACCGCATAGGGTCCTAAAATCGGCTTAGCCCGTGCAAAAACCGCTTCCTCCGCGTCGATGATACCGGGCTCGGAGCTGTCGGACAGCACGAAGACGTCGAAACGATGGCCCTCCCCGGTCGCGTCGAGCGATCGGCGGGTTTCGACAAGCCGGGCCAGCGCGCGCTCAGGATCCTCGTTGCGCAGAAACATCAGCAGCGCCGTACGACCTTCGGGTAAGGCCGCGCACTCCTCGGGCAACACCCCGCGCCCATCGGGCAATACCCCGCGCCCCTGGGCAAGATGCGGCGCCGCGGCCAGGAGGCCCGCGCGCCGGCCATGCAGTAGCCAAAGCCCGATCACCGCGTTCCAAAACCCCATCACTGTCCAGGGAGCGCCCAACAAAAAGGCCAAGAGGATCGCGATATCGGCCGCGGACCAGCCATCGCCCCCCAAAAGGACGGCGATCAGGGCTGTCAGCGCTGCAAGCGTTGCAAGGTTGAGGCCGGCGACCAGCCATCGGCGCCGGGTCAGCAGGCGGCGCGGCTGCAGGCCGGCCGGCGTGGCCAGGAAGCGGGAGGTGACATCGCCGGATCGATCGTGTTTCATACCGCATCCTTCTCGTCGATCCGACGGCCCTTAAGCGAAACGACGATTGCGGGAGACAGGAAACCGGAATGCCCACGAGAGCGTTGTGGTATGTCGCGCCCGGGCGCGCCGCCATCGAGCCGACCGATGAGGGGGTCGGCCCGGTTCGTGTCGAGACGCATTGGAGCGGTGTTTCGCGCGGAACCGAGCGCCTGGTCATGCATGGCGCCATTCCCCGCAGCGAACATCGGCGCATGCGCGCCCCGGCCCAGGACGGCGTCTTCCCCTTCCCGGTCAAATACGGCTATGCCGCCGTCGGCCGCGTCGCCGAGGGCCCGGCCGATCTGACCGGTCGCATGGTTTTCTCGCTTCATCCCCACCAATCCGTCTTTCGGACGGCCCCAGACTCTGTTCTGCCTCTTCCCCAGCCGGTCCCGCCACGGCGCGCAACGCTTGCCGCGAACCTTGAAACGGCGCTCAATGCCGTGTGGGACGCAAACCTTGCAAGCGGCGATCGGGTGCTTGTGATCGGCGCAGGGTTGGTCGGCTGTCTGACGGCCTGGGTCGCCGCCCACACCGTGGGCTGTGCAGTAACCCTGTGCGATATTTTAGCCAGCCGCGCCGAGATTGCCCATGAACTTGGCGTGACCTTTGCTACGGATGCCACTGCGGTGCAAGAGCAGGATGCGGTGTTTCACTGTTCGGCCAGCGCTGCGGGGCTGGCTGCGGGGCTCGCAGCGCTGCGCGACGAGGGGCGGCTGATCGAGGTGAGCTGGTATGGCGACCGCGCCGTCTCGGTGCCGCTAGGCGGGGCCTTTCATGCGCGCCGCCTTCGGATCATCGCAAGCCAGGTCGGCCAGGTCGCCCCCGCACGGCGCGACACGCTCAGCCGTACCGCGCGCCTTGGTATAGCCCTTGCACTGCTGGAGGATCCGCGGCTCGATGCGCTGATTACCGACGATGTCGCTTTCGAGGCGCTGCCGGATCGGCTTCCCCAGCTTTTGGGAGCAACGGCACAGCGAACGATCGGCATCGCGGTGCGCTACCCGCACGAACTATAACTTAACGATTTGGAGAGAGAGCGTCCGGATGTACTGCGTCGAAGTCAGAGATCACATCATGATTGCACATTCGCTTCGGGGTGCGGTCTTCGGACCGGCTCAGGGCATGCATGGCGCAACCTTCGTGGTGGATGTCGCATTTTTCCGGCAGAGCCTGACGGAGCATAATTTCGTGGTCGATATCGGCCGGGCGCATGAAGCGCTTAAGGCGGTGCTGGCGCCGCTCAACTACGGCAATCTCGATGCGCTTTTTCCCGGCGAGATCACCACGACCGAGTGGCTTTGCAAGCATGTATTCGACGGGATGGCCGCAGCAGCGCGGAGCGGGGCGCTCGGCGTCGGCTCGGAGTCGCTTTCTCGGATTCGTGTTCGCCTGCAGGAGAGCCACGTCGCCTGGGCCGCTTTCGAGGGTGCGCTTTGATCCGCGCGGCTTTTGCGATACCGGGCGACCTTGCGACACGAACGGGCGGCTATGCCTATGCCCGGGCGCTGATCGCCGCCGCCCCTTCGGCGGGATTGACGCTCGATCACCTGGCCTTGCCCGACGGGTTTCCCCACCCTACGGCCGAGGTGATCCAGCGTACCGGCGCAAGGCTTGCCGAGCGGCCCGGCCCGATCTTGATCGACGGGCTCGCCTTGGGCGCCTTGCCGGCCGCGCTGCTAAACGGGCTCGACGGCCCGCTTGTGGCGCTTTGCCATCACCCGCTGGCTTTCGAGAGCGGGCTGCCGGGCGATGTGGTTGAGGCCTTGCGCCGCAGCGAGGCCGACGCTCTTGCAAGCTGCGCCCAGATCCTCGTTCCCAGCGAGGCTACGGCACGCGATGTCGCGGCGATGGGCGTGCCGGCCGAGCGGGTGACTGTGGCCGTCCCGGGGCTGGAGCCGGCGCTGCCCGCCTCGCGAATCGGCGATCCGCCCACCATCCTCTCGGTCGGCGCGTTGACCCCACGCAAAGGGCATGATCTGTTGATCGATGCGTTGGCGCGCCTGGCGGACCGGCCCTGGCACTGCGTGATCGCCGGGCCTGTCGATCGCGATCCGATCTGGGCAGAGATGCTGGGCCGTCGCGCCGCTAAGACCGGCCTTTCGGCACGCATATCCTTTGCCGGTGCGCAAGACCGCGCCGGCCTCGAGGCGCTCTACCGCACCGCCGATATCTTCTGCCTGCCGTCCCGGCATGAAGGTTACGGCATGGTCTTTGCCGAAGCGATGATGCGCGGGCTGCCGATCCTGGCCACACGGGTGGGCGCGCTGCCCGAGCTTGTACCTGCCGGTACCGCCGATGCCGCTGGGCTGCTGGTTCCGGCAGACGATGTTGCGGCGCTGGCCGATGGGCTGCTGGCGCTTCTCGACAACCCGGTCGCAACGACCGCCATGGCCGCTGCGGGCCGGCGCCATGCGCTGGGGCTGCCCCGATGGGCGCATACAGCCCGGATCGTGAGCCGAACCATGGCGAAAGCGATCCGCGAGATGGCGGGATGAGCGGCTTCTCGGCCGATTGGCTTGCCCTGCGCGAGGTCGCGGACCGCTCTGCACGCAGCCGCTTGCTGATTGCCCGTTTGCTGGCCCATTTCGACAGCGGTGCAACGCCGCGCGACGATGCCCAGCATGGCGGGGCGGTGCGCAAGCTGCGCATTACAGATTTGGGCTGCGGGACCGGCGCGACCCTGCGAGCGCTCGACCCCTATCTGCCCAAGGACACACAATGGCGTCTGGTCGATGCCGATGCGCTGCTCTTAGCCGAGGCACGACGGCTGTTGCCGCCCGATCTGGCGATTGCGTTCATTAAGGCCGATCTTGCCGCATCGCTGGCCGATATCCTTGCCGAGCCGGCCGATATCGTGACCGCCTCGGCGCTCGTCGATCTGGTCTCGTTGGACTGGCTTGAGCGTCTTCTCGACCTGTTGCCCGCTGGCGCGGCACTTTACCTCGCCCTGACCTATGACGGGCGCGAGCATTGGTCGCCAACCCATGATGCCGAGCGTCTGGCGCTTGAAGCCTTTCACACGCATATGCGGCGCGACAAGGGTTTTGGCCCGGCGCTGGGGGCAGAGGCAGCCGAGACGCTGGTCGATGTGCTGCAAGGCCGGGGCTGGACGGTGCACAGCGCCAAGAGCCCGTGGGAATTGGGGCCGACCGAACAGGCATTGATCACCGCGCTGGCCGACGGCTCGGCGGCAGCGGTTGCCGAAACCGGCAGGCTCGATACGGCGACCTTGGGCGACTGGCATGTTGCGCGGCGCAAGGCCAGCCGGGTCGAGATCGGCCATTGCGACATTTTTGCCACCCCTCCGACAGGCTGACACCCCTCGGCGTGGCCATTTACGGGCGCGGCGGCTTGGGCCGGCGCGACGGCAGCGCACGGGTCGGATCCTCGGGCCATGGATGCTTTGGATAGCGCCCGCGCATGGCCTTTCGCACCTCCGGATAGGATGTCGCCCAGAACCCCGGCAAATCCGACGTGACCTGCACCGGCCGGTTCGCGGGCGAAAGCAGCGAAAGGCGCAACGGCCGATGGGTCGGGCCGATTGTGGGATGGGTTGTCAGGCCAAAAAGCTCCTGCAGCCGGACCGAGACGGAGGGTATCTCGCCCGACCAGTCGACCGGCAGGCGGGTGCCTGTCGGCGCCGAGATCGCGCCGGGGGCATCGCGGTCGAGAAGGGCGCGCTGGCCCCAGTCGAGCTGCGCCTTTAGAATGCCGGTCAGATCCAGCCCTGCGAGATCTTCGGCTTTGCGCAAGCCCGCCAGATGCGCGGTCAGCCAGGCATCGAGATCCGCCAAAAGGCCGGCATCGGAAAGATCCGGCAGCGTTGCCCCGGCCTCGCTGCGCAAAAAGACCACCCGGGCCTGAAAGCGCCGCGCCGCGGCCGACCAGGGTAAGGCGTCGAGACCCAGATCGCGCACCCCGTCGGCCATGGCCGCACCCAGCGCGGCTGGCGGGGCGTCCGGCCAGGGCCGGTCTTCCAGCGCCAACGCGCCTAACATCAGGCGTATGCGCGCAACCACCGCGCGTCGACGCCGCGACCAGTGGCAAACCCGCCGCTCGTCCATTCTATCGCGATGCAGCTGAAGGAGGCGACTTTCAGCAAGCGGCGCGGCAAGACGGATCCGGGCCGCGCGCGGATCGCCATCGGTTTCGGCGATCGCCAGCAGGCGCTGCGATGCCAGCGGATCCTCCGCAGCCATGATGGCCTCCTTGCCGCCCGACAAGAGCCAGCGCGGCGCATCGCCCGGTCGCCGCAGGGCGATGCGATCGGGATAGGCCAGGCTGACAAGGCCGGCTGTATCCCCATCCGCAAGCGACGGTTGGAGGGCTCGGGAAAAGGAAGGCGCCGACCCGGGCTGGCTCTCGGCTTCGGGCTGGCGCTTGGCTTCGGGCGGCGGTGTAAGCGCGAATGCAAGCCCTGGCCGGACCAGCGCACGCAGGCGCTTGGCATCGCTTCGGATGCGCAACAGCGCCGGCTGCGCTGCATCGGGTGCTGCCGATGGGTCGCGCAAAGCCGCAAGGCGCCGTCCCAGATCGCTATCGCCACGCAGCGGATCCCGCGCTTGCAGCAGCGCCGCGAGCTCGGCGGCCCCCGCCCCACCGGCAACCAGCATATGCGCCAGTCGCGGATGCAGCGGCAGACCAGCGAGACCCCTGCCATGCGGGGTGATCCGGCCCGCCCGGTCCAAGGCGCCCAAGCTGCGCAACAGGGACCGAGCCTCGGCCAGCGCACTTTCCGGCGGCGCGGTCAGAAAAGGCAGATCCTCGGCTCCCCAAAGCGCGAGGTCCAGCGCCAGTCCGGCAAGATCGGCGATGGCGATCTCGGGCGGCGGGTAGGCGGCCAGCGCCCCCTCTTCGCCTTGCGTCCAAAGCCGGTAAGCCAGGCCCGGCGCCACCCGCCCGGCCCGCCCGCGCCGTTGCGCTGCCTCGGCGCGGGTGATGCGTTCAGTCACCAGCCGCGTCATTCCCGACCCGGGATCGAAGCGCGGGCGGCGCGCCCGCCCTGCATCCACCACCACCCGGACATCGGGAATGGTCAGGGCCGTCTCGGCAATCGCCGTTGCCAAGACCAGCTTTCGCCCGTCGGATGCGGGTGCGATGGCGGCGCGCTGCTCGGCCAAGGGCATGGCGCCGTAAAGCGGCTGCAGCACCACCCCTGGCTGCGGCGCGATAAGTCCAGCAACGCGGCGGATCTCGGCCTCACCGGGCAGAAACGCCAGCACACCGCCCTCGGTCTCGCGCAGCGCCCGGTCGATCAAAGCGGCAGCCTCCCGCTCGATCGGGCCGCGTGCAGGGGCCGGCAAATAGCGGGTCTCGACGGGAAAGCTCCGGCCCTTGGCGGTGACGATCTCGGTCCCCATCAAGGCGGCCACCGGCGCTGCGTCAAGCGTGGCCGACATCGCGACCAGCGCAAGGTCCGGGCGCAGCGCCGCGCGAATCTCCAGCGCCAGTGCCAGACCGAGATCGGCCTGCAGCGCACGCTCGTGAAACTCATCGAACAGGATGCAGACGATCCCCACAAGTTCGGGGTCGCTTTGGATCAAGCGGGTCAGAAGGCCCTCGGTGATGACCTCGATCCGGCGACCGGGACAGGCCGCGCCCCGCATCCGGTAGCCGACCTGCCCGCCCGGTCGCTCCCCCAAGGTCTCGGCCAAGCGCTCGGCCGCCGCACGGGCCGCAACCCGGCGCGGCTCCAACATCAGGATCCGCCCTTGCGGCAGGACCCGGTCGAGCGCCAGGGGTACGCGGGTCGTCTTTCCCGCACCGGGCGGGGCTTGCAAAACCGCAAGGCCGGTTTTGGCAACCAGCGCGGCGAGCGCCGGCAGCACCGGATCGATCGGCTGGGGCGGGCCGGGCAAGCTCTCTGCGGCAAACGGCATTGCAGGCTCAGCGCAGGCGCGGGGGGCGGTTGGGGTCCGAGCCGGGCGCGGCCGGCCGGGCGGGGCGCGGCGGAACCGGAATGGCAAACCCCAGCCCATGGCGGGCAAAGGCCGCCAAGGCCGCGTCCTTGGCCTCTAAAAAGAGAATGTCGAAGGCGCCCTGCCTGCCCGAAAGCCGATGCGCCTCGCCCAAAGCCTCCACAGCCCCGGCCCGGGCTGTGGGCGCAACCGCCACAAGCGCCAGCGCAAGGCTGCGTGCGCCATCGGTATAGGTTATCTCGGCAAGCCAGGCGGCATCGGCAAGACCGGACATGGCCGCGAGCCGCGCATCGAGTGCCGCGATCAGCGCGGGCTCGGCGCGGGGCGGATCAATGCGCGCAGGGGCGCGGTCAAGGCTTTCGATGGATCCAAGCTGGGCGGCCGCCCAATCGACGGCGGCGGGCGGCAGCAGGGTTGCACTGTCGGCCACGCCCAGATTGAGACCGATCCCCACATCCTGGCCCGCCAGCATCGCCACAAGCCGCCGTCCCGACAGGCTGGCGGTCGGTGCGGGCGCGTCCAAAAACGCCCCGAGCCGCGCTGCACTGTCGAAGACAAGCGCGAAACGGCCGTCTGAGACCGGCTGCACGCGGAGCACTGGCGCGGCATCGCCCTGCGGTTCAGCCGCAAGCAGGACATGCAGCTCGCTGCCCAGAAGCTGGCTCCAGTATGCCCGGCGCGGCGCGTCCGCTTCAGGGGCCGCCATCATCGCGACATGGGCCACATCAAGCGGGGTTTGCGCCATCAACCAGCACCCAGTTTCGGATCAGCGCATGCACGCGCTGCGCATCCAGATCGCGCAACAACATGTGCCAGGCATCGGGCACACGGCGATACTCTGCGGTCGCAACTCGGGCGGCGACGCGTGCGATCGGGCGCTCTGGCACCACCTCGTCCCGAGCCCCCCAGAGAAAGAGCGCGCGCTGCGTCACCTTGGGCGCATGCGCGACGGCCCTATCCATCAGCCGGATCAGGCCCAGAAACTCCCGGCTCGAAGGGGCCGCGAAATGATAGGGATCCTGCACCAAAGCGCGCAACGCCTCGATATTGTCGGTTGGCTGGATGCGCACCACACCCTGCCCGGTCCATCGCCGCTCCGGCACAAGCTGCGCCGCCCACCAGGCCGAGAGGCGGTAAGGCAAGGGCAGGCTGTCGCCGCCCCAGACCGCCGGGGCAAGCAGGATGAGACCCGCAGCATCGGGAAGCTTGCCCGCCCCTGCCGCGGCCAGCACCACCCCACCACCCATCGAGCTGCCAAGAACGAAGATCGGCAAATCCGGATGGCGAGCGCGCAGCGCGGCCGTGACGGCGGCGATATCGGCTATGAGCGCATCGACGCCGGGCCAGTCGAGCCGGTCCGGATTGCGACCGAAGCCGCGCTGATCATAGGCGTAAAGCGTGAGACCTTCGGCCGCCCAGTAAGGCCCAGCCATTGCAAAGGTCGTCGCGGCCCGGTCGCCAAAGCCGTGCAGGCCCAGTAGGATGGCCCGCGGCGCGTCCGCCGCCCAGATCTCGGCCGGAAGCGCCTGGGTGGCGCCTGGAAGCGTCAGCGCCGGCGGCGGCGCAGGCGGGGCGGGCGCTTCGACATGACCTTGCCCGCAGCCGGCAAGCGCCACCAGCAGAACCGCCAAAGGGCGGGTTGCACCGCCGCGCGAAGGGCGAGACATTAGCCGCCCAGCGCGCCGGTGGCACAGATGAGCGAACGCCCCAACGACCCGTCCGATCAGAGCCTGGCGAGGCGGCTTTCGGCCTGCCGGCTCTGCGCGCCCGCCTTCAAAGCGACCGAGACCGCGCACGCCCCTGCCCCCGTGATCTGGTTTCGACCCGGGGCGCGGATCCTGATCGCGGGCCAGGCCCCGGGCCTGCGGGTGCACCGCTCCGGCAAGCCTTTTACCGACCGCTCGGGCGACCGGTTGCGGGTCTGGCTGGGCCTTGACGAGGCCGGTTTTTATGATCTGGCGCAGATCGCAATTGTTCCAGCGGCTTTCTGTTTTCCCGGCTACAACGCGCGCGGTGCCGACCTGCCGCCGCCGCGCCTTTGCGGCGCGACCTGGCATCAAGAGGTGATGGCCCATCTCGGCCGGCTGTCTTTGAAGATCTTGATCGGTAGCCATGCCCACCGTCTGCATCTGGGTCTGAAAGGCTCGTTGACCGAAGCCGTGCGCGGCTGGCGCGCGCATGCGCCGGCCACGTTTCTACTGCCCCACCCCTCTTGGCGCAACAATGCGTGGTTGCGCAAAAACCCCTGGTTCGAGGCAGAGCTGTTGCCAGAGCTTCGCAGGGCCGTTCGAGCGGCGCTGCATCAGCCCGAAGCGGCATTCCAGACCAACCGGTCACAGACATAGTCTGCCGCCGGCCCGTCGCCTTGCACGGCTTGTGCGGCCTGGACGCCGCCGGCGACCAGCAGCGTCGCGCAGCCCGCGGCGGCCGCGCCTGCAATGTCGTGCGCGGGGCTGTCGCCGACCATCAGCACCCTGGCAGGGTCGGGATCACCCAGCGCAACGAGACCGGCGCGGAACATGTCCGCCCCCGGCTTGCCCAAAAACCGCAGCGGCCCCCCGGCGGAAGCATAATCCCGGGCCAGGGCGCCGGGTCCGTAGCCGCTGCCCGAGCGGGTGTAGATCTCGGTATCGGGATTGATACAGAAGGCCGGCACGCCGCGGGCTGCAAGCGGCGCCAGCGCCTTCATGGCCAGGCTGCGGCTGCGGTTTTCGGGCTCGGTACCCGCAATGACGAGCAGATCCGTCTTCGGCCCCGGCGGCACCCGCCGCAGCGGCAGCGCGTCCAGAAGGCCACCCTCCCCGCCACGAGCGAGCAGGCTGACCGCCGCGCCGGCAACCAAAGCGCCCGTTGCAAGCCGCCGCTCCAACTCGGCGCGGGCCAACTCGCCCGAGGTGATCACCCCGCGAAAGAGGCGCTGGGGAAAACCCAGCGCGCCCAAGCGTTCGGCATTGGCCGAGGCGCGCTTTCCCGAATTAGACAAAAGCACGACCGGGATGCCCGCCTCGGCCACCCCCTCCAGCGCCGCGCGCGCACCCCCAAAGGCTGCCCGCCCATCATGCAGCACGCCGAACTGATCAAAGAGCATGCCTTGAAACCGCGCCGCGATTTCGGCCAGCCCGGCGATCCGGCGCATGCTCATGGCGCCAGATGCGCCAAGGCCAGCCGCGCAACGCCCACACAGGCCTCCGTCGAGAGGGCCGGCGCGGCCTCCGCCCCGCTCAGGCGCAGACGCAGCGCCGTCCAGATCGGGTTCGACGCCCCGCCACCAACCGAACGCAGACGTGCAAGCCGCGGCGCGCCATGTTCGGCGAGCAGCCGGTAGCCGCGTGTCTCGATCCGGGCGATGCCTTCCAGCATCCCGTGCAGAAACAGCGCATCATCGGCCGGTCGCGGTGCCAGGCGCGGTGCCAGAACCGGGTCGGAAATGGGAAAACGCTCGCCCGGTTTGGCCAGCGGGTAATAGTCGAGCCCGCTGTCGCGCGACGGATCGATCTCTTGGGACAAACGCGCAACGGCCTCGGGCGCGAAATGGGCGATCAGGACGCCGCCACCGCTGTTTGATGCGCCGCCGGCCAGCCAACGATCACCGATCCGGTGGCTGTAGACGCCGTATTCCGGCGCAAAGACGGGGCGCGGCGACAGCAGCTTGATCGTCAACGTGGTGCCCAACGCGGTGACCCCGTCGCCCGGCATGCTGGCCCCTGTGGCCAGGAACGACGCGCAGCCATCGGTGACCCCGGCCACGATCGCAGCGCCGGCGGGAAGCCCGAACGCGCCGCAGGTCGTCCCTGTGCGCGTGCCGGCCGCCACGACCTTGGGCAAGAGCGCCCGGCGCATCGGGGTGGCGTCGAGCCATTCAGGCCAACGCCGTGCGACCGGATCGTAGCCGGTTTTGAGCGCATTGCTCTCATCGCTGGGCAGCGGCGCACCGGCCAGCAACTCGGCAATCCAGTCGGCCTGATGGAGGATGCGCACCACGCCCAGTCGCCCCTGCAGCACGATGGCCCGCGCCAGCGCCGAGGCCGCGCCATGCGCGGCAGTTTCGCGCGGGGCGTGGGCCGCGATCGCCTGCGGAACCGCCGGATCCTCAACGGCATCGTTATACATCAGCGCAGCGCCGACCGGTGCGTCTTGCGCATCAAGGGCCAGCACCGTCCCGGAGGTGCCATCGACGGCCACCGCACCGACGGCGCCAAGATCGGCGCTTGCACCTAAATCCGCCAACGCTGCAGCAAGCGCCGCCTTCCACACCGCCGGGTCGCGCCGCCCGCCCGCCCCTGCACCTTCATCGTCAAGCGCAGCGACCCCTATCGCGACGACCGACCTGTCGGCTGCCAGCAGCGCCGCCCGAACGCCCGACGTTCCGATGTCGATGCCCAGCGCAAATCGGCTCAAGCCCCGCCCTCCTGCCGCGCGGCTTCCAGCGCCTGGCGGTATTTTTCAGCATCCCAGTCGAGCAGGGCAGCCTCGTCTTCGGGGCTGAGGACGGTCAGCGCGGCATCCGGAGCGATGCGCATTGCCACATCGCCCAGGCAGCGCGCCATCGCGATCTGTGCGGGGCTCGCATCCGCCGGCAAAGCCGCGCCCAGACCGGGCAGCAGAAGCAGCCGGGCCTGACCGCCGGTCCGCGCCATGGTCGCATCGGGACGCTCGCCCGGCGCTGCGACGGCGACCCCGGGACCCAGAAAAATCACATGGTCCGGATAGAGACTTCCGCGTGCGACCAGGGCAAGGCGCCGCGGGTCGCGAGCCATTGCATGGGTCGGCGCATGGTCGACCGGTCGCCAACCGGACCCCGCCAGCGCTCCAGCAAGCGCCTCGGCAACCGTTTCGGCCCGCGTTCCGGCAACCGTTTCGGTGAGCGTTCCGGGCATCGCCTCGGCCAATCCGGCGGGCGGATGGTCGGGCCACCGCTCCGCCTCGGCCGGTGCGCCGGCAAGCCTGCGGGATACCTCGCGCAGCAGCGCGACCGCGGTGACGACATCGGGTCCGCCGACGACAAGCCCGTGATTGCCCAGTACGACCACCCGGGCGCGCGCACCAGTCGGGATCGCAGGCGCAAGACGTGTTTGCGGTGGGATTGCACGCTCAAGGATCGCGCGGGCAAGCGACGGCCCAGGCATGGCGTAGGGCACGAAAACGGCATCGAGGCCGTCCAACCGTTCGGCTAGAAGGGCCTCGACATCCGCCCGAACGGCAAGGGCGATCGTGGCCACGCAATGGGTGTGAAGCACCACCGGCCAGTCGAGCGCAGCATGCAGGGTGGTCTCGATAGATGGGCGCAGCCCGTTCGGGTTCGCCTCGGTCGGCACGTAGGCCATGGCATCGAAGGGCCGGCCGGTCTGCAACGCGGCCCGAAGCCCGGCGACGTCAACGGGCAGGAAGACGTCGCGCTTTTCGGCCTCTGCCAGCCAAAAGCCCGACGCCTTCACCCACATCGCGCCCTGGGCTTTGAGCGAGGTGTTGCCGCCCGCGGCCTGAACCTGAAGGGGATCGCGGCCAAGCGCCGCCGAGGCTGCGATCAGCGCCGCAAACTCAGGGGTGGCGCGCAGAGCGGCAAAGCCCGGCATCCCGGATCAGGCCTTCGTCGCCCGGCTTTTGGCGGCCGTCTTTCTGGCGGGCTTCTTGACCGCCGACTGAGCCAGTTTGCGCGGCGTCTTGGCGACGGTCCCGGACGATACCGGTTTTGCAACCGCGGTCTCGGCGGCGTCTGCCTTCGCCGTCTCTGCCTTCGCCGTCTCTGCCTTCGCCGTCTCTGCCTTCGGCGTCTCTGCCTTCGCCGTCTCTACCTTCGGCGTCTCTGCCTTCGGCGTCACTGCCTTCACCGTTTCGCCCGCCTTCGCTATCTTGGCCGCCTTCGAAGTCTTGCCCGCCTTCGCCGTTTTTGCCGTCTTTGCCGTCGCAACCGATTTATGGTCGTCCTGAACGCCGTAGCTGCCGAAGGCTTCGGCCGTCTCGGCGATCTGGGCATCCGAGAGCAGCACCGGACCGCCGATCAAAAGCGTGAGGTAAAACTGTCGGGCAATGGTTTCGAGTTCCACAGCAAGCCACATCGCCTTGTCGATATCGGCACCGATGGCGATGGAGCCGTGGTTGGCCAAAAGGCAGGCGGTACGGTCCTGCAAGGCCTCCAGCGCATAGGTCGAAAGCGCGGCGGTACCGAAACGCGCATAAGGGGCACAGCGCACCGTCGTGCCGCCGAAGGCTGCCATCATGTAATGGGCCGGCGGGATCTCCTTGCGGGCCATAGCCAGCGCCGTACAATAAGTGGGATGGGCATGAACGACTGCGCCGGCATCCGGTCTGCTTTTGAGAATGTCGAAATGAAAGCGCCATTCCGTTGAAGGCCGCAATGGCCCCTCCCAGACGCCATAGGCACCCTCAAAAGGCATTGCGGCGATCATCTCGGGTTCCATCGCGTCATAGGGCGTGGCCGATGGGGTGATCAGCATGCGGTCCTGATACCGCGCCGAGATATTGCCCGAGGTGCCCTGATTGAGCCCGCTCGCATTCATGTATCGGCATTTGTCGATGATCGCTTGGCGCAGCGCGCGCTCGGCTTTCTTCATGGCAAGTCCTCTCGCAGCAGGGTTGCGGCGCCTTCGCACCGTCGTTGAGCATGTGCGCGGCGGGCTAGGCGGGCCCGTCGGCCGGCCCGTCGGCCGGATCGTCGGCCGGATCGTCGGCTGGATTGTTTGCCGGGTCATCGGTCCGGTCATCGGCACGGCCGTGCAGAGCGGTCGCCGCAAGGCCCGCCTGGGCCGGCCAGACCGGCGCGAGTGCAGCGCGCGTATCGCGATAGGCGGCGAACATCGCATCATAGACCGGCACGAGCGCGCCGTCCGGCTCGGTTGCGCTTTCCAGCAGCGGGTCGACCCAGGCCCGACGGCAGGCAACGATATCGGCAAAGAGGCCCTGCTGAACTGCGGCGATCATCACCGCGCCGGCCGCGCCGGCCTCGGGTTGCGCAACACTGCGCACTGGCCGGTTTAGCGCAGAGGCCAGTATCCGCCGCATCGCCGGAGAGCGCGCGGCCCCGCCGGCGATCCGTACATCGCCCGGCGGCCCGCCAAGCGCGGCATAACAGTCGCGGGCCGCCATCGCGAGACCGTCGAAGACGCCGCGAACGAGGTCGAACCAGCCGGTGTCCTGGCTTAGCCCGGTAAAGCTTGCCCGTGCTTGCGGGGCGACGAAGGGTCCGCGTTCGCCGGCCACCGAGATATAGGGGTGATACATCGCAGCCCCGGGACGAGCCGCCATCACCCGTTCGTCAAGCCCCGCCAACAGATCCGCGCCTGTACGCGCCAGACCATGGGCGGACAGAAGGTCCGCACCGAGGCCGAGCAACCAGTCGATATTGAGCGTTGCGGCCATATTGGTGTGAAGCTGCCCGAAAGCCGGCGCCGGGAAGGCCATGGTATAGCCCGACCGCTCGGGGTTTGCGCGCAAGGCCGATGCCTCGGGCACAAAGCGCATATGAATGCCGGTCGATCCCAGGATCGAAAGGCCGGGCAGCGTTTGCGGGTCGTACAGACCCGCACCCAGCGCCGTGCACATAACATCGAGATAGCCCAACACCACCGGCAGGCCCTGGGGCAGACCGGTCTCGGCCGCAGCGGCAGCGCTGAGGGGGTGAGCCTCGTTGACCCCATCGATGATCGGCGGGATCAGATGGCGCAGATCGGCCAGGCCGCTCGCCTCGAAAACCGCATCGGAATAGCTGCGTTGCGCATTGTCGCCAAACCCGTAAAGGGCCGGGGTCGGGTCGAGACCGCGCACACCGGTCAGGCGAAAGAAAAGCCAGTGCTGGCAGTGAAAGGCGGTTGCCGCACGCGCCAACAGCGCCGGCGCATGCGTACGCATCCACAAAAGCTGGCTCCGCATCTGACAGGCCAGCGCCCCGCTCATCGTATGGGCGTAGATCGTTTCGTAGTCGGGCGAGGCGGCCAAGGCGGCGGCCTGGTCGGCGGCGCGCGCGTCGAGCCAGAGCCAGCCATCATGGACCGGCTCACCCGATGCGTCAATCAGCCAGCAGCCATCGCCTTGCCCCGTAACCGAGACCGCCAGCGCCCGTCGCGCAAGATCGGGGATGCGCACGCCGAGGTCACGCAGAACCGCCGCGCAATCGCTCCAGGTGCGGCGCATTTCCTGTTCGGCACCGCCGCCTGGCAGCGTGGCGTAGCTGTTGCGCCGGCTCGCCTGCCCGATTTGGCGCAGATCGGTATCGAAGGCCACCGCCTTGATAACCGACGTTCCGGCATCGACACCGATCAAGAGCGCATCGGAGGCCATCGCTCAGGCGCGCAAGGCGGCTTCGGCGGCCGCATTGTCCCGGTCGTCCCCTTCGACGCCTGCCATCAGCCGTTCCAGATGATCGTCGGTGTCGCCGAGCTGATGGTCGATCATTACCAGGCGTTTGGCATAATGCGCGACCTGCGCCTCCCAGGTCATTGCGAAGCCGCCATGCATCTGCACCGCCTCCTCGGCCACAAGCCGCGCGATCTTGCCAACGAGATGCTTGGCCATCGAGACCGGGCGCGGCATGTCCGGCCCTGCCTCCCGACCGCCAAGCGCGTCTGCCGCCAGAATGGTGATGGAGCGCGCCTGCTCAACCTCAATGGCAAGATCGACGAAGCGGTGCTGCAGCGCCTGGAAGGCGCCGATCGGCCGGCCGAACTGTTTTCGTGTCTGCAGATAGTCGGTGAGCAGCGCCATAGTTCGGTCCATCGCCCCCACAGCCTCGGCGCAAAGCGCAACGCAGCCCCAGGCCAGCGCATCGGCAAGCGTCGGCAGGCCGTCAAGCATCAGCGGATGGGCCGGTGTGGCGTCGAGCAGCAGCTCGGCTGCGCCGCCGCCATCGACCATCCCGAAGCCCTCGACCCGCGCCGCATCGGCGGCAAGCTCAAACAACCCCAAACCGCCGCCGTGCCGGGCCGCGACGAGAAAGACATCGGCCAGCTGCCCCCCATAGACTACAGATTTGCGTCCCGTCAGAACCCAAGACCCGTCGGTTTGACGCGCCTCCGCCGCCAGCTGGCGAAAGTCGAGCCCGCCCTCGCCCTCCGCAAAGGCAAGGGCAAGTTTTTGCGCGCCCTGCAGGGCCGGAGCGAGATCGCGGTCGGTTGCCAAGAGAACCCGCAGACCCAGAAGGGCCGGCAAAACCGGCTCGGCGCATAGGCCCGCGCCCAGCGCCTCGAATACCGTCGCAACGTCATGCGCACCACCGCCGAAGCCGCCGCGCGCCTCGGGTGCGAGGACCGACAGGATGCCCAGCTCGGCCAGCGCCGACCAAGTCTCTGGATCGTGATAGGGCGGCGCATAGGCCACGCGCATCCGCCGCTCGGGCGGGTAGCGTTCGGCCAGAAACCGCGTCAGCGTATCGAACAGCATCTGGCGGTCGTCGTCGCGTGCGAAATCCATCGCCCTAGCCTCGACCCGCCGCGCCAAGCCGTCTCGGCACGGATCCGTTCCACGCGGCATTCTGGGCCAACATCACGGGCGGCCCAGCAAATGCTGCGTCACGATATTTCGCTGGATCTCGTTCGATCCGCCGAAGATCGAGAGCTTTCGGTTGTTGAAGTAGCGCGTGGCGATACGCTCCTGCTCGACCGGCAGCAACGCCGCGTTGCCCTCTGGCCCGGTTCCGGGAAAAAGCGCCGCAGAGGGGCCCAGCGCCCGCCGCGCCAGATCGTCGATAGACTGGCGGATCACGGTGCTTTTGACCTTGAGCATCGAGGGGATATGCGCCGCGCCGGCGCCACCTTGGGATTTGCCGCGCGTACCGGCGAGCATACGCATATTGGTGATTTTCAGCGCTGCAAGCTCGGCCTCGATCTGGGCCAGGCGCGCCGCGAACAAGGGGTGTTGGGTCAGCGCCCGGCCGGCGCGCCGGGTGCGCGCCATCAGCCCGCGCACCTCCTCAAAGGCGGCGAGCAAGAACCCGACGCCGGCGATGTTCGCCCGCTCATGTCCCAGCAGGTATTTGGCGATCGTCCAGCCCTGGTTTTCTTGGCCGACAAGGTTCTCGACCGGCACGTTCACATCGGTCAGAAAAATTTCGTTGACCTCATGCCCGCCTTCGATCGTGCGGATCGGCCGCCGCTCGATCCCAGGGCTTGCCAGGTCGATGAGCAGAAAGCTGATCCCTTCTTGCGGCTTGCCGTTGGGCCGGGTGCGCACCAGACAAAAAATCCAGTCGGCATGCTGGGCCAGCGTCGTCCAAGTCTTCTGGCCGTTGACGACGTAATGCGCGCCATTGCGCACCGCACGGGTGCGAAGGCTGGCCAGATCCGAACCGGCGCCAGGCTCGGAGTAGCCCTGACACCACCAATCCGTCCCATCCAGGATACGCGGCAGGTAATGGGCCTTCTGCGTCTCGGACCCGAAGGCGATCAGCACCGGGCCGAGCATGTTCAGCCCGAACGGTAAGAGGCGCGGCGCATGGGCAAGACAACAGGCCTCTTCGAAGATATGCCGCTCGATATCGGTCCAGCCCGGCCCGCCATAGGCCTCCGGCCAGCCGGCTGCCAGCCAGCCCCGCGCATGCAGGATGGCGTGCCATTCTTCGACCTCGGTCTTTTCGAGTTCGCGCCCCTCGCGCACCTTCCGGGCCAGACGCTCGGGCAGATGCTGGTCGAGGAACTGGCGAACGGTGGCGCGAAACGCCTCCTCCTCGGCGCTATAGCGCAAATTCATGGCGCATCCTTCCCAGTCCTTTTCCGATATATCCGATGGCAAATGCCGCGTCCCGTCAAGAGCCGAGCCCGCCCAGAGGTACGACCGGACCTTCGCCCCATCGTGCCCGCGACCGGCCGGACGGCGGCGATGTGTGGTGCAGAACGGGCCGGGGCAGGCGTGGCAGGGCCGGGCGGCAAGGCTGAGCGGCAAGAGGAACGCTTGGTGGTCAGAAGCGGGAAGGCTTGTATCGCGATGGTTGAAAAGGGCATATCCTCGCCGGCTCGTTTAGGGTAAGATATCGATAAGGCGACAAGGCAGTCTGGTACCGGTGGAAACGGCCGGACCGCTGGCTGACGGGCAGGATAGCCATGAAACGCGCAAGAATTGGATTGGGCGGGCATCGATCGGGCATGCTGTTGGGCATCCTGGCGCTCAGTATGCTGACGGCCTGCGACGAAATCGCGCCAGGGTCCGATCCGACCGCGCAACCGCAAGCGACCATCGACCCTGAACAGCGCTTGGTCTTTCGCAGCCCGCGTGAGCGGGACGTTCCGGCCCCAGAGCTGTTTGAAAGCACCGGTGTGGGACTTTGGGATGGGCGGCCGACGCTGGGCGGGGTTTGGATCGCGCATCCGCTGGCCAACCGGCCCGAGCGGGTGCGGATTGTCAATCTGAAGACCGAGGCAAGCGTGACGGGCGCGCTTTTCAAGCGCGACACCGCGCTGAGCGGGCCGGCGATCCAGATCTCGTCGGATGCCGCGCGCAGCGTGGGCATCGTGCCCGGCCAACCGACACCGCTGCGCATCGTGGCCTTGCGGCGCGAAGTGATCAACGAGCCCGTTGTGGCCGAGACCGAAGCGCCGAGCGCCGATCCCGATGCAGAAGCATTGATCGTAGCGGCAGCCCAGGACGAGGTGGCGGCCCCTGACCCTGAAGCGCCAGATCTTAAGACCGATCCAGGGAACGATCCGGCGGCCACCGGCCCGGAAGCGGTCGCCTTGGATGCCGCAGTACGCGCCGACGGCGATACGGGACGCGAGATTGCAGCGCTCGAAACGCCAGTGCCGGCGGCCGGGGACGAGTCCCCGTTTGCATCCGAAACCGCGGCTGAGACCGCAACGGACACCGCAACGGGGACCGCGCCCCGGGCGATCGTCGCTGCGGTCGATACGGCGGTCGATGCGGCGGTGGATGCGGCGGTGGATGCGGCGGAAGACGCCGAGGCGGTGCTCGTTGCCGAAAGGATCGACCCCGGGCCGGGCACCACCCTGGTCTCGCCCGACGCTTCCCCCGATGCCGATGAGACGATCACAACGGCCCAGGCACCGACCGCCACCGAGCTGCCCGAACCTTCGGCACGCGATGCGCTGCCCGATGTTGCACCGGCGCCCCCACCACCCGGCGATGCCGCCGAGGCGACGTCCGATCCGGTGCCAGATACGACCGTTCCCACCACGGCCGCTTCCACCACGGCCGACCCTGTCACGACCAGCGCTGACAGGGCAGCGCCCGAACGAGCGGCGGAAACCCCATCCGAGCGCGCCGCCCTGATCAATGCGGGTCCACTAGAGGATCCCGACGTTTACGATCCCAACGCCGAGGATGCGCTTCCGCCGCCGCCGCCGCCCGATCGCAGCCAGACCGTGCTGTCGAGGCCGCAACCGACCGCCCAAACGGTGCCCGAAAAGGATGTGGCAAACGAAAACGAAACGACAAACGAAACGACAAACGAAACGGCGGCGCCCGAAGTTGCGACTGCAGACCCCGCGCCAGCGAGCAGTTCGCAGACCCCGCCACCGCCGCGCGCATCGGCACCGGCTACAACCCAGGCAGACCCAGCACCCTCGGCAGGCACGACACCCGCGGCGGCACCAGCGGAGGCGGCCCCGGCCCTGCGCCGGCCCTTTGTTCAGGTCGGTCTTTTCGGCGTGAAGGGCAATGCCGAGGCGCTGCGGCGCCGGCTCGAGGGCGACGGGCTGCCGGTGCAGCTGATCGAACGCCGGGCAGGCGGGCGTCTTTTTACCCGAGTGCTGGTCGGCCCCGCCCGCGATGCCGAAGAACTGCAGCGCCTGCTCAACGACATCCGCCGTCGCGGATTTACCGACGCGATCCCGGTTGCCGGATAGGAAAGACCGCATGACAGCATGCTTCACGTGCAGCGCCAGCACCCGGCCCGTCTTGCCGCGCGCAGCCTGGGTTTTGGGCCTGCTTTTGGGCCTAGCGCTGTCGTCGCTTGCCGGGCAGCGGGCCGCGGCGCTCGATACCGCGGCGCGCGCTGCGCTGCTGGTCGATCTGCAGACCGGCGCGGTCCTTTTGGAGAAGAACCCCGACATCCCGCTGCCGCCAGCCTCGATGTCAAAGCTAATGACGCTCTACATGCTGTTTGAGGCGGTCGCCAGCGGCAAATATGCACTCGACGACATGTTGCGCGTCTCTGACCGGGCCGCGGCGATGGGCGGCTCGAAAATGTTCGTGCGCGCGGGTGAGCGGGTGCGGATTATCGATCTGATGCGCGGCATTATCGTGCAGTCGGGCAACGATGCCTGTGTGGTTATCGCCGAAGCGCTTGCGGGCTCCGAGGAGGCCTTTGCGATGGCAATGACCCAGCGCGGCAAGGAGATCGGGCTCACCGCCTCGACCTTTACCAACGCGACCGGCTGGCCGCATCCCGGTCAACGCATGACGGCGCGGGATTTGGTGATCCTGACTGATCGGCTGATCGCGGACTTCCCGCAATTCTACCCCTACTTCGCCGAGACCGAGTTCACCTGGGACGCCATTACCCAGCGCAACCGCAATCCGCTGCTCTACCTCGATGCCGGCGTTGACGGCCTAAAGACCGGCCATACCGAAGAGGCTGGATACGGCCTTGTGGCGTCGGCCTTGCGTGACGGGCGGCGCGTCGCGCTGGTCGTGACCGGGCTCGACAGCAAGCGCCAGCGGGCCGAGGAAAGCGAAAGGCTGATCAGCTGGGCGTTTCGCGAGTTTCGCAACCGACGGCTCTTTACCGCCGGCGCGCAGGTTGCGACGGCCGAGATATGGCTTGGAGAGATCGGACAGGTGCCGCTTGTTACGGCCCGGGATATCTATGTGACGCTGCCTTTCGCGCGCGATGCGCCCCTGCAGATGCACGCCCGCTATGACGGGCCGATCGAGGCACCCATCGAGGCCGGGCAACGGATCGGCACGCTTGTTGTGGAGACCGACGGGCTGGCGCCGGCGACCTTCCCCCTGCTGGCTGGGGCCACGGTGGCGCGCGGAGGCTATGTCGCCCGGGTCCAGGCGGCGGCAAGCCGCCTTTTGGCGCGCCTGGCGTCGCAGTTCTAAACGGTCGCCGACGCGCGTGTTTATCAGCTTCGAAGGCATCGACGGCGCCGGTAAGACCACCCAGCTGCGCCGGCTGGGGGCGCATCTGCGCGCAGCGGGCCTGGGCGTGGTGGAAACGCGAGAGCCAGGCGGCTCGCCCGGTGCCGAGGCGATCCGCGGGCTCTTGGTCGAGGGCGCCCCCGGCCGTTGGTCGCCCGAAACCGAGATCCTGCTCTTTACAGCCGCGCGGCGCGACCATGTAGAGCGGACGATCCGCCCAGCGCTCGCCCGCGGCGAAACCGTGCTGAGCGACAGGTTTGTCGACTCCACGCGCGCCTATCAGGGCATGGCCCGGGCCGATCTGCGCAATCTGGTGGATCGTCTACATGCGCAGATGATCGGGATCGAGCCGGATCTGACGCTGATCCTGGATGCCGATCCGCAAACGGCGCTGCATCGCGGGCTCGACCGGCGTATCGCCGAGACGCGTTTCGAGGCGATGGGTCTCGACTTTCAGATCCGGCTGCGCGCCGCCTATCAAGCGCTCGCGGCCGAACTGCCGCGTTGTGTGTTGATCGACGCATCGGGCACCAGCGATGCGGTGGCTGAGCGCATCCGGGCCGCTTGCGCGCAGGAAGGGCTGCGCGGCGGCGTAGGGAAAGGCGACACGGGGAAAGGCGACACGGGGAAAGGCGGGGCGGGGAAAGGCGGGGCGAGAGGCGGGGGTAGGGCCGGGTGAGTCAGGCCGAGGAGCCCGACCGCGTAGGCGACGCCCCGCATCCGCGCGAGACGGCCGCTCTTTTCGGTCAGGCCGATGCCGAGCAGGCTTTTTTGCAGGCCGAGGCGGCCGGGCGCCTGCACCATGCCTGGCTTTTGACCGGCCCGCATGGGGTCGGCAAGGCCACGCTGGCTTGGCGGATCGCGCGCCACCTCATTGCCCGCGCCTGGCCCCAGACCGGCCTGTCGCTTCCGCCCGATGCGGCGCCGCAAACCTCGCTGCAGATGGATCCCACGCATCCGGTGTTCCGGCGCTGTGCGGCCCTCTCCGAACCACGGCTGACGCTGATCCGCAGGGGGCGCGACGAGCGCACCGAGCGGCTGCGCGGCGAGATCACGGTGAACGAAATCCGGGCGCTGCGCGGCAGCTTGCAGCTTTCTGCCGCCGATGGCGGCTGGCGGGTGGTGATCGTCGATGCAGCCGAGGAAATGAACGGCGCGGCGGCAAACGCGCTGCTGAAGTTTCTTGAAGAACCGCCGCCGCGCGTGCTCTTTGCGCTGGTCAGCCACCGGCCTGCGCGGCTTTTGCCGACCATTCGCTCGCGCTGCCGATTTCTGCGTCTTCCCCCGCTTGATGCGGCGCCGCTTGGACAGGCGCTGGCAATGGCCACCGGCAAGGGCAGGGGCCCGGCGGCCGCGCACGCCTCGGCTGCGGATGACCCTTTGGGCGAAGCGGGCGAGGCCGCCGCGCTCGCCGAACTCGCCGCGCTCTCCGGCGGCTCGGTGGGCGAGGCCTTGCGCCTTGCAGCCGGTGATGGGCGCGCCCTTTATGCCGACCTCATCGCCTTGCTGGCGGGGCTTCCAACGCTCGATCGCTCGGCCCTCGCGACCTTCGCGGCGTCGCTGAGCGGGCGGGGGGCGGAGGGGCGGCGCGACCTGGCCGAGCGTTTACTGGCCCTGTCGCTCGCCCGGCTTGCCCGCAGCATCGCCCTGCCCGGCAGCTTGGCCGAGGCCGCAGCGGGTGAAATGGCCCTTGCACGCCGCTTTGCCGCGCATCCGGGGGCGGCGCAGCGCTGGGCCGAACTTGCGCAGCGGCTGCCGGCGCGTCTGTCGCAGGCCCGATCGGTGAACCTTGACCCCAGCCAGGTGATGCTCGATACCTTCCTGCAGATTGAGGAAACCGCCCGGCGCCTACCGCCGGCCGCCGCCTGAAGATCCGCACCATGCCCGATCCCGCGCCGCCCTTGCTGGTGGACAGCCATTGCCATCTCGACTTTCCGCAGCTTGCCGAAGATCTCGACGCGGTGCTTGCGCGCGCCAGGGCGGCGGGCGTGACGCGTATGGTGACGATCTGCACTCGGCTCGACCGCGAACCGGCCATCCGCGCCATCGCCGAGGCCCATGCGGGCGTCTTTTATGCAGCCGGCAGCCATCCGATGCATGTGACCGAGGCACCCTTGGTGCAGCTCGATGCGCTGCTGGCGATGTCGACGCATCCGAAGTTCGTCGGCATTGGCGAAACAGGGCTCGACTATCACTACACCGCGCAGACAAAGCGCCTTCAGCAGGACAGCCTGCTTATCCATATCGAAGCCGCGCAGCGCACGGGCCTACCGCTTATCATCCATGCGCGGGACGCGGATGAGGATATTGCGCGGGTCCTCACGCGCGCGCATGCCGCCCGCGCTTTTTCATGTGTGATGCACTGCTTTTCTTCCGGGGCAAAGCTCGCGCGCACCGCGCTCGATCTGGGGTTCTACCTCTCCATTTCGGGCATCGCGACCTTTCCCAAAAGCACCGCCCTTCGCGAGATTTTCGCCGCCGCACCGGTCGAGCGTGTGCTGGTCGAGACGGACGCCCCCTATCTCGCGCCGCCGCCGCATCGCGGCAAACGCAACGAGCCGGCCTTCGTGCGGCACACCGCGCAGGTCGCAGCAGCGCTCTACGGGATGAGCGAGGCGGCCTTCGCGGCGCAGAGCTCGGCCAATTTCGACCGTCTCTTTGCAAAGGCTGTGGCAAGGGCGGCTGCATGAGCCTGCGCTTTACGATCCTGGGCTGCGGATCGTCGGGCGGCGTGCCGCGCATCGGCGGGCATTGGGGCAAATGCGACCCGGAAAACCCCAAAAACCGCCGTTTGCGCTGCTCGATGCTGGTCGAACGGTCAGGCCCCGCAGGGGCGACCCGCGTTCTGATCGATACCTCGCCGGATATGCGCGCGCAGCTTCTTTCCGCCGGCGTGGGCGATCTCGACGGGGTTCTCTATACCCATGAACATGCCGATCACGTGCATGGCCTCGACGATCTCCGGATGATCGTGATCAACCGTCGGGCGCGCCTGCCGGTCTGGGCCGACGGGCCGACGACGCAGAGCCTGATCAGCCGTTTCGGCTATGCTTTCATGCAACCCGAGGGCAGCCCCTACCCGCCCATCCTGCAGCTCAACGCGCTGGACGATACCGTTACGATCGACGGGGCCGGCGGCGCGATCACGGCGCATAGCTTTCGCGTCGGCCATGGTACTATCGAGGCTTTGGGCTTTCGGATCGGACCGCTCGCCTACCTGCCCGACGTCAAGGACCTTTATCCCGAAGCGCGGCCGATACTGCAGAATCTCGACTGCTGGATCGTGGATGCGCTGCGTCGTGCCCCGCATCCGACGCACACGCATCTTGACCAAACTCTGGCGTGGATTTCCCAGCTGGCACCACGCAGGGCTATCCTGACCAATCTGCACAACGATCTCGATTACGCCACGGTCGAGGCTGAAACGCCGGCGCATATCACGCCGGCCTATGACGGGATGGTGATCGAGTATCCCGATGGGTGAGGCCGCCTGCCGGCCGCTGTTTGCGCTTCTAAGGCGTCCACCAGAGGAATGGAAACCCCGCGCCGCGTGCAAATGCCAAGATCGTAATCTCGAGCGCGCGCTTGGCTGCGGCCCGGATGGGGCGACGGTCGCGCCGGCTAGAGGGCGTCGCAGGCTCGCGCCTGGGCAGGATCTGCACCGCTTCAAGGGGGGTCTTGCCTTGCCCGAAGCCACGCCGCGGCCAACCGCCGCTCGGCAATTGAGGCCGCGGCCAGGCGCGGCATCGGACCTCTCCTGCAGCAGACGGCCCTGCCCTGCCCCGCGGCATTTTGGGCGCCCATCCAAGAAGCCGGGCTTGCCCTGGCCCGGGTCGAAAATAGCGGGATGGGCGGAATGATCGAGATCTTGATCGTGGTCCTGCCGGTCTTTGCCGTCATCGCGGCGGGATATGCGGCCACGCGCGCAGGCTATTTCAGCGCCGCCACCATCGACGGGCTGATGCTGTTCGCCCAGGGCTTTGCGATCCCTTGTATGCTTTTTGCCGCCGTTGCGCGGATCGATTTGGGCGCGGTCTTTGCGCCGGGCATGATGATCGCCTATTACGCAGGCGCGACGGTAAGCTTTGGCTTGGGCATGCTGGGCGCACGCACGCTCTTTCGTCGCCGTCCGGGCGAGGCGGTGGCAATCGGGTTTTCGGCGCTCTTTTCCAACTCGGTTCTTCTGGGTCTGCCGATCACGGCCCGAGCCTTCGGCGAGGATGCGCTGGCACCCAACTATGCCATCATCGCGGTCCACGCCCCCTATTGCTATCTGCTCGGCATCACGGTGATGGAGGCGTTGCGGGCCGATGGCCGCGGCGCCGCAGAAACAACCCGCGCGGTGTTGCGGGCGATGTTTCGCAATGCGCTGATGATCGGCATTGCGGCCGGTCTTGCGGTCAATCTGAGCGGTTTGACGCTGCCCGCCCCGGTTTGGGATGCTGTCGATCTGGTGGCCCGCGCGGCGCTGCCCGCCGCCCTTTTCGGTTTGGGCGGTGTGCTGACGCGCTACTCGTTCCGCGCCAGCCTTGGCGAGACGGGGATGACGATCGGCCTTTCGCTGGTCGTGCATCCGGCAATCACCTTCGTCCTGGGGGCGCTTGTGTTCGGGCTTGGTGCGGGGTTTCTCAACAGCGCGGTCCTGACCGCCGCCATGGCGCCGGGCATCAACAGCTTTCTCTTTGCCAGCATGTATCGCCGTGCCGAGGGCGTCGCCGCGGCGACGGTTCTGGCGGCAACGGCGGTGTCGGTGCTCACCGTACCGGTGTGGCTTTTAATCCTGCGAAGCTGGAGCTGAGGCGGCGGGCGCCTAGCCCAGAACGCTTTGCAGATCGGCAATCAGATCGACGGCATCTTCAAGACCGATCGAGAGGCGGAACACACCGTCGCCGGCCCAGGCGCGATAGCCGTCCTCCTGCAGGCCCGTCAGGCGAAACGAACTCTCCAGAATGGCTTCGGTGCCGATCCAGGTGATCAGCGAGCGGTGATGGCCCAGCGAAACCGCATAATGGATGATCTCAAGCTCCTCGATCATCCGTGCGGCCAACGCCTCGCCGCTTGCCTTATCGAAGACCTGAAAGGCGATCATGCCGGAATTGCCCTGCATCTGCCGTCGAGCCAGCGCGTGCTGGGGATGCGAGGCGAGCCCCGGATAGAGAACCTTCGTGACGGCGGGCTGGCCCTCAAGCCACTCCGCAACGGCCTGTGCGGTCTGGCCATGCGCCTTCATGCGGATCGGCAGCGTTGCGGCGCCTCGCGCGATCAGCCAGGCGTTGAAGGGCGACAGAACCCCGCCGTAATGCACGCCGGCCTCCAGCGAAAGGGCGGCGATCTTTTCGGCCGTGCCGGCCACCGCCCCGCCCAGCGCATCGCCATGCCCGCCGATATATTTGGTCAGCGAGTGGATGACATAATCGACGCCAAGCGCGGCCGGCTTGGTCACAATCGGCGAGGCGAAGGTCGAATCGCAACTCACCTCGGCCCCGGCCTTATGCGCAATTCGAGAAAGCGCCGCAAGATCGGTCAGCCGCAAGATCGGATTGGCCGGGGTTTCGCAATGGATCAGCCGCGTTTCAGGTCGGATCGCCGCAGCGACCGCCGTTAAGTCGGAAAGATCGACAATGGAGACTGCAATGCCCATCCGCGGCAGCGTGGTCCGGGCCAGCTCGGCCACACCGGCATAGCAGACATCCGACAGGATCAGATGGTCGCCGGAGGAAAGCCGCGCAAAGAAAACGGCCGCAACCGCTGCCATGCCAGAGGCGCAGCACAGGCAGGCTTCGGTTTCCTCCAGCGCCGCAATCTTTGACTGCAGCATGCGCACGGTCGGATTGCCCCAACGCGCATAGACATAGCCGCTTTCGGCCGTCAGATCATGGGCAGAAAACCCGCCGAGCTCGTCGGCCACGAAGGTCGTAGACATCGCGATCGCCGGGGCTGAGGCGCCGGTCGCAGGATCGGGCGCCTCGCCAGCATGCACGGCCGCGGTGTTGAGGCCAAAGCGTCTGTTCCGGCCCCCATCCATGGCGCCCCCTGTTTTGCTTGCAGCGCGCCCGCGGCGCGACTTTGCTGGGAGAGAGACTGCCCCAAGCCGGAGGCCAGAGCAATCCTCAGGCCCGACCGAGCGGCTGTCCGGCTCGAAAAAGGCGGCCGCGCTCGGTGATCAACAGCGTCAGCATCGTGCCCAGCGCACAGACCATGAAACCGACCGCCATCGGGGTGGCCGAGCCGTTGAAGGCCTGTCCGATGATATAGCCCAAACCGGTCCCCAGCAGCGTCGAACCTGCCCCGGTGACCGAGGCCGCGATCCCAGCCGCCTGTTGATGCGGCGCCATCGAAAGCGCGTTGAAGTTGGGAAAAACAAGACCCATCAGCAGGGTCACCGCGACCAGCAGCGCGATCAGCCAGGTCAGGTTCAGCGCGCCGGCCAGATCGAGCCCCAGCATCAGGACGGAAAGCCCCAAAAAACACAGGCTGGCGGCATGGCTGAGGAACCGCATCCCGAAGCGTTCGACAAGCCGCGCATTTGCAAAAGAAGATAGCGCCAGCGCCGCGGCTGTAGCCGCAAAAACCGCTGGGAACAGCGTGCCGAGCCCGTAAACCCCCACCAGCAGTTGCTGGCTTGAATTGATATAGCCGAACAAGGCGCCGAAGATCGCGCCGGCGGCGACGACATAGCCGATCGTCTGGCGGTCGCCCAAAACGCGCGCGAACCCGGCCATCACCGCGGCGCGGCGGATCGGCATGCGGCGCTCGACCGGCAGGGTCTCGGGATAGAGCCGCCAGCACAACACCAACAGCCCGCCGGCATACAAGGCCAACAGGCCGAAGATCGCCTGCCAGGGGGCGAATGCGAGCGTCAACTGCCCCAGCGCCGGGGCGACCACCGGGGCGGCCATAAAGACCATCATGGTCAGCGACAGAACCCGGGCCATCCGGCGTCCCGAATAGCAGTCGCGGATCGATGCGGCGACGATCACCCGCGGCGCCGCAGCCCCGACACCCTGAACGAACCGCGCCCCGAGCGCGGTGGCCAGATCGGTTGCGCCCGCCACGACAAGGGCGGCCAGAAGATAGACACCAAGCCCGATGAGGATAGGCAGGCGGCGGCCATAGCGGTCGCTGATCAGCCCCATGAAAATCTGACCCAGCCCGAAGCCGATCAGATAGGCCGAGATCACCGTCTGCGTCTCCGTAGTGCTCGCGGCGCGCAAGCTCAGCGCCATCTCGGGTAAGGCCGGCAGCATGATGTCGGTGGCGAGCGCATTCATAGCCATCAGCGCGGCCAGCAGGCTAACAAAAGCGGCAAAGCCAATGCCGGGATGCGGCGACCCCGCCCCCGCAGCGTCTGCCGGCGATAAGGGCGACATACGATCCATACCCCTGCTATAGGACGCGGCCGGGCCTATCGCAAACGCCGTTATACCGTCTGCGCACGACGACAAACGCTCTGCAGAGGGTTACGACGGGGTGCAGGGCGGGGCGCAGGGCGGGGCGCAGGGCGGGGGGGGTGGCCAGGACATGCTGAGTTGGTCGGTGACAACCGCAACAGACTGCATGGAACCGGAGAGCCATGCCGTCACGACCGGTATTGCAAGGATCTCCTGTATTTGGCGGTCCGAATAATGCCGCC
>JBCDAZ010000027.1:0-50579 GCA_039184655.1 Pseudomonadota bacterium | reverse complement strand
GCGCAATTCTTCTTGTTCTTGGCTGCTCAGGATGTCGGTACGGTTGCCGCTTTCCCGCTCGGCCTGCCTGATCCAGGTGTGGATGGTCGCAACACAGGGTTCGAACGCGCGTGCAAGATCCTCGGCACGCCGTCCAGCTCTATGCAACTCGACGATCTGATCCCGAAAAGCCGCCGGGTACGGGTTCCTTCTGCGTGGCATCTAAACACCTTTCCACCTCAGTCAGAGCCTGCCCACGAAACCGGGGGAACTCCAACTCCAGGCTCGCCGGCCAATATCCTGAACGTCGATCAGGGCAACGACCGGGCCGACTTCGTCAGCTACCTGCTGCAGCCGGGTGTCGATCAAACCAAGGGCGCGGCCGATCTGAAAAGTCTGGTCCTGACGCGCCGCGCCGCGGCCGTGTAAGGCCCTGTTAAACGGGCTTCAACGCCCATCTGCGCGCCGCTTTAGCAGGGCCTGGGGTTGGCCTTTCAAAAATCGCCGACTGTGAACATTCTAGTTAAAGATGAGAGACTTCTTGGCGCGCTACACTTTAAGCGCCCCCCGATGCGCGTCCCACCCGCCCGCCCCCGCGCATCGGGGGGCTTGCGCTTAAAAGGCAAGCTCATGCCTGTCCAGAGGCGCCAGCATGGCCTTGACATCCTCGGGCGGAACCGCGTCGAGCCCGGCATGGCGCCAGCGCGGGCGGCGGTCTTTATCAACGATCTGGGCACGGATGCCTTCGAGGAAATCGCCCTGGGCCATGCAGCGCGCTGTAAAGCGATATTCGCGGCGCAGCGCTTGGGCCATGGCGTCGGGCGCGTCTGGTGCTTCGCGCGCGGCCCGGATCATGCGCAGGGCGCATTGCAGCGACAGCGGCGAGGCGTGCCCCAGCGCGGTCAGCGCCTCTTGCGACCAGCCGGTCTCCAATGGCTGCAAACCCGCCGTGATGCCGGTGAGTTCCGGCGCGGCGAAAACCGCATCGATGGGATCCCTGCGATCGGCCAGAGCGGCGGAGGCGTCGCAGGACCCGAATTCGTGGATCCGGTCTGCCTCGCCGGTCTCCAAAAGCCGGGCGGCCAATGCGGGCCGTTCCTGCGATCCGATCATACGATCGGCAAAGCCAGCCAGCACGGCATCCATGCCGCGCATGCGCGCTCCGGTCAGCCCCAGATACTCGCCCAGACGCCCCGCAGCCCGCGCCAGGAGCAGCGAGCCGCCGACATCCGGGATCAACCCGATGCCGCATTCGGGCATGGCGATCTGGGTGGTTTCGTCGACCACGCGGTGCGAGCCATGGCAGGCGATGCCGACCCCGCCGCCCATCACAAAGCCCTGGCAAAGGGCAACATAGGGCTTGGGATAGGCTGCGATCTTGGCGTTGAGCCGGTATTCATCGGCCCAGAAGCGGCGGCCATAAGCCAGATCGCCGGCCCGTCCGCTGTCATAAAGCGCCTGCAGATCGCCGCCCGCACAAAAGGCGCGGTCGCCTTCCGCATCGATCAGAACCATCGCGACATCGCTGTCGTCGGCCCAGGCGTCCAGCGCCGTCTCGATGGCAAGCGCCATGTCCCAGGTCAGTGCGTTGAGCGCCTGGGGACGCTGCAGCGTGATGTGGCCGACGCGTCCCCTGGTCCTGATCGCGATATCGCTCATGCGGATGTCCAGTCGAAGCGGATGTCTGGCAGGCGTTCCTCGTTGTCACCGTCGGTACGCTGCGTTTCCACAAGTCCCTCGCGCTCATAAAACCGCCGGGCGCCGAGATTGGCCTGAAAACACCACAGGAAAAAACCCGTGCGCCGCGCCTTGACCGCATCGAGCAGGAAGCGTCCCAAGCCGGCGCCGGGCGCAGCGATGTAGAGCGCGGAGAGGCAGTTCTGCGCGAGCACCGCAAACCCGGCATTCGCCCCCTCCCCAGCCACCAGCACCTCGGAATGCGCGATCTGTCGGGCCATGAAGGCCTGCGTCTCGGCCCGGCTGTGCAGGTCGGGCATCCAGGATGTGTGTTCCAGCCAGTCCGCCAGGATGCTGACACAAAGGGCCGTGTCCGATCGGGTGGCCGTTCGCAGCGTGGCCGTTCGCAGGATCGGAGCGCGACGCGCTTGTTGCGGCGGCGAGGTCAGGCTGCTCACGCGACCTCGGCCATCAGCGCGCGCGCGGTGATCATCCGCATGATCTCGTTGGTGCCTTCCAGGATCTGATGCACCCGCAGATCGCGCACGATCTTCTCCATCCCATAGTCGGCCAGATAGCCATAGCCGCCATGGATTTGGAGCGCCTCATTGGCGACCTTGAAGGCGGTGTCGGTCACGAAGCGCTTGGCCATGGCGCAGTGTTTCGTTGCATCCGGCGCCTTTTGGTCCAGTTTCCAGGCGGCCTGGCGCAGGAAGATGCGGGCGGCCTGCAGTTCGATCTCCATATCGGCAAGCTTGAACTGCAGCGCCTGGAAATCGCCGATCGGCTTGCCGAATGCCTGACGCTCGCGGCTGTAGCGCAACGCGGTATCGAGGGCCGTTTGCGCGGCGCCGAGCGCGGAGGCGGCGATGTTCAGCCGCCCGCCATCGAGCCCGGCCATGGCGTATCTGAACCCGGCCCCTTCCTCGCCGATCAGCCGGTCGGCCGGCACCGGCACGGCATCCATCTGCACCTGGGCGGTGGGCTGGGCGCGCCAGCCCATCTTCTCCTCGGCCTTGCCATAAGAGAGCCCCGGCGCGCCATCCTGCATCAAAAAGGCCGAGATGCCCCGTGGCCCCGCCTCGCCCGAACGGGCCATCACGATGTAGAAGTCGGAAAACCCGCCGCCCGAGATGAACGCCTTGGTGCCGGTCAGATGCCAGCCCGCATTGCTGCGCTCGGCCCGGCTGCGCAGGGCGGCGGCGTCCGAGCCGGATCCCGGCTCGGTCAGGCAGTAAGAGCAGATCGTCTCCATCCGGCACATCGCCGGCAGGGTTTCGGCACGCAGCGTCTCCGAGCCGAAGCTGTCGATCATCCAGGCGCACATATTGTGGATCGAGATGAAGGAGGCGACCGAGGGGCAAGCCATGGACAGCCCCTCGAAGATCAGCGTTGCGTCGAGGCGCGAGAGGTCCGAGCCGCCCATCTCCTCGCTGACATAGATCCCGGCCATGCCGAGAGCGGCCGAGGCCTCCAGCACATCGCGCGGGATCGTGCCCTCCGCTTCCCAGCGTTGGGCGTGGGGCGCGATGCGTTCGGCGCCGAAATCCCGGGCCATGTCGAAGATGGCCTGCTGTTCTTCGCTGAGTGCAAATTCCATGAGACCTCCCAAAGCCGATGCAAGGGTTTTGGCCCGCTGCCGAGGCGGGCGCAAGGGGTTTGCGCGGGCGCATGGGTCTGGGCGTTTCGCGGCCGATCCGCGCCTTTGCGGCGAGCCGGTTCGCCTGGGTCTGCCATTTCCCACAAGCGGGTCGATCTTGGGGTCGATGCGGGGGTCGATCTTGGGGTCGATCAGGGCATCGATCTGTGTGGAATGCCCGGCCCGCAGCGTGTGGCCGGCGCCGGCAAGCTCGAAAGATCGTCGTCCAGGCACTGAAAAAGCCGCGGCACCGGCGCGGAGGTCTGCACGCCGCGGCAAACGATCCGGCCTTCATCCCTTGCCGCTTGCAGCCGCTGCCGGACCTTTTCTTGCCGGGCGGCCTCGATGGCCTTGGCGATCTGATGTGCGTCGGCCTGGCGTGGCGGGCCGTCTTTTTCGACCCGCTCGATACCATCGGACGACAGCATCGGCGGACGGCGCGCTGTCCAGACAAGCTTTGCGCCGAAGGCGTTGAGCGGCGAGAAGATCAAACCGGCCGGAACTCCGCGTCGCATGCCGGCGAGACGGTCGCTGGATGCGGCCGGAGGCAGGGGCCGCGATCACAATTGGCCGTGATTCGGCCGCTGTCCGGGGCGCCGCTTAGAGATCGACGCTGAATTCGTCGATCAGCGTGGAGACGACCGCGCGGCAGGCCGCCGCCGCATCGGCACCGGTGTCGGTGGCGGCGCGATAGGCGCGCCGCTGACGCTCGGCGCTGGTGCCCTCGGTCAGGATCTTGCGGGCTGCGATCACCTCCTCGGTGCAGCCGAGCGCCTCGGCATCCTCGGCCACCAGGCCGATCAGCTCATCGAGCAATTCGGCGAAGGCCACCACCTCGCCGCGGCCGAAATCGATCAGGCCTTCACTGGTCCCGTAGCGTTGCGCCCGCCACCGGTTTTCCCCGACCAGGAACGCGTCATAGATCCGCCAGCGGCGGTTGCCGGCGCGCAGGCGGCACAGCATCCGCACGATGCATTGGCAGAGCGCCACAAGGCTCAGGCAGTGTTCGAGCCGCGGGCAGACATCGAAGATGCGCGCCTCCAATGTCGGGAAGCGGGCCGAGGGCCGCACATCCCACCAGATCTTGGAGCTGTCTTCGATCAGCCCGGAGCGAATGATGACCTCGACGGAGCGCTCAAACTCCTCCCAGCCCGCAAAACGCGGCGGCAAACCAGTGCGCGGCAGATTGTCAAAGACCGTCAGGCGGTAGCTCGCCAGCCCGGTATCCTGGCCCTGCCAGAAGGGCGAAGAGACCGACAGCGCCAGCAGATGCGGCAGGAAATAGGGGATTTGGTTGAGAAGATCGATGCGCAAGGCCCGGTCTTCGATGCCGACATGCACATGCATGCCGCAGATCAAGAGGCGCCGTGCGACCGTGGCCAGATCCCGCTCCAGCGCCCGATACCGCTCCTTGTCGGTATAATGCTGATCTTGCCAGTCGGCGAAAGGATGGCAGGAGGCGGCGATCGGGGCGAGGCCGAAGCGGGCGGCCTCTTCGGCAACCGCGCTGCGCAGCCGCTTGAGCGCGTCGCGCGCTTCGGCCAGGCTGGTGCAGACATGGGTGCCGATCTCGACCTGGCAGCGCAGGAATTCCGGGCTGACCCGCTTGCCCAACCGGTCGCGCAGGGCGGCCATCAGCGCCTCGGGCGCTTCGGCCAGATCCTTGCTGTGCAGATCGACAAGGAGGTATTCCTCCTCAACGCCCAGCGTCAGTGTCTGCGGTATGGTCATGCCGGCGCCCCGTGCTGAATTGGCGGCCGGATCGCGGACCGCCTTTGTTAGAAAACAGCGCCGCGCCGCGGCTGGCAAGCGCGCCTTGGCGCCGATGGTTTAGGACGTCTGAGGACCTGTCTTTTATGCAAGGCAGCGGTCTGGGGCGGCGCGCCTATTCCCGCGCCCCGCGACCATGGTTTTCGCACCGACAGCGAACGCCGCGGGCGCGGCGTGCCTCCGGCGGGAGTATTTTGGGCCAAGAAGAAGAGGTGGCGCGCAAGGGGGGCGCGGGTTCGATCACTGCATGACGGGGATGGAGAATTCCGAGCCATCCTTGATGCCCGACGGCCAGCGGGCGGTGACGGTTTTGGTGCGGGTGTAGAATTTGAAGGCGTCCGGGCCGTGCTGGTTGAGATCGCCGAAGACGGATTTTTTCCAGCCGCCGAAGCTGTGATAGGCCAGCGGCACCGGGATGGGCACATTCACCCCGACCATGCCGACATTGACGCGGCTCACGAAATCGCGCGCGGCATCGCCGTCGCGGGTGAAAATCGCGGTGCCGTTGCCATATTCATGGTCCATCGCGAGGCCGAGTGCCTCTTCATAGCTTTGCGCGCGGACCGTCGACAGGACCGGGCCGAAGATCTCTTCCTTATAGATCTGCATCTCAGCGGTCACGCGATCGAACAGCGTCGGGCCCACGAAAAACCCTTTCTCATAGCCCTGAAGGGCAAAGTTGCGACCATCGATGGCTAGCTCGGCCCCTTCGGAGACCCCCTTATCGATCAGCCCCAAGACCCGATCGCGCGCCGCTGCTGTGACGAGGGGTCCATAATCGACATCTGTGCCCGCGGTATAGGGGCCGACCTTGAGCTTCTCGATCCGGGGGATCAGCCGCTCGACCAGCGCATCGGCCGTGCTGTCGCCCACTGGCACGGCCACCGAGACGGCCATGCAGCGCTCTCCCGCCGCACCGTAGCCCGCCCCGATCAGCGCGTCGGCGGCCTGGTCGAGATCGGCATCGGGCATCACGATCATGTGGTTCTTGGCCCCGCCGAAGCATTGCACGCGTTTGCCAGCGGCCGTGCCGCGGGCGTAGACATATTGGGCGATCGGGGTGGAGCCGACAAAGCCTATGCCGCCGATGTCGGCGTGATCGAGGATCGCGTCGACCGCCACCTTGTCGCCATTGACCACCTGCAGGCAGCCTGCGGGCAGGCCGGCCTCGATCATAAGCTCGGCCAGCATCAGAGGCACCGACGGATCGCGTTCGGAGGGTTTGAGGATAAAGGCATTGCCGCAGGCGAGCGCGGGGCAGAACTTCCACATCGGGATCATGGCGGGGAAGTTGAACGGGGTAATGCCGGCGGCAATGCCCAGCGGCTGGCGCATCGAGTACATATCAATGCCGGGGCCCGCGCCATCGGTAAACTCTCCCTTCAGAAGATGCGGTGCACCGATGCAGAACTCCGCCACTTCCAGCCCGCGCACGACATCGCCCTTGGCGTCGGGCAGCGTTTTGCCATGCTCGCGGCTGAGCGCTTCGGCCAGCTTGTCCATATCGCGGTTGAGCAGGCGCACGAACTCCATCATCACCCGTGCGCGGCGTTGCGGGTTGGTTGCGGCCCATCCCGGCTGCGCCGCTTTCGCGCCCATCACGGCATGGTCTACCTCGGCGGCGTCGGCCAGAGGCACTCTGGCCTGGATCTCGCCGGTGGCGGGGTTGAAAACCTCGGCAAAACGCCCCGAGCTGCCCTCGATATGCGTGCCGTCAATAAAATGTGTCAACTCCATCGGATGCCCTCCCTGCGCGTTTGCCGCCGCCTGTCGCCCAGCGCTCTATATGCCGCTTTTTAGCCTGCCAGCAAGGCGCGATCCTGGGCGCTTAGCTCTCGATGGGACCGGTTCGTCCAACGCAGCCGAAGGCAAAAGGCTGTAGCGGGCCCTCCGCGCTGACTTCGTCCGAGAAAGTCGAAACGATCGTCACCCAAAAGCCGGCCCAACAACGCGCTACAGGGCAGCCGCACGACGCGCCGGGCGCCTTGGACAAGCATAGCGATCCCGCGGGGCTTCTTCTTGGCCCAAATACTCAAAAAAGGCTCCCCAAGGCACCGGCCGGGGCTTCTGGGGCAGCACGCCCTCCAGCCGCGGTAGAGCGCCCGCAAAAAGACCTCAGCCCGCCAGCAGCGCTTTGAGCGCGCTCAACTGGTCCGCTTCCGCCGGCGGCTTGTCCCAGCGCAACCGGGAAATCCGCGGAAAACGCATCGCCAGGCCCGATTTGTGACGTGAAGAACGGTTCAGCCCTTCAAAAGCGATCTCTAAAACCAGCCCGCAATCGGCGTCGGCGCGAACAGCCCGCACCGGCCCAAAGCGCTCGATCGTGTTGTCGCGCACAAACTTATCGATCTGGCGCAGCTCGTCGTCGGTAAAGCCGAAATAGGCCTTGCCGACCGGCACCAGCCCCGCCGCGCTCCACACCCCGAACGTGTAGTCGGAGTAGTAGCCCGAACGCTTCCCATGCCCACGCTGGGCATACATAAGCACCGCATCGACCGTAAAAGGCGCGCGCTTCCATTTGAACCAGGGGCCCTTGGGCCGTCCCGCCAGATACGGGCTGTCGACCCGCTTCAGCATCAGCCCCTCAATCGCCGGATCGGGCGGCGCGGCGCGCGCCGCCGCCCACTCGTCCTGCCCCGCAAGCGCGAGCAGCGGCGAGACGTCGATCCGGGCCGGGTTGCAACCGCCCAACAACACCTCCAGCCGGGCGCGGCGGACCGTAAAGGGCTGGCCGCGCAGATCGACAGAGCCTTCGACTAAAAGATCATAGGCGCGAAGCGCTGCGGGATGCGTCTCCAGCAACCGCCGCGAAACGGTTTTCCGGTTCAAACGCTGTTGCAGATCGGCAAAGGGGGCCACCCGCCCGCTCCGGATTACCAGCAACTCGCCATCCACCGCCCCCTCGAAATCGAGCGCCTCCATCAGATCGGGAAAGCTGCGCGAGATGTCGTCGCCGGTACGCGAGTAAAGCCGCCGGACACCGCCCTCGGACACTGCCTGCACGCGGATCCCGTCCCATTTCCACTCCGCGGCATAGGAGGTCGGGTCGATCTTGCCCAGATCGGCCTCCTCAAGCGGATGGGCCAGCATGACCGGTCTAAAGGGTGCCGCCGCGGCGCGTTCGGGACGCGCGGCACGCCCCTCCAGCCAAGCGAAAAGATCGGCATAGGGCGGCCTCAGCCCATGCCAGAGCTCCTCGATCTCCGCGAGATCGCGGTCGCCGAAATTCGCCAGACCTTGTCGCGCCAGGCGTGCCCCGGCGCCCACCCGCAGACCGCCGGTCGTAAGCTTGATCAGCGCATAGCGCTCGGGCGGCGCCAGCCGATCGAGAAGCTCGGCCATCAGCGCCGGTGCGTCGGCCCGACCCGCCGCGGCCAGCCGGTCAACCACCTCAGACAAGCTTGGCGGTGCCTCCTCCCCGGCCGGATCCGCCGGCCAGATCAGCGATATGGTTTCGGCCAGATCCCCGACATAGTCGTAAGAGAGCCGGAACAACGCCGGATCCACCCGCTCCTCTACCAGGCCGCGCAGCATCGCGGGCTTGACCCCCGGCAGGTCGAGCGCGCCCGTAAGGGCTGCGAGCGCCCAGCCGCGATCGGGATCCGGGGTACCGGCAATATAGTCGCGCAAAAGCCGCAGCTTTGCGTTGCGCGCCGGGGTCAGCGTCAGCCGGTCGAGCAGCGCCGCAAAGGCTCTCACTCGGCTTCCTCCTCATACCCCACCAGATCAAGCGGCCTTGCCGGGATCCCCTGCAACGCGCACCATCGGGCCAGGGCATCGTCGCGACCATGGGTGATCCAAACTTCGGCCGGTGCGATTTCGCGGATCGTTGCGGTCAGCTCGGCCCAATCGGCATGGTCGGACAGGATCAGCGGCAGCTCGGCGCCGCGCTGCTTGGCGCGCTGGCGGACCCGCATCCAGCCCGAGGCAAAGCCGATCAGCGGGTCGGGAAAGCGCCGCGCCCAGGCCGCTGCGAAGGCCGAGGGCGGCCCCAGCACGAGCGCCCCGGCAAATGCGCCTTTGCGGCCTTTTTCGACCGTTGCATTTTCCAACGGGCCGAGTGGCACGCCGCGGCTTTCATAATAATCGCAGAGCTTCTTGAGCGCGCCGTGAATGTAGATGGGCGCTTCATACCCCGCATTGCGCAACAAGGCGATCAGCCGCTGCGCTTTGCCCAAGCTGTAGACGCCCATCAGATGAGCGCGGTCGGGAAACTGGACCAGCGAGGCCAAAAGCCGGGCCACCTCGGCGGCCGCATCGGGATGGTGGAAAACCGGCAGGGCGAAGGTCGCCTCAGTGATGAACACATCGCAGGGAACCGGCTCGAACGCCGCACAGGTCGGATCGGCCCGACGCTTGTAATCGCCCGCCGCAACGATGCGCAGCCCGCCCGCCTCAACGGCGATCTGGGCCGAGCCCAGGACATGGCCGGCGGGATGAAAGCCGACGGATACATCGCCGATGCGGGTCCGCACGCCAAGCTGCGCCGGCTGGATGCTGCGCGCATGATCGGCGCCAAAGCGCAGCGCCATGATCTCCAACGTCTCCCGGGTTGCCATCACCGCGCCATGGCCGGCCCTGGCATGATCGGCATGGCCATGCGTGATGAGCGCCTTGGCCACCGGGCGCACCGGGTCGATGTAGAACCCGCCCGGGGGGCAATAAAGCCCCGCAGGCGTTGGATGCAGCAAGGCCTCGGCGCGCATCAGCCGGTTTTGCCGAGGGCGCGCAGCACGACCACGCCAAGTGCCGCCGCAACGCCCGTTAAACCCGCACCCCAGGCCGTGTCTGCGACGACCATCTGCCAGCTCCAACCCTTCAGCGTTGCCATATTGGTCGCCTCGTAGGTGCCGTAGGCCAGAAGACCCAACAAGATGCCATTGCCCAGCGCCAGGCCCGGGCTGCCCGCCTTCAGGCCCGGCCATGCCGCAAACCACACAATGCCGGCGATGTAGAAAAGATAGAAGATCGCAGCCACCTCATAGCGCGGCGTCTCGGCCATCAGCGGGCCGACATGACGCTCGAAAATCGGCAGCATCACAAGGCGCAACCAAACCGCATCGATGGCCAAAAACGGCACCAGCACCGCCCCATACAAAAGCACCGCCGTCATTGCGCTCGCACCCCCTTTCTTGCGTTTCTCGTTGCGTCAAAGGCTTAGCGCATTCTCGACCGCCGACCAGATGTCGGCAAAGCACCTTGCAGGAAGACAGGCGCCGCCCGGTCCGGCTTCGCGCCAAAGCCCGCCGGTCGGGGTCTTTGGCGGGCTTGACCTCGCGATGTGCGGAGGCGAGGGTGATCGAGGTCAAAGCCGGCAGGAAAGACCGGCGCTGGTCCCGTTCGTTGGACACAGGGAGAAGCGCGCGGATGGAGGTGCTCCAACTGCTTTTGGGCGGCATCGCGAATGGCTGCATCTACGGTCTTATCGCGCTTGGTTTCGTCCTCATCTTTAAAGCCTCCGAAGGCGTAAATTTCGCCCAGGGCGATATGATGATGCTCGGCGCTTTCGTGACGCTGGGCTTTGTCAACGATGCCTATTGGGGTCTTGCCTTCCTGCCCGGTGTGCTGCTGGCCTGCATCGTGATGGGCGGCGTCGGCTATGGGTTGGACCGGTTCTTGGTCCGCGGCATTTTCGGCCAGCCGCATTTCGCATTGGTGATTTTGACAATCGCGCTGGGCTTTGTGCTGCGGTTCGTGGCGGGGTCGATCTGGGGCTACACCCCGCTGGTCCTCGAAACGCCGTTTTCGGGCGAAAATCTCAGCTTTGCGGGGCTCGTAATCAGCGCCGCGGATGCGGTAACGATCCTGACGACGCTTGTCTTAACCCTCGCGCTTTGGGCCTTTTTTGCCCGCACCCGTCTGGGTTTGTCCGTGCAGGCCTCCAGCCAGAACCAGCTTGCGGCCTACTATATGGGCATTCCGGTGAAGTTCGTGAACTCGGTTGTGTGGGCGCTGTCAGGGGTGGTCGCGACCGTTGCAGGAGTGCTCTTTGCCTCGAAAGGGGCGATTGATCCGAATATCGGGCTTTTAGGCATCAAGGCCTTTGCAGCCGCGGTGATCGGCGGCTTTGGCAGCCTGCCTGGCGCGCTGGTGGGCGGCCTGATCATCGGCATGATCGAGCCCTTGGCGCAGCGCGGTTATATGGGCATGCTGCATCCCAGCCTCGACAGCCTGGCACCCATGGTGCCTTACATCATCATGCTGGCCGTCCTGATCCTGCGCCCCGGCGGGCTCTTTGCGCAGATCCAGGCCAAGAAGGTCTAAGGGGCGATGCGCTTTGTCTTCAAGACCAGCTATGATTTCGACATCGATCTGTTCGAGGACAATCGCCACCGGATCCGCATCGCGCTCCTGCTCGTTGTGCTGGCTGCTCTGCCGTTCCTGACCGGCGAATACTACCTGGCCGAAGCCGTCAATACCCTCATCTGGGCCTTGGCCGGAATGGGGCTCATGCTGCTGGTCGGACATTCGGGGCAGGTCAGCCTGGGGCATGCCGCCTTTCTTGCCATAGGGGCCTATACCGATGTCGCATTGATGACGGCCGGCTGGCCGTTCCTGCCGGCCTTTCTGGCCGCTGGCATCCTCACCGGGCTGTTCGGCGCGATTGTCGCGATCCCCGCGATCCGCATGTCGGGGATCTATCTGGCCATCGCGACCCTGGCGCTGTTTGTGATCGTGGAGGAGATCGTGATTCTGGCCGAGCCGATCACGGGCGGGATCGGCGGCATCTTCGCGCCCGACATCACCATTTTCGGCATCGGCTTCGGGCGCTACACGGCGCTGGAGAATTTCTACTGGCTTTGCCTTGCCGTCGTTGTGCTGGTAACCGTTGGCTATGCCAATCTGCTGCGCAGCCCCACGGGCCGGGCCTTTATGGCCGTGCGCGACTCGGAGGTTTCGGCCCGCGCGCTTGGCATCAATGTGGCCCGCACCAAGACCCTGGCCTTTGGCCTATCCTGCGGCATTACAGGGCTTGCCGGTGCGCTGATGGCGCATGCGCTGACATATGTGAACTACGAGGCCTTCTCGCTTTTTATCTCGATCAATCTTTTGCTGGTGGTCACAATCGGCGGGCTGGGCTTTATCCAGGGTGCGTTTCTGGGTGCCATCCTGATCACCGGCCTGCCGCAGCTTCTATCGATCCTGCGAGACCTCTCGGGGATCGACACCTCGGGTTTTCCGGGTTTCGAGACGCTGGTCTTTGCGGCGATCCTGTTGGTTTTCATCATCTATGAGCCGATGGGGCTTTACGGCCGTTGGCTGAAGACCCGCACCTTCTTCGATCTCTTTCCGCTCTATCGGCGCGACATGTTCCGGCGCCAAAAAGCCTATCTGAAGACGGAGCGGATGCGGTGAGCACGCCAGAAAGCCTGCTCAGCGTCACCGATCTGTCCATCGCCTTTGGCGGGGTGAAGGCGGTCGACGGTGTGTCTTTCGAGGTGGCACCGGGCGAGGTTTTCACGATCGTGGGGCCGAACGGGGCCGGCAAATCGACGATCTTCAATCTGATCTCGCGGTTTTACCAGCCCTCGGCGGGGCGGATCGTCTTTGAAGGGCGCGACATCACCCGGCTTTCGGCGCATCAGATCGCGCCTTTGGGCATCGCCCGGACCTTTCAAAACATCGAGCTCTTCGACCATTCCACGGTTTTGTCGAACCTGCTGATGGGCCGGCACGCCCATCGGCGCACCAGTTGGTTGGAGGAGATGCTGTTCCTGCCCCGCGTGCGGGCCGAGGAGCGGGCGCATCGGCGGCGGGTCGAGGAGGTGATCGAGTTTTTGGAGCTGGAAGCCTACCGCACCAAGCTGATCGCGGGGCTCCCCTATGGCGTGCGCAAAGTGGTCGAGATTGCTCGGGCGCTGGCCACGGGGCCGAAGCTTCTGCTGCTCGACGAGCCGGCCTCGGGTCTCTCGGTCGAGGAAAGCCAGGATGTGGCCTTCTGGATCGAGGATATGAAGAAGGATATGGGCCTGACCATCCTGATGGTCGAGCATGATATGAACCTCGTCGCCCAGGTCTCGGACCGGGTGCTGGCGGTGGCCAATGGCCGACCCCTGGCCCAGGGGAGCTCGGCGGAGGTCCAATCCCACCCCGCCGTCATCGAGGCCTATCTGGGCACGGCGGCCCCATCCAAGGTGCCGGCGTGAGCACGGTTCTGGAGGTTCAGAATGTCGAGACCTTCTATGGCGCGATCATGGCGCTTCGGGGGGTGTCGATCACGGTCGAGGAAGGCCAGATCGTCACCATTCTGGGCGCGAATGGGGCCGGCAAAACGACGCTGATGAAGACGATCTCGGGGGTGATGGACCCCGAGAAAGGCCAGATTACGCTGATGGGAAAGCGGATCGAGGGGCAGGATCCCGACCGGATCGTGCGCGCGGGCCTTGCGCATGTTCCGGAGGGGCGCGAGGTGTTTCCCTTTCTGAGCGTGGAGGAAAACCTGCGCATGGGAGCCTTTACTCGCCGCGACGACGTCTCGGCCGATCTGGCGCTCGTTTTCGACTATTTTCCGATCCTGCGCGAGCGCCGCGCCCAGCCCGCGGGGACCCTGTCGGGCGGCCAGCAGCAGATGCTGGCCATCGGGCGCGGGCTGATGACCCGGCCCCAGCTCATGCTCTTGGACGAGCCGTCGCTGGGCCTCTCGCCGCTGCTGACCCAGGAGATCTTTGCGATCATCAAGCGGCTGAATGCCGAGCAGGGCGTGACCATGCTGCTGGTCGAACAAAACGCCCATGTGGCGCTGGAAACGGCGCATATGGGCTATGTGTTGGAGCTGGGGCGCATCGTGATGGCCGGAACCGCCGAGCGGCTGCGCGCCTCCCAAGACATTCAGGAGTTCTATCTGGGTCAGCATGGTGAGACCCAGCGCGGCCAGCGGCGCTGGAAACGCCGCAAAACCTGGCGATAGGGGGAGGGGCGATGGCCGATGGCGCGACGCTGGACAAGCCGATCCTGGTCGATGGCTGCGACACCATCGTGCGGCTTTGGGCCAAGCGCTGTCGAGAGAAGGCGGACAAAACGGCGCATCGCGAGAAGGAATACGGCATCTGGCAGGCCTATAGCTGGCAGACCTATTACGACAGTGCGAAATGGATCGGGCTGGGTCTTCTGCGGCTGGGGCTGACACGCGGCCAGGCGGTTCAGATTCTGTCGGAGGACCGGCGCGAATGGCTCTATTGCGATCTGGCAATTGCGTCGGTGGGCGGTATCCCTTCGGGCGTTTATACCACCGACAGCGCCGCACAGCTCGCCTATCTGGTGCAGGATTCCGGCGCGCCTTTTCTCTTTGTGGAAAACGACGAGCAGCTCGACAAGTTTCTCGAAGCGCGCGCGGCCATGCCCGGCCTGCAAAAGGTCATCGTCTTTGACCGCGACGGGCTGCGCGGGTTTGACGATCCGCAGGTGATGTTCCTCGACGATCTGATCCGGATGGGGCAGGAGGAGGCGGAAATCCATCCCCGCCGCTTCGAGGATGAGCTTGAGAAAGCCCAGCCCGAGGATGTGCGGATGCTCATCTACACCTCGGGCACCACCGGGCCGCCCAAGGGGGCCATGATCACCCACCGAAACATGCTCTATCAGCTGCAGGCGGGGCTGGCGATCCTGGACTATCTGCCGAACGACCAGCAGCTCTGCTTCTTGCCGCTCTGTCACGTGCTGGAACGGCTGGTGTCGGTCGAAAACCCGATTGCCGTCGGCTCGACGGTGAATTTCGCCGAAAGCCCCGAGACGGTGTTTGAGAACCTCCAAGAGGTCGGGCCCAATGTGTTCACCGCCGTGCCGCGGCTTTGGGAGAAGATCTATTCCCGGGTGATGATCATGCGCTCGGAGGCGACGCCGATGGGCCGGCTGGCGCTTGATTGGGCGGTGGGCACGGGCATGAAGCGCGTGCAGCGGATCGAGGAGGGCCAGACCCCGGGCGCCATGCAGAGCGCAGCGCACTGGCTGGCCGATTTGCTGATTTTGCGCAATCTGCGCAATATGTTGGGCATGGCCCGGATGCGGCGCGGAACGACCGGAGCCGCCCCGATCAGCCCGGATCTGATCCGTTGGTATGCCGCGATCGGGGTGCCGCTGATCGAAGGCTTCGGAATGACCGAAACCGCCGGCGTCGCCACGGTCAACGCGGTGGGGGCGAACTTTATCGGCACGGTCGGGCCGCCCTTGCCGGGCTGTGAGCTGCGCATCGCGGCGGATGGCGAGATCCTTGTCAGAGGTCCGAACATTTTTAAGGGGTATTGGAACAAGCCCGACAAGACCGAGGAGACGATCAGCGCCGATGGCTGGCTGCACACCGGCGATGTGGGCCGGATGGACAATCACCAATGCCTGACCATCACCGGGCGCAAGAAGGACATCATCATCACCGCGGGCGGCAAGAACATCACCCCGGCCGAGATCGAAAGCCGGCTGAAATTCTCGCCCTATATCTCGGATGCGGTGATCATCGGGGACAAGCGCAAATACCTCACCGCACTGGTGATGATCGATCAGGAGAATGTCGAGAAATTCGCCCAGGACCGGCAGATCCCGTTTTCGGATTTCGCATCGCTGACCCGGGCCGAGGCGGTGGTCGATCTGGTCGGCGGCGTGGTGGCCGACGTGAATAAGAGCTTTGCGCGGGTTGAGCAGATCAAGGATTTTCGCTTGATCGACATCCTCTTGACCGCCGAAGATGAGGAGTTGACGCCGACCATGAAGCTCAAGCGCAGCTTTGTGGAAACGCGCCACAAGGCGCTGATCGACGCGATGTACTGACGCAACCAGGGACATGCGAAACGCCGCGCCCGGACCGGGCGCTTTCAGGGAGGATGACCATGAAGTACAGCTTGATTGCCGCGGCGCTTGCCTTTGCGGCCGCCCCCGCGCTGGCCGACACGCCCGGTGTGACGGATGACGAGATCCGGATCGGCGGCGCGCATGATCTGTCGGGGATCTTTGCGCCCTTTTCGGTGCCCGCGGTCAAGGCCGCCCAGCTCTACTTTGACGAGATCAACGAAGCCGGCGGCATTCACGGCCGCAAGATCACCTACATCGTCGAGGATCACGGCTATCAGGTGCCAAAGGCGGTGCAGGCGGCCAACAAGCTTGTGAACCGGGACCAGGTCTTTGCCATGCTGCTCAGCCTGGGCACGCCTATGAATCTCGCGATGTTCAAGCTTATGGAACCCAAGGGCATCCCGAATGTGTCGCCCCTGACCGCGGCACGGCAGATGGTCGACCCGCCGGCGCCCTGGAAGTTTGCCGGCACGGCGAGCTATTATGACGCGGTGCGGGCCGCCACGGGTTTCATGGCCGACAGCCAGGGCTCGGCCAAATTCTGCGCGATGTACCTGCCCACGGATTTCGGCACCGAGATCCAGCAGGCCGTCGTGGACGAGACCGCGGCGCGGGGGCTCGACTATGTCGGCGAGACCACCCACAAGCCCGATGAGAAGGATTTTGCCGGTGCGCTGGCCAAGCTCAATGAGGCAGGCTGCGACACGGTTGGTCTTGCGCTTGGCGTCAGCCAGGTGATCCGCGCGATCGTGACCGCCGATCGGATGGGGCTGAAGGATATGAAGTTCCTGCTCTCCTCGGCCGGGTTTCATACGGTGGTTGCCAAGGCGCTGGCCAAGGAAGGGGTGAGCCAGAATGTCTATGCCGGCGCCGGCTGGCAAGATCTTGAATCCCGGCTCGACAATCCCGAGGTGGCGGCCTGGGTGAAAAGCTATACCGAGGCCACGGGCGAGGAGTTCCCGGGAACGGGCGCGCTTCTGGGGATTTCTGCAGCCAAGATCATGGTCGCCGGTCTCGAAGCGGCGGGCCCCGACCTGACCCGCGAGAGCTTCATCGCGGCGATGGAAACGCTTGACTTCCCGGATGAGATCGCCGGGAACACGGTGAAAATGGGTCCGGGCGACCATGTGGCGTCCGACGAGGTGTTCATCTCGGTCGTCGATAATGGCTCCTGGCGACTGGCCGGAACTGTGATGAATTAGGCGCCGCGGAAAGCGCCGATCATGGGCGGCCTCGGCCAAAGGCCGCCTGCTTTTTCTTCGGGGCACGCCCCGCTCTTTGACCGAGAAAGGAGGCAGCCGACATGACACGCGTTGCCGCTGCACTGCTCGCCACGCTGCTCGTCGCGCTGATCTCTTCAACCGCCATGGCCGAAAACCGTATCGACATTGTCCGCCCGGACGCGCCGGTCCTCGCCACAACGGGTCCCTATCCGATCGGCGTGCGTCGGTTGACCCTGTCCAACCCGGACCAAGTCGATATCCTCAAGGTCACCGAAGCGGCGATCCCGCTTTACGACCGACCGCTGACGGTCGAAATCTGGTACCCAGCGGCCGCGGACGGGCCGGCGACACCCTATCAAGGCGTGTTGCTGCGCGACGGTCGCACCGAAGTGACCCTGCATGGGCGCGCGCAACGGGATGCAGCACCGCTGCAGGGCACCGCCTGGCCGGTGATCATTCTCAGCCATGGCTATCCCGGGAACCGGTTCCTGATGAGCCATCTGGCCGAGAACCTAGCCACAAAAGGTTATGTCGTGGCCTCCATCGACCACACGGATTCGACCTACGACACCCAGGCGGCCTTCGGTTCGACCCTGGTCAACCGCTCGCTCGACACCCGCTTTGTGCTCGATGAGATCGAACGGATGGCGGCCGATCCGGAGAATTTTCTGGGCGGGATCGCCGACGCGTCGCGCGCAGCGATCGTGGGCTACTCAATGGGCGGGTACGGGGCGATCATCAGCGCCGGCGGCGGGGTGACGCAGGCTGCGGTCGATCTCGCCTGGGGTGCGCCGCGCGGTCTGCTCGGGGCCCATCTGGCCGGCTCGGACAGCCATAGGGCGCTGATGGATCCGCGGTTCCGCGCTTTCGTGGCGATCGGCGCCTGGGGCCGGCATTTCGGGTTCTGGGACGGTGCCGGGCTGGCCGGGATCGACCGCCCGATCCTTTATGTCGGGGGATCGGTCGACGATGTGTCGGACTATCAGAACGGCATTCGCGTCATCTATGAAGAGACGGTGAATGCGCCGGCCTGGCTGCTGACCTTCGAGAACGCCAACCACAATGCGGCTGCGCCGATGCCCGCGCCGGCCGAGAGTTGGGCGCCGGTGGAGACGCTCGATTTCGTGCCCTTCGAGCATTACGCCGATCCGGTCTGGGAGAGCGTTCGGATGAACAATGTTCTTGCGCATTTTACCACGGCCTTCCTCGACTGGCAGTTGAAGGGGGATGTCGAGAAGGCCGCCTATCTCGATCTGGTGGATGCGTCCAACGACGGTGTGGTTGCGCTCAACGAGGATGGGTCCGAAAAGCCCGAGCATAGCCATTGGCTGGGTTTTGCACCCCGAACGGCCAAGGGGCTGCGCATGGAACATAACGGCGTTCGCTGAGCCGCTGTGCTGCGAAGAGGCGACCAATGCCGCGCCCCGGAGCCCCAGGGCGCGGTTTCTCCGGCAGTTGTGGTTGGCATCCCGTGGGGCAGGTTACGACGAGGGTTACGAATCGGACGGCCCTGCGGGCCGACGCCTATACGCCGTCTTGCGCCTTTGCGGCGCGGCGCCGGCATGCCTGTTTGTCGAGCGTAACGCTGGACCGTCAAGGCGAAGGGCCTGCCGCGGCGGGACCCGTGCCGTAGGCGCAGGCCGGGCCCAAAGCGCCGCGACCCGATCTTTGATCGGGTGCGCGCCCGCGGGAGCTCTCTCTTCGGCGGGCGTGATAGCGCCGCTTGGCTTTGGCATCTGCGCCGCAGTGCCTCGGATTCCGATCAAGCGCGGCCGCATTCAGCGTGAGAGGCGCGTTAGCCATTCGGAAAGGATACGCCTTTCCTGGGCGCGGGCACGACCCAGCCATCTTCGGCTGCCGCGGGGGCGGTCGCGATCGAGCTGCGCTTGCGCGCGGGCAGCACGGTCCGTCGCATAGACCGCAAAAGCATAACGCGCGCCCGACCCATCGACGAGGTACCCAGCAAGGCCGCGCGCAAACGCAAGCGTACCCGTCTTGGCCACGGCAAATCCCGCCGGCGCTGTCCCGCCGGGCCTGGCTGGGGGCAGGGTCACCGCCTTCAACAGACCGGCAAGGCGCCCCGGCAAATGCGCCTCCTCAGCGGCGAGCATTGCAACCGTTTGGGTCGGGGTCAGCGTCGTTGTTCCGCTCAGCCCCGAATGGTTGGCAAAAACCGGCGCGTGTTCAAGCTGACAATAGGATGAGAGCCAAGACTGCATTTCCTGGCCCGATCGGGCCAGATCCGACATTGCGACACCGCGCGTTTTCGTCGTGGCAAGTCCCGCAACCTCGGCCGTCAGATTTGTAGAAAATTTCAGCATGCCGCGCAGGATCGTTGCAAGGTCCGGGCTCGACCAACGCGCAACCTCGCTTTCCGCCTGTGCGCGGGGCGGTGCGATCCCAGCAAGCGAGCCAAGCTGATGCGCCACCCGATCGCCGTCGTGCAACGCCGGCCCGATCCGTTGCGCGGGCGGCAAGCTAAGGCCGAACGCCCCCGCAAGGCTGCGAAACACATCGCCCGCATAGGCGGCCGGATCGCGCACCGGTAACCATCGGCCGCCCGGCCGGCCCAATGCGGACCGCGCGACGGTCCAACGCTCGCCACCCTCTGGACCCGGCTCCCAGGAAAACACCGGCCCGCTACGGTCGATCGCGGCGATGTCGACATGGCGGACGGCCGGCGAAAAGCGCTTGGCCCGCGCTTCCAGCCGTAGACCGGCGCCTTTCTGCCCGCCCCATTCCAGGCGCACACGGTTAAAGTTTAGGTTTAAGCCGCCAACCGAGGGGTTGTAGGCGGCCTGAACCGGCTGGCCCGGATCGATTTCGCGCAAAACTGGCAGCGCGGTATCGTCGACCAGGAAGCGGCCTGTGATGCGCACGATGCCCCGCGCCGCGGCGCGCTGCGCCATTTCGCCCAGACCGTCGCTGTCCAGCATCGGATCGCCGCCGCCGCGCAGGATAAGATCGCCTTCCAGAACGCCGTTTCTGATCGGGCCGTTCGCCATCAAACGGGTGACGAAGCGATGTTCGGCCCCGAGTGTTTCCAGCGCGTAGAGCGCTGTGGGAATCTTTGTCACGGACGCGGGCAGAAAGGTTGTGTCGGGGGCCAACGCGTCGAGCATCTCTCCGGTGCGCAGCGCCATCAGCGCGTAACCCGTCTGGCCGGACAGCGCCGGGTCCGGGCGCGGCTGGCCAGGCTTGATTGCCATGCTTTGGGGCCGCGCGGGCGGCGTGGGAGCAATCAGCGGTGCATCGGCGCAGGCCGCGGCGGGCAAGAGCGTCGCCGCAGCGGCCAGAAAACCGCGGCGAGTGGGGGTGTGCAAGCGTCGCGCGCGGTCAAGCTGTCTTGACGTCATAGGCTTCCTGTCGCCCACCCCACCCCGGCATCTCTAGCCTGATTGGGCAGGTCTGAAAACCCTCAGCGCAACCAGCGACCTTCGGCGCGTAGCGCGCTGGACGAGACATCGCGCATCGCGCCGCTCAAAAGGCTCCAGCCCGGGGCCTGTGCGACGGCCAATTGCCTGGCTGCGGTGCCCTTGCCGACCCGAAACCGCGCAAAGGCGCGCGCTGCCGGCGAAAGCCCCGCCGCGAGATTGGCCTTCGGCCGGGGCAGAACGCCGATGGGAACCATGCGCAGGATCTCCTGCCAATCCTCCCAGCGATGGAACTGCGCGAGATTGTCCGCCCCCATCAGCCACACAAACCGCACCCCGCGAAACCGCACCAGTAGCGCGCGCAAGCTGGCCGCGGTGGTCCGGGTGCCCAGCCGCGCCTCGATATCGGTGATGTCCACCCGGGGATGCCGCATCACGGCCCGCGCCGCGGCAATGCGCCGGGTCATGGCAGCCGGCCCCTCGGCCTTCAGCGGGTTGCCCGGTGAGACCAGCCACCAGATCCGATCCAGCCCGAACCCCGCCAGCGCTTGGCGGGTGATATGCACATGGCCGAGATGGGGCGGATCGAAGGATCCCCCTAAAAGGCCCACGCGCAGCCCGCGATATGCCAGCGGTTCGCCCAGCAGCGCCGCCTCCCTCACCATTGTTCTTGAACGACTGCCTGCCACGACCATAGCTGCGCGGCCAGAAAAAACATGACAGACCCTCCTCTCAGAGTGGGATCGTTCCAACGCAAGCCTAAACTGTCGCCTGGAACATAGACCCGCCGCCTGCGCCGATCCCGCCCGCCGGTCCGGCCTGCGCGTCGCCGCAACTCTCTCGGTGCGGGGTCGGGGCTGACACGCGATCGCAAAGTCGCGTTTTCGGCATGGTGCGCGGAGTGGCGGGGCGCGCGGAGTGGCGGGGCGCGGGGTCAAACAGCTCGCCATCATCCTGACCGAGGTCTGGCACCGGGCAAAGGCCGCTAGACGGCACGGCCGCGACATCGAAGGCGAGGTTCTCATGGGTTCGAAGGGCATCGGTCCTTAGCATTTTGGGGACCGGGACCGTCCGCCGACATCGATGGGCGCGATTTCTATCGAGGCCGGCACCGGCACCCCCTTCCAGATCGAGAACAATTCGGATGCCGAGCTGCGCTATCTGGCCCTGTCCAGCATGGTCGGGTCCGATCTCTTCGTCTATCCGGACAGCAACAAGATGGGGATCATGGCCAAGGGCGTGCCCTTCCGCGACCTCGCCGGCGCGGGGTTACAGCGGGTGATGAAATTCATCCCCGCCGAGACCGAGGCCGGCTATTATGACCGCGAACCGGAGGCATAAAGGCGCCGCGTACGCAACCCCGGGGAAGGAGACAGGATCGCCGAGGACGATGCGCAGACAGCCCGCAGCGGCGTTCGGCGGCGGGCTGAGGCGATCAAACTCTTCCAGTGCAAGAACCTGATCGCGGTCATCGAGGATCCGGTCGACATCCGCAACATCGGTAGGGTGATCCGCAACGCCAATGCGCTTGGGGTCGAGAAGGTTTATCTCGTCGATCCGCGTGGCAATCTGCCGGAGGAGTGGCAGGACATGCGCACGCGAAAATCCCGCGCGACGATATCGGTTTCGACCGTGAAATGGACCTTCCTTCGCCGCTTTGACCGCACCGAGGCTTGCTTCGACGCAGTCGAGCAGAAGCGGTGCGCCTCAATCGCCACCGCGCCGCATGTCGAGGGAGGCAGCAATGTCTATCCACATGAGGGGGACGACACCCGTGATGCCAAGCGTGCCGTCTGGTTCGGCAATGAAAAGCGCGGGATCTGCGAGCTAGCCGTTTCGCGCGGCGCGCTTTGCGTGGCCATTCCGATGTTCGGGATGATCGAGAGCCTGAACCTCGCCACCAGCTCGGGCATTGTGCTTGATGAGGTCACCAAGCAGCGCCGCGCCGGTCAGAGCCAGTTTCGCCGGCGCAACAGGCGGGGCGCGCGCCGCGAAACGCTGCCGACCGTGATGCCGCGCGAAACCGAAAGCGCATCGGCACGCGTCACCGCCTCGGCCCAGAAGGTCACAGGCCGCCGCCACGCGTTGCGCCGCTGGGGTCAAGCCGCTACGAAAGCACCAGCGCAGACACAACCGACAGGCCGGATCATGTCGAAATACCAATATGTCTACCATATGGATGGCGTCTCCAAGACCTATCCCGGCGGCAAGAAGTGCTTTGAGAATATCCGGCTGAGCTTTCTGCCCGGGGTGAAGATCGGCGTGGTCGGCGTCAACGGGGCCGGCAAATCCACCCTGATGCGGATCATGGCCGGCATCGACAAGGATTTCTCCGGCGAGGCCTGGGCGGCCGACGGTGCCCGGGTGGGCTATCTGCCCCAGGAGCCGGAGCTCGATGAAAACCTCGATGTGCGCGGCAATGTCATGCTGGGCGTGGCTGAAAAGAAAGCGGTGCTCGACCGCTATAACGAGCTGGCCATGAATTACTCCGACGAAACCGCCGAGGAGATGGCCACCCTACAAGACCAGATCGATGCTGAGAATCTCTGGGATCTCGACAGCCAGATCGATGTGGCGATGGAAGCGCTGCGCTGTCCCGACGACACCGCCCAGGTGAGCACCCTGTCGGGCGGCGAAAAGCGCCGCGTCGCGCTTTGCAAGCTGCTTCTCGACGCGCCCGACATGCTGCTGCTCGACGAGCCCACCAACCATCTCGACGCCGAAACCATTGCCTGGCTGCAAAAACACCTCATCGACTACAAGGGCACGATCCTGATCGTCACCCATGACCGCTATTTCCTCGACGATATCACCGGCTGGATCCTGGAACTCGATCGCGGCCGCGGCGTGCCCTGGGAGGGCAATTATTCCAGCTGGCTGGAGCAGAAGGCCAAGCGGCTGGCGCAGGAAGCGCGCGAGGACAAGGCCCGCCAGAAGACCCTGGCGCGCGAGCTCGACTGGATCCGCGCCGGCGCCAAGGCGCGCCAGGCCAAATCCAAGGCTCGCATCAACGCCTATAATGAGCTTGCGAGCCAGTCCGAGCGCGAGCGGGTGGGCCGTGCCCAGATCATCATCCCCAACGGGCCGCGGCTGGGCGCGAAGGTCATCGAGGTGGCGGATCTGCGAAAAGGCTATGGCAACCGGCTTTTGGTCGAGGATCTGAGCTTCTCGCTGCCGCCCGGCGGCATTGTCGGGGTGATCGGGCCGAACGGGGCGGGGAAATCCACCCTCTTTCGCATGATGACGGGGCAGGAGACCCCAGATAGCGGCGCAATCAGCTTTGGCGACACGGTGCAGCTTGCCTATGTCGACCAGTCGCGCGATGCGCTCGATGCCGGCAAGACCGTCTGGGAGGAGATCTCCGATGGCCAGGATATCATTCGTCTGGGCGATGCCGAGATGAACAGCCGTGCCTATTGCGGGGCCTTCAACTTCAAGGGCGGCGATCAGCAGAAAAAGGTCGGGCTGCTCTCGGGCGGCGAGCGCAACCGCGTGCATATGGCCAAGCTCTTGCGCGCGGGCGGCAATGTGCTGCTGCTCGACGAGCCGACGAATGACCTCGATGTCGAAACCCTGCGCGCCCTGGAAGACGCGCTGGAGGATTTTGCCGGCTGCGCGGTGGTGATCAGCCATGACCGGTTCTTCCTGGACCGGCTCTGCACGCATATCCTGGCCTTTGAGGGCGATGCCCATGTCGAGTGGTTCGAGGGCAATTTCGAGGCCTATGAGGAGGACAAGATCCGCCGCCTTGGACCGGACTCAGTAGAACCCAAGCGGATCAAGTATAAGAAATTTGCGAGGTAGAATGATTGAATTTGGTTCAGCCGCCCAGTATTTAATAGCAATATTTGCTGGGATTGCTGCTTTTTAATCCTATAGAAGCTGGCGAATTCATAAGGAGAATTTGAGAAGAGAGTACTTCGAATGGCGATTCGAGGTTTTCTTATCACTTCAAAAAATAGTGGGAGATATGGAACAGATTGGCGTTTCAGATGAAGTAGAGTTTGAGTTTTCCCGGTGTCGGCATAGGGTATAATTCTTGTTCGACAAGGAAATGTATGACTGGCTCACCGAGGTACAAGATAAGTTGCTTACTGTGAAGATATTCCAGGATGAGAGGGGACAAGAGGCTTGGAGATGGATTAGGGAAGAATTTAACAACAACGCATTTCCCAGGTTCGCTGAATGGATACAGAGCGACCCTAAGCCTACCAAGTAAGGATGGTTGAGCAGCATCAAGCGCTGCTTGCGCACCTAAATCAACGATAATTGCCTTGCAATCTCCGCGCGTAGGCGCCACATGCACGCGGCACCGTTATCGCTATCGATCCTCTGTCCTCTACCGAGCGTCAGGCCCATCGATCCGAGCTGACGCGCCGAGCTGCCGCATCTTGTGGGCAGGATTTTTGAGAAGAGGAGACACGGGGATGGCCTCTGGCACCGTGAAATGGTTCAATTCCACCAAGGGGTTCGGCTTCATCGCACCTGACGGGGGCGGCAAGGATGTGTTCGTGCACATCTCGGCTGTCGAGCGCTCCGGGCTGAGCGGCCTGGCCGACAACCAGAAGGTGACCTACGAGTTGGAAACCGGACGCGACGGGCGTCAGTCGGCGACGAATCTCGCCCTGGCCTGATCGACCCGGCTGAATAGGGATGGATACGGGCGCGCGATCCCGGGCGCCCGCGCTGGGCTCAAAGCGTGGCGATCTCGACCTCCAAACGCTGCGCATAAGGCCGCTCGGGCGTGGCGATCACCGATGGAAAGTTCGGCTGGTTGACCGCGTCGGGCCAGCCCTGAGCCTCAAGACACAGGCCGGCAAACGGACCGTAGCGCTGCCCGTCCAGCCCCGGGACCGGCGGTCCCAACTTGCTCCCCGTGTAAAGCTGCAGCCCCGGCTGGTCGGTCCAGAGCCGCAGGCGCCGCCCGTCCGCCGTCACCTCCGCGGCCGGTTCGGCGAGTTGGCGCGACCCGGACAGACAGAGATTGTGATCGTGCCCCGCAGCGGCGGGATCGGCCTCGGCAATGCGGCGCGCTTCGCGAAAATCGAACATCGTGCCGTGAACGGGGGCAACCGCGCCGGTCGGGATCAGCGCGCCGCTGACCGGCAGGTAGTGCTCCGCCGCCACGGTCAGGCGATGGTCGCGGATATCGCCCCGACCGGCGAGGTTGTAGTAATTGTGCTGGGCGAGGTTAATCGGCGTCGGCCGGTCGGGGCGGCCGGCCATCTCGCAGATCAGCCGCCCGCCTTCCAGACGGTAGGAGACCGAAAAATCGACCGAGCCCGGATAGCCCTCCTCGCCATCGGGCGAGCGGTACTTCAGCTGTACGGCCCGGGAAGCCGCATCCGTTTCCATCGTCCAAACCCGCCGCCCCAGTCCAAGATGCCCGCCATGCAGATGGTTGGGCGGGATGTTCTCGCTCAGCCGATAGGCTTTGCCCTCCAGCGTGAACCCCGCGCCGGCGATGCGGTTGGCCACCCGGCCTGCCACGATGCCAAAGGAGGGGCTGTGGGCCGGGTAGGGTTCGAAGCGCTCGAAGCCCAGCACCATCGGCCTCTCGCCAAGCCGCCAGTCGCGGATGACACAGCCATAGTTGAGCACGCAGATCCGGGTCAGCCCGTCCTCCAGCACCGACTCGACAACATCGCGCCCGTCATGTTGTGCGATCCTGCGCAACTGCATCGCTGTCCCCTTCTTGCCAAGACCGCTCCGCTCGACTGATCATGTCGAGCAATGACGAGCAAGCCAGACCTGCTGCCCGCGCTGTCGCAATCGCCGCGCGATGCCGGTTTTATCCAGGCGCCCTGGGCATTTTATGACCAGGCCCGCGGGGCCGGCCCGCTGTTTTACTGGCCGGAATACGGGATCCCCTGCACCGGCGATCACGCGCTGGTGGGGGCGGTCTTGCGCGACCGGCGTTTCGGGCGCGAGGCCCCGCCCGGCCTGCGACCCGATCCGCCGGCGCATCTCGCGCCCTTCTACGCCTTCGAGGCGCTTTCGATGCTGGAGCGCGAACCCCCCGCCCATACGCGGCTGCGCAAGCTGGTGATGCGGGCCTTCACCTCGCGCCGGATCGCCGGGCTGGGACCTGATATTGCGGCCTTGTCGGCTGAGCTGATTGCCGGTTTTTCGGGCGACAGCGTCGATCTCTTGCCGGCCTGGTGCGAAAAAATCCCGGTCGTCGTGATCTGCCGGCTGCTGGGTGTGCCGGAAGAGATGGCAGATCAGCTTCTGGTCTGGTCGCATGATATGGTGGCGATGTATCAGGCGCGGCGGGACCGGGCGGTCGAGGACCGCGCCGTTGCGGCGACGCTGGCCTTCGGGGCATTCCTGCGCGGCTATATCGATCACCGTCGCCGGGCACCGCGCGACGACCTGCTTTCCGCGTTGATCGCGGCCGAGGAAGCCGGCGACAAGCTCACGCCCGACGAATTGATCGCAACATGCATCCTGCTTCTGAATGCCGGGCATGAGGCGACGGTGCACGGGCTCGGCAACGGGGTGAAGGCGGTTCTGGAAAGCCGGCTTCCGCCCCCCGCGCTCTTTGCGCACCGCGCTGCCGAGACGGTGGAGGAAATCCTGCGGTTCGATCCGCCGCTCCACCTCTTCACGCGCTATGCGCTGACCGAGGCAGAGATTGCCGGCATCCGCATCCCCCAAGGCGGGCAGATCGGGCTGCTTCTGGGGGCGGCCGGGCGCGATCCGGCGATGTATCGCGAGCCGCAGCGGTTCGATCCCGAGCGCGGTGGGCCGGCCCATCATGCGCTGGGGGCCGGCATTCACTTTTGCGTCGGGGCGCCGCTGGCGCGACTGGAAATGCAGGTCGCCCTGCGCGATCTCTTCACCCGGCTGCCGACGCTGCGACTTGAATCGCCGCCGCTTTATGCCGACCGATATCATTTCCGCGGGTTGGAAGCGCTGCGCGTCGCCGTCTGACCCAACCGCGACGCTGGGGAGCTTTCGCATCCGGGCGCCAGCCTCTATGTCGAGAAGCTGTGAAGGGAAAGACGCGGTATGGCTGAAAGCGATCCTTTGGTGATTTTCACCCCCTCGGGCAAGCGCGGCCGGGTACCGGTTGGCACGCCCGTGCTCGATGCCGCGCGCAGTCTGGGCGTGGATCTCGACAGCGTTTGCGGCGGGCGGGGCATCTGTTCGAAATGCCAGGTGACACCCGGTTTCGGCGAATTTCCTAAGCATGGGGTGACGGCTCGCACGGATGCGCTGAGCGCCTGGAACAAGGTCGAAGCCCGCTATGATGAAAAGCGCGGCCTGCCCGCGGGGCGGCGGCTGGGCTGTCAAGCGCGGATCATGGGCGACATGGTCATCGATGTGCCGCCCGAAAGCCAGGTGCACCGGCAGGTGGTGCGCAAGCGGGCCGAGGCGCGAGACATCGTGCTCGACGCGGCCACGCGGCTTTACTATGTCGAGGTGGCCGAGCCCGACATGCACCACCCCTCGGGCGATCTGGAGCGTCTGCTCACCGCGCTGGCCGAGCAATGGGATCTGGCGCATGTGATCGGCGATCTGCGCACCCTGCAGATGCTGCAGCCGGCGCTGCGCAAGGGCGAGTGGAAGGTCACTTGCGCGATCTATCACGGGCGCGGGCTTGGCGCGGCGCGGATCGTGCAGGTCTGGCCGGGCTATTACGATGGCACGATCTATGGGCTGGCGCTCGATATCGGCTCGACGACCATTGCGGGGCATCTGGTCGATCTGCGCGACGGGGCCGTGGCGGCGTCGTCCGGGCTGATGAACCCGCAGATCCGCTTTGGCGAGGATCTGATGAGCCGGGTGAGCTATGCCATGCAGAACCCCGGCGGTGCCGACGAGATGACCCTGGCGGTGCGCGAGGCGATCAATGCGCTGGTCCAGCAGCTTGCCACCGAGATCGTCATCGATCCCGAGCTGATCCTGGAGGCGGTGATCGTGGCCAATCCGGTCATGCACCATCTTTTGCTTGGCGTCGATCCGGTGGAGCTCGGTTGGGCGCCCTTTGCGCTGGCAACCGCTGACAGCCTCACCCTTTGGGCGACCGAGATCGGGCTCAAAATGCATCCCGATGCGCGGATCTACATTCTGCCTTGCATTGCGGGGCATGTCGGTGCCGATGCCGCGGCCGTGGCCCTCTCTGAGGCGCCCAACCAGTCGGAAGATCTGGTGCTGGTGGTCGATGTCGGCACGAATGCGGAGATCCTCTTGGGCAATCGCGAGCGGGTGCTGGCCTGCTCCTCGCCCACCGGGCCAGCCTTTGAGGGGGCGCAGATCTCGGCGGGGCAGCGCGCAGCGCCGGGCGCGATCGAGCGGGTGGAGATCGATCCTGAGACCAAAGAACCGCGCTTTCGGGTGATCGGCAGCGATCTTTGGTCCGATGAGCCGGGATTTGCTGCGGCGACGGAAGCGAGCGGGATCACCGGGATCTGCGGCTCGGGGATCATCGAGGCGATTGCCGAGATGCGGATGGCGGGGCTGGTCGATGCCGGCGGGCTGATCGGTTCGGCCGCACAGACCGGCTCGGCGCGGTCGATCGCCGATGGCCGGACCCATGCCTATGTGCTGCATGACGGGCGGGATGCGGGCGGTCCATTGGTGACGGTGACCAATGGCGATGTGCGGGCGATCCAGATGGCCAAGGCTGCGCTTTATGCCGGGGCGCGGCTTTTGATGGACAAGATGGCGGTGGATCGGGTCGACCGGATCGTGCTGGCCGGGGCGTTCGGGGCGCATATCAGCCCCAAACATGCCATGGTGCTGGGGATGATCCCGGATTGCGCGCTGGACAAGGTGGCGAGCGCTGGCAATGCGGCGGGCACCGGTGCGCGGATCGCCCTTCTGAACTCCGCGGCCCGGCGGGAGATCGAGGCGGTCGTGCGCCGTATCGAGAAGGTCGAGACCGCGGTGGAGCCGCGCTTTCAGGAGCACTTCGTGGCCGCCTCGGCGATGCCGCATGCGGTGGATCCGTTTCCCGAGCTGTTGCGCGTCGCACAGCTTCCCGACGTCCGTTTCAACCAGGGCGAGGCGGGCGACCGGCCGCGACGCCGCCGCCGCGCTGGGTAGCGCCGCAAAAAGGGAGGCTCCCGCGCGCCGCACCCGATCAAAGATCGGGCGCACCGCTTTGGGCCCGGCCCGTGCCTGCGGCCCGGGTCCCGATGCGACACGCCGCTGGTGCCAGGCGGCGGCCGGCGCGGCGGCGTCAGCCCGCCAAGCCGGCGTGATGGCGTCGGCCCGGAACCGGCCGTCCGCTTGATTGCCGTCGCAAATGGGGCATTCTCTTGCCCATCGGCACAGGAGGCAGAGCATGCGGCAGGTCAGCTTGGGGCGCACGGGGCATCGCGTCTCGGCGCTTTCTTACGGAACGATGAGCTTCGGCGGCGATGCCGACGCGGCGACATCCGGACAGCTCTACGCGGCCTGCCGCGACGCCGGCATCGACGTCTTCGACTGCGCCAATATCTACAATGGCGGTCGCGCCGAAGAGATCCTCGGCCGGCTGATCGCCCATGAGCGGGATGCGCTCACCATCACCTCCAAGGTCGGCATGCAGCCCTCGGGCCTCACCCGCCGGGCCATCATAGAGGAGGCCGAGGCCAGCCTCCGCCGGCTCGGCACCGACCGGATCGACATCCATTTCCTGCACCGCTTCCGGCCCGAGACGCGCATCGAGGAAACCCTGCGCGCCCTCGACGATCTCGTCGGCCAGGGCAAGCTCGTCTGGCTGGGCGTCTCCAACTGGGCGGCCTGGCAGATCGCTCTGGCCCTTGGCCGTCAAGCCGCCGAGGGGCTGGCGCGCTTCGATGTGATCCAGCCCATGTACAACCTCGTCAAGCGCCAGGCGGAGGTGGAGATCCTCCCGCTTGCCGCCGATCAAGGGCTTGCGGTCATGCCCTACAACCCCCTGGCCGGCGGGGTCTTGACCGGGAAATACCTGCAGGGCGAAAGCAGCGATGCCCGCGGCCGGCTCGATGCGATGGAGGGTTATGCAAAGCGCTATGGCGCGCCCTGGATTGCCGAAACCGTCACCCGCTATACCGGGTTTTGTCGCGCCGAGGGGTATGACCCGGTCACCCTCGCGGATGCCTGGGTGCTCGCCCATCCGGCTGTGACCGCACCCATCATCGGCGCGCGCAACACCGACCAGCTCGCCCCGGCGCTCGCCGCGGCCGAATTCGCGATGACGCCGGATCTCTACGCCGCCGTTACCGCGCTCACCCCCGCACCGCCACCTGCCACGGACCGCAGCGAGACCCAGGCGTGACCCTCGGCCAATGCTGATCCGCGGCCAGACGCTCAGCTTTGCTGCCAACCCGTTTCGCACGCCGCGCGACGCTTGCGCTCTACATCATCGCCGCGGGGCCATCCGCATCGACGATGCCCGGATCACCGCCGTCGCCCCCGCCGACAGCCTGCCCCCGACGCCCGGAGAGCCGGTGGTCGAAATGGGCGATGCGCTCCTTCTCGCCGGCTTCATCGATGCCCATGCGCATTACAGCCAGACCCGCATCATCGCCAGCTGGGGCCGCCGGCTGATCGACTGGCTGGAAACCTACACCTTCCCCGAGGAAATGCGCCTTGCCGACCCCGCCTATGCCGCCGCCGTGGCCCGGGACTATCTCGATCTCACCCTGGCCAACGGCATCACGACCGCCTGTGTCTACGCCACCAGCCACCCGCATTCGGTCGATGCGATCCTGGGCGCGGCCCAGCCGCGTGGCCTTCGCATGGCCGCGGGCAAGGTGATGATGGATCGCAACGCGCCCGAACCTCTCCTCGATACCGCGCAGCGGGGCTATGACGAGACCCGCGGCCTCATCGCCCGCTGGCATGGGGTCGACCGGCTGGCGGTCGCGATCACCCCCCGCTTTGCCCCCACCTCCTCGCCCGACCAGCTCGAAGCCGCCGGCGCGCTCTGGGCCGCGCATCCCGATTGCCCCATGCAGACGCATCTGAGCGAACAGCCCGAAGAGATCGCCTGGGTCGCCGCACTTTTTCCCGACGCGACGGACTATTTTGGGGTCTATGAGCGCTTCGGTCTCGCCGGCCCAGGCGCGATCATGGGTCATGCCATCCATCTCACTGCGCGCGAACGCGCCGCCCTGGCCGAGACCGGCAGCGGCATCGCCCATTGCCCGACCTCCAACAGCTTCATCGGCTCAGGGCTTTTCGATGCCGGGCTGGCCGAGACCGTCCCGGTGGGGCTCGCCACCGATGTGGGCGGCGGGTCGTCCTTTTCCATGCTGCGCACCATGGCCGCGGCCTATGAGATCGGCCAGCTTCGGGGCCGGCCCCTGCATCCCGCACAGCTTTTGTGGCTCGCCACGCAGGGGGCGGCGGATGTGCTGCGCTGGGGCGACAGGATCGGCAATCTGGAAGCGGGGCGCGAGGCCGATATCCTGGCGCTCGACCTTGCCTCCACCCCCGTCATCGCCCAGCGCGCCACCCGGGCCGAGGATCTTTGGGAGCAGATCTTTCCCACAATTATGCTGGGCGATGATCGCGCCATTGCCGGGGTCTGGGTGGGCGGAAAAAGGCTGGACGCTGCCGGCGGTTGAACCTGCCCGGCCGCGACTTCGACCGCCCTCGACCGCCCCCGAACTTGCCCGCCCTCGACCTTGCCCACCCCGCAGCGTCGGGATAGCCTGCCGCCATTGACGTAAGTCCATTCTTGCGGAGCGCCCCCATGGCCGACCCCCAGCATCTTGAATGGCTCAAAGAGGGCGTTGCGGCCTGGAACGCTCAGCGACGGAAGACATTTTTCACGCCGAACCTCAGGGGGGCGGACCTCAGTAGGGCGAAACTCGGGGGGGCGAACCTCGAGGGGGCGGACCTCAGGGAGGCGGAGCTCGCGGAGGCGAACCTCAGGGAGGCGGTCCTCACAGGGACGGACCTCAGGAGGGCGGACCTCGAGGGGGCGAACCTCGGTTGGACGGAACTCGGGGGGGCGAAGCTCGGTTGGGCGAACCTCGGCGGGGCGGACCTAGGCGGGGCGGACCTCGCGGAAGCGGACCTCACGGGGGCGGTCCTCAATGGCGCGCTGCTCCCGAAAGCGGACCTCAGGAGGGCGTTCCTCAAGGGGGCGGACCTCAGGTGGGCCAGCCTAGGAGCGTCAGACCTCAGGGGGGCTGACCTCGGCGGCGCGTATCTCAGGCGTGCGGATGTGAGATCTTTCGATCTCATCGATGGCCGGATCGTATACGCCGGAGTGGACGCAAGAGACCGCGCCCCGGAGTATACGACCGAACTGAGCAGGGCAAAGAACCTGACGCAAGACCAGCTCGACAGCATGCGCGGCGACCGCTGGACCGAGATCCCCGACCACCTCACCCGCCCGGCGCATTGGGTGGACGACGCGGAGGAGGAGGACAACACGCCGCCGGAGGCGCAAGCCAATGATGGATTGCCGGAGGACGATGACGAGATCCTGCCAGAACCACCACCGCCCCAGCCCGTCAAACCTGCACGAGAACCACTTGCCCTGACAGAGGGACCAAATGCGCTCCCGGTTCTTGTTCTGGGCCCAGTCCAGGCACCCAATCTCGACACCGCAACGCTTCGCGAAGGGTGGACGGCGCTGAAGCGGAAGCTCGATCGCCTGGGCCTGCAGAGCGATCGGTGGAACAACAAGCCCCAGTTGGAAGCTGTGCTGCTGGATGTATCTGCCGCGTTCGGCACCCGGTACGAAAACCTGTCGATCATTGCCCTGGGCATCGAGGTTGCGAGTCTCGCCGGCCTCACCTTGCGCGCCGATGAGGTGATGATGGCCGAGGATGCAGCGATGCTGGTGCCGCTGTCTGAGCAATTGCAGGTGTTCTTGCGTAATCATCCTGAGTGGTCGGTCTACGAGGCTGGGCTTGCTGCAGATGAAGATCCCAGTGAGGAGACCGAAGCGGCGGTCGAGGCGGCGAAAAGGATCATCGAGCGCATGGTTGAAGGTCAGGTGATCGACAATGATGCGGCCAAGGTTCTGCAGGATCAGGCAGCGGAGGCAACACCCGACCCGTCGTTGCCGAACGAAGTGTCGGAACCGATTCGACGCCAGACCTTTCTGCGCAGTGTGGGAAATGCGCTCTCGCTGCTCTGGAACGATGCGCGGGACGGGATCAGGGATGGGACGAAGGACGCGGCGAAGTATATCTGGATGGGTGTGCTGGGAGCCGGCGGGTTGTATACGGCAAGCTGGCTCGTCGAGTTGGCGACCGCTGCGCCCCTTAAGTTTGGCTGGCTCGCGGATGTGGTCCGCTTCGTTCAGACATACTGGCCCGGCTGACGCTTGACGCTTTCCCGATTGCGCCCGCAGCCCTCTCCCGTCAGGGTGGCGGGCATGAAGCCGGGTCTTCCCATGATCGTCGTGACGGCCACCGTGGCCATCGATGCGATGGGCATCGGGCTGATCCTGCCCGTCATGCCGGAGCTGATCCGCGAGCTGACCGGGCAGGGGATTTCGGACGCGGCCTTTTGGGGCGGGCTTTTGGCCTTCTCTTATGCCGCGATGCAGGTGCTGTTCGGCCCGCTTCTGGGCAATCTCTCGGATCGCTACGGTCGCCGGCCGGTGCTGCTTCTAAGCCTTCTGGTGATGGGGCTCGACTATCTTCTGATGGCGGTGGCGGGCAGCTTGTGGCTGCTCTTCGTAGCCCGGCTGCTCAGCGGCATCACCGGGGCCACCTATGCCACCGCCTTTGCCTGCATTGCCGATCTTTCGACGCGCGAGAAGCGCTCGGCCAATTTCGGGCTGGTCGGTGCCGCCTTCGGGGTGGGCTTCATCCTGGGTCCGGCGATCGGCGGGCTTCTGGGTGAGCTGGGGCCGCGCGCGCCCTTCGTTGCTGCGGCGTTGCTGGCGCTGGCCAATGCGGCGCTGGGCTACTTCGTGCTGTCCGAAACGCTGAGCGAGGCGAACCGTCGGCCGTTTTCCTGGGCGGCGTCCAATCCGATCACGGCCCTCTTGAGGGTCACGGCCATTCCGGCCCTGGGCAGCCTTGTGCTGGTGCTGTTCATCTTTCAGATCGGGCACAATGTCTATCCGTCGATCTGGGCCTATTTTGCCTATGCGCAATATGGCTGGGGCACGGGGATGGTGGGCATCTCGCTGGCCGTGGTGGGGCTTTTCATGGCGTTGGTTCAGGGTTTGCTGATCCGTCGCATTCTGCCCGTCTTAGGCGAGTGGAACACCGCACGGTTTGGCCTTCTGCTCAACGTCGCTATGCTCGTTCTGTTGCCGTTTGTCTGGAATGGAGGGTTGGCGCTGGCCTTGACGCCGCTGATGGCGCTGGGGGTGGTGGTCACCCCCGCGCTGCAGGGGATCATGTCGGCCCGGGTCGGCGACGACGCGCAAGGGGCGCTGCAGGGCGTGTTGTCGGCCGTTCAGGCGCTGGCCAGCCTGATCGCGCCGCTGGCCATGACCCAGACGTTCCGGCTTTTCACCGAGGCCGGCGCGCCCGCCTATCTGCCCGGTGCGCCCTTTCTGCTGGCCGCGCTGCTCACGGCCCTTGCTTTCTTTATTTTGCTGCGCGAGGCGACCAAGCAGCCTCCGGCAGATGCGGCGACAGTCTAAGGCGCGCCGCCCCCGCGCGCCCGGTTTGCGTACGTTGCCGGTCTGTGGCCCAAAATGCGCAACATCGGGCTAGGAAGGATCGAGAACCATGCCCCAGCCGCATCTGCGCCGTTTCGCCCGCGACGAGCTTCCCCAGGCAATGCGCCCGCTTTGGGATCGGGCGATACGGGACCGGGACGAGGCGGTCTTCATCGAGGCGGCCGGCAATGCCCCGGAGATCCTGGATTGGTACTACAATAGCTTTTACGCCCAGGTTTTTTATGGCGGTCGGGTTGAGCGTCGGATCAAGGAGCTGGCGCGGCTAAAACTCTCCACCCGTCACGGCTGCGCGTTTTGCAATCGCGGCAACAGCAAGGCGGCACTGGAGGCCGGGGTCACCCAGGCCCAGATCGATGCGTTGGACGATTCGAATGCGGCGGTTTTTGACGCGCGCGAGCGGGCGGTGCTGCTTCTTTGCGAGGAAATGGCGCTTCCGAACATGGCCGGTTCGCTGGATGCGCCTCTGTACCGGGCGCTCTCGGATCATTTCGACGACGGCCAGATCTTTGAACTCGGCGTCTGTCTTGCGGTTCTCACCGGCATGGCCAAATTCCTGTTCGTTTTCGATCTGGTTAGCCGTGAGGCGTCCTGCCCGATCGCGCCGCCGCGCGACGGCAGTCCAGAAAGCTAGCGCGGCGCGGGCATGGCGCGGCCGGCGACGATCGAAGGCTCCTGGCATCCCGCACTGGATCCCTTGGCCGAGGCATTCGCCGCCCTCGTTGCCGCGGGCGAGGAGCGGGGGGCGCTTTGCGTGATGCGCGAGGGCGTGCCCCTGCTGGACATCTGGGGCGGCGCTGCAAAGCCCGGCCGGCCATGGCGGCAGAACACGCTCGCCTGCTCTTTTTCGGTCACCAAGGGCGTGCTGTCGCTGCTTGCCCATTTGTTGGTCGATCGTGGGATGTTGGCGCTGGAGACGCCCGTGGCCGCGCTCTGGCCGGCATTCGCCGTGGCGGGCAAGGCCAAGATCACGCTGGGCGATGTGTTGTCCCACCGCGCAGGCTTGCCGGCGGTCGAGGGGCCGGTGCAGCCGGGCGATTTGTATGACTGGGCGCGGATGATACGGCATCTCGCGCGCTCGGCGCCCGTGGTGCCTGCGCGCACCGATCCGGTTTATCACAACATGACCTACGGGCATCTTCTGGGCGAGATCCTCTGTCGGGCGTCCGGCTTGCGGCCACTGCCCCTTTTGTTGCGCCGCATGTTGACCGACCCACTCGGGCTGGCTTTTCGGATCGGGCTCGACGCAGCGGCACAGACGGCCTGCGCAACCATCTCGCAAGACGATCCCCAGGCGTTGTTCCAGGCGCTTGCAACGGCGCCGGACAGTCTTTTTGCCCGGTCGATGGCGTTCTTCGGTGAGGGCGAGAATTTCAACAGCCCGGCATGGCGCAGCGCGGTGATTGGCTCGGGCAACGGGCATGGCACCGCGCGGGCCCTGGCAGGCCTTTACGGCCAGCTTGTCTGGGTGCAGTCGGTGCTTTCGCCGGCTGCGCAGCGGCGCGCCCGGACCGAGGTCGCGCGCAGCGACGGTCCCGATCCGATCCTGGGCATCCCGATCCGCTACGGGCTTGGCTTTGAACTCTCCACACCCCCGGGTCTCGATTTCGGGCCCGATCCGAAGGCGCCGGGGCATTGGGGGGCGGGCGGCGCCCAGGCGTTCGCCGATCCCTCGACCGGCCTGGCTTTTGCTTATGTCACCGGACGCATGGCGTCCCAGATGGGAAGCGGGCCTCGTGCCCGCGCCCTGGTCGCAGCCCTAGCCGATTGCAATTTGCAAAATCTGCCAGACCGTGGTCGGCGCAGCCTTTGACAGCCCATCGCCGCATCCACAAAAAAGGGGTGTGAGTAGTGGTACCAAGTTGACGCGGCGCCGGCGCCGTGCCCAGACCGAGCTTGGCGTTAACGGGCCCGTAATCGAGGCAGCCTGGCTCTACTATCATGACGGGTTGAATCAGAACGAGATTGCGGCCCGCATGGGCCTGTCGCGTGCAACCGTGGTGAGCTATCTGCAAAAAGCACGAACCGAGGGCTATGTGAAGACCGCGCTCGCCGAGCATGTGTTCACCCAACATCGCAGCTCGGTCGCGCTTTGCGCGGCTTATGGGCTGACGGCGGCATACGTCGTCGCGGACGACCGGACAGAGCTTGCGACGATGCATCGGGTGGCGCGCGGCGCGGCGCAATGGCTGCCTGGCCTGCTTAAATCGGGCGATCGGCTTGGCGTCGCCTGGGGCCGCACGGTGCATGCGGTCGCAGCGGCAACGGATCGGCATCCCGAAAAGGCGCTGACGGTGCTCCAGCTAGTGGGATCGGTGGCAACAGCCGACGGTTTTGCGGCCGAAACCTGCTCGACGATGCTGGCCGATAAGCTCGGCGCAGCCTGCACCGGGCTCCATTGCCCGGCCGTGGTCAGCGATGCGTCTTTGGCCGATCGCCTTCGCGCCGAGCCTATTATCGCAGCGCAGCTTGACGCTGTGGGGACATGCAACAAGGCCGTATTCGCAGCCGGGTCGGCGACGCCAAAAAGTCATATCGTGGCCGCCGGTGTCACCTCGCTTCAGGAACTCGACGTATATCGAGCCCGCGGCGCTGTCGGCGTTCACTGCGCACGCTTTGTCGACACGGACGGCAAGCCCGTGGCCGGCCCGCTCGACGACCGTATCATGGGGGTGACGCTCGACCGCCTGACAGGGCTCGATATGGGTCTGATGGTCTCCTGCGGCCCGGAAAAGGTCGATCCGATGCGTGCCCTAATGCGCGGCGGCTTCGTGACCCATCTTGTGACCGCACAATCGACGGCCGAGGCGCTTTTGCTTAGCGGTTGACGCGCAGTGGTTGACCCCCATTGGTTGACCCACGCTGGTTGGCCCCCGGGGCTGACACAAAGAGGCTGACCCTTGGATGCTGAACCGCGGGAGCTGCACCCGCCCGCCGGGCTATGCGCTGGGGGCAAGATCGGGAAACATCGCCGCCAGCCCTTCTTGCGACGCATCGCTGACGCCGCGTTCGGTAATCAGACCGGTTATCAGCCGGGCCGGGGTCACGTCGAAGGCAGGGTTTCGCGCCGGGGTCTCTTTGGGCGCTATCCGCATGCGCTCGATGCGGCCATCGTCAAGACACCCCTGTACATAGGTCACCTCGGCGGCGCTGCGCTCTTCGATGGGGATGTCGGCCAAGCCGTCGCCGGCCGCCCAATCGATTGTCGGCGACGGCAGGGCCACATAGAAAGGGACGTCGTTGTCCCGAGCGGCAAGCGCCTTTAGATAGGTGCCGATCTTGTTGCACACATCGCCCGAGGCGGTGGTCCGATCGGTACCCAGGATGACCAGATCGACTTCGCCGCGTTGCATCAGATGGCCACCGGCATTGTCCACGATCAGATCATGTGAGATGCCATGGCCGCTCAGCTCCCAGGCGGTTAAACCGCCCTGGTTGCGCGGACGGGTTTCGTCGACGAAGACATGCACGGGCAGCCCGGCTTCGGCGGCCTGGTAGATTGGCGATGTGGCGGTACCCCAATCGACGGTGGCGAGCCAGCCTGCATTGCAATGGGTGAGGATGCGCACGGGCGCGCCGGATCGGCGCAGTGCGATGTCGCGGATGACCTCCAGCCCATGCATCCCGATCAACCTGTTGTTCTCGACATCCTCGTCGCAGATCTCGGCCGCGCGGCGAAAAGCGGCCTGCGCGCGCTCCTGCGGCGCCAGCGGCGCCAGAAGACGGCCCATCTCTTCCAGCGCCCAGTGCAGGTTGACCGCTGTGGGGCGGGTTGCAAAAAGCGCCTCCCAAGCCGATTGCAAGGCCTCGTCGGACGGGTTGCGCCGCATTTCTTCGGCTAGGCCGTAGGCGGCTGTTGCGCCGATCAACGGGGCGCCGCGCACCCACATATCGCGGATCGCGGTGACAAAGTCTTCGCGGCTGCGAAGGGCAACGACCTCGAAAGCGTGGGGCAGCCAGCGCTGGTCGATAATCCGTACCTCGTCGGCCGCCTCGTCGAACCAGATCGAGCGAAAATGCGTGTCGCCTACTCTCATCGCGGCATCTCCTAGAGGCGGGCATCGACCGCCGCAGCGGACGCGTCGCTTGAGGGGCAGACGGCACGGCCCCTCTCTTCGGTGCGAGTGACAATCCTGACGCGTGGTCGACCCCCGATACACGGCCGTAGAAAGGGCGTATCGAATACGCGTTGCGCGCTTGCAAGAGCGTGTCGTGCCCGGATCGTGCGGTGTGTCACAGGCGCCGGCGATCGGCGAGGCGTCGATTCAGGAATTTCGCAGAACCCCTTTATGCGGGTGTTTTGTTTCGGCAGACGCGCGCTCGACCGGTGGCGCCGATAGTGGATCCAGGCGCACCCGATTATGCAGGATCGCTGATTGCACAGAAACGTACCCCCTCCGGCTTCTGGGCCACCTAGGCTTCCATCGCATTTGGTCAAATGTCAAATCCGACTGACTTTAGGCGGGCATGGCAGGCGCAGATTTCAGCGGTGGGGCGGGCAATCCTGGTCCGCCTGCCAGCCGCTTGGCGTTCGCCGCAGCAGCGGCGTTTCAAAGACAAAGCGCAACGCCGGGTCCAGCCCTAAATCCTGCAGCGGCGGCAAGGACTTTCGCGTCTGCAGCATTGCCGCACCCAGCGCTACCGGTGTCACCCCGGCCTGGCGCAGCAGCGCGATCCCGGCGCAGATCGAGCGCCCGCTGGAAATCACATCGTCGATCAACGCGATGCGTCCGGCCAGAAGCGGGCGCATGCGGGGATCGAGGTAGAGCCGCTTGGTCGCATCGGGCGAGGTGATCGAGGAGAGCGGCACCGAAAGCTGGCCCTCATACCAGAATTTGCGCGATGTCCCGAGCGCCACATAGCGGCTATGGCCCAAACGCTCCGCAACCGCCCGTGCAAGGGGCAAGCCCAGGGTCGGCATGCCGACCAGAACCTCCGCGCCTGTGTCCTTCAGCGCCTCGGCCAGCGCGTCGGCAAGGGCGGTTTCGACGCTAAAGGAGGCCTGGGTTAAGATCAGCGAGGCAATGCCCTCCTGCCCGTCGCCCCAAGCGCGGATTGGCAGATGCAGTACCCTGCCATCCGGCATTCGTGCCGGAAAACGCTCGCGATAGGGCGGCGCGTCGGCTTCCGCGTCGAAACTCTGCCAAAAGTTATGCGGTTGCATGGCGCTTCCCTAGTCAAGCGGCCGGTCGCGGATTAGGATCCTGCCATGCCACCGCTAGCAGAGATCGAGGCACTTGTCGCGCTGCGGCGCGATCTGCATGCGCATCCCGAGCTGGGGTTCGAGGAACATCGCACGGCCGGGATCGTCGCGGCGCGGTTGCGGGCCCTGGGATGTCAGGTGGAGACCGGCATTGCCGGGACCGGCGTTGTCGGCACGCTGGGCGATGGGCCGCGCGCGGTGGGGCTGCGGGCGGACATGGATGCGCTGGCCATGCCAGAGGCGCCGGGATGCGCCTGGGCCTCGACGGAACCGGGCAAGATGCATGCCTGCGGGCATGACGGGCACACCGCGATGCTTCTGGGTGCTGCCGCGCAATTGGCGGCCGATCCGCCGCCGGGCCGGGTTCATCTGATCTTTCAGCCGGCCGAGGAAGGGCGGGGCGGAGCCAAGGCCATGGTCGCGGCAGGGCTCTTTGACCGCTATCCCTGCGACATGGTCTTTGGGCTGCACAATATGCCGGGTCTCGCGCCGGACGAGATGGCTGTGGTCGTGGGCCCGCAGCTTGCCTCCTCGGACAGTTGGGAGGTGATCTTTCGTGGCACCGGCACCCATGGCGCAAAGCCGCATCTGGGCCGCGATCCGCTGCCGGCGGCGGGGCAGTTTCTGGCCGCCCTGCAGACGGTCCCGGGTCGCTGCATCGATCCGCTGGCGCCCTCCGTGGTCAGCGCCTGCGCGGTCGAGGCGGGGGACCGCCGGGCGCTGAATGTCATCCCGGATCAGGTCTGGATCGGCGGCACGGCCCGCGCCTACAGCCCGGCGGTGCGGGACCTTCTGGAAAGCGAAATCGGCCGGCTTGCCCATGGCATGGCCGCGAGCGCGGGGCTTACAGCCGACTACCGCTTTACCCGCCGCATCCCGCCGGTGGTCAACGATCCCGCAGCGACGGCCGTGGCGCTGGCGGCCGCGCGCGCCGTTTGCCGCACCGTGCGCACCGATTTTCCGCCCTCCACCGCCGGGGATGATTTTGCCTATTTCGCCGATGCGGCACCCGGCGCCTATGTCTGGCTGGGCAACGGACCGGCGCAGGATGGCGCGCTGCATCACAATTCGGGCTATGATTTCAACGACGCGGCCATTCCCACCGGCGTGGCGTTCTGGGAGGCCGTGGCCCGCCACGCCCTGGCCCGCCATGCCCTGGCCCGCCATGCCTCGGCCGGTCATATCCTGGCCTGATTGCGCGTTCTTCAAAGCAGGGGCGAGGCCATCAGCCGCCCAGCCAGAGGATCGGCGATGCCCAGATCGGTCTGGTGCGGCCCGGCATTGCAGGCCAGCGTCGCGCCGACCAACGCCTTGAAGGTCAGGTAGGGCGGCGCCCAATCCAGTACCGCATCCATTGCCGACTTCACGGCCGCAAAACCCGCCGCCACCTCGGCAAGCGGCGCCGCCGAGACCAGCCCCGCAACGGGCAGCGGCAACAGGGCGGTGACCTTGCCCGATTGCGCCACCGCCATGCCGCCCCCCGGGGCGCCGTCCATACCGATCAGCGCATTGGCGGCTGCGGCCATATCGGCCGGGTCCTGCCCGAACACCGTGAGGTTGTGGCTGTCATGGCTCACACTCGTCGCAAACGCACCGCGCCAGGTACCCCAGCCGGTTAGAAACCCCAATCTTGGCGTGGCCGCAACCCGGCCGTGACGGTGGATCACCGCAATCCGGGTCACGTCGGGGGGTGGGGCGACGCGGCCCCCGCGCACGGGCATCTCCTGTGCACCCCATTGCGTGAAGCGCGGCCGGTCGATGGTCGCCACGCGCGCCATCACGCCCGATGCCGGAAGCTCGAAATCCCCGGATGTGAGGGGGGTGAGAGCCGCGCGCCCGGCAAGACCCGCCACGGGCGGGGCCGGCCGTGGCGGGGTGCCGTCGACCAGCACATGCTGTGCATCGAAACCTCCAAGATCCGTGACCAAAGCGACATCCGCACGCCGTCCCGGCGCGATCAGCCCCAGATCCGACCGGCCCAGCCGGATCGCGGCGTTCAGCGTCGCGGCCTGAAGCGCGCGCAGCGGGTCGAGCCCGTGTTGGATGAGCAGCCGCAGGGTCTGATCGACGCCGCCGGTCGCGGCCAGATCGTCGGGAAAGACATCGTCGGAGCAAAGCGTCACGCTGGGCGGCATCTGCGGCAGCGCCTGCAGCGTGGCGGCAAACGCCTCGAGCAGATAGGGATGCGAGCCGCGCAGCTCGATCGTGAGCCCGGCGGCGAGCTTTTCCTCCAGATCCGTGGCCGAGGTCAGCTCGTGATCCGAGCTCACCCCCGCGGCGGCATAGGCCTGCAGCGCCGCGCCGGTCAGGCCCCGCGCATGGCCGCAGACCGGCTTGCCCGCCGCCAGCCCCGCCTGAACGATCCCGCGCATACGGGGCGCGCGGGCGGTGACCCCGGCCATATCCATCACCTCGGCCAGCCCGTGGATCGCCGGCCGGGCCAGCCATCCCGCCACGGTCTCGGCATCGAAATCGGCGCCTGCGGTCTCATAACCCGGGGCCGATGGCACGCAGGAGGGCGCCAAGGTGAGGATGCGCAAGGGGCTCGCAGCCGCCGCGGCCAGCGCATAGGCCATCCCGTCCGCCCCCGCGACATTGGCGAATTCATGCGGGTCCCAGACCACGCTCGTCACGCCCCGGGGCAGCACGGCCACGGCATAGGTCGCCGGTGTGACCATCGAGCTTTCGATATGCATATGCGTGTCGATCAACCCCGGGGTTGCGATCAAACCGTCGGCATCGAGCGTCTTGGCGGCATCCGTGCGGTCTCCCGGCGGATGCACAGAGGCAATCAGCGCGCCGGTGATCCCGATATCGGCCGCGCGCAGGGCGCCTGTGAGAACATCGGCCACCCGCGCACCGGTGATCAGAAGATCGAACGGCGCATCGCCCCGCGCCGCCGTCACGGCCCGGTCGCGCAAGGCGGGATCGGTGAGGTCGGCTTCGCTCATGCCTGGCCCCAGGCGAGCATGCAGAGATCGAGGATCGCCGGAGCGTCGAGCTCGGTGGCGATCTGGGCGTTATGGGTATCGGGCTGGCGGGTTTCGACCACGGTGCGGCCGCGGGTATGTGTGCCCGCAAGCTCCGCCTCCAGCCGCACCGAGGCGAAGGAAAAGAGATCGGGGCGGATCAGCGCCGCCGCCGCCACAGGGTCGTAAAGCGCCATGCTCGGCCGGCCGCGCTCCAGCGCGATATCGAGATAGCCGCCGAGAAGATCCGCCATCAGCGCGGCGTTGGGGCCGGAGCCGGACTGCAAGGCGGCCACGTGATCTTCGGTGATCTGTACCTTTCGGCAGGCATCGAGATCGATCATCCGGATCGGCACATCGCGAGCCAGCAGAACCGCCAGCGCTTCCGGGTCGGCCAGCGCATTGAACTCGGCCGAGGCGGTGTGATTGCCCGATGTGACCCCGCCCCCCATCCAGGTGATCCGCCCGATGCGCGGCAAAAGCGCAGGATGCGCGAGCGCGAGCGTGGCGAGATTGGAGAGCGGGCCGAGAGCGAGGATCTGGGCGGTCTCCTGCCCCGCCAGCCAGTTGGCCAGGGCGGTGACGGCCTGCGGCGTGCTGAGGTCGGGGGCGAGCGGCAGGCTTGCCCCGCGGGTGCGAATACCGGTCTCGCCCAGTATATGCGTGGCGTCCAGAAGCCCGCCCAGCAGCGCCTGATCGGCCCCGTGATAAACCGGCATTGCCCAGCCCAGCGCCGCCGCCGCACCGGCCGCATTGCGCCGCACCTGATCGAGCCAGGTCACGCCATGGGTCAGCGAGATCCCGTCGATCTGCCTACTGTCTGCCAGAAGACAGATCGCGAAAATGTCGTCGGTGCTCATATCGGTATCGACCCAGACACCCATCGCTTAGCGCGCCAACCGCACCGCCGCGTCGCGCGGCAGATCGAAGGCAATCTCGTCCCCCGGGGCCAGCGGGTCGGCGCCCGCGGGCAGGTCGGCCTTGATCTGGCCGAGCGTGCTCTCGATGACATAATCGCGCCGCTCGCCGGCAAAGGCGGCCGCCAGCACCCGGCCCCGATGCAGCCCAGCACCCAGCGCCACGGCGCCGGGACGCCAGGCCAGCCAGCCATCGCCATCGGGCAGGATCGTCTCGAACCCGACGAAATCGGCAACGAAACGCGTGGCGGGCGCGGTGTAGATGGCCTCCGGGCTGCCGATCTGCTCGATCGCGCCGGCGCGCATGACGACGATGCGGTCGGCCAGCGCCATCGCCTCGGCCTGGTCATGGGTCACAAAGACCATCGTGACGCCGGTTTCGCGCTGAACCCGCTGTAGCTCCATGCGCATCTCCAGCCTTAAGCGCGCGTCGAGATTGGAGAGCGGCTCATCGAGCAGCAGCACCTTGGGCTCCATCACCAGGCTGCGGGCGAGCGCCACGCGCTGTTGCTGCCCGCCGGAGAGTGCTGCCGGCGCGCGGTCGGCGAAGTCTTCGAGCCCCACGGTTGCAAGCCCGGCCTTCACCCGCGCATCGAGGTTGGCGACGCGTTTGAGCCGCAGCCCGAACGCCACGTTCTCATACACCGTCAGATGCGGGAAGAGGGCGTAGGATTGAAACACCAGCCCCACCTCGCGGCGCGATGGCGGCAGACGCGTCACATCACTTCCGTCGATGACGATCCGTCCCGAGCGCGGCGACAAGAGCCCGGCGATGGCGCGCATGGTGGTGGTCTTGCCGCAGCCCGAGGGGCCGAGGAGTGCCACCAGCTCGCCCTTGGCGATCCCAAGATCGAGCGTTTCGACCGCAACGGTCTGGCCATAGGCCAGGGTGAGCTTTTCCAGCGACAGATAGTCAGACATAGCGCGAGAACCCCAGGAAACGCTCGGCGGCAAAGACGATGCCGACCGAAAGAAAGGCCAGCAGCGCCGACAGTGCCGCGACGGATGGGTCGTAGTTGATCTCCATATAGGCGATCATGTCGATGGGCAGGGTCCGCACCCCGGGGCCGGAGAGAAAGAGCGAGACCGGAACCTGGTTGAAGCTGGTCACAAAGCCCAGAATAAAGGCCGCCAGCACCCCGCCCCGGATATTGGGCAGCACCACGCGGCGAAAGGCGCCGGCCCGGCTACAGCCCAGCAGCAGGGCGGCCTCCTCGATATCGACGCGCAGATTGTCGAGGCTCGCCGTCACGACCCGCACCGCATAGGGCAGCACCAGCGCCGTATGCGCAAGAAAGAGCGCCGTCAGAATGCCCACGCCGGTGGGAATGACGAGATATTGCAGGAGCGCGAGGCCCACGATGATGCCCGGCACGATGATCGGGGCGGAGACGATGAGGCGCACCGTTTCGGCCCCCGGCACGCGGTAGCGCACCAGCCCGTAAGCCGCCGGCACCCCTAGGGCGAGCGCGGCCAGCGTGCCGCCCACGGCAAGAAACATCGAGACGGCGAAGCTTTGCCGAAAACTCTCGATCTCAAAGACCCGAACCACCCATTTGAAGGAGAAGCCCTGGGGTGGGAAGGCCAGCGAATTGCCCGCCGACAGGGCCGCCGCGATGATGATCAGGAACGGCCCGATCAGGAAGGTCAGCACCAGACCCAGCGTGATCCAGGTGGCCAGCCGGCTCATGCGGCCCTCGCGCGGCGCGCGCTTGCCATCCGGCGCAACAAGAGATTGGCCGAGAAACTCATCACGATCAGGATCATGGCAATGACGCTGGCCGAGACGAAGTCATTGGCCACGGTCACGCGCTGATAAAGCAGCGTCTCCAGCATCAGCACTTTGGCCCCACCCAAAATCGCGGGGGTGATATAGGCCGTCAGCGCCCCGGTGAAGACCAGCGTGCCGCCGATCACCAACCCTTCGCGCGTCAGGGGCAGGACCACCCGCAAGAAGACCTGCAGCCAGTTCGCACCGAGTATGCGCGCGGCGGGGATCGCGTCGCGGGGCATGTTTTCCATCGCCGAGACGAGGCTGATGATCATCAGCGGCATGAAAAGCTGCAACAGCCCGATGAAGACGGCCGTTTCGGTAAAAAGGATCCGCAGCGGGCTGTCGAGGAGCCCCATGCCCACCAGCGCCTCGTTCACAAAGCCCGTGCGGCCCAGGATCACCAGCCAGGCATATGTGCGCGCAACCGGCGAGATCATCAGGGGCAGGATGACGAGCCCAAAGACCCGCCCGCGGGTGGTCGGATCGAGCCCCACAATGGCAAAGGCCGCGGCATAGCCGATCACGGCCGAGGTAAGCGCGACCAGCACCCCCAACTCCAATGTGCGAAAGAAGACCACGCGGTTGCGTGGGCTGGCGAAGAAATCGACATAGCCCTGAAGGGTCCAGCTTCCCTCGATGCGGAAGGCTTCGGATAGCAGGATGCCCACCGGCAGCAGGAACAACGCCGCGGCGAAGACCGCCGCGGGCAGGGTCAGGGCCAGCGCCTCGGCGCGGCTGGTGAACATGTCGCGCGGTTACTGCACGACCTTGTCGTTCCATTGCTCCAGCCAGGTTGCGCGCCGGTCCAGGATCACCGAGGGCGGGATCAGATCGAGCGTCGCCACGACATCGGCGCCATAGGTGAGGTTCGCGGCGATCTCGTCGGAGACCACCACCTCGGCATTGGCGGGGCTGTCGATCAGCGCTTCGGCGAGCTTGGTCTGCACCTCGGTCGACAGCCAGTAATCCATGAACTGCAACGCCAGCTCTTCATTGCCGTTATTTGCGGTCATGATCATGACATTCATGCCGCCGGTCTGGCCTTCCTTGGGCGTGGCCCAGGCCATGGGCAGACCGTTATCCTTGAACCGGCCCCAGGCAAAGCGGCCCACCGGTGCCGCCCAGATCTCCTCTTGCTGCATCAGCTGGGCAAGCTGGGATGAGCGGACATAGAAGGTGACGATGTCATCGACCTTCTCGCCCACCGCCTCCATCGGCGCGGTCAGCGCGGGATCGGCATCGCCCAGCGCCTTGCCCAGCATATAGAGCGCCGGCGGGCCCTGATTGGTCGTCACATCGGGCAACGCGACATTCCCCGCCAGCTCCGGCGAAAGCAGATCGGCCCAGCTTTCAATGCTCACCTTGTCGGTGCGATAGACGATCGATGTGGCATAGAAGGTGTAGCCCACGCCCAGATTTTCGCCTAGCGGGTCCTTGGCGATGTCATAGAGCTTGTCATAGTTCGAGAGCGCCGCGACGTCGATGGGCTGCAACAGACCCTTGCGCGCCGCGGCCAGCGCGTCATGGGTCGAAAGCACCGCCATATCGATGACCGGATCGTCCTTGTTGGCCTCGATCTTCGAGAGACGTTCCACCGAGTTGCCGGTCTCCACCACGATATCGCAGCCGCAGATCGCCTCGAAGGGCTGATAGACCAGCTCTTCGAACTCGTCCTGGCTGAAGCTATAGACCGAGATGGTCAGTGTCTTGTCCTGGGCCACGGCCGGACCGACCGCCACGGTTGCGCCCGCGAGGACGCCGGTCAGGACACCGGCAAGGGCGGCCCCGTCACGCGTTCTTTTCGTCATTGCACTCTCCCATGTTGAGAACGGCGCGGTCGGATCGCCGGCCGAGGATTGGTGGCGCGTTCATGTTGCGCTGCGGTAAGCCTAGACCAGGCCTATCGGGCCGGTCCAGTGCAGGGATCGTTCGTCCCGATACCCGGTGATTGCAGCCCGGTGCGTTGCCGGTCTGGAAAGGCTTGGTTAACCATGGGATTTCGAAGGATTTGAGCAAAAGCCGCCGCGATGGTATCCCTTCAATTGTAATCGAAGTTTGCAAGACTTTTGGGAGCGTCGCATGACCCATCACACCGCAGAGCTTGTTCTAGGTCTCGACAGCACCGCGCTTTACGTCATGGGTGCGACGCAATCGGTGCTGATGATGATGGTTGCGGCGGGCGCGATCCTTGGTCTTCGTGCCATCGCCAGGCGGGCTTTGCGCGCCGTTTGAGGCAAAGCTGCGCTGCAAGGAGGAGCAGAGAGATCCGCGGAGCGAGAACGCGTCAGCCCACGCCGGGCTGGGCCCGACCAGGTCGTCGCGTGGCCCGCCCTATGTCGCTGTGTGAACCGGGCGCTTGGCCGGAAAGGCAAGGGTGCCGCAAACCGGGGGGTGCGGCGCCTTTTGCTTTGTCATCCGAAGGTGTCGAGCGCGCTGCGGACGGCGTCCACGCCGGACTTGACGGTTTTCGCAAAATCGCGCGCCTTCTTCAGCCAGGATATGATGGTCGGCAGATCCACGCGGCTGTCTACCGATTTGGCCGCCTCTAGCGCCGATTTGGCAAAGTCGCGCCCCGTCGCCTCGATCAGATTGTACTCGATGATCCTGTCGAGCAGGTCCTGCACCTTTTTTGCTTGCTTGGTCGAAACCGTTGCGCCGCCATCTTGCAGGTCCAAGAGTTTGGTGAGGTTGTCGGCCAGCTTGTTGGCCTTCTGGCGCACGCCGGTGAGCTTCTGGACATAGAGCGCCACGGCCGTTTTCACAGTCTTGACATGGCTCGACCCGACGATGTTGTTGGTGGTCGCGGCTTCCATACCGCTGAGCGCTGCGACCAAATCGGCCCGCGCCGATGTCTCCGATTTCAGGGCTTTCTTGAGCTCCTTGGCGATTGCAACGCAGGCTTTGAAGATCTTGACATACTCGTCGGCCTTGGTGCCCTTGGTCGCTACAAGCTTCGCGATGCTACGGCCGATCTTGACAACGCCCCAGGTGACCTTCGCGCCGATCTTGACCTTGAACTTGAGAAGCGCCTTGTTTTCCTTTTTCTTTGTCTCCCAGGCGGCGGTCAGACGCTTGGTGGCTTCCTTCTTCAACCCGTCAATGGCGCTTGTGAGCAAGGCGTTGACCTGCTTTTCCAGCTTCGCGGCTTCCTCGGCTGTCTCGGCCGCGCCGACATTGGCGTCAAACCGCGAAATCACCGGCGCGATGTGGTTTTTCTTCATGTCGTTGAGGTATTTGTAGACCGGCGCGACCAGGCGTGCCGCGTCATTGGCGTTGATCGCTTTATGGCCTAGCGAGATCTCGATATTGCCGTTGGGCAGCTCAAGGTGCTTAGTCTGAAAGCCGGTGAGGTCGATCTTCATTGTGGCATCGGCCATGGACTGTCCTCCTGTGACATCGGTTGAACCGGATGCCATGGGGTTTAGTCCCATTGCGGACCGCTTGATGTGCCGGCCGGCACACTGCCTTGGAGGGGTATGAGCAGGCAGGTTGGCGACGCGGCCGCATTCGGCGCCGCGGGTGCCTCGACCGCCCGTCGCGGCGCAAGGCTCAAACGGCCTCGTTGCGCCCTTTGTCGATTGCCTCGCATGTCGCCACGAATATGCGTCGAATGCTCACCGCCTCGCCGGCCATGAGCCGTTTCGAGATCATCGGGATGGGAAAGATCCGGATCGTCGTGTCCTTGTAGACAAGGCAGAAGCTCCGCCCAAATTCATCATCGATGATCTTCCAGGCAAGCCTGTCATAATACTGCGTCAGCGTTGTTCCCAACGTCGCGCCAAGCCTTTGCCACAAAAGCTCCCGATGCGGATCACTCTCTTCGATCGAGTTGTTGTCGAGTATCTCCTGCAACATCTCAAGCTTGCACGTGAAGTGCTCGTAGATATGCCGGGTCTCTTCGGTGTAGTGGCCGGCAACCCACGCCTCCATCTCTGCGAGGACGGCCCGATCCCTATCCGTAAGCTCGGATATCTTGGCGCTTTCGGTCATGTCAGAACAGAAAGTAGCGCTGCGCCATCGGCAGGGTTTCAGCCGGCTCGCAGGTCAGAAGCGCGCCATCGGCGCGGACCTCATAGGTCTCGGGATGCACCTCGATGCGCGGCGTTGCCGCGTTCAGCACCATATCGGCCTTGCCGATGCCGCGGGTGTTTTTGACCGCAAGCACCTCCTTGGCGAGCCCGAGCTGGGCGCCGATCCCCTCGGCCAGGGCCGCCTCGGAGACAAAGGTCACCGAGGCGCGTTCCTGCGCGCGGCCATAGGCGCCGAACATCGGCCTGGTATAGACCGGCTGCGGCGTTGGGATCGAGGCGTTGGGATCGCCCATCTGCGCGCAGGCGATGGAGCCGCCAAGCAACACCATCTCGGGCTTCACCCCAAAAAATGCCGGGCTCCACAAGCAAAGGTCCGCACGTTTGCCCGGCTCGATCGACCCGATCTCGTGACTGATCCCATGCGCGATGGCCGGGTTGATCGTGTATTTCGCGATGTATCGACGCACGCGCATATTGTCGTTGTTGCCGGTTTCGGCATCCAGAGGACCGCGCTGCTTGCGCATTTTGTCCGCGGTCTGCCAGGTGCGGATGATGACCTCGCCCACGCGTCCCATGGCCTGGCTGTCCGAGGCAATGATCGAAAACGCGCCCATGTCATGCAGGATATCTTCGGCCGCGATGGTTTCGCGGCGGATGCGGCTTTCG
>JBCDAZ010000026.1:0-51174 GCA_039184655.1 Pseudomonadota bacterium | reverse complement strand
CCCCCCCCCCCCCCCCCCCCCCCCCCCCCCCCCCCCCCCCCCCCCCCCCCCCCCCCCCCCCCCCCCCCCCCCCCCCCCCCCCCCCCCCCCCCCCCCCCCCCAATGCCAGGGCTTGCCACTGCGCGCAGAGCCGGGTAGAAACCCAGAATCGTTTTCAACTGAAAGATGAGTGGTGGCGGAGAAATACACCAAAACCGGGTTTGCCCGTCGGGGCCGGCGCCCAAGCCCGCGGCGCTTCTGGCATAGCCGTGAGGGCAGCGCGACCATCGAATTCGTGTTGTGGATCCCCTTCTTCGTGGTGCTGCTGGGTATTCTGACCGACAGCGCCACGCTGTACCTGCGCCAAAACGAAATGTGGAACGTCTCGCGCGATGCAACCCGCCTCATTGCAACCGGGCAGCTCGACGAAACGCAGGCGTTGAGCTATGCGCAAAGCAATCTTCGCTTTGCCGGCACGCTCCACTACGACATTAGCGCAAACGATCCAAGCTCGACTGCAAAATGGGTGGAGATCAAGGTCAATATCGGCGACGCGAGCGTCTTCGGTTTCTTTGCAGCCATTGCCAACAACGACCTGACGGCCCGCGCGGTCATGCGTCAAGAGCCGCTCTGAAATCTTTGGGCCCGCCCGGCCTTTTCTGACCCACCCCGGGCTTTTCTGGCCCACCCCAGGCTTTTTTGGGACCACCCTGACGACGCGCCCAGGACAATTGCGCGCGCACCCGGCCTTCTTCTTGGCAAAAATACTCCCGCCGGAGGCGTTCCAGCCCGGCCAAGCGGCGCAGTCGCCAGACGCCGCTTAAAACCGCAGCCGCTTGGCCTGACCCACTTGCGGCAGCGCCCCGATCTGGGCCAGCGAGGCGTCCGGCACATCGCTGTCCACTCCCAAAAGCGCGATCGCCTCGCCGCCCTTTGCTGCCCGGCCCAACGCAAAGGTGGCGATATTGACCTCCAACTCGCCCAAAAGCGTGCCCAGCGCGCCGATATAGCCGGGCGCATCCGAATTGGTGGTGTAAAGCATATGCGGCTGCGGCTCGGCCTCCAGATTGATCCCCTTGATCTGGATGAAGCGCGGCCGGCCATCCGAAAAGATCGTCCCGGCGACCGAACGCGTCATCGTCTCGGAGGTCACAATCAGTCGCATATAGGTCCCGTAAGCCCCCTGCTCGTCCTTGCGGGTCTCCGCAATCCGGATGCCGCGCTCGCGCGCCACGATCGGGGCGGAGACCATGTTGACCGCCCCCTCGCCCACCAGCGGGCGCAAGAGGGCAGCCGTCACCGCGGCCGTCAGGGGCCGCAGATTGAGCTGGCCCACCCGGCCGACATACTCGATCTCAATTTCGCGAATTGCGGTTTCCGTCACCTGGCCGGCAAACCCGCCCAACACCTCTGCAAGCCCGATCCAGGGTTTAAGAACCGGCGCCTCCTCGGCCGTGACCGATGGCGCGTTGATCGCATTCGAAACCGCACCCTTCACGAGGTAGTCCGACATCTGCTCGGCAATTTGCAGGGCGACATTTTCCTGAGCCTCGGTCGTGGCGGCCCCCAGATGCGGGGTGCACACGACATTGGGGGCGCCGAAAAGCGGATTGTCGCGCGCGGGCTCTTGGGAGAACACATCGAAGGCCGCCCCGGCCAGCTTGCCGTCGTGAAGGGCGGCGGCCAGGGCCTCCTCATCGACAAGCCCACCCCGCGCACAGTTGATCAGCCGCGCCCCGGTCTTCATCTGCGCGATGCGTACCGCCGAGAGGATCCCGGCAGTTTTTTCGGTCTTGGGCAGATGCAGCGTGACGAAATCGGCCCGCGGCAGCAGGGCTTCGAGCTCCACTTTCTCCACGCCCAGCTCGGTGGCCCGTTCGGCCGACAGGAACGGATCATAGGCCAGCACCTTCATGCGCAACCCCAGCGCCCGCGCCGCAACGACCGATCCGATATTCCCGCAGCCGATCAGCCCCAGCGTCTTGCCGGTGATCTCAACGCCCATGAACCGGTTCTTTTCCCACTTGCCGGCCCGGGTCGAGGCGTCGGCCTCCGGCAGCTGCCGGGCCAGCGCGAACATCATCGCAATCGCGTGTTCGGCGGTGGTGATCGAATTGCCGAAGGGTGTGTTCATCACCACCACCCCGCGGGCCGAAGCGGCCGCGATATCGACATTGTCGACCCCGATCCCGGCGCGACCGACAACCCGAAGACGGGCGGCGTTTTCCAGCAGAGCCGCCCGCACCTTGGTGGCCGAGCGGATGGCGAGCCCGTCATAATCGCCGATGATGTCGGCAAGACGGTCGGGATCCTTGCCGAGATCGGGCTGGAAATCGACCTCCACCCCGTTGTCGCGGAAGATCTGGACAGCGCGCTCGGAAAGCGCATCGGAAATCAGAACCTTGGGCATGATCAGTCTCCTGCGCGCCAATCGGCGCGGTTGAGGCGAAAAACGAGGCAGTCATCGGTGCCAAAACGACGCGGACCGACGGGGTAAAAGCCCATCGCCCGGTAAAACCGATGGGCGGATCGGTTGCTGGCCAGCGGGTCGATCAGGATCGCCCCAACCTCGGGCGCGGCAAAGCAACGATCGATGGCTTGGGTCATCATCGACCGGCCATGCCCCTGGCGCAGGCAATCGGGCGCGCCGATCCAGATGTCGATGGCGCGCAGGCCGGGGCTGCAAGCGCCCCAATACCCGGTTTCTTCGCGCGCCGGGTCGATGATCTGCAAGAAACCGATGGGCCGATCCCCAAGCTGGGCGATCAGAAGCGACCGCCAGGGCGGGTCATGGGCCAGCATATCGGCCCAGTCCCACCCCGCGATCCCGGCCGCCCGAATATGAGGCTCGCCGTCCCAAGCCTCCAGAAGCGCCCGGTCGGTGGGCATGGCAGGACGCAAGGTCGGCATCGTCTCAGCGCGGCAGCACATGATCAAGCGCGCACCAGGCCGCGAACCTTTCAGCCTCCGATACCGGAGCAGCCGTCCAGGCAGCCGCACAGGCAAGCCCGGCGACACCCGGCGCGCGCGCCTCCAAGAAAAGCGCGACGCCCGGATTGCGATCCGAAAACCCGGTCTGCCGGAGCCCATATTTTCCCGCCAGCCACTCCGCATCGCGCATGCCGAAAGCACCGACCAACCCCTCGGTCTCCACCTCCCAGGCCGCCAGCCAGGCGTCCGGCGCCGGTCGTGCGACGGCGCCGGTGACAAGATCGGCCGTCAGCATCACGGTGATTGCATCGCTGGGCGTCACCGCAAGTTGCAGCGTTCCGATACGGCAGCCATCGACGCGCATCTCTTCGGGCAGCGCCGGCCTTGCCGCAGCCACCGCTCCGGCACTGGCGGTCGAGGCTCCCAGCAGCACGCCGCCAAAGGGCGTCTCCATCGCCAGATCGGCCATGGGCGCTCAGGCAGCCTTCGCGGCGGCCCGGGTTTGGGCAAAAGCCCAGTCGAGCCAGGGGGCGAGCGCCCGGATATCCGCGGTGTCGACCGTCGCCCCGCACCAGATGCGCAAGCCCGGCGGCGCGTCGCGATAGCCGCCGATGTCATGGGCCGCGCCTTCGGCATCGAGCAGCCCAACCATCGCCTTCACAAAGGCACGCTGTGCAGCTTCCTTCAGCCCGGCCACTATCGGATCGACGATTTTCAAACAGACCGATGTGTTGGAGCGCAGCGCAGGATCGGCGACCAGGTTCTCGATCCAGGGGGTGGCATCCACCCAGCCCTGCAGCGCGGCCAGATTGGCATCGGCACGCGCCATGGTCGGCGCCAGGCCGCCCAGCCCCTCCATCCAGGCAATGGCATCGAGCGCATCGGCCACCGCCCACATCGAGGGGGTGTTGATCGTCTCGCCCTTGAACACGCCCTCGATGAGCTTGCCGGCCTTCGTCAGCCGAAAGATCTTCGGCAAGGGCCGGTCGGGCGTGAAGCTCTCCAGCCTCTCGACCGCGCGTGGGCTGAGGATCAGCACGCCATGCGCCGCCTCGCCGCCCATCACCTTTTGCCAAGAAAAGGTGGCAACATCGATTTTTTCCCAAGGAATATCCTGCGCGAAGACCGCCGATGTGGCATCGCAAATGGTCAGCCCCGCGCGATCATCGGCGATCCAGTCGGCATCGGGCACCCGCACGCCGGATGTCGTGCCATTCCAGGTGAACACCACATCCGCCTCTGCCCTCACCGCCCTCAGATCGGGCAAGGCGCCATAGGCGGCCGTCAGAACCCGGCAATCCGGCAGTTTGAGCTGCTTTTGCGCATCCGTCACCCAGCCCGCGCCAAAGCTCTCCCAGGCGAGCATGTCGATCGGCCTTGCCCCCAGCATGCTCCACATCGCCATTTCAACCGCACCCGTGTCAGAGGCCGGCACGATCCCCAGCCGATAGGCGGATGGCAGGCCCAACAGCGCATGGGTCCGGTCGATCAGATCTTTGAGCTGCGCCTTTGGACCCGCTGCCCGGTGCGAGCGTCCCAGCCAGGCCAGCGATGCCACCGCCTCGGCCGACCAGCCGGGGCGCTTGGCGCAGGGTCCTGACGAAAAATCGGCAAGCGCAGGCCGCGCCTGCGGTTTGGGGAGGCTCATGGACGGCTCCGACGTCAGGGCGGGTTTCCTGAGCCCGCCCCCGTCCGCCCTTGCCTGAGGACCGGCCCGCCCCCGCCTTAGGCGCGGGACAGCCCCAGCGTCAACCGCTAAACGCGCTTAGGCTTCTTAGCGATACCGGAACGGACGGCCGGCGTCCTTCAAGGCGGCCTCCCGGCTCAGCCCGATATCGCGCAGCTGATGCGGCGAGAGCATGCGCAGGTCACAACACCTGCCCCGTCGATACCTGCCCCGTCGATGCCGCCGCTGCGCTAGCGCCGCCGCCAGGTGCAAAAAGGCGGCCGAAATCCAGGGCAGGGATGGGTGGCTGGGCAGCGCTACGTGACTTTTTTTACGCGAAATCATTGGCTTGTCTCCGTTCACGGGAAGGCTCTATGAGCTGGCAAGCCAAGAGGTAGCGCAGTGCCGCACCCGCGTTCCACCCGGATCCGGACCGCAAGATCCGGGCGCATTGCAGCCCGCCGGGGCCCCTCGCAACCGCGCGGTGCCGCGCAAATCCAAGCCATCCGCCCGCAGAGTCTTTCGCGGAACGAATGCGGCGGCGGTACCGGGCCAATCGCCGAGAATTCGCGGGACCGAAGGGGCCGAAGGGGCGAATTCTTCTTGGTCCAAATACTCCCGCCGGAGGCATCCGACCGTGCCGAGTGCGCCGCCGGCGACGCTTAACTCGGCCCGCAGTCAGCTTGGTGCAACCAGCTTGGCACATTCACCTCGGCGCAGTCACCTCGGCGCAGATACCCTCAACGATCTCGGCCAGAAGCGCGGGATCCTCGCACTCCCCCATGACGCGAATCAGCGGCTCGGTGCCTGATTTCCGGATCACCAGCCTGCCTGCATTCCCCATCCGCGCCTCGCCGTTGCGGATTGCGGCCTGGACCCGATCCCGCTCGAGCGGCTCTGCGCCCTCGGCAAACCGTACATTCTTCAAAAGCTGCGGCACCGGCTCGAACACCCGGCCCAGCAGCGACAACGGCCGGTCGCTCTCGACCATCGCCGCGAGAACCTGCAGCGCCGCGATCAGCCCGTCGCCGGTGGTGGTGTAGTCGGACATCACAATATGACCCGACTGCTCTCCGCCCAGGCTCCAACCATTGGCCCGCATCGCCTCGACCACATAACGATCGCCGACCCGCGTGCGCGCCAGCGTCAGGCCTTGCTGGGCCAGATGCCGCTCAAGCCCCAGATTCGACATCACCGTAGCGACCAATGTGCCGCCCGCTAGCCGACCCGCCTGCCCCCAACGCGTGGCGATCAGCGCCATGATTTGATCGCCATCGAGCACCGCACCGGTCTCGTCGATCACAATCACCCGGTCCGCATCGCCATCGAGCGCAATGCCAAGATCCGCGCCATGCGCCCGAACCGCCTCCCGCGCCGCATCCGGATAGGTCGAGCCGACGCCGTCATTGATGTTGAAGCCGTTGGGCTGCACGCCCAGCGCAACAACCTCGGCGCCAAGCTCCCACAAAATCTCCGGCGCGGTGCGATAGGCCGCCCCATGCGCGCAATCGACCACGATCTTCAGCCCATCAAGCCGCAGGCGCCGCGGAAAGGTGGTCTTGGCGAACTCCATATATCGACCGCGCCCATCCTCGATGCGGGTGGCCGAGCCGATCTCGCGCGGTGCCGCCAGATGCGGAGCTTCCCCCAGATAGGTTTCGATCACCTCCTCGGCCGCATCGGAAAGCTTGAAGCCGTCGGGGCCGAAGAACTTGATGCCGTTATCCTCATACGGGTTGTGGCTGGCCGAGATCATCACCCCCAGATCGGCCCGGATCGAGCGGGTCAGCATCCCCACCGCCGGGGTCGGCACCGGCCCCAACAAAAACACATCGACCCCGACCGAGGTCAGCCCCGCCGTCATCGCCGTTTCGATCATATAGCCCGAGCGACGCGTATCCTTGCCGATCACGACGCGTTGTTGATGCGACCCGGCACGAAAGTATCGCCCTGCGGCCATGCCCAGGCGCATTACCGCATCGGCGGTCATCGCGCCGGCATTGGCCCGTCCCCGCACCCCGTCGGTGCCAAAAAGCATGCGTCCCATCCGCTCGTTTTCCAATCTTTGCCGCAAAAGCGCAACGCCGCCTGCTGTCGCCTTCGGCGATCGCGAGACGCACGCTTTGCCCGGATACGGAGTCGTCGGCAAGGTCGGCGCTTAATTTACATGTATTTGAGTGTAATAATTCGTGAGAAAAGATTTTTGTGTAATTTACTTGGACGAGCCAATTGAGCCGTTAAATAATCCGGCATGCGTGGCCGATGCGCTACGCAGGAGGAGGAGCCATGGCCCGAAAGTCCCTTCCGGTGGTCTTGACAGCAAACGATCTGGTCGCCGGCGACGTTGTCTGGTGGACCGGTAGCGGCTGGGATCGCGACCGCGCGCGCGCAGAGCTTTTCGCCTCTCAAGCTGACGCCGCATCGATGCTCGAACGGCTCGGCACCGACAGCACCGCCATCGGGGTCTACGCCGTGCCGATCGATCCTGACACCGGCCAGCCGGCCACGCGGCGCGAAGCGATCCGGGCGGCGCGCACGCCCAGTTTCGACTATCTTGCCCCGCAGACGGAGGCGAAGGCCGCTCCGCACCGGCGCGAGGCGGCCTGATGTATCGCTATGACGAGTTCGACGCGCAGATCGTGCGCGAGCGCGTCGCGGAGTTTCGGGCCCAGGTTGCGCGGCGCCTGGACGGCTCGCTCACCGAGGATGAGTTCAAGCCGCTGCGGCTGATGAACGGGCTCTATCTGCAACTTCACGCCTATATGCTGCGCGTCGCGATCCCCTATGGCACGCTCTCCAGCCGGCAGATGCGCCAGCTTGCGACGATCGCCGAGCGTTGGGACCGCGGCTACGGCCATTTCACCACCCGCCAGAACATCCAGTTCAACTGGCCCGTCCTACGCGATGTCCCGGATATGCTGGCGGCGCTGGCCGAGGTGGAGATGCATGCCATCCAAACCTCGGGCAATTGCATCCGCAACACCACCTCCGACCCCTTTGCCGGGGCGGCGACCGATGAGATCGAGGATCCGCGCATCACCTGCGAGCTGATCCGGCAATGGTCGACCCTGCATCCCGAATTCACCTTTCTGGGTCGCAAGTTCAAGATCGCCGTGACCGCCGCCAGCCGCGACCGCGCCGCCATCCGGGTGCATGACATCGGCATCGAGATTGTGCGCAACGACGCCGGCGAGACCGGCTATCGCATCCTGGTCGGCGGCGGTCAGGGCCGCACCCCGATGATCGCCAAGGAGCTGCGCGGCTTTCTGCCCCGCGCCGATCTGCTGCCCTATCTTGAAGCCGCGATGCGGGTCTATAACCTGATGGGTCGGCGCGACAACAAGTATAAAGCCCGCATCAAGATCCTGGTGCATGAGCTGGGCATCGAGCGCTACCGCGAGATGGTCGAGGCCGAATTCGCCCGCGGCGATCGCGGCGCCGCACCCGATGCCGAAGAGACCGCGCGGATCGCCGCCTATTTCACACCACCGGCGTTGATCCCCCGCGATGCGGGCGGGCTGGCGCAGGCCTGCGCGGCCCATCCCGACTTCGCCGCCTGGGTCGATCAGAACGGCCACCCCCACAAGGTGCCCGGCCACCGCGCGATGACCGTCTCGCTCAAACCCGTGGGCGGGGCGCCCGGCGATGCGACGGCCGAACAGATGCGCGTGCTGGCCAAGGCGGCCGAGCGCTTCAGCCTCGACGAGATGCGGGTGACGCATGAGCAGAACATCGTTCTGCCCCATGTGGCCGAGGCCGATCTCTTCGCGCTTTGGACGCTATTGAAGTCCCAGGGGCTCGATGCCGCCAATCGTGGGCTGGTCACCGACATCATCGCCTGCCCCGGCCTGGACTATTGCGCGCTGGCCACCGCCCGTTCGATCCCCGTGGCGCAGGCCATCAGTACCCGGTTCGCCGATCCTGACCGCCAACGCGAGATCGGCCCGCTCGCCATCAAGATTTCGGGCTGCATCAATGCCTGCGGGCATCATCATGTTGGCCATATCGGGATCCTGGGCCTCGATAAAGCGGGGGTGGAGAGCTATCAGATCACCCTGGGCGGCGAGCCGGCCAATGATGCGGCCTTGGGCGCGCGCACCGGGCCGGGTTTTGCCTATGACGAGGTGCCCGGCGCAATAGACACGCTGGTCGAGACCTATCTAGGCCTGCGCCAGCCCGGCGAGACCTTTTTGCAAACCTATCGACGGGTGGGCATGCCGCCCTTCAAGGACGCGCTTTATGCCGACGCTGCGTGACCGCACCGGGGTTGTCCTCGATGGCTGGATCCGCGTCGAGACCGCCGCGGAGGCCGTCGACGGCGCGCGCATTATCCTGCCCTGGGCGGAGGACCTCGTGCTTCCCGAAGGGCATCCGGCTGATATGACCGGGCTGCACATCCCGAACGATCTCGACCCAGAGGCGATGACGCGGTTTTTTGCGCAGCTGGGCCTGATTTCGGTCGCCTTCCCGGCCTTCTCGGATGGGCGGGGGTTTTCCATCGCCCGGCGCCTGCGGGGGATGGGCTGGACGGGCCGGCTGCGCGCCGCCGGGCCGGTGATCGCCGATCAGTTCGCCTATCTGCTCGAATGCGGGTTTGACGAGGTCGAGACCCCCGAGAAGCTCGATGCCCGCCAGCCCCAGCCGCAATGGGAGGCGGCCTTGGCCCTGGTCAGCCTACGCTATCAGCGGGGCTACCGGGGCCGGCAGAGCATTCTTGAGGCGCGCCGCGCGCCGCGCGGAGGGGCCGCGTGACGCATCCCGTCGCGGGGCTGGTCGCACGGCCGGCAAAGACGCTGGCGCGGGCGTTCAACCGGCTTGCCGAGGGGCTTTCCCCCCCAACACATCCTCGCGCTGGCGCAGGACGGATTTGCCGGGCGGATGGCGTTCGTCTCTTCCTTCGGCGCCGAAAGCGCAGCGCTTTTGCACATGGTCGCCGAAACCGACCCGTCCATGCCGTTGCTGTTTCTCGAAACCGGGATGCTTTTTGCCGAAACCTTGTCTTATCAGCGTGATCTGGCTGCACATCTGGGCTTGCGCGATGTGCGGCCGGTGCAGCCCGGGCCGGGGGTGATGGCGCGCGAGACTGCAAGCGGCGCGTTGCACAGGCGCGACCCCGATGCCTGCTGCAGCTTGCGCAAAACCCTGCCCTTGCAGAAGGCGCTGGACCCGTTTTCGGCCTGGATCACCGGGCGCAAACGCTACCAGGCGGCAAGCCGTGCGGGACTGGCGGTCTTCGAGGCCGATGACGCCGGGCGGCCGAAACTCAACCCGCTGACTGGCTGGGATGCTGCCCATATCCGCGCTTGCTCAGCGGCTCATGAATTGCCGCCGCACCCTTTGGTGGCCCGCGGCTACCCCTCGATCGGCTGTGCGCCCTGCACCACGCCGGTCGCGCCGGGCGAAGACCCGCGCGCCGGACGCTGGCGGGGACAGACCAAAACCGAATGCGGCATCCATTTCGAAAACGGGCGCGCGGTTCGCTCGGTGCGCTTGGGGCGCTCGGGGCGCTCGGGGCGCTCGGGGCAAGACGGGGTGAACGCAGGGTGTCCCTAAGGGCGATCTGTGCGGTATTGACCGCGCAGGCCGCGGCCACGGCGAAAAGGCCGCCCCAAACCAAAAAGCGCCGCCTGGGACGCTAACCTTAACGCAAAAAAGAGGCGCCAGCGGGGCGTCCACAGTCTAGCTGAGGCCTTGCGGCAGGCATGTTTTTCGCCCAGCTAAGGGGCATGCGTTTCTTTTTGCTTGCCGCATGTTGTTTTGGCTTTGCAGTCCTGCTCGCCAAGGGTCAGGTGCCCGGCTTCGCGCTGGGCGAAGAGACGGTGCGCTTTGTCGATCGCAATGGCCGGCTGACCATGTACCACCAGATGGCGCTGCCGGATCTCCCGCCGATCGGCAGCGGCCCGACGGTCGAGGGCCGCACGGGGCCGGAGCCGCTGTTCGACCGGCCGGGCGCGGTAACGATCGTGACAGCCTGGGCCAGCTGGTGCCACGTCTGCAAGGGCGAACTGCCAAGGCTGCGCGATCTGCAGGCCGATCTGGGCGTGGCGGTTCGCCCGGTATCGGTCGAGCCGCGCGACAATCGCCGTCGGGTCGAGACGTTTTTACGCAACAACCATGCGGCCACCCTGCCTGCGCTGCGCGACACTGCCGGCGCGGTGATGCCCATGCTTGACACGCGCGCCGTTCCCGCCAGCCTGATCGTGGATAAGTACGGCCAAGTGGTGGGCCGGTTTCGCGGCGCCGCACCTTGGCACAGCCCGTCGCTGCGCGGTTGGCTGAAAGCGTTGCAGGACGCCCAGGATGCGGATGCGAGCCGCCGGGCCCACATCCCATTCGTCAAGTAGCGGTTCAAAGCCGCAAACGCATCGCATTCGTCTCTGCCGCATTGCAGCGCGGCCCTTGCAAACCTACTATTAAGCCAAGCGGGCCACGGGCGCCTGTACAGAAATCGGCAGGATCTCTCGCGACAATGAAGCACAAGCCGCCCCCGACCCCCTCCGGGCACCCGCCCCGAAAGCCGCCCGGGTTGTTTCAGCGGGTCAGGGTGAACTTTCTCACCGGCCTAGTAATCGTCGCGCCGGTGGTGCTGACCGCCTATTTGATCTGGACCGTGGTGAGTTTCATCGACGCGCAGGTCGTGCCCTGGGTTCCAAAGATCTACAACCCATCGACCTATCTCGACGCGTATATCCCCGGCTTCGGCGTCGTCATCTTCGTGATTTTCACTGCCACCGTGGGGGCGTTGACGAAGAACCTGTTTGGGCGCCAGCTCGTCCGCCTGGGCGAGAGCTTTGTCGAGCGCATGCCGATTGTGCGTTCGATCTACAATGGCCTCAAGCAGATCGTGGAGACGATCCTAAGCCAGTCCTCATCGAGCTTCAAGCACGCGGCGCTGATCGAATATCCCCGCAAGGGCATCTGGTCGATCTGCTTTGTCTCGACCGAGACCAAGGGCGAGATACCCGGCAAGGCGGCGCAAAACGAGATGTACAGCGTTTTCCTACCGACCACGCCCAACCCAACCTCGGGCTTTTTGCTGTTCGTGCCGCGTCAGGATGTCGTGATCCTGGACATGTCGGTCGAAGAGGCGGCCAAGCTGATCATCTCGGCCGGTCTGGTCACCCCGCCGACGGCGGCCGAGATTGCGGCCGGCAAACGCCCCGCCCCCGCCCGGACACCTGTCGCCGCGGGACGCTAAGGTCTGCCCGGGGGTTTCGGGCTGCAGGATGCCGTGCACTGCCGGGTGCGGCGCAATAGGGGGGCCGGGAACCTATTGCGGCCCGACGCTCTGAGCGGCGTGCCTTTGGAGCTGGCCAAAAAATGTGCTCCGGAGACCCTCGCGCCCGGATTGGCGAGCCGAGCCCAGCGCGCCAAAAGATCGGGGCAGCGCAGATTGAGGGCCATGGAGGGCGTTCCAATTCGCGACCTTCAGCGGCTACAGACCGCCATCGGGCATTGAAACCCGTCAGACGCATGCTCGGTGGTGTTTTCGCGACGATCGCGCCCGCCCAGCCTGTCGGCGACCGCCGTAACGGACCCGTGGATGGGGCGGTCCGGCCTGATCGAGGGGAGTTTGACGGCGCGCACCCGACAGCCTCCAGGTTTTGGGCGGCATGTTTCGGGCTGCATGTTTCGGGCTGCAGGATTCGCGCTGCAGGTTTTGGGCCCGTGGTTTTGGGCCCGTGGTTTTGGGCTACAACCTCGACACGTTCGCACCGGTTGGGTGTGAGGCAATCGCAGGCGGTGCGCCCTTCTTTATGCGCGCCTTTACGATGACGGCATCATCCCCTCGACCTGCCGAGCAAGGCAAGCGTACTGCAAGGTGGCACAGTCTTTTGCTACTGCGCAGGGTGCTGCCACCACCAGATATCCGGCATAAACCCGATCCAATCGCCGTAAAGCGGGGTGCGTGCCGGAAACGACAGCCGGGCGTCATGGGCAATCCAACTCTCCGGCGCATACCAAAGCGGGATCACGTAGCGCCCCGCCGTCAGCAGCCGATCAAGCGCCCGTGCTGCGGCAACGAAGGTCGCACGATCCTCGGCGCGCAGCAGCGTGTCGATCATCGCATCGATGGCCGGGTCCTGTGCCCCCATATAGTTGCGGGTGCCCTCCAGCTGCCGTCCTTCGCTGCCCCAGTAAAATGCCTGTTCGTTGCCCGGGCTAAGCGAGAGCGCCCAAGCGTTGATCATCATATCGAAATCATAAGTGCTGCGGCGTGCGCTGTGCTGGGCCGCATCGACGATACGGATGTCTGCCACGATCCCAAGCCGTGCGAGACTGTTGGCAAAAATGTTGGCCACCGCTTCGCTGTCGATCGGGCGCAGCATGATCTCGAAGCGAAACGGCGCGCCTTCAGCATCGCGCAGCACCCCATCGACGACCTGCCAGCCCGCATCGCGCAACAGCCCGACGGCGCGCCGCAGGTTGCGCCGGTTGCTGCCGTCGCGCATGCCGACCGGCAGCGCGTAGCCCTCCATCACACCCGGCAAAAGCCGGCCCGAAAACGGGGCCAGTAGCGCGGCGACACGCCCCTCGGCCGGTCCGGGCGCCATGCCCAGAGGCGAGTTGGAGAAGTATGAGGCGATGCGGGGAAATGCGCCTCCGTTCAGCCGCGCATTGATCCACTCGAAATTGAAGGCGAGAAGCAGCGCCTCGCGCACCCGCCAATCGGCAAAGATCGGCCGACGCGTGTTAAAAACCAAACCGTTCATCCCGGTCGGTCGGCCATGCGGCACGCGGGCCTGCACGATGCGACCCTCCCGGGCGGCGGGAAAATCATAGGCGGTTTCCCAGCGCGCCGGATCGCCCTCGCGGGCCACCATGACGATCCCGGCGCGGAACGCCTCGAAGCGGGCTTCGGCATTGCGGAAGAATTCGTAGCGAAGGATGTCGAGATTGGCCTGACCGCGCATCAGCGGCAGATCCCGCGCCCAGTAATCGGGATTGCGGCGAAACTCGATAAAGCGCCCCGCCTCGAAATCGGCAACGATGTAGGGTCCCGAGCCGATCGGTGGCCGAAGGCTCGATGCGGCAAAGTCCAGCCCCGCCCAGTCGGCCTGCTTCAAAACCGGGCGCAGCCCAATGATCAGCGGAAGCTCGCGATCCGGGGTGGCAAAGTCAAAGCGCAGACTGCGCGGCCCGGTACGCACAAGGCGCGCCACCTTCGCCCCGGTCGTTCGAAACCCCGGCAAACCCTTTTTCGACAGAACCTCATGGCTGAAGATGACATCCTCGACCGTGACCGGGCTGCCATCGGAAAAGCGCGCCTCTTCGCGCAACGTAAAGGCCACCCAGGACCGGTCGGGCGGCGTCTCGATTGATTCGGCCAACAGCCCGTAGAGCGTGAAAGGCTCGTCCCAGGACCGGCCCATCAGCGATTCGAAGACATGCGCGCGCATCCCCCAGGGCGCCGTCCCCTTCAGGATGAACGGGTTGAGGCTATCAAAGCCGCCGGTTTCGCCCAGCACGATCCGACCGCCCTTTGGCGCGTCCGGCACGACATAGGGCAGATGCGCAAAATTGGGCGGTAGATCCGGCTCGCCATACATGGATATAGCGTGGCGCGGCGCTGCAACGACGACACCTGCGAGAACTACCCAAGAAATGGTGGTCGTGACCAGGACCCGCAACATCTATTGATCTCTCAACGTTTGGGCCAGATTTCCTGCGCAGAGAGCGCCTTGCCGGGAATTGCTGAAAATGGGGCTTGGCGGATTGGGCGCCATTGCGTATCATTCCTCCACTGCTCGATAGGTTTCTTGCCTGTATGAAACCTGCCTCAACACTATACGCCTCCCTTGTGGAGGCGTTTTTTTTTGCCGTTTTCACGCGTCGCGGAATCGACGGTTCTCGCCTGTTCGAGGCGTAAAGCGTATGCTTGCGTCATTGACAGGTCGAGGGAGAAGCGCATGTCCGTTGCAGGCAAGACGGCCGTTATCACAGGCTCGAATTCGGGGATCGGCCTCGGCATCGCCGAAGAGCTCGCGCGGCTCGGCGCAAAGGTGGTTTTGAACTCGTTCACCGACAGTGATGAGGACCATGCCCTTGCCCGTCGTATCGGCGAGGACCACGGCACCGAGGCGCGCTACATTAAGGCCGATATGTCGGACGGCGCGGCATGTCGCGCCCTGGTAACCCAGGCCGCCGAGGCCATGGGCGGGGTCGATCTGATCATCAACAATGCCGGCATTCAGCATGTCGCGCCGATCCCGGAGTTTCCGGACGGCAAGTGGGATGCGATCATCGCAATCAACCTCACCTCGGCCTTTCACACCACCGCGGCAGCCCTGCCGCTGATGCGCCAAGCCGGCTGGGGCCGAGTGATCAATGTGGCCTCGGCGCACGGCCTGACGGCCTCGCCCTTCAAGTCGGCGTATGTGGCTGCAAAGCACGGCGTGGTCGGCCTGACCAAAGTGACGGCACTGGAGACCGCCGAGGAGCCGATTACGGCCAATGCGATCTGCCCGGGCTACGTGCTGACGCCGCTGGTCGAGGCCCAGATCCCCGACACGATGAAGCAGTACGGCATGGACCGCGAAACCGTGATCCGCGATGTGCTTTTGGAACGCCAGCCCTCCAAGGCCTTTGCCACGACCGCACAGATCGGTGGGATCGTGGCGTTTCTCGCCTCGCCAGCGGCCGACCAGATCACCGGCACCGCGATCTCGGTCGATGGGGGCTGGACAGCCTTGTGAGCGGGTGTTGAAAGCGCTCGGCGCTACGCGGCCAGACGGCCCTGCTTGGTCGGGCCCGTCAACAGTGCACGGTTGGTGACCACGAACGAGAAGTGCTGCAGATAGCCGGTCAACGGGGCGTCGAGAAACATGCGCCCCAGCCGCAACAGCGAGGCGTTGTGAAGCTCCATAGTCAGCGTGATGCGGGTTCCTTTGGCCGTCTCCTCCAGCAACAGCGATACGATCGGCGCCAGCCCATGCATCACGCCCGGCGTGGGCGCAGTTTCGATCTCCTGAAACACGCCATCCTGGACATCGAGCTCGCGCAATGCAATTCGGCGCGGCCCGCCGGCCCGCTCGTCAAGCTCGATCACCAGACGCGACGGAAACCGCATATCCTTCAGCACTTGGGTTACCCGCGGATCCCAGTGCCAGGCCGTTTCGGTGAGCGCCAGCGCACGCCAGACATCTGTGCGGCGCATCGGCACGAACATGCGCTCTTCGGCAAACCAAGGGCGGCCGAGCGTGACCCGGTCGAGCGGCCAGCTGAGTGCGGCAACCAGTCGGGAACCGATCAGGATCGCAAGCGCGATCGTGCAGGCCTGGGCCCAAAGCGGATCGCCGGGCGCCAGCTCGGTGGCCAGGCCGCGCAGTTCGTCGGCAAAAACGCGGACCGGGATCGTCGCAATCAAGAGACTGATCGTGGGATAGCGCAGGTCGGGAAAGAGCAGCGCAACCGCACACACCAGCGCGGCCCCGCATGCAATGGAGATCAACAGTCCGGGATAGGGGGCGGGGCCCGAGAGCAGCTCGCCCAACAACCAAAGGCCGATGCCGACCAGAATGAACCGTCTGTGCCGCAAGACTTCTGTCCACACCCGTTGGAACGGACCCCAAACGCCGGTTACGCAACGTTACCGTCTGGGGTACACGGAGTTGCCGCAAATTTGCAACTCATTCGTGTAGCGAAAACGCTGCTGCCGATCGCCAGCCCGGTCAAAACAGCCGCCGGGTCGCGCGCAACCGCCCAAAGATGGCCCGCTCATCGACCTGAGATTGGGTGTAGGGCGTAGGACGAAGGGTATTTGGCATTCGGCCGGAGGTTGCGGGGCCGCTCGGTCGGCAAGCTGACCCCACGGCAGGTGCGGCATGCCTTGCACCGCCCCGCATCGGACGCCTATCTTGTTGGCATGATCCCGCTCGACATCATCTCGGATCCGATCTGCCCGTGGTGCTATATCGGCAAGGCGCGGTTCGAGGCCGCGCTGCAAGGCCGGGCGGGGCCGTTCGACCTGCGCTGGCGGACATTTCAGCTCAACCCCGACATGCCGGCAGCGGGCATGGACCGCACGGCCTATCTGGACGCCAAGTTCGGGGCCGAGAACGCCAAGCGGTTTTATGCACGCATCGCCGACGAGGCCGAGGCGGCCGGGCTCGATGTGCGTTTCGACAAGATCGCGCGCACCCCCAACACGCTGGATGCGCATCGGCTGATCCGCTGGGCGCGCAGCGAAGGGGCGCAGGATGCGGTCGTGAATGCGCTCTTTCGCCGCTACTTTCGCGAAGGCGAAGACATCTCGGACCCAGAGGTGCTCTTGCAAACGTCAGCCGAGGCGGGCATGGACCCGACGCTGGTCAAGCGTCTGCTGGAAGGCGAGGCCGACCGGGCGGATGTGCGCGAGGAAGACCGTCTGGCCCGAGAGATGGGGGTGACGGGCGTGCCCACCTTCATCATCGACGGCCGCTATGTGTTGCATGGCGCACAGGATACGGGCACATGGCACCGCGTCATTGAAGAATTGAGCACGCTCACCACGTAAGCGAAAAGACCGCCACAAACGCGGAGGGATGGATGACAAGCTTTCTCGATGTCTTGATTCGGGTCGGGTCGGACCCGATGGCCTGGGCCGTGCTGGCGGTAATGGCGATCGTCGCAGCGGGGTCGCTCTACAAATACTGGGTCTGCCCGCTGGCCAAAGCGAACGTGCCCTACACGACGGAAGAGGCGCGCAGTATGCTCAATCGTCGCGTCCGCCATCCGGTAAGCTATCTTCTAGTCATGCTTCTTGGCATGGGCTTTGCCATCGCTGGGCTTTTCGGCCTTGCCAAGGGCGACCACAAAAGCACGCTTGGCTTCTTGTCGCTCGCCTTCGGGCTTTATGTGATCCTGACCCTGCCGGTGCGGCTTCAGATCAAGGATGCGGAGCTTAAAGTCATCGCTTCGGCCGAGGGAGAGCCGCGCGCGATCATGGCGGGCGAGCTGCGTCAGACGCATCGTCGGCTGATGAGCTACGAGCTTGTGATCTTCGCGCTCTTTGCGGCGATCCTGCTGCTCTTTTAGGCGCTCGCGGCTGGCGCCTTGTCGACCGCCCGGCGCGCCAATTCGCGCGCCACACCCCAGGCAGCCTTCACGCGGGCCGTCGGGCTGCCCAAAGGCTGCTGGAGCACCAACCGGTTGTTGCGGATCTTGGCCGCACCTTTGAGATCGTTGAGATAGGCAACAAGGCCGGCCGGATTGGCAAAGCTGTCATTGCGAAACTGCACGGTCGCGCCTTTGGGCCCGGCATCGAGCCGCGCGATGCCTGCCTTGCGACAAGCGGCCTTGATGCGCACCACGCGCATCAACATCTCCACCTCCTCGGGCACGGGGCCGAAGCGGTCGATCAACTCCGCTGCAAAACCTTCAAGCTCGATCTTCGTCTCCAACGTCGAAAGCCGGCGATACAATCCCAGCCGCAGGTCGAGATCGGCCACATAGGGCTCGGGGATCAGCACCGGAACGCCCAGATTGATCTGCGGCGACCAGGTGCCGCCGGCCTCGGGCAACGCCCCCTCGCCCGCCTTTAGCCGACCGATCTCCTCCTCCAGCATGTCCTGGTAAAGCTCATAGCCCACCTCGCGGACATGGCCCGACTGCTCCTCGCCCAAAAGATTGCCCGAGCCGCGAATGTCGAGATCCTGGCTGGCAAGGTTGAACCCGGCGCCGAGGCTGTCGAGCCCGCCCAAGACGCGCAGGCGCTTTTCGGCCGTGGCGGTAAGCGGCTTCATCGGCTCGGTGGTGAAATAGGCATAAGCGCGCAGCTTGGAGCGCCCGACCCGCCCGCGGATCTGGTAGAGCTGCGCCAGCCCGAACATATCGGCACGCGACACGATCAGCGTGTTGGCGGTGGGGATATCGAGGCCCGATTCCACAATGGTGGTCGACAAAAGCACATCGTATTTGCCGTCATAGAAGGCGTTCATCCGCGCGTCGAGCTCGCCCGGCGGCAATTGGCCATGCCCGACGACGACGCTCACTTCGGGCACCTGTTCGGCCAGAAACGCCTCGGCCTCGGGGATATCGGCAATGCGGGGCACCACGAAAAAGGCCTGGCCGCCGCGATAGCGCTCGCGCAGCAGCGCCTCGCGGATCGTGACCGGGTCAAAGGGCGCGACATAGGTGCGCACCGCCAGCCGATCGACCGGCGGGGTCGCGATGATGGAGAGCTCTCGCACGCCCGAAAGCGCCATCTGCAAGGTGCGCGGGATCGGCGTTGCCGTCATCGTCAGCACATGGATGTCCGAGCGCAGCTGCTTGAGCCGCTCTTTATGCTGGACGCCGAAATGCTGTTCCTCATCGATGATCAGAAGGCCAAGCTGGGCAAAGCGGATCGACTTGGCCAGAAGCGCATGCGTGCCGATCACGATCTCGACCGAGCCGTCGGCCAGCGACGCCCGCGTCTCATTGGCCTCCTTTGCAGCCACGAAACGCGAGAGTTGCCGCACCCGCACCGGCAGGCCGCGGAAGCGCTCGGCAAAGCTCTTGGTGTGCTGACGGGCAAGCAGGGTGGTTGGGCAGACCACCGCCACCTGCAGCCCCGAGAGCGCCGCCACAAAGGCCGCCCGCAGCGCGACCTCGGTCTTGCCGAAGCCGACATCGCCGCAGATCAGCCGGTCCATCGGCCGGCCCGAACCCAGATCCTCCAGCACATCGGCGATCGAGGCGAGCTGATCGTCGGTCTCCTGATAGGGAAAGCGGGCGCAAAACTCTTCCCACATGCCGCCTTCGGGCGGGGTCAGCACCTCGCCCCGGCGCAGCGCCCGTTCGGCCGCGACCCGGATCAGCCGCTCGGCCATATCGCGGATGCGCTCCTTCAGCCGCGCCTTCTTGGCCTGCCAGGCGCCGCCGCCCAGCCGGTCGAGCAGCCCCTCCTCATGGCCAAACCGGGTGAGAAGCTCGATGTTTTCCACCGGCAGGTAGAGCTTGTCGTCATTGGCATAGGCCAGGGCGAGGCATTCATGCGGCGCGCCCATCGCCTCAACGGTCTGCAGGCCCAGATAGCGGCCCACCCCGTGATCGACATGCACGACAAGATCGCCCGGGGCGAGCGCGGCCGCCTCGGTGAGGAAGTTCTCGGCCTTGCGGCGGCGACGCGGCGCACGGATCAGCCGGTCGCCCAGGATGTCTTGTTCGGAGATCACGGTCGTGGCGGGCTGGCCGTCGCGGGCGGGGATCTCGAAGCCCGCCTCCAGCCCCCAGACCATCAGATGGATCCCCTCCGCGCCGAGATCGGCCCAGCGCGCGACCGGAATCGCCCCGGTCGCGCCGTGATCGGTCAGGATATGTTCCAACCGCTCGCGCGCGCCCTCCGAATAGGCCGCCAGCACCACCCGCCCCTTGCGTGCCCGGTCGCGTACGAAACCGCTGACCGCATCGAAGAGCGAGACCCTTTCATCCTGCCGCTCGGGCGCGAAGTTTCGCCCCTGCCGGCCGCCGGCATCGATCACGCCGGGCCCCGGCGGCTGCGGCAGGGGCGAGAATTGGCGCAGGGCGCGACCCTCAAGGGCGGCATCGAAAGCCGCGCCATCCAGATAGAGCAGCGCCGGCGGGCAGGGCTTGTAGACGGTGCCTTGCATGGTCTTTTCGGCAAGCGCCGCCTGGCGCGTTTCGTAATGATCGCGCACCGTGTCGGCGCGGGCTGCCAGCGCCGCGTCGATCCGATCGTCGAGTGTGACCGGCGCGCCGGGCAAATAGTCGAACATCGTCTCCAGCCCTAGGTGAAAATAGGGCAGCCAATGCTCATAGCCTTGATGCTTGCGCCCGGTGCTGATCGCCTCATAAAGCGGGTCGTGCAGGCCCGCCGCGCCAAAGGTCTCGCGGTAGGCGGTGCGGAACCGGGCAATTGCCTGCGCATCGAGGATGACCTCCGAGACCGGTGCCAGCTCCACCCGGGCGATCTTCTCGACCGTACGCTGGGTTTCGGCATCGAAACGCCGCGCGCCCTCGAGCACATCGCCGAAAAGGTCGAGCCGCACCGGGTTGGGCTGGCCCGGCGGAAAGATGTCGACGATCCCGCCGCGGATCGCATAATCGCCCCGCTCGGTGACTGTCGAGACCCGGTTGAACCCCATCCGGCCGAGATAACCCGTCAACGCATCGAGATCGATACGCCGACCAACATCGGCGGCAAAGGAGGCGGAAGCAACGGTTTGGCGCCCCGGCACTCGCTGGCTGGCCGCGTTGAGCGTGGTCAGCAGGATGCTGGGCCGGTCAAAGCCTTGGGCCAGCGCGGCGAGTGTGGCCATGCGCGCTGCTGCAATCTCGCCATTGGGCGAGATCCGGTCATAGGGCAGACAATCCCAGGCGGGAAAGGTGAAGACCGGCAGGCTGGGCGCAAAGACCGCCAGCGCATCGGCCATAGCCGCCAGCCGGGCATCGTCGCGCGCAACATGGATCACGGGGCCGTCCGCCCGCCCCACAAGATCGGCCACGAGCTTGGCGTCCAACCCCTCCGGCGCGCCGCCCACGAGAACGCGCCCCGCTGCCGGCGAAGACCGCAGGGCCGGTTTGTTCATGGCTGCCATTGCGCCTTCTCCGCCTTTCTAGCCCAGGCCAACCAGCTTCTCGCGCACGATATGCAATGCCGCAACGGCCGCTGCAATGGTCACTGAGGCCAGCCCGATCACCTGGTTCCAGAAGCGCTGCCGCGTCAGCGCGCGACGGAAGGCGGCACCGCTGAGCGGCGCAGCCTCCAGACGCAAGGCCAGCCGGGCATTCAGGACCGCCACCAGCATCAGCGGCACCAACAGCAGGGCGACCCCCTGGGCCATCTCAATGCCGGTCCAAAAACCCAGCGTCACCACGCAGGCGGCCAGAAACCCCGCACCGGCCGCAATATAGATGCCGGCCGAGCGGATTACTGTCGTCATCCGGGCAATCGAGGCTTGGCCGAGCGCCTCGACATGCGCAGCCGGCGGCCCGCCCTTCTGATCAGCGCGCACGATTGCATCGTAAGGCACGCCGAGGGTCCAATGGCAGGTCGCCGACCAGGCAACCACCGTAATAATCCAGTACCAGACATTGTCGAAGGTCGCCGTTTCGAAGAGATCGATCAGCGACCGGGGATCGTCACCATACACGCCCCTGGCCTCACATCCTGACATCGCCCCCGCGATCCGCCAGCGGTCCCGGACCCTGGCCGCCCAGCAGGGACTTGCCGCAGACCGCACCGGCATGGCATTTCGATTGGGTTTCGCAAGGGAAGTAGCAAAATGGCAAGACCTCTGCACGCAGCATTTCCAGCAAATCGGCCGCGACGGCTCCGGCATGCCGGCTGGATGCGGGATCTCGTCCGCGAAGACCGGCTGGCGCCGGCCGATCTGATCTGGCCGGTTTTCGTGCGCGATGGCACCAATGTCGCGCAACCCGTCGACGCCATGCCCGGTGTCGAACGGGTATCGGTCGACCGGATGCCGGAGATCGGCGAGCGGGCGGCCGCCCTGGGCATCCCCTGCATCGCGGTTTTTCCCTATACCGACGACAGCCTCAAAACCGCCGATGCGGCCGAGGCGCTCAACCCTTCCAACCTGGTTTGTCGGGCCGCACGGGCGCTTAAGGCGGCGGTGCCGGAGGTGGGGGTGATGCTCGACGTCGCGCTCGACCCTTACAATTCAGACGGCCATGACGGCCTGGTGCGCGACGGCATCGTGCTCAACGACGAAACGCTGGAGATGCTGGTTGCGCAAAGCCTGGTGCAGGCCGAGGCCGGCGCAGACATTCTGGGACCCTCCGACATGATGGACGGCCGGGTCGGCGCAATGCGCAGCGCGCTGGAGGCCAAGGGCTTTGCCAACACCGCGATCCTGTCCTACACCGCCAAGTACGCCTCGGCTTTTTACGGGCCGTTTCGCGACGCGGTCGGCTCGTCCGGGGCGCTGACCGGCGACAAGAAAACCTACCAGATGGACCCGTTCAATGGCGAGGAGGCCTTGCGCGAGACGGCCATGGATATTGCCGAGGGCGCCGACATGGTGATGGTCAAACCCGGTCTTGCCTATCTCGACATCTGCTGGCGCGTGAAGGAAGCGTTCGGGCTGCCGACCTTCGCCTACCAGGTCTCGGGCGAATATGCGATGATCCAGGCCGCGGCCCGCAATGGCTGGCTGGACGGCGATGCGGCGATGATGGAAAGCCTGACCGCGTTTCGCCGCGCCGGCTGCGACGGCATCCTGACCTATTTCGCGCCCCGCGCCGCGGAACTTCTTGCCCAGCGATGAGCCGCTCCGGGCGTTTGGCGCGCGACGCCGCTTGGCCGTGACAGGCCCTCTGCCCGACCGCCGGGCGCTGCTTGGGGGCGGCACCGCGGCGCTTTTTTTAGCACCGGCGCGGCCTGCTCCTGCCGATGTGATCGGAGCGGACGGGCTGCGTCTGCAGCGCAGCTTGGTCTCCGACCGGCTCAAACCGGGTGCGGCTTTGGGGTTCCTGCCCCGTGGGGCGGTGATGGTGGCAGAGCGCAGCGGCAGCCTCGCCGTCGTCCGGCCCGAAGAGCGGATCACGCGGCTTTCGGGGGCGCCACGGCCCTTTCGTGGGCCGGGCGGCGGTTTTCGGGCGCTGCATCTTCCGCCCCAGATCAACCGGCAGCGCTTTTTGATCTTGGCCTATGTGGATGAGTTCGCACTTAGCCAGGCAAGGCTGATGCTGTCGCGCTTTGCCTATGACCCTTTTGGCGAGCGGCTCAGCGAGGAAAACCGGCTCTGGATCGAAAACCCCCCGCACAGCTCGACTGCGCGTGTCTCCGGTGCGCTGACCCCGCTGGGCGACCGGACGGTGTTTGTGGCCCTCGGCGATCGCGGGGATCGGGGCAGCGCCTTCGATGCCACGCTGGCTTCCGGCAAGATCTACCGGCTGCGCGAAGATGGCGGGACGGCCCTGATCAACCCGCTTCTTGGCACAAAGTCGAGGCCCGGGATCTGGTCGATGGGCCATGCCGATCCCATCGCCCTCGCGCTGCGCCCGAGCGATGCCAGCCTTTGGTGTCTCGACCGCGATGATGGGACCGCCTGGCTGACCCGGGTTCTGGCCGGGCTACGCCATACTGCTCCGGACGAGGCGGGTTTTGAGCCCCAAGAGGGCGCCCTGCCCTTCGTACGTCCCGCCCATGTCTGGGATGCGGATCTGGGCCCGACCGCGATGCGCTTTGTGGAGGGCGCGCGGTTTACGGCCTGGCAGGACCGGCTTCTTCTTGGCACGCGCAAGGGCCTGCGGTTGATCGCGCTGGAGGCCGGCCGGGTCGTCGGCGAAACGGTCATACCGGGGGAGTTCGGGCGCATTGCGGATCTGCGCTTTGGCCCAGACGGTGCGCTTTGGGTTCTAGGCAATCGACGCCGCGAGGGCCTGTTGTGGCGGCTCGCGCCGATTTGAGCGCGCCGGATGCCAGCATGACGCGGCAGATCAAACATGCTAAAGTCAAAGCGAGGCGTTGCGTAAAACGATGGGACAGGGCCGAACAACAATCGCCCGCCCGATCGCGACGCCGAGGCATGTCAGGCAAAATCGAGGATGCATCCATGACCAGATTGACCCGTAGGGAGGTCCTGACCGGCGTCACAGCGGCAGCGCTGAGCGTATCGGCCGGGCAGGCCCACGCCTCCAGCGCCGCCAAAATCGACGTCAAGGTCGATGCGGCGCTCAACTTGCTTCGCACCAAGATCGGCGGCAGCGACGAGCTGTTGCGCCGCGCCAAGGGCTATTTGATCATGGCAGAGGTTACCAAGGCCGGATTCGTGGTCGGGGGCGAATATGGCGAGGGGCGGCTCTTTGTCGCCGGCGCGCCGGTGGGGTATTACTCGGTGGCTGCGGCGTCGGTCGGCCTGCAGCTTGGCGTGCAATGGAGCCATCAAGCGCTGTTTTTCATGACTGAATCGGCGCTGCGGGGCTTTCGCACCGCCGATGGCTGGACTGCCTCGGCCGATGCCGAGATCGCTATTGTCGACGATGGGATCGGCTTGCAACTCGACAGCCAGACCAGCAATCGCCCGGTGATCGGCTTTGTCTACGGCCGCGAGGGTCTTTTGGCAGGCGCTTCGGTCGCCGGGTCGAAATACAGCCGTATCTATCGCTGAAGCTCTGCAGGATACAAGCGGGCGGTCATTCAATCGGGCAGACCTTCAATCGGGCAGACCTTCAATTGGGCAGACCTCCAATTGGGCAAACCAGGCGGATGCACAACTGGTCGGATGTACAACTGGGCGGATGTGCAGTCGTGTCGACACGCAGGCGTTCGGATGCGCAAACGGGCACTGAGGCCTGCGCCCGTTCGGGCAGGTTTCGAGCATGAAGCGCGTGCCTTCGGTCGCGCCTTCAGGCTAGCAGCCTGGGGCATGTCGTCCCAGGCCTGCGGCGCTTCGCCCGGGCGCAGTCCGTAGATCCGGACGCTGTCAGTAGATCCGGGCGAGATCGGCGACAATCCCGTCGATTACCCCAGCGATCAGCGCGTTCTCGTCCAGCCGGCAGCGATCGCCAAGCTCATCGAAAAACTCCGCCCGGATCTCGGCCGCCTCGGCCTCGGTGCGGTTGGGATCGGTCATGTTGATGCCGCGATTGATCACCGAAACGGCGACCAGCCGGGCGATGTCCTCCAGCAATGCCTCTTCATCGCCCTGATGCGCCAGAACCAGCGACTGGCATGAATGGTGCAACACCGGTCCGGCCTCGGCGTAGTATTGCGCGATGGTTTTTTCGGCCTGCGCGAATACCGGCGCGCACAGAAGGGCGGCCGCCAGTGCCAGGCCGGCGCGGGCGATCACTGGCTCTCCTCCGCGTCGGTTTGAGCAGGGGCCGGCGGGGGCGCGGCCTGCGCCTCTTCCTTGCGGTCCTTCTTAATCATCGCGCCGGTGAGATTGCCGACAAGACCGCCGACCACCGCGGCCTTCCCGTCGCCGATGATCAAGCCGACCGTGGCCCCGATAATGGTGCCCTTGGTCCGCTCATTCTCCGCCAGCGCCGGTTGCGGCGGTAGGGTCAGCAGGGCGGTGGCCAGCAGACAAGCGGCCGCAACGCATCGCCTGATTGCAGTCATTATGGCCTCCCGAACAGGTTCACTTGGGCTTCAATTTGGGCTTCACGTCAGGCCTCGCTGCGCAGTCTAGGCGTTGCGGCGATTCCCCTCAACCGCGCTTGACCAAACGCGCAATCAGGCTGGAGGTGTCCCAGCGGCCGCCCCCCATCGCCTGAACGTCCTTGTAATACTGGTCGATCATCGCCGTGACCGGCAGGGTGGCGCCGTTCAGATCGCCTTCGGAAAGGCAGATGCCAAGATCCTTGCGCATCCAGTCCACGGCAAAGCCGAAGTCGAACTGACCCGCCAGCATCGTGGTGCCCCGGTTTTCCATCTGCCAGGACCCCGCGGCGCCCTTAGAGATCACATCGAGCACCGCTTGCCCGTCGAGACCGGCCTTCTGGGCAAATGCCAGACCTTCGGAGAGCCCCTGCAGGAGGCCCGCGATGCAGATCTGATTGACCATCTTGGTCAGCTGTCCCGCCCCTGTCGGCCCCATCAGCAGGCAGGCCCGGGCAAAGGCAGCGATCACCGGCTCGGCCCGGTCATAGGCGGGCTGATCGCCCCCGCACATCACCGTCAGAACGCCGTTCTCGGCCCCCGCCTGCCCGCCCGAAACCGGCGCATCGACAAAGCGCACCTCTTTTTCGGCCGCCTGCGCGTGCAGCGCCCGAGCGACCGCAGCCGAGGCGGTCGTATGGTCCACGAACACCGTCCCCGGGGCCATACCTGCCAGCGCGCCGCTTTCGCCCAGCACCACGCTGCGCAGATCGTCGTCATTACCGACGCAGGCAAAGACGATCTCGGACCCCGCAGCGGCCGCGGCGGGCGTCGGCGCGGCCTGACCGCCATGCTGCTTGACCCAGGCTTCAGCCTTGGCACCGGTGCGGTTGTAGACCGTCACGGCATGGCCCTTGGCCGCCAGATGTCCGGCCATGGGATAGCCCATGACGCCCAACCCGATGAATGCAACTTTGGCCATGTCGCCTCCCCCGCCTATCTGCGTTTGCTGCCCCTCTGATGGCCTGCTAAGCAAGGCGGGTCAAGAAGATGGCGGGAAGGCCTCGAATGGAACTGGCGTTTCGATGGCTGACGCGGATCGCGCTTGGGCTTGCGGCATTGCTGCTCGCCGGTCTGGCCCTTGTTGCCTATCTCGTTGGCGGGTCGCTGCCCGAATACGACGCCGACCATGTCGTGCCGTCGCTGCAGCGCCCGATGGAGATCGTGCGCGACCGGCATGCGGTGCCGCATATCTTTGCCCAGACCGAGCTGGACAGTTTTTTCGGCTTGGGCTTTGTGCATGCGCAGGACCGCCTGTGGCAGATGGAGATTGCGCGACGGACCGCGCAGGGCAGGCTGTCGCTTTTTTTCGGCGCGGACACGGTCAATGTCGACCATCTGATGCGCGCGCTCGATCTCTACCGCCTCTCGGCCGCCGCCGTGGCGCAGCAGACGCCGGAGGTCCGAGCCGCGCTCGAAGCCTACGCGGCCGGCGTGAATGCCTGGCTGTCGATTGTTGCGCGCGATGCGCTGGGCCGGGGGGCGCCGGAGTTCTATCTGTTTAGCGATCGCATCGCGCCCTGGACCCCGACCGACAGCATCGCGATCACCAAGCTGATGGCCTTCCAGCTTACCGGTCAGGCCGCTGAGGAAAGCCGCACCGAATTGCTTCGCCGCGCCTTGCAAACAACGCCCGAACGTCTGCGCGACATTCTGCCCGAACAGCCGGGGCCGGCGGTAATCGCGCTGCCGGAGTTCGCCCAACGGCCTCTCGATCCGAACCGCATCCCCCGCCCGATAGCCCGCCGGCAAAATGCTGCTGTGCCCCCCGCAGCGCCCCCCGCAGCGCCCCCCGTAGCGCCCCCCGTAGCGCCCCTTGGCACGACCCCTGCCGCGACGCCGCCTTTCCTGCCCCGACCGGGCTTCGGCGGTGCCTCTAACGCCTTTGCCGCGGATACTTCGCGTACCGCGACGGGCATTCCCGTCATGGCGACCGACCCGCATCTGGGCCTGACCGCGCCCTCGATCTGGTTCCTGGCCCGGATGGGGTTTCCAGAGGGCGATGTCATAGGCGGCACCATCCCGGGCATTCCCTCGATTGTGATCGGCCGCAACGCCGATTTCGGCTGGGGCCTGACAACCGCCTATGTCGACGATCAGGACCTTTATCTTGAGAGGTTGGATCCCGAGGACCCAGACCGCTATTTGACCGCGTCGGGCTATGTCGCGTTTCGCAGCCGCGAGGTGATCATCGAGGTGGCGGGCGAGGCCGCGCGCAAGGTACGCTTGCGCTGGACCCAATCGGGCCGCCCGGTCCTGCCCGATTGGTATCTGGATGCCGGCATCCTGGCCGGCAAGGGCCATGTGATATCGCTCGCCTGGACGGCGCTCACGGCCGAGGATCGCAGCATCGAGAGCTTGCTGCGGGTCATGCGCTCCCGCTCGGTGGCCGAGGCGATCCCGATCCTCGCCCTCACCACGGCGCCTGCGCAGAACGTGATCATGGCCGATCGCACCAGCATTGCGATGCAGGTCGCCGGGGTCGCGCCGCTTCGCCAGATCGCCCATGCAACGCGCGGCCGACTGCCGGCACAGGGATGGCTTGCCGCGAACGCGTGGCTCGGGCGCGTGCCCTTCGATGCGATGCCCCGGGTCGTGGCGCCGGAGGGCGGCTTGGTTGTGAACACCAACAATCGCACGACCGACGCGGCCTTTCCGCAGCATCTGTCCTATTATTGGGGCGACAGTCAGCGCATCCGCCGCGCCCGGCGTTTGCTGGAAGCGCGGGCCTTTCACAGCCGCGACAGTTTTATCGAGATCCAGACCGACATCGTCTCGGAGGCCGCACGCACCCTGCTACCGCTGATGATGCGCGACATTTATTGGACGGACCAACCGCTTGCCGATGACGAGGCGGCCCGGTTCCGCCAGCGCGCGCTGACGCGCCTTGCCGATTGGAACGGCGAGATGGATGCGCTGGCGCCGGAGCCGCTGATCTACGCCGCCTGGGCGCGGGCGTTGCAACGGCGGCTGGCAATCGACGAGTTGGGGGCGAGCTTTGCAAGGGTGTCGCGGGTCGAACCGGTGTTTTTAGAGCGTGTGTTGCGCGACATCGACGGCGCCGGGATCTGGTGCGACATCACCAAGACGGCCGCAATCGAGGCCTGCGCCGATATCGCTCGGCTTGCGCTCGACGATGCGTTGAGCGAACTCAGCGAGGCCCAGGGCAGCACGCTCGACAGTTGGCGTTGGGGCGATGCCCATATCGCCAAGCAGACGCATCAGGTGCTCGGCCAGGTTTTCCCGCTGTCGCTCTTTACCAATATCGAGCTGCCGACGCCCGGGGGCGACCATACGCTGCAGCGCGGACAGATGCGCGGCACGGGCGACCATCCTTACGCCAATATCCATGCCTCGGGCTTTCGCGCAGTTTACGATTTCTCCGATCCCAACGGGTCGGTATTCATCATCGCGACCGGACAATCCGGTCACCCTTTCTCGCGCCATTATGACGATCTGGCCGCGCTTTGGCAGCGCGGCGAATACATTCGGATGACCTTGGCGCCGGAGGCGGCGCGCGCAGGAGCGATCGGCACCACCCGTCTGGTGCCCAACGAGTAAGACCCGGCGGCCCGCGTCATTGCGTCTGAGGCCGGACTTCGGGGGTTGAGCAGCGAGGGCTAGGTGCCGGGCATTAAATGACGAGGGCACGTGACGAGGGCACGTGACGAGGGCACGTGACAGGGGTTAGGTACGGGGGCGAGCCGGATCGCCCGCTTCTGGCGGATCTTCGGTGCCCCGAACACCGCGGCACGCGCCCCGCGGCGCTTACCCGATGCATATTTCCAGTCGCCTGCCTTACCCTCAACGCTTCTCAGCCCGCCCTAGTCGGCCAGGGCGATACCAGGGGCGAATTGAAACTCGGCACCATTGGGCAACGTCTGGGCAAAACCCGCGAGTAGTCTGGCAAGCCGCGCCACATCGTCGGGGTCGGTTGCGTAAAACAGCACGGTGTCCTCGCTGGCCGATGCCGTCGGCAAGACGGTGACCAGGCTGCCCAACAACACCCAGTTCGGCCCAACTGCCCTGCCAAGCCAACTCTCATAGATCATCGCAAGCTCGACATCGCGGGCCTCGGCGAGCGGCCCTGCCCATCCCGGCGCGGGCGATGCGCGCCGGACTTCCAGCGCGTCAACCGACGCCAGCCCCCAGAGGTCGAGCACATAGGACGGGTTTCGCCAGGCTACCCGGCCCAGATCGTTGACGGCAACGGGTGCCTTCAGCACCTCCTGCGCAAAGCGCGCCATCTGCGCATGTTGAAGATGGATGGTGCGCGACGCGATCGGGCCGAAGCTGACATAGGTTCCGGTGTAGTGCGTGAACCCAAGGATAAGCACGACAAGGCTGATCGCCCGCGTCAACGACCCCAACAGGTTTCGGCCGGACAGATAGGGCGCAATTAAAAGCAGCGAGATCCCGACCATCCACACAACGGCGTAGACTTCGTAGCGGAGCAGCTCGCCCACCCGGCCGAAGGTGAGATGGGCAAGCCCGACGGCCACGATCCCCAACCAAAGGGCAATTTGCGGCATGCGGCGGAAATGCGGCACCAAAAGCCCGATCAGCACCCAAAGAACGCAAAGGCCGAGCATGAAGCGACCCACGCTGACCGAAAGATTGTTCAGAAAAAGCAGCACGCGCAGCCGCAATGGCTGACCGTCCAATTGCCAGCCACCTCCTGAAAATTTGGTCTGGATTGAACTTGGGATCGGTTCGAGGCCGAGACTGGTCAGAAACCAACCGAAAACAGCCAGCGGCAGGAGGGTGGCGACCCCGATTGTCAGGGCCGCCATGGGCCGACCGAGAAGGAGTAGGATCGCGCAGGCGGCGCCCGAGATCCCGAGGTTTTCCAGCCGCAATACCGGGCCCAGCAATATGCCGGCAAACAGAACCCAGCCCAGGCGCTTTTCCTGCAAGAACCCAGCCAGGCCATAGATGACCGCCAAGGTCGCGGCGAGCTGCAACGCATGCTCCATACCCACAAAACCGATGCCGCCCAAATGCAGAGCCAAAGGTCCGAGCAGGACGAGGATAAAGGCAAAGGTACGGTCGGAAGCCGCCGGTAGCATGATCCTGCCGACGAGGGCGCCCCACAGCCAGCAGGATGCAAGCACGCCGAGGGCATTCCAAAACACCGGCAAAAGCCGCTGGATCTCGGTCCCTGCAAAAGGCGTCAACAGGAAAGGGTACAGGATCGAGGAGGCGGCGGATGCTGGCTCGTCCAGATTGACGCCGTAGCCGCCCCGCGCGATCTCGCTCGCCATGGCAAGGTGGATGTAGACGTCGTCCACCATATGCTCGAAGCCGCCCGTATAGACGAGCGCGAGGCCATGCAGCAGCAAAAAAAGCCCCATCCCGCTGAGGATGGAAAAGCCGATGCCCAAGCGCCAGGCGGCCCCGTCGCTGCGGGTGCCGATCACCGAGCCGAACATGGCAGCCGCCCGCCCAGGCCGTCCGCGCCCCTCATCGCTCGGCGACCGAAAGCCGTCTTTTCAGCTGTCTTTGCGCCTTGGCGCGCAGCCGCATAGCAGCCTCTCTTTCGCCCAGGGTCTCCTCGATCACCGCGGCCGTCAAAAGCGCCTCGGTGCTTTCTCTGGCCTCGCGCAAAAAACGCCGCGCAAGCCGTCGAGCCCGCTCCGCCTCGCCGCGCTCAGCCATTGCCATACCGCGCTTGCGTACGGTCTCTGCACTGAGCGGATCCCGCCCGCTCGGAGCGGCGTTCACCGCCTCGTCCTCGGCATCCGCCTCGGCAAGACCGAGGTCGAGATCCTCACCGTCTTGCGACAGCCAGCGGGTGCGGAAGCTCTGGGCGACGCTGGTCTGCCCGCCACTCTCCAGAATCTTCAGCACATGGCGCATCGCCATCTCGCGCTTGACCTCGGTGGGATCGAGAAGCGCCAGAAGCTCGGCCGCGGCCGCCGTCTCATCCTCGGTCAGCAGCCACACCGCCGCACGCCAAAGCCGATTGAAGCTCAGCCAACCGCCCGCGCGCATCTGATCGATCGTGGCATGGGCGCTGGCAGGGTCGCCAAGCGCCGCCCAAACCCAGATGCGCAGCGGCGCATGCAAGGTCCCGATGGTTTGCGCGGCCCCCTCGATCAGCGGCTGGGCGAGATGCTGCCGAGCCTGGGCCGACGCGCCCTCGCGCAGCTTCAGCACCGCAGCAAAGGTGTGAAACTCAATCGAGGCGATGTCAAAGGGGCGCGCAATGCCGGCATAAAGACGGTTTGCCTCTTCGTACTCATGGGCGCTGACATGATTGACCACACGCCCGATCATATCGATCTCGCGGGCCAGCGTGTCGTCTAGAACGCCCGTATAGGCCCGCTCAACCCGGGCCATGATCTGATGCACAAAGGGCTCGGAGACATGCATGAGATCGTCGCGCCACACCGCGTTGTTGCGGGTGAGCATGACACTCTCATAGCTGGGAAAATAGTCGATTGCCGGATCGTCCTCAACCAGCCGCCCAGCGACCGTGCGCAACACCGATTTCGAATAGGTGTTCGCAACGATGACATCCTCGGGCGTGAAGGTGCGGGTCAGCACCACCGGCGACGTTGTCAGCAGCAATCTGGGACCGTCCGCGGCTGGCGCCCCGCCGCGGATCAGCGCCAGCGCCTGGCGCATGTCATCAAGACATTGCTCATAGCTCAACCGCTCGAAAGCGAACCGGCCTTTGGCGCGGATCATCCAGCGATTGGGCGTCTCCACGATGTAGCGTTCGGCAATCGTGTCGTACCAGGCCTCGATCAGACCAAGCGTGATGATGACGAGTTCGGCGGAAAACAGCTGGCGATAGGTGTCGTAGACCCCCTGTCGCAACGCCAGCGCCTCGTCTTCGGCCAGCGGCTCGACCGCATGAAGCTGTGTATCAAGGATCCGCCCATCGCCGAGCCGGAAAAAGCAGAGTTCGGCATCGGCGGCGGACATTGTATCATCACGGTCGTAAATGGCACGGGCCCAGGAAACGGCTTCAAGGATCGATGCGGGCGTGTATTTGTTAAGCGTGCCGCTGCCCAGGCCGTCAAGCTCAGGCACGCTGAGCAGCCGGTAGCCGCGCTCGCCCAGATAGCGCTCTATATTGGTGGCAAAGCAGGACCCGATCACAAAGATCCCGGTGTCTTTGTCAAAACGAAAGCGCGGACGCAGCGCCGGCCAGCATTCCGGCTCGATCCGGTTGCTTGCATCCCCACGGCTGCCGATGCGGGACTCCGCGTTTTTCTTCGCGATCTCCGATGCTTGTTCGTAAGGGATACGCACGCCCATCTTCCGTTTCCGTTGCGTTGCACAGGCGCGACAGTAGCGCCGCCGCGGCCGGTCTCCAAGGCCATGCGGGCGAATGTCGCTTAGGCAAATTCCATAATGACCGCATCGACCGCAAGGCTCGCACCGGGCTCTGCGTTGATCTTCGCCACAACCCCCCGGCGCTCGGCCCGAAGAATATTCTCCATCTTCATCGCCTCGACCGTCGCCAGGGCCTGGCCCTCCTCGACCTCCTGGCCCTCCGCAACGGCGATGGACACGATCAGGCCCGGCATCGGGCAGAGCACCAGTTTGGAGGTGTCGGGCGGGGTCTTCACTGGCATCAGCGCGGCCAGCGCCGCCAGCCGCGGCCGGCGCACCGTCACCGCCAGATCCGCACCGCGATAACGGATCCGAAAGCCTTCGCTGCGCATCGCGACCTTGAATGTGGCCACGGGCCCCAGACGCACGTCGCGCGATCCATCCTCAGCGCGCGCCCAGAGCCGAGCCAGGCTTTGCCCCGGTCGCCAGTCGAGAAAAAGCGGGATCGCCGGCCCCTGATCGACCGAGGCCTCCAGATAGGGGCAGGCCTCCGGGGCGGCCTGGCCCGGCCAGTCGCGGCTGGTGCCAACCCGCACCCGATAGCCGCGATCGGCGAGAGACACCTGACGCTCGAAGACCGTCTCGGCGGGCGCGGCACGCAGCTGTCCGTTGATCTGCGCCGCGCGCAGCCGCACCATCTGGTCGAGCCCCGCAACCGCGGCCGCAAGCAACGCCTCGGTGGCATCCGGCAGGGCCACGCCGTTGAACCCGTCGGGAAACTCCTCGGCAATGAAGGCCGTTGAGATCGCGCCCGAGACGAATTTGGGATGGTCCATCACCGCCTGACAGAAGAGCAGGTTATGGCCGATCCCCTCCACCTCAAAGGCATCGAGTGCCTGGCGCATACCGTCGATGGCCGCTTCCCTGTCAGCACCCCAGGTACAAAGCTTGGCGATCATCGGGTCGTAAAACATCGAGATCTCGCCGCCCTCATAGACCCCGGTATCGTTGCGCACCACCGGCGTCTCGGGCCGCATCCCTGGCGCATAGCCTTCGGTTTCTGGCGGAGGGCGATAGCGGGTGAGCCGCCCGATCGAGGGCAGGAAGTTGCGGTAGGGATCTTCGGCGTAAAGCCGGCTTTCCATCGCCCAACCATCGAGCCGCACATCCGCCTGGGCGATCTGCAGCCGCTCGCCCGCCGCCACCCGGATCATCTGTTCCACCAGATCGAGCCCGGTGATCAGCTCGGTCACCGGATGCTCGACCTGCAGCCGGGTGTTCATCTCCAGAAAATAGAAATTCCGATCGCCATCGACGATAAACTCGACCGTTCCTGCCGAGCAGTAATCGACCGCCTTGGCCAGGGCCACGGACTGGGCGCCCATGGCCGCCCGGGTTTCGGCGTCCAGAAAGGGTGAGGGCGCCTCCTCGATGACCTTCTGGTTGCGCCGCTGGATCGAGCATTCGCGTTCGCCCAGATGGATCACATGGCCATGCGTGTCGCCCAGCACCTGGATCTCGATATGCCGCGGGCTGGTCACGAATTTCTCGATGAAGATCCGGTCATCGCCAAAGCTGGCGGCGGCCTCGTTCTTGGAGCTTTGAAAGCCCTCGCGCGCCTCAGCGTCGTTCCAGGCGATGCGCATGCCCTTGCCGCCGCCCCCGGCCGAGGCCTTGATCATCACCGGATAGCCGATCTGACCTGCGATCCGAACGGCCTCTTCGGCATTCTCGATCAGTCCCATAAAGCCCGGCACGGTCGAGACCCCCGCCTCGGCGGCTAGCTTTTTGGAGGTGATCTTGTCGCCCATCGCCTCGATCGCGCCCACCGGCGGGCCGATAAAGGCGACCCCGGCATCGGCCAGGGCCTGGGCGAACTCGGCCCGTTCGGAGAGAAATCCATAGCCCGGATGCACCGCCTGGGCCCCGGTTGCGCGCACCGCCTCCAGGATCTTGTCGATCACGATATAGGATTGGGCGGCCGGGGCCGGGCCGATATGCACCGCCTCATCGGCCATGCGCACATGCAGGGCCGACCGGTCGGCATCGGAGAAAACCGCCACCGTCTGGATCCCCATTTTGCGCGCCGTCTTGATCACCCGGCAGGCGATCTCGCCCCGATTTGCGATGAGGATCTTTTTGAACATGCGTGTCCCCCAGTCCCGTTCCTGCGCGCGCGGGCCGCAGCGCCCTAGCCCGGGATGCGCCCGGTCAGGCGCCGGGGCAGCGATGCCGGCGCGTATCGACCCGCATCCCCCGATGCGCGTGCACATCGACCCGGTAATGGGTCTTGGTGTCGCGGTAAAGCACTTCGAGATGGGTGATGCGCCGGCTTGGCTGATCGCTGAGCAGGGCGGACAGCGCCGAAAGATGGCGCTGGCAAAGCTCCTTGGCCTCATCCGCCTCGACCGCAATCTGGCGTGCGCTGGTCGATGGCGGGCGGGGACCGTCGAAATCCGCCCGCAAGACGAGGCGGCGGCCCAGATCCTCATTGACCAGATCCACCGCCCGAAGCGTGACGGTCACGCCCGATGACAGGCGGATCGGCACGGCCATCTCCTCCTCGAAATACTGGTTCAGGCTTTCGGCCGCCGCGCCGGCCGGAAGCGCTGCCAGGACGGCAGCCAAAACAAAAGAACGCATAACGCGACCCTCACGCCTTGAACAGATGCGGGAAGCTGCGTTGCGCCACGGCCAGATCCACGCGCAGAAGTGCGGCGTAAGAGGCCGGGTCGAAGGGATCCTCAGCAGGCACCACCTCGCGACCGAAGAGCCAGTTGAGGCGTCCCGCATCGAGATTGCCGCGCTCAAAGGGCCGATCGGCAAAATGCGCGACAAGTGCGGCCAAAAAATGATCGTCCGCAGCGCGGTCTTCGGGTCGACGGTCGGCGTGCCGGGCGCGGGCCTTGAGCGGGGTCACTCTGCGCGGGTTTGCACGGCGAATGGTAAACTGCTGGTCAGTGCCGGGCAGGCGGCCTGGAAAACCGCGATGCTTTTGCATCCGGGCTGCCTAGGGGTCGTTCCAGGGCAGACTTATGACTGCGACCGCAATGCCGACCGCCCCGAAGGTAACGCCGAAGGCGGCCGCCAATATCGCGGTGGCCAGCCCGCCATCGGGTGCGCTGGACAGAAGCCGGCCAAGCCCGCCGAGATCCACCTGGATGGCAACCAGCATCAGCGACCAACCGATCATGACACCGCTTAGCGCATGACGCAGCATAAACCGCACCAGAAGCGGCAGACCTGACCACCATTCCCGTAGCTGTCTCATCCCCCTCCTCATGGGCGAAAGCTGGTCGGCTGTCCAGACGGGCGCTGCGATACGCCGCGGCGCGCATGGCCGATCCAGCGGGCACGCCGGTGCGGGTCGTCAACGAGCGCGGCCAGCTTCGGGCCGGTTCTGGTAGGAGCCGGGCCGGCCAAAGGCGATCCGCCGGCCCGGATTTCCAGTCCCCGTCCGCGTACCCGGATCTCAACGATCGGCGCAAAGCCGCAAAGCCTTTGAAGCAGGCGCGACAGATCCTTGCGGATCTGGTGCGCAAGGCGGGCTGGGAAGCGCGGTAGGGTTCCCCTGGGCACCTCCGGCAAACGGACCTTGATACAGACGTCCCAGCCCTTCGTCCGGCATGCCGCGACAAAGGTGCCGTCTGCGCTCTCGGTCCGGACCCAGCGCGCGGTCACGGAGCCTCGGCATCCATGGTCTCGAAGCGGGCCGGCGCAACCACCTCCAGAAGCTCTAGATCGTCCGAATGCCGCACTTCGCGGTGGCGGATGCCGGGGGGCTGAAGCACGCAGGACCCGGCCCGGAGCATATGTTCTCCGCTCTCCTCATACTCAAAGACCACCCATCCCTGCAGGACATAGACCATCTGGAAATCGAGATCATGCGTATGCCAGGCGGCCGGGCTCTCCATTCCGGGCACGGCGCGGATCACATGGGCGCCAAAAGCCCCGCCCGTGGCCTCGGTGATGCCGAGCTGGCGATACTCGAAGAAAGGCCGCAGCCCAGCCCCCTCAAAGCGCCAATCATCGGCATGCGCGATGCTAAAGGCCTGATTTTTCCAAAGCCTGGTCATGGTCCCCCTGTGGTGTGACCCGTCGCGTTCTCGGGTCCTGGCTGAATCTCACAGATCGGGCTTGCGGCATCGCTGCAGCTCACCTGGAGGATCCTTGGCGGCACGGTCGACACCGAGGCCGGCGCCACGCCCAAGGCGGCGGCCAGATCTGCAGCCGACGGGACCTCATCGGGCCATATCAGCCCGCCATTGACCGCCGCCCCGACCAGACGGATCTCGTCCGATGTCATGGAAAAAGCGAGCACCTTGGATTGGATGGGTCTCGCTTGCCCCCTGTTCGGCAGGCGCGCGGCAAGGATGTAGCGCGCGCCCAGGCCCCCGGGGGGGAGGAAGCTCAACCCATCACCGGACAGCACGCTGCTCCCGCCCAAAGCATAGACCGCCAGCACCCCGCCCGAGGGCAGCGCCACCACTTGCTCGGCCAGAAACAGGGCCGCGCCGAAGCCGGCGAAGGCCATCCCATCCCGGCATGGGAGGCCAATATACGCAGACCGCAGCCAATAGCGCTGGTCTTCATCGGTCTGGCAGAACAGATACTGCCCGATATTGCTCATCGGGCTGGGCAGGATCACGGCCACCTTCGCGGGTTCCGCGCGCAAAGCACCTGGCCCGGCACTGGCCAGAAGGAGCAGAAGCGGGGTGACGATCAGCCCCCGAAGACGGCCCAGCCGTCCAATTCGGTTCAAAAGCAAGACCACGCGTTCCTTCAAGGTGCCCACCTTCAATCGACAACGCAGACCGGGCTGCGCCTGTCCTCGCAGGTCACGGTGACGATCTGGGGCGGCGAAGCGGAAATCGCCTCGACGGGCAGCGACAGCGCGGCGGCTATCCCGCTGGCCGAGGGCGGAGTTCGCGGCCAAGAAATTCCTTGGGCGGTGGCTTTGCCCAGCAGCTGCACTTTGCCCGGCATCAGGCGATGCATCGCAACGGCAGGGCGAAACAGCTTAGGACGTGTCTCGCCCTGGCTTCTGGCCGCAAGAATATAGCGCCCCGGGGCGCGCAGACGGGAAGCCAGCAATCCCGGCGGCTTCAGCGTGTACACGGCCAAGACCCCGCCCTGGGGCAGTGGCACGATTTGATCGGCGATGCGGCTGGCCGGGGCGAGCCCGGCAAAGACAAACCCGCCGCGGCATCCCAGGCCGGCCTCGTGAAAGAGTTGATAGCGTCCCTCATCGTCCGGCGGGCAAAGGGCGTACTGGCCGATATCGCGCAAAGCATCAGGCAGGATGACGGCCACCTGCGGGTCGCGTGCTGCGCGTTGCGGGTCGGGCGCGCAGCCTGCCAGCATTGCCAGAGCGGTTGCAAGCAGCCGGGCGGCGTATCGACCCCGCATGGCTCAACCCTTCACAAGTTCAGCTGTTCCGCGGCGAGGACGGCTGTCGCACCCATCCTCGCGGCGAAAATCGAAGCTGGTATGCGGGCCGGCGGCAAAGCCGGCCAACGGTCGGCGGCCATCGACCAAAAGCACCGCATGCTCGTCGAAAACCTCGCCCATCGTATCGCGCGCAAAATCCCACATCGCGTTGCAGATGCGCTGGAACTCGGCGATCTCGGCCGGTGTGGCAAAGCGGCGCTGCAGCTGGGCGCCCAGCGGCGAGGCATATTGATAAACGAGGATCTGGCGCTCGGACGGCGTACCGTGGCCGAGCGTGTAGCGATAGACCGCGTCGAAGCGGGTGAAGGGAAGACCGGTTCGCCCGCCATCGGGTCGTGACTCGATCCGGGCAACCTGGGCTTTGAGCGCCGGGCCGGGCGGCTCGGCCGGCGCACAAGCACAAAGAAGCGCAGCCGCTGCCAGGACGAGGCGTATCTCTCTGATCATGCTCCGGCGCTTTCCCAGCTTTGTCCGCTCTGGCCCGGAGACTGACACGAATCCCTGCGCCGAACCGTGTTCTAGAGCACCCCGACGCTCACCGCACCGGTAGGCGCGTTCCGCCGCCCTTACAGCGGAATATTGTCGTGCTTTTTCCAAGGGTTTTCCAGCCGTTTTCCCTTGAGCGAGGCGAAGGCCCGCGTCACCCGCCGCCGGGTGGAATGGGGCATGATCACTTCGTCGATAAAGCCCTTTTCGGCCGCCACGAAGGGGTTGGCAAAGCGCTCCTCATACTCGGCCGTGCGCGCGGCGATCTTCTCGGCCTCGCCCAACTCGGAGCGATAGAGGATCTCCACCGCCCCCTTGGCGCCCATCACCGCAATCTCGGCCGTGGGCCAGGCATAGTTGATGTCGCCCCGCAGATGTTTGGAGGCCATGACGTCATAGGCCCCGCCATAGGCCTTGCGGGTGATGACGGTTACCTTCGGCACGGTCGCCTCGCCATAGGCAAAGAGAAGCTTGGCGCCATGCTTGATGATGCCGCCATATTCCTGGCTGGCGCCGGGTAGAAAACCGGGGACATCGACGAAGGTTAGGATCGGGATCTCGAAGGCATCGCAAAACCGCACGAAGCGCGCGGCCTTGCGGGCGCTGTCGATATCCAGACAGCCTGCCAGCACCATGGGCTGGTTGGCAACCACGCCCACCGTCGCCCCCTCCAGCCGGATGAAGCCAGTGAGGATATTGGCGGCAAACCCCTCTTGCATCTCCAGAAAATCGCCCTCATCGGCGGTTTTGCGGATCAGCTCCTTCATGTCGTAGGGCTGGTTGGCCGCAGCGGGGATGAGCGTGTCGAGGCTCATCTCCACCCGGGCGGGGTCGTCAAAGACCGGCCGCGTCGGCGGGCCGGTGCGATTGCTCAGCGGCAGGAAATCGACCAGCCGGCGCACCTCGGCGAGCGCTTCGAGATCGTTCTCGAAAGCGGCATCAGCAACCGAGGATTTTGTGGTATGGGTGCGTGCGCCGCCCAGCTCCTCGGCCGTCACCACCTCATTGGTCACGGTCTTGACCACATCGGGGCCGGTGACGAACATATAGGAGCTGTCGCGCACCATATAGATGAAGTCGGTCATGGCGGGCGAGTAGACCGCCCCGCCGGCACAGGGCCCCATGATCACCGAGATCTGTGGAACAACGCCCGAGGCGAGGATGTTGCGCTGAAAAACCTCGGCATAGCCCGCCAGGCTCGCCACACCTTCCTGGATCCGCGCGCCGCCGGAATCGTTGAGCCCGATCACCGGCGCGCCGTTGCGCAGCGCCATATCCATGACCTTGCAAATCTTCTGGGCGTGGGTTTCGGAGAGCGAGCCGCCAAAGACCGTGAAATCCTGGCTGAACACATAGACCTGGCGGCCATTGATCGTGCCCCAGCCCGTAACGACCCCGTCGCCATAGGGGCGGCTTCCCTCCATCCCGAAATCGGTGCAGCGATGGGCGACGAACATGTCGAACTCTTCAAAGCTGTCGGCATCGAGCAAAACCTCCAACCGCTCGCGCGCGGTCAGCTTGCCCTTGGCATGCTGCGCGGCGATGCGCTTTTGCCCGCCGCCCAAGCGGGCTTGCGCCCGACGGTGTTCCAACTCCTCAAGAATATCGCTCATGCCATTCACCCTGCGCGCCTGTCGCGCGCAGATTAGCCGACCGCAGCGCAGATGGAAGCGCGCATCGCGACATGCGCGGCCCGGTCCCGCCCTCGCCTAGAGGCCCAAGATAAGAGCGGGGCCACCAAGAGCGGGGCCATCAAGACTGGGCGCACCAAGATTTGGCGCACCAAGATTAGGCGCATCGAGCGCGCCGGCAAACGCGGGGGCCGGCCAGGTATGCGGTACGGCATGCGGGGCGATGCGCACCGTCGACCAGGCTTCATCGGGAACCAGCGTTACGGCCTGCCGCCGGTCGAACGCGATGCCGATCGCTGCGGGCGGGAACAGCCCGGCGCAGGGTCCCGTGACCGCGCCGGTAACGGGGAGCGTCACCCGACCGAGCCAGGTCGCTCCATGCCGGGCAAGCGGCAGGCTTTGCCAGCGCGGCGCTGGCTGCCCCGTTTCACGCCGATCTACGGCAGGCGGCATGGCAAAGGCGGCCAGCGCAAGCTGCGGCATGGTTGCCGGCACACCAGCGACCGCCAGCTCCAGGGAAACCGCCTCCCAATCGCCGGGCAGCATGCGCTCGACCAAGGCGCGGCGCACCGTTACCCGGGCGGGACCGACGTCGAACGCGACCAGCACCGGCAGCGCGTGGTCGAGCGCTGCGCAAAGCGCGGCGGCGTCAAGGGGCATCCCTGTGGCCGCGACCTCTTGCAAGAGGGCGTCTAGGTCTTCGGCAAGCACCGTTGGCAAGCTGTAGGCGCCCAGCGGATGGCGCGGGCCGACGCCCTTGCGGTCCAAAAGCGTGCAAGCGGTCAGAAGCGCCTGCCAGGCCGCCCCAACACTGGACGGGGTCTCGACACTGACGGGCGCCCCAACACTGGCGGGCGCCCCAACACTGGCGGGCGCGCCCGCCTTGCGATCGGCGCCAACCGGCCTGCTGCCCCCGTCGGGCGACGCGGTCTTCGGCCTACAAGCCCTTAGGCCCCCGGCCTGCACCCCTATCGCAGTCGGCCCGCCGGCGATCGACAAGACACCCGCGCGCACCGAAAACTGGCTGCCCGCAAGCAACGCTGCAAAAGCGCCGGCTGCGGGCGGCGCGGTCTTCGGGCTCAAAGAGGCGGCAAGTGCGGCCGGTACCGCGCCGGGCTGTTCGTCGGGACGGCGCGCCGGCGACCAGGGGCCGATATCGGCCACACTGCCAAGACGGGTAAGAACCGGGTGCCGCAGGCTCGCATCAATCAGCGCCAGCAGCGCCGCATCCAGCCCCGCGCGCCGCAGACCAAGCGCTGTGGACCTGCCGGCGCTAGCGACCTCGCCGCCGAGGGTTTCGATGCACCGCAGCACGCCATCGATCAGCCGGCCCGAGGCGGTTGCGGCCGGCAGCGCTGGCAGCATCAACCGCAACGGCCCGTCGAGCTCCTCGATCTGCAGGCAGGCAAGGCCCACCCCCTTCACCTCGCCTTCGACCAAAAGCTCGATGCTGTGCGCCCCTGCTGCCGCGCCAGCCGCCTGCAGTACCCCGGCAAGGGCCGGCAGATCGAGCCCGGCGGGCAGGTCGAGCGCGATCCCGCCCTGCACGACGCGGGCGATCAGCAGGCCGAACCCTTCTTCCGGCGCAGAAGCGAACTCGTCGGGCAGACGGTCACGAAGCCGCGCGCCGTTCGGCGACAGCAGGATCCTGTCCCATCGCTGCTGCGGGCGCATTCCGGACCAGGCGGCGCCGCCTTCATGCCGAATGCCGAGCACGGCGGCAACGGGGACGCCGAGATGCAAGAAGGTCGTCACCTGATCCATAACGGCGCTGGAATCGAGGCTCGGCAAATCGCAAAACGCCTGCAATTCGAGCACCCGCCGAATCGGATTCTCGAAGATCGGCAGCACATGCCCCCGGCCCAAACCCAAGCCGAGCGCGGTCGCATCGAGGAACCGCAGTGCTGCGGCCGCCTGCTCGTCGGTCGGCATCGAGACGCCCGGACCGCGCTTTGCCAACGGGCCTGCAAAGCTCCAAAGCGGCTGCATGCCGGGTATCTCGGGCCAGTCGAGCGCCCAGCCCCTGGGGGTGGCGCGGACGAGGGCGCCGCGGCAGACCTCTTTGCAAAGCGCCTCGATCAGCGCCGCAGCCTCGATCCCATCAACCTGCAGCGTCTCCGACAGCGTAAGGCCGCTGGCTAGCCGCGCGACCGGCTTGACGGTCTCGCCCGGGCCGTCCAAAATGCCAGCGTCGACACCGGACAGGCCTGTACGGCCACGCTCTTCTTTAAGGTCCCGCTCCATATCGTTATCCTACCCGGTGTTGTGCCCTCAGAACAGCCCTTGCAAACGCATCACTGCCGGCCCGGGCGCCGGGTGATCGGAGAGGGCGACCCCAACGCGGCAATTGCAGGCGCGGCGGTGTTACAGGAGGCCGAGCAGGACCACGAGAGCGAGCGGGAGACCGGACATGGAGTTGAAGGGCAGCCGCGAGATCGCTGCAGAGCGCACAATGGTGTGGGCGGCGCTGAACGATCCAGAGGTTCTGAAAGCCTGTATACCGGGCTGCGACAGTATGACAGGCAGCGCCGAGACAGGTTTTGAGGCGGTCGTTACCCAGAAGGTCGGGCCTGTGAAGGCAACCTTCAAAGGTGCCGTCACCCTCAGCAATGTCGTGCCGGGGCAAAGCTATACCATCTCCGGCGAGGGCAAAGGCGGAGCTGCGGGTTTTGCCAAAGGTGGCGCGGATGTCGCGCTTACCGATAGCGCGGGAGGCGGGACGACGCTGAACTATAATGTCGATGCAAAGATCGGCGGCAAGCTCGCCCAGCTGGGCAGCCGGATTATCGACGGCTTTGCCAAAAAAATGGCCGATCAGTTCTTCGACCGGTTCAAGGCCGCACTTGAACTCGACGATACAGCCGAAAACGCCGCGCCGGAAACGGGAAAGACGGGCGAGACGGGCGCAACGGGCGAGACGGGCGCAACGGGCGATAAACCCGCATCGGGCCAGGCCGACGATGCCGGCGGTACGCGAAAAAAGGGCTGGTTCGCGCGCTTGCGCGGGGCCTGAACCGGATCTGGACGGGACGGGCCCGCATGCGGCCCATCCGGGATGCGGGTATGGCTCTTGCGGGATGCTGGCTTCGCCCTTTCGGCGCCTTAGTGAGATTTATTCGGCCCAGCAATTTCCCGTGCGTCCCTTGGGCCCCAAGCACATCCCTTGGGGACCCAAGCATGTAGCCCGAGAGCGCATGCCGACCCTGAAAAGGAGGCGATCATGATAACACCCGCCTATGCGCAGCTGATGGCGCGCTATAACCGCTGGCAAAACGAAAGCCTTTATGCCGCGGCCGACGGCTTGTCCGACGCGGCCCGGCGTGCGGATCGCGGCGCCTTTTTCGGCTCGATCCATGCAACCCTGAGCCATCTGCAGTGGGGCGACCGGATATGGTTGCACCGGCTGGCCGGCGCGCCCAGACCGGCTGGCGCAGGCATCGAAGCCTCGCTCGGCGCGGCGACGGCTTGGCAGACCCTGCTTGCAGACCGGGTAACGATCGACGGGCAGATCGACGCCTGGACCGCAGCGCTCGACACCGAGGCGCTGTCGGGTGTCTGCCGCTGGTTTTCCGGCGCGATCGGGCGCGAGCTAAGCCGTCCCGTTCCGCTTCTGGTGATGCAGTTTTTCAATCACCAAACCCATCACCGCGGCCAGGTCCATGCGATGCTTACTGCCGCCGGAGCCCGTCCCGACGACACCGATATCCCCTTTATGCCGGGGCTCGAATGACCGGGCGGCGGACGATTTGCGCGAAACGCGCGAACGCGAAGGCCGTGCCGCACGGTCTTGGCGTTTCGGTGTCGGACGCGTTCGGCACCCCCAAAATGTAGGAAACCGGCCTAGAGGGGAGTGAGGCCGGTTTCCAGTTGGTGGTGCTAAGCAGCCCCAAGAAGATGACGCGTCGGCAGGGTCCTGACCACTCGCAGTTTTGGGGGATTGCGGCGCGCCATCGTGCGGGTCCGCCGGGGCGAAGACGGCTGGGCAAATTGCGCGAAAAACCGCGCTTGCCTGTCAGGCCTCGGCAAACGCGGCATCGGGTAAATCGGCATTCGCCGTGACGCTCTGGACGTCGTCGTCATCCTCCAGCGTCTCCAAAAGCCGCAGCAATTTTTGCGCGGTCTCGACGTCAAGCTCGATCAGCGTCTGCGGTCTCCACACGATCTTGGTCGAAATCGCCTCGCCCAAAACCGCCTCAAGCGCGGTGGACACATCGTTGAGATCCTCATAGGCGCACCAGGCTATCTGTGCATCGTCGAGGCTTTCGACATCTTCGGCGCCTGCCTCGATGGCGGCCTCCATCATTGCATCTTCCGAGACGGCCGTCCCCGGATAGAGGATCTGCCCTTTGCGGTCGAACATGAAACTGACCGCTCCGGTCTCGGCCAGATTGCCGCCACTTTTGCCGAAAATCGAGCGTATGTTCGAGGCGGTGCGGTTGCGATTGTCGGTCATCGCTTCCACAATCACGGCAATGCCGCCCGGCCCGTAGCCTTCATAGCGGATTTCGTCATAGCTCTCCGCATCGCCGCCCAGTGACTTCTTGATCGCGCGCTCGATGACGTCTTTGGGCACCGAGCTTGCCTTGGCCTCTTTGACCGCAAGCCGCAGCCGCGGGTTCTTTTCGGGATCGGGATCGCCCATTTTGGCAGCGACCGTGATTTCTTTGGCAAGCTTGGAAAAGAGCTTCGAGCGCGCAGCGTCCTGGCGGCCCTTGCGGTGCTGGATATTGGCCCATTTGGAATGCCCGGCCATGGCGGTCTCCCCATGATCGCGAAACGAAGGCGCGTTATAAGCGAGCGGCACTGCGGTCTTCAAGCGCCGCCCGCGCGTCCTACCCGCCTGAAAGCGGCCAGAAATAGGGGATCAGCACGCTTGAAAGCCCGCCCACGCCGATATTCAGCGGCAGGCCGATCTTGAGGAAATCGGTAAAGCGATACCCGCCCGGGCCGTAGACCAGCGTGTTGGTCTGATAGCCGATGGGCGTGGCAAAGGCGCAGGAGGCGGCAAGCATTACCGCAATGACCAGGGGCAGATGGCTGACCCCAAGCGCAGGCGCCAGCCCCAGCGCGACCGGCGTCATCGCCACCGCCACGGCGTTGTTGGAAACGGTTTCGGTCAGCGCCGAGGTCACCAGGAAGACCGACAGGATAATCAGCCAGTCGGGCTGGCCGATCAAAAGCGGTGCCACGGTTTGGGCAACCAGCGCCGCTGCGCCCGAGCTTTGCAGCGCCGAGCCCACCGCCAGCATCGCCAGGATCAGCGCCAGCAGCCGGCCGTTGACGAAGTCAAACGCCTCCTCGGCATCGATGCAGCGGGTCAGCAGGATCACCGCCACCCCAATAGCCGCGCTGGCAAAAAGCGGCATGAGGTTGAGCGCGGATACCAGAACTACCCCGGCCAGCACCGCAAGCACGATCGGGGCGTGCCGGCGGCGATAGGCGCGTTCACTCGGCTGGGCGATGTCGACCAGATCGACATCCGCAGCCAAGCGCCGGATATCCTCTTCGGCCCCTTCTAGCAAAAGCGTATCGCCGACACGGACAACGACATCGTCCAGCTGCCGCCCCATCCCTGCAATGTTCTGATTGCGCCGATGTACCGCCAGCGGATAAACGCCATAGCGCCGCCGCAGCCGCAGCTTGCCCAGCGCGCGGCCCACCAGCCGGCAGCCCGGCCCGATCAGGGCCTCCACGGTGACCGTCTTGCGGGAGGAGAGTGTGTCGACAGTGTTCAGCGCGCGGCTTTCCTTCAAGCCCAGCAACTCGTCCACGCCGGTGCGCAGGACCACCCGGTCGCCCTCGGCCAGGCGGACATCGGGAAATTCCCGCCGCAGCGATTCGTCGCCGCGCAGAACGTCGATCACGCGCATGCCGTCGCGCTTGAAGAGATCGACCTCGAAAACGCCGCGACCAGCGAGAGGCGAGCCTTCGGGCACCGCCACCTCGGTAAAGAATTTTAGGCTCTTCTTGCCCTGCAGGAACCCCGCCATACCGGCCCGATCGGGCAACATGCGCGGCGCCGCCAGAGCCAGATAAAGAATCCCAGCCAGCGCAAGCAGGATGCCGATCGGCGTGATCGCGAAAAGTCCGAAGCCGGGCAGACCCTGGGCCCGCAGCATCCCGTCGACGATCAGATTGGTCGAGGTGCCGATCAGCGTGCACATGCCGCCCAGAATCGTGACGTAAGAGAGCGGGATGAGAAGCTTGGAGGTCGTGGTACCCAGCGTTTCGGCAAGCCGAACCGCGACAGGGATTAGCATAACGACCACCGGCGTGTTGTTCATGAAGGCCGATGCAACGATCACAAAGGCGGCAAAAACCGCAATCACGGCGACGCTGTTGCCTTCGGCGCGCGCAGCGACATAGCGGGTAAAACTGTTCAGTGCACCGGTGCGCACCAACCCCCCCGACAGGATGAACATCGCTGCGATCGTCCAAGGGGCAGGGTTGGCAAAGCCGGTCAGGGCGGCCTGCGGGTCGAGCACCCCCACCGCAGCCAGGAAAGCGGCGCCGGCAATCGCCACCACCTCGGTAGGGTACCGCTCGGCGACGAACATCGCGAACATCGCCAGAAGAACGGCCAGCGTCAGCAGCGCCTGCCAGTGCAACGCGAGATAGTCGGCCATCAGCCCCGCATGCGGTTGTGCAGATCCTGCCCTGTCATCGCGAAAGCTTGCGCCGATCAGGTGGCAAAAGACAAGCCGCCGCGCGCGCAAACGGGGCGGGTAGCGCCGGGCGCGCAAGTCGAGGCACGCAAAAGCGGCGCGCTAGTCGGGGCGCGCAAGCCGGGGCGCACAAGCCGGGGCACGTAAGCCAGGGCGCGCTGACCGCTCACCGGTGCGCCGGGTCGTGCTGCCTGTTTCGCGGTCGAACCAAGGCCAGACCGGCCAGCATCGTAAAAAGGGCCGCCCAGACCGCGCCGGTATAGCGCTCATCCAAAACCAGCATCGACCAGAAAACGCCGCAAAGCGTGACGACATAGCCGACCTGCGCAGCAAAGACGGGTCCTGTCCGACCGACCAGCCAGATATAGCCGGAATATGCCAACGCACTGATTGCGGCGACGGCGTTCAATGCCCATTCGCCGGGGCCCCAGGGCCGAAACGGCGAGACGATATGACCGCTCAGCGCCCCAAGCGGCAGTGCGATCAGGAGTGCGACCAGCGACGCGCCGAGCAGCGTTGCCACCGGATCAAGCCCTTGCGGGGCGCGCAACGAGATCCAGTTGCCCTCCGCGGCGTAGCTGGCCGATGCCAGCAGGGCGAGCAGAAGATAGGGCGCGGAGCCCGCGGATGGCAGGCTGTCGGGCGAAAGGATCAGCAAGACGGCCACAAAGCCCATGCCGACACCGGCAAGTCGGCGCGGCGTCGGCCGGTCGAGCCCCAGCGCCGTTGCCATCAGCAGCGTCAGCATCGGGACTGTCGCGACGATGATGGCGCCGACACCGGCCGAGATCTCGCGCAAGGCGATGTAAAAGAGCGTTGTGGGCAAAAGCACCCCGATCAGGGCGAGCCCGGCATAGTAGCGCAGATAAGCCGGGCCCAGCGGCAGGCCGACGCGGCGTAGTGCGCAAAGCGGGACAAGCACCAAGAGACCGGCTGCGATCTGCCAGATCGTCAATCCCAGCGGGTCGTGACCGGTTTCCGCCGCGATCTTCCAAAGCGGCGTACCGACGCCCCAGGCGGTGCCGACGGCCAGCAGCATGGCAAGTGCGGCGAGATGCCGACGGCCCCGAAGCCGCGGCGCCGGCAACGGCAGGCCGGCAGTCATTCCGGACCGGCCGCAGAAAGGCTGCCGCCGATCCGGACCGGGCTGCACGAAACCGCCGCACCCGTCGTATCGTCGGTCTCCACAAAAACCCCGGAAAGCGTCGCCTGCCCGTCAGCGGGGGTGAAGCGGCCGCCCGGCATACCCGTCACAAAACGGCGCATCGGCTCGACCCGGTCCATGCCGATCACACTGTCATAAACGCCGCACATGCCGGCATCGGTCTGATAGGCGGTGGCGTCTTTGATCAGCATGGTATCGGATGTGGGCACATGGGTGTGGGTCCCGGCCGCCAAGCTGACTTTGCCCGCGCACCAATAGCCCAGCGCCATTTTCTCGGACGTCGCCTCGGCATGGATGTCGACAATCGCAGCCTGATGCGTGTGTCCCAATGTGTAGCGGGCCAGCGCCGTTTCGAGGGCGGAAAACGGATCGTCGAAGGGCCGGTTCATAAAAACCCGTCCCAGAACCTGCGCCACCAGCACCCGGCGACCCTGCGACGCCTCGAAAACCCGGATCCCCGCGCCGGGCGCGCGCGGTGCAAAATTGATCGGGCGCAGGATGCGTGGCTCGGTTTCGATAAACCCCAGCATCTCGCGCTGATCGAAGGCATGGTCGCCCAAGGTGACGCAATCGGCCCCAGCCGCCAGCAGACCCTTGGCGTGATCGGGGCTGAGACCGGCACCTGCAGTGGCGTTCTCGCCATTGACCACAGCGAAGTCCAGCCGCCAGTCGCGCTTTAGACGCGGCAGTTGCGCAGAAATGGCCGTGCGACCGGCGCGTCCGACCACGTCTCCGAGAAAGAGAAGTCGCATCTGCCCGCCTTATCGTCCCCGTTGCCGCGCGACAAGCCGCGGATTTCGCAAGGGCTGCGTGGCGCGCGGGGCGACAGGCCTGTTGCGGACTCTATTGAGGGCCGCGTTGACCCGCACCCCGCCCATCCGGCCGCGCATCGTTTTCCGAGCGCCTGCCTTAGGGGCGTTCTGAGGGCGGAAGACCCAAATTGCGACGCGCCACGATACGCGATCGAGCCAAACGCCGCGGGTCAAAACCGCCCAGGCGATGGGCGAGACCCTATCGGGCCGGCGGCATCCAAATCTCGCCCGGCAACGCCTTGCCGTCCTTATCCTGAGCGAAGCGCGTTTGCTTCTCGGCACGGCTTTCCCGCTTTTCCGCCCTTTGGTCGACGCGGTTTTGGGCTTGGCCGCGTCAGTGCACGCGATCTTAGGCCGCCCCCCTGACCCCCGCATCGGTCACCACCGCGTCGAGACGGATATCGGTGGCGGCAAGCGGCAACGCGTCGACTTCCTGCGCCGCATAGGCAAAGCCCACCGAAAAGACCGGCCCGTTGCGGGCAAGCGTGGCCAGCGTGCGATCATAATACCCGCCGCCATAGCCCAGCCGGCCGCAACCCGCATCGAAGGCCAGCAACGGCACGATGAGCGTTGTCGGGACGCAAGCCTCACCCGCAAGCGGGACCATAGCGCCGAACGCGCCTTCCTGCAGCGCGGCCCCCGGCGTCCAGCGGCGAAACCCCAAAGGCTGCGCCCGCCCCTCCACGATCGGCACGCAAATCTTGCGGCCGTCTTCGGACAGCGCCGTCATGGCCGGGCGCGGATCGATCTCGGTCCGGATCGGCAGATAGCCGGCCACGATGCCCAGATCCGAGCGACTGCGCAGCAAGGACACAAGCCGCGCCGTCGCTGCGGGCCCGGCATGGTCCGCTTCGGTATGGGCTTGCTTGCGCCGCGCATAGGCCGCCTTTCGCAGCACAGCCTTACGCGCTGCCAGCGCCGCGCCGCTCATCGAACCTGCCAGGCCGGGCGGCGGGCCCGTCGCGACCGTCGGGAGAAGATCCTCGAGAGCCTGGTAAACCAGGTGGGCGCCAGGTGCGATAGGCCAGGACCAGTCACAGAGCCAGCTCCCTCGAGCATAAATAGGCCACCGGGAAATTTGCCCCAAACGGGAAGGACAGAACCCGCCACCCGCAGATGTAGCGCGCGATGCAAGGGTTTTGAAGGGCCGCTCGGCTTGACAGACGTGTTCTTGGGATGTTCTCATCTGCGCCATGGTGGCGCATCTGACACAAGGCGGTCTGATCGCACGGGGGACGGCCCGTATGCTGCTTAGCATGGGCTTTGCGCCGATTACCGAATTTGTACCGACGCGCGGTCTGCGCGCGGATATCTGCGCGCTCGGCCCGGCCGGCGAGATCTGGATCGTGGAGTGCAAATCGGGTCCGGCGGATTTTCGAGCCGACCGGAAATGGAGCGGCTATCGCGCCTGGTGCGACCGGTTCTTCTGGGCTGTGGATGCCGATTTTCCGCTGGGCTTGCTGCCCCAGGATAGCGGGTTGATCCGGGCCGACGCCTGGGGGGCCGAGATCCTGCGCGCAGCGCCCGAACAAAAGCTTGCCGCAGCGCGGCGCCGCGCGATGATCCTACGCTTTGCCCGCAAAGGGGCCGAGCGGTTGCGCCAGATGATCGACCCGGAGGCCGATAAACTCTACGCAGGCGGATGAAGCGGGCGCAGCGGGGACGAGACGGAGTTAGACAAGAAAAGACAAACCAAGACAGGATAGGGCGGGACAAGGCAAGGTGGGGCCGGACCAGGTGGCGCTGAGGCGACGCAATACTCGCGCAAGCCGCAGCCGGACCCGGCGGACGTGCTGGTTGGGACGCCCGTGCTGGTTGGGACGCCCGTGCTGGTTGGGACGCCCCTGTCGCCCAGGCCACGCGCCGGCCCACCACATGAACTTGTCAGATTGGCCCTTAGCCTCCCCCGACCCTTGCGGCGAGACGGTGGACGGGGTCAGGCCGCGATGCGCTTCATGTCGGCCGGTGTTCGGCAGTCTATCGCGGCATGCAGACGGCGAGGCGTGTAGAAGCCCTCGATGCAGGCGAGGAGATTGCGGCGCGCTTTGT